>JAAYCM010000006.1 GCA_012729765.1 Chloroflexota bacterium | reverse complement strand
GTCGAGCAGCCCGGTGATCTGCTCATTCTCGGCGCGGCGGATCGTGTCGTAGTGGCCCAGCAGCTTGCTCGAAACGAGTTCGGTATCCAAAAGTCACCTGCCAGTCTGAGACTGCTTAGCCGCCCCCAGGGCAGGCGGCGAGGTCAGCCCGGGTGCGTAGTCGCGCAAGATCGAGCCGCCGATGAACTCGCGCAGCAGCGAGTTATCGGGCACCAACTCAGGACTCATCGTCTTCAGCCAGCCCAGGATCGAGAGCAGCCGCCGGGCCTCGATGTAATGGCGCTGGCTCGGCTCGACCTGGAGCAGCAGCGGCTCGGCCAGCGGGCGCAGCACGGCCAGTTCGTAGAGCAGAGCCGAGTTGAACATGATGTCGGCGTTTTCCTGGTAGGGGAAGATATTGCGTTTTTCGCCGCGTCGCACGCTTTCCCAGCGCGAGAGCGTGTCCAGCGCGGAGTAGCCCCGATAGGTCGCGTCGCGCACGATGCGGCGGATCAGGCGCAGATCGGTCGTAGGCACGCGATTGTGGCGGTCGATGTTGATCTGCGTCAGGGCCGAGACATAGACGCGGTAGGCGCGCTCGCTGGGAATGGCCGGGATCAAGCCGGGGTTCAGGCCGTGAATCCCCTCGACGATCAGAATGCAGTCGGACGTGATCTGGACTTCTTCGCCCAGGGCGCGCGTGCCGGCCACGAAGTCGAAGCGCGGAATGCGGACCCGGTCGCCGTTGATCAGCCCCAGAAGCTGCTCGTTGAACAGCGGCAGATCGACCGCTTCCAGCGCCTCGAAATCATACTCACCGGTTTCGTCACGCGGCGTCTTTTCACGGTCCACAAAATAGCGGTCCATTTCCAGCGTGTAGGGCTGAAGACCGTGCGCCATAAGCTGGATGGCGAGCCGCTTGGAAAACGTCGTCTTGCCGGATGACGACGGCCCGGCGATCAGCACCAGTCGCAGCCCTTCCTGGCTGCGCTTGGAAATCTGGGTCGCGATGTGGGCGATGCGCTGTTCGTGCAGCGCCTCATTGACCAGCACCAGCTCGCGCGCGCGCCCATCGCGGATCGCTTGGTTGAGCTGGCCGATGTCCTGCACGCCCAGCAGGCTCAGCCATTCTTCGGTCTGGCGAAAGACCGAGGTAAGCTGCGGCGAAGGGTAGTAGGGCCGGATGATGTTCGGGCTTTCGCGGCGCGGATATTGCAAGACAAACCCGTCTTCTTCCGGCAGAATGTTGAACAGCGTCAGGTAGCCGGTGTGCGGGACCATGTAGCCATAGAAGTAGTCGATCTGGCCGCGCAACTGGTAGACGGTGAGATAGTCCTTCGTGCGGAATTCGAGCAGGCGGACCTTATCGTCGTCCTCGCGCTCACGGAAGATCGCGATCGCCTCTTGCAGATCGATCTGGTCGCGCGTGATCGGCTCGTTGGCAACCACGATCTCGTGCATCCGGGTCTTGATCGCTTCAAGCTCGTCCGGCGAGAACGGCTCGCGCCCGCGAATCTTGCAGAAGAAGGCCCCGCTCGGCGTCGCGTAGTCGATCAGCACCTTCGTGTTGGGAAACAACTCGGTCGTGGCGACCGTCAGCAGGAAGGCCAGCGAGCGGCGGTAGATGCGGCTGCCGTCGCCGCTGTCGGTCCCCACCGGAATGACGTTGACATCGCGCCGGACCGGCATGGTCAGCTCACGCAGTGCGCCATCGACGATCGCGGCCACCGTCAGCGCGCTCTGCGGCATTTTGTCGCGCTCGGCAGCCTGGATGAATGTTTCCAGCGTCGTGCCGACCGGCCCTTCATAGATCATCTGATCTGGGAATGTAACCTGAACGCACGTGCGCGGCTCGGCGGATTTGATGACACTGACTGCGGCTTCCATAACCATAGCTCTCATTTCAACGCAATACACTGATTCGGTCACTATAGTATAGCCCATCGGGGCGTAACGAGTAACCGTGTGGGGATGGGCTGCGCGCGGCGTCCCAGCCCACACGGTCTTGTTCCGGCTGAGTGAGATACCGCCGTGCTAGGGGCGGGCGAGCTTGAGCACGGCTCCGCTGCGGGGCGGCAGGGTCAGGCTCAGGTTGTCCGCTGTGGCGGTGAGCTGCCCAACCGTCCCAAACACGGTCTGCGGCTCGCCTGCGCCCGCGGCCTGGGGGATGCTGGCGACGCTCTGCGCCACGCCGGTATTGAACGCCACCAGCAGCCGTTCTTCCGGGTGGGCGCGCTCGAACACATACACATCCCCGTCGGCCAGCAGCGTCTTGTAGGTGCCGCGCCGCAGCGCCACAGACCCCTTGCGCAGCCGGATGGTGTCGCGCACGAAGCTCAGGATGTCCATTTCCCATTGCGACTCATCCCAGGGCATCGCGCCGCGCGAGGCCGGCTCATAGCCGCCGGTCAGCCCGATCTCGTCGCCATAGTAGACGGTTGGCGCGCCCGGCATCGTCATCTGGAACAGCATCGCCAGCTTGAGCGCCTGCTTGTCCTCGCCGACCATGTGCAGAAAACGCGGCGTGTCGTGGCTGCTGAGCAGGTTCATCTGCGCCGATGTGATCTCCCAGTCGTAGAGGTCGATCATCGTCTCGATGGCTTTGGCGAAGCCGGCGGCTTTGATCGGCTTGAGCGGCGGGTAACCACCCCCGTGCCACAGCGGCGCGATCGAGCGCGACCCGAAGAATGAGATCGCGGCGCGGGTCTGGATGTAGTTCATCACGGCGTCGAACTGGTCGCCTTGCAGCCAACGCTTGGCCTCGTGCCAGATCTCGGCCACGATGTAGGCGTCGGGGTTGGCGCTGCGCACCCGGCGGCGGAACTCGCGCCAGAAGTCGTCGTCGTCGATCTCGGTCGGCACGTCCAGCCGCCAGCCATCGATCCCGAACTTGACCCAGTAGGCCGCAACCTCGAAGATGAACTCGCGCACCTGCGGATTGTCGGTGTTGAACTTGGGGAGCGCGTGCAGGCCCATCCAGGCTGCGTAGCTCGGCTCCTGATCTTCCTGAAAGGCGTTGATCGGAAAATCGCGCACGGTGAACCAGTCGAGATAGGGCGACTGCGCACCACATTCCATGATGTGATTGAACTGGAAGAAGCCCCGGCTGGCATGGTTAAAGACGCCATCGAGCACGATCCGAATCCCGCGATCGTGCGCGGCGTCGAGCAGCTCACGAAAGGCCGGATTACCGCCCAGCAGCGGATCGACCTGGAAATAATCATGCGTATGATAGCGGTGGTTTGACGCCGACTGGAAGATCGGGTTGAAGTAAATCGCGTTGATGCCCAGGTCTTCCAGGTAGTCGAGATGTTCCATCACGCCCAGCAAGTCACCGCCTTTAAACCCGCCAGGGGTCGGGGGCGTGTCCCAGGGTTCGAGGTTGGACGGCTTGTCGAGGCGGCTGCTTTTGGCAAAACGGTCCGGAAATATCTGGTAGAAAATAGTATCTTTGAGCCAGTCTGGAGTCTTGATCGGTTCGGTCACATCGATCTCCCGTGTGAAAGCTGTGAAATTCGCGGGTCGGCAGGATGCAGTTGAGTAAGTAGAGATTACCGACTCTAACCCCAGTCGGCAAAACTTATCGCGGGGCAGACCGAAACTACTCGTTCGGCTCGTCGTCGATGAATTGGGGCGGGGGCGCTTCGTACTCCGGTGACAATTCCAGCAGTTGATGCTCGGTCACGACTTCACCATTGAGCCGGTCGAACATGGCGGGGTTGGCGGCGCGATCGATCGCGTAGCGCCAGCGCTGCCGTCCGACTTCGCGCAGGACCGAGTGGCAGCGATCGCAGCGCACCACGCGGCGCACGCGCGGGATGCCGACTGAGCGGTAGCGGCGCTCTTCCAGCAACAGATTGCCTTCCTCGCAGACCGGGCAGCGGTTGAGAATGAAGCCTTCGCGATAGCTGTCCAGGCGGGCGGCCTGGGCGGCATAGGTCCCGACATAGGCCAGTGCCAGCACGGCCAGCACGCCGACGATCACCAGCGGCGTGAGCGCGATCCCGGCTGGACCGTCATCGTCGGCCACCGGCGCGGCAGGCGGTTCGGGATCGGTTCCTGGCGCGGGCGGCGCGACAGCCCCGGCATCCCCTTCGCTGCCCGGCTCAATGACCGCAACGGACAGCGGCGTCTCGGTGGCGCTTGGCTGTGGCGTGGCGCTGGGCTCTGGCGTAACCGTCGGAGCGGTTGTGGGTGTGGCCGACGGCTCAGCGGTTGGGGTGGCGCTCGGAGTCCAGGTCGGCGTTTCACTGGGCGCGATCGTGGCGGTGTCCGTCGGTGCGGCAGTCGGCGTGTCGGTGGGAGCCGGAGTCGCGGTTGCTGTCTGCGTCGCGGTGGGCGTCGGTGGTGGTGTGTCGGTCGGCGTCGCCGTGTCCGTTGGCGCAGTGGTAGGTGTGCCGGTGGGAAGGGGCGTGCGCGTCGGCGCGGCGGTCGGTGTCGCGCTGGGCAGCGGAGTCCGGGTGGCGGTCGGCTCGACCGTAGCGCTCGGCATGTCACTGGGTGTGGGCGTCGCTGTGTCCGTGGGCGTGCGCGTGGTGGTAGGCGTCGGCGTGCGGGTATTGGTGGGCGGCGGCGGCGCGGAGAGGACCGCCACGGCATCCGGATCGCCGCTCGTGCTCACCGCTTCCATCGGCACCCAGCCGATTTGCTCCCCGATCACGACTACCCACCAGCCGCCATCCGCCCCCTGTCCAACGATGTTCATCGGCGTTCCCGCCGGGACGGTGGTTACGACCTCATAATTGGTGCCCGGCCCCCAATAGACCGTGATCGGATCGCCGGCGACGGCCACCGGGATCGGCGTGCGCGTCGGCAGCGGGGTACTGGTTGGCGTGGGGCGGGGCGTATTCGTGGCGCTCGGTTCCGGCGTCGGCGTTTCGGTGGGCGGCGCAGTCGCGGTCGGCTCGACGGTCGCCGTATCGGTCGGAGCCGGGGTCGGGCTGAGCGTGTTGGTTGGCGGCGGCGTCTGGCTTGGCGTCCGGCTGGCTGTAGCGGTCGGCGTGATCGTCGGGGTGCGGGTGAGGGTGCTCGTCCGGGTAGCAGTCGGCGTGCGCGTCAGGTTGCGCGGCACCGGCGTGAAACTCGGCGTGAGATTGGGCACGTCCACCAACGGCAGCGCCTCAATATCGGTGATCCACACCACCAGATCGGCGCGAATCCAGCCGTAGCCGCTGCCGTAGCGGATCATGACCCAGTTTGCGCCGCGATCGCGGGCGACCGGGGCAACGACATCGCCGGTGAACAACTCGCCAATTGGTAGATAGCCCTGGGCCGGGCCAGCGCGCACGTTTGCCCCGTCCAGCCCGACGCGGACCCAGTTGGCGTTGGGGGTATAGGTCGGTCCAGCAGGCGTGCCGTCGTAGAGTGGGCGCGGAATTGGTGTGGGGGCGGCCACTTCCATCAGAGGCAGGGCGTCGGTATCCAGCCGCCAACTGACGTTGTCGCGGAAGACCCAGCCTGTCGTTGTGCGATAGGTGATCAGAATCCAGTCGCCATCCAGGCTGCGCGCCAGCGGCTGCACCCACGATCCGAGCGGGAGCTGCCCGATCGCGCCGTAGTTCAGGCCCGGCCCGCCGCGCACATTGATGCCGGCCTGCTCGCTCACCCAGTTGATGTTCGGGGTGGCGGTTGGGCTGTCCTGGGCCAGCATCAGGTGGCTGAAACTGGGCCAAAGCAGCGCGCCGGCGGTGATGATCACGGCCAGACCGGCAATCAGGATACGACGACTGCGGAACATGCCTCTCCTATTCGAGTCGAGCAGCGCAGTTTAGGACACCGCTTAATCCTACCACGAGCGCGCCAGGCGAACCAGTCGCCAGACAGGCGGGCGGCGTCCCCCGGCACAGATTCGGGGGACGCCGCCTCACTGCCAGGACGGTTAGACCGCCCGGCTTACTGGGTCATCAGGTAGGCGACCATATCGTTGATCTGCTGCTCGTCGTAGGTATCCTCATAGTTCTTCGGCATGATGTCTGGGTAGCCATCGACGATATAGGCGCTGGGGTCCACAATCGACTCATGCAGGTACTCTTCCGGCGTCTGGCCGTCCTGGGCATGCTCAACAGCGCGCTCGCCCATGCCGACACGCGCCGGGCCGGCTCCATCGGCTTCGCCGTGACAGCCCGCGCAGGTTTCGACGAACAGCGTTTCACCGGCTGCCGGATCACCGCCACCGCCGGCTTCCTCGCCGCCATCCGCAGCTTCAGTTGCGGCGGCTTCGCCTTCTTCGCCGTCCTCACCCGGCTCAACCGTGACCATGCCCTCGCCTTCGCCGCCATTCGCTTCGGCTTCGCCCTCGCCTTGCAGCGCGGCAACCAGGTCCGGCGTTTCGCCCGGCGCGAGAGTCGGGATCGGCGTTAGCTCGTCGGCCAGCTTGCCGCTGCCGCACGCGCTCAGCAGCAGCCCCAGTACCAGGATGACCGCGATTATCATCTTTCGTTTAATCACTATAACCTCCATTTGTGCGGGCGGGCCTCTCCGCCCGGTGTGACACGACTTGTCTCAAACAGGTATGGCCGGGCCTATTGGCCAGCTTCCCGCAGCGCCCGGACATAGTTCACCACGTCCCAGGTTTCGTTCACCGTCAGGTTTTCGGCCAGGCTCGGCATGCGGTTGCGGCCCAGCGTGATGATCATGAAAATCTCCTGATCGGCCATGCCACTGACGCGGTCGGTGGTCAGGACCGGCGCTTCGGGGAAATACTTGGTCATCGAGCCGTCGGCGTTGCCCTGCATCCCATGACAGATCGCGCAGTTCACCTCATATAGAAGCTGACCGCGCTGGAGCGATTCTTCCGAGGCGGGCAGCGGCTCCGTCGCGGGCTGGCCGTTGATCAGGACCGGGCCTTGAATCGGGATCGACTCGGCGGGCGCGGCGCGGCGCGGGCCTTCCTGGAAGCCGATCGACGGCGATTCGCGCATCTGGTTGAACCAGGGGATGTCGATGATGTTGTAGGTCAGCAGCAGCGGCGCGAGAAGGGCCAGCAGCCCAACCACCGCCAGACCGGCCCAAAACGCCAGGAAGCGGCGCGACTGGACCGGGTAGCGGGCGGCATCCTCGCGGACCACGTCATGCGCGTTGTGCGCGGCGAAGATATCAGCCACCGAGTCGGCAGCCTGGTCGTCGGCGCGCACGGCGACACCGATATAGCCCTCCGAGATGCGCGGATCATACATCTGGCGCACCAACACAGGATAGCGGTTTTGCAGCAGGAAGCCGATGAAACCGCCCGCCATCGCACCCAGGGCGACGAACTCAAAGACTATGATCGCCGAGGGCGGGAACGGCGTGAGCGGCTGCCCCCCGACGATGATCGGGTAGAGGCGCGGCGTGATGACGACGATAAAGAGCGCAATCGCCAGCCCGCCCAACACCCCCGCAAGCACAAATGGCAGAAACGGCCATTGGCGGGTCGGACGCCGCCCCAGCACTTTGGGCGCATAGGGGACGTTCGACATCACCTCGATATTGCGATCGGGGATGTTCTGGCGTTCCAGGTCGCGCAGGACTGCCGTCGTGGCCTCCAGGTTGTCAAACAAGCCTAGCAACACTTCTTGGGCCATGCTGTCCTCCTAGTGCGGTTCCGTGCGAGTCGGAACGATGGCGCGACCAATCCGCGGCAGCCGTTGGCGCGACTGCCCTTCATGCACTTCCCACAGCGGGATGATCGGCACAACGCGCGTCCACAGGATGTAGAGCAGCGCCATAAACCCGAAGGTGCCGATGGTGATCAGAATCTCAGGCCAGTTGGGCGTATAGTTGATCCAGTTGAAGGGCAGCTCGTTGCGCGAGAGGAACCCGGACACGATCAGCACGCGCTCCAGATACATCCCGATCTGGACGAACACGGCGATCACCAGCATGGCCGGCAGCGACGTGCGCACCCGCCGTGACCAGAGCGTTCCCAGCGGCACGATGATGTTGCAGAACAACATCAGGTAGAAGAGCGGGCTGGCGTCGGTCGTCAGCATTTGCAGGATCGCGCGCTCGGCGGGCAGGTTGCCATACCACGTGACGATGTACTCGTTGAAGTAGAAGTACACCCACGTCAGCGACAGGATCAACAGGAAGATGCCCATCGCGTTGAAGTGCTCCTCGCGCAGGAAGTAGCCCATCCGCATCGCCTTGCGGACGATGATCATGACGATGATCACCGCCGCCACGCCGGAGAACAGCGCCCCGACGATGAAGAACGGGCCGAAGATCGTGCTGTGCCAGCCCGGCTGGATCGCCATCGCAAAGTCCCACGACACGATGGTATGCACCGAGAACATCACCGGGATGATGATGTAGCTCAGGATATTGGAGAGCGTTTCGAGCCGCGACCACTCGCTTTCGGTGCCTCGGAAGCCAAGCGACAGCGCCCCATATAGACGCTTGCGCCAGCCGGTGAGGTGATCGCGCGCCGTTGCCAGATCGGGGATCAGCGCGGTGTACATGAACAGCGTGCTGCCGATCAGATAGGCGGTGATGGCGGTCGCGTCCCACAACAGCGGCGAGCGGAAATTCGGCCACAACTCGCGCTGGGTCGGGATGGGGAACATGTAGTAGACCTTCCACACGCGCCCCAGGTGAATCAGCGGGAACAGCGCTGCCAGCGCCAGGCCGAACAGCGTCACGGTTTCGGCCAGGCGCGCGATTGGCCGCCGGAAGTCCATGCGCATCAGGCGCAGGGCGGCGGAGATGAACGTCCCGGCGTGGCCGATACCGATGAAGAACACGAGATTGACGATGTAGGGCCCCCACATCACCGAGCGGTTCAGGCCGGTGATACCAAGGCCGTAGAACATCTGGATCACCCAGGTGGCAAACAGTGCAAAGGTCAGCCCGCCCAGTCCCAGCACCATCAGCCAGAACAACGGCCCGGTACGGGTCATAGCCCGGAACATCAGCGAGTTGGTTTCGGCAGGCGGTCGGGCATCTACCAGCAGATGCTCGTCGCGCGCGTGGGCGACCTGTTGCGCCAGCTCGTCGTCCTCAGGGAGAGGTTCTTGCCAGTAGGGTGTACGATCGGCGCTACTCTCCAACATTAGTCGTACCACCTTTCAGGTAATAGACCGCCGGCTCGGTGCCCAGGTGCTCCAACAGCCGGGCCTGGCGGTCATTGGGGAGCATCCGCGAAACCCGGCTTTCGGGATCATTCAGGTTGCCAAAGATCAGCGCATCCGAGGGGCACGCCTGGGTGCAGGCAGTTTGCAGATCGCCGTCACGCGTCATCGGGCCATAATCGCCCTCAGGCGTCTGCCGGACGCGCTGGATACGCTGGATACAAAATGTGCATTTTTCCATAACGCCCGCGCCGCGCACCGGCACATCCGGATTGAGCTGCTGGTTGAGCGGCTCGTCAAATTCGGGCGCGCGCCAGTTGAAGAAGCGGACCTTGTAAGGGCAGTTGTTGCCGCAGTAGCGCGTGCCGACGCAACGGGCATAAATCTGGCCGTTGAGTCCTTCCTCGTCGCTGTGATACGAGGCATAGGTTGGGCAGACCGGCTCGCACGGCGCGTTGCCACACTGCTGGCAGAAGACCGGCAGGAAGCGCGCCTTGATATCAGGATATTCGCCTTCCCAGTAGCGCTCGATGCGAATCCAGTGCAGGCCGCGACCTTTGATCACTTCCTCTTCGTTGGCGATCGGCACATTGTTTTCGGCGTGGCACGCGACGACGCAGGCATTGCACCCGGTGCACTTGTCGAGATCGACAATCATGGTCCACTTATTGTTTTCCGCCATACTGGTGCTCCTCTGTCATCAACCGTTCAGACTTGTATGTGATCAGGGTGTAGCGTTGAAACGGCTTCATTCCTGTTCCATCTCGACGTTTTCTTCGACCTCTTCGATCCGCTCGTGCACCGCGCCGTAGCTCAGGGGCAGATGGGCGTGTTCCCCCGGCTCGATGGTGCTCTCGAAGCGGGCCAGCGCCTTCTCGCTGCCGGTGCGCTCGATCTTCACGCGCAGATTGGCCCAGTTGAAGCTGGCCGCGTCTTCACCGGCGTCCATGCCCACCAGCCGCAGCGGATTGGCCCCGCGATTCCGGGCATAGCGGCCAAAGGCTTCGTGGCCCTGGCCGAACGGGATCGCGATTGTGTCGGGCCGGATGGCCGGATAGACATAAACCGACGCTTCGATCTCGCCGTGCGGAGAGGTGATGCGGACGACGTCGCTGTGGCTCAGGCCCAGTTCTTCCGCCGTGCGCGGGTTGATCTCGACCCAGGTCCGCCACGAGACGGTTGTCATCGGGTCGGGCGTGCCTTGCAGCCAGGGCACGGCAGCCCCGCTGCCATCACCCAGCAGGGGCGACAGATAGAGATGCAGGAAGTACGGATACTCGCCGGCGTCGCCCTGGAATTCTGCGGCAGATGCCGTGATCGGCGCGGCAGCTTCGGGCGCTTCTGCGCCGGCTTCCTCGCCGGTGGGCGCATCGGTCCACCAGCCGCCATGCTGCAAGAAGCGTGCCCAGCGCACGGCGGCATCATCGCCCCCTTGCGCGCCGGCAGGCAGCCCCGCGACGACTTCCTGCAAATAGGCTACTTCGTCGGTCCAGGGCAGGGCGCTGGCCGCTGCCGGGATGCCGCGCGCGACCGTCAGCAGGACATCGCCCGTCGGGCGAACATCATACAGCGGCGTGACGACCGGCTGCTGGCTGCTGATGACCGGCACACCCTGAAAGGTCGGCGTGACGACGTTGTAGCCCCAGCTTTCGAGCGGGGTCCGGTCGGGCAGGATCGCGTCGGCCCAGACTGCCGTCTCGTCCACCAGCGGATTGAAGGACACCACATAGCCCACGTTTTGCAGCGCGTCGGTAAAGCCCGCGCCGGGCGGAAGCTCATAGGCGGGATTCGCGCCGTGCACCAGCAGCACATCGACTTCGCCGCCGTTGATGCGGCCCAACAGCGCCTGAACATCCGCGAAGGTGGAGATCGGCGCGGCAGCGGGCGCGCCTTCGGGGAGCGCGGATGAGAGCGACATCCCGCCCGGCTGGCCGACTGCGCCCACGATCACGTTGAGCATCTGCACGGCAGCGATGGCCTGGGCTGCGTTCGGCTGGCCGGTCAGCGGACTGCCGGGGAGCGCCAGCGGACGCTCGGCCCGTGCAAAGAGGCGCGCCAGCCGTTCAAGCTGTTCCATTGAGACGCCGGTCGCACCGGGCACGGCTTCCAGATTGATCTCGCCAGCCAGCGCCGCCGCACGCTCGATCCGTTCGGCAGAGCCGGTGTCACCGTCGGCGATCAGGCGCGCGATGGCCTGCGCCACCAGCGCTTCGGAGCCGGGCACGATCGGGAGCCACTGATCGGCGGCGGCACCGGTGGGCGACATGCGCGGCTCGAAGTGAACCAGGTAGCCGCGCTGGTTGTTGGGCTGGCTGCGGAAGCGCCCATATTCGACTGAGTAGCCGGTGGTCGAAAGCCATGATCCCACGAAGTCGGCTCCGAACGAAAAGACCATGTCGGCGCGGCCCAGATCGTAGGCGGGGAGTGTGCTGCGACCGAGCATCTGCGCGCTGGCGCTGCTGAGCGCCGAATAGCCGTTGATCGCGGAGTAGAGGTCGAAGCGGACCGGAGCCGGTGCGCCGATGGCCTCGGTGAAACGGCGGAATAGGTCGTAAAGGTGGTCGGACGTGGATGATCCCAGCCACACCGCGACCCGGCTGCCCGCCTCGTTCAGCCGCTCGTAGAGCGTGTTGATCGCTTCGTTCCAGGCGACCGGCTCATATTCACGCGAGCCGCGCTCGGCCTGAAAGACAGCCCCGGTCACGCGGTCGGGATGGTAGAGCACCTGCAGCTCAGACTGGCCGCGCGCGCAGAGCCGCCCCCGGTTGACGGGGTGCTCCGGGTTGCCTTCCAGCTTAACGGCGCGCCCGTTCATGACCCGCGCGATGATGCCGCACCCGGCGGGACACTGGCGGCAGGACGTGGCATACCAGCTCGCGATGCCGGAAATCTGTTCGAGCGGCGGCTGGACATATGGCTCCAGTTCGACCCAGCGCTCATCGGTGTCGCACCCCGCCAGGATCACGGTCGCCGTGCCGGCGGCGCTAATCTTGAGAAAGTGTCGGCGTGTCAAACTCGTCATAGCCGTCTCCTAACGATGGCAGATGAGGCAGTCGTACAATGCATCTTTGTTTTCTTGTTCGGCGTGGCAGTCCAGGCAGAACCCCATCGTCATCTCGACTGCCGGCTCTGCCACCGTCATATTGGCGACATCCCCATGGCACGATCCGCAGCTTACCCCTGCCGAGATATGCGGCGCGTGGTTGAAGAAGGCGAAGCTCGGCAGATCGTAGACGCGCTGCCAGGGGATCGGCTCCTGGCGCTCCCAGTAGCCGGTCAGCTCCTGGATTTCGGGGTGCTCGGTGGCCACGTATTCATGGCAGCCCATACACAGGTACACGCTGGGGATGCCCGCCACCGGCGAGTTATCGACCCCCGTATGGCAGTACTGGCACTGAATCCCGTTTTGGGCGTGGGCCTGATGGTTGAACGCAATCGGTTGGTCGTCTGACGCGCCCAGGACATCGGGGTTGATGAACAGCAAATAGACCGCGATGAGCACGAGGACCAACGCCAGAACCGCCACACCGGCCAGGATGCGCCGCCGGGAAGCTAAACTGGCTAAAAGACTCATAAGAACTCCCTTCTGTGACAGACAGGCACGTATAAATGCATGTGTACAGATGCCCGACGCTTGCGGTATGTTCTCTCGATGCCAACTCCTTACGGTGCATACAGTGGGGGCCCAGGCGTTCCCTGGATCGGGATTGTGACGCCTGTTTCAAGCACTCAGAATATAGCAAACAATCCAGGCGCCAGACCCAACCTGACAGCCGCCAAGTAATGCTAATTACAGGGTTAAAATTATTCCTTTTCATAGAAAAGTGTCAAAAAACGCTTTTGGACCTGCCAGACTCGCTCATATGCGAATTTCTTGCACGCTGATGAATTTTATACGATTGATAGAACGTGCTGGTTACGCCCTGCGCCGGATTGACGCGCTGCCCACCGCGTACATGCAGGACATGATTGAGGGGCAGTCCACAGTGCCGGCACAATACCGCTGGCCTGCTTCCCCGCCCCCGTAAGAACTGTGCTAGCTCAAGTATAGGCCGATGCCACGAAAGCACAAGTTTTAGGGCCGCAGCGTTGGCGAGGCGAGTCTTGGAGCATCAACGCTTCCTGGTATAATCACGCCGGATATGGGGCCGGACTCCCGGCCAGCCTGATGGAGAATCGACATCCTATGCGGATCATCGTTCACGGGGGGCAGCCGCTGCGCGGCGTCTTCCGGCCTTCTGGCAACAGTAATGCCGCGCTGGCGCTGACTGCCGCCGCGCTCCTGACCGGCGATCCGGTCACGCTCCGGGGTGTGCCGGATACGCTCAGCACGGCCCTGATGATCGAAACGGCGGGCGCGCTGGGGGCGGATGTCAGCCGCGACGGCAGCACGGTCCGCTTGCAAACCACCGGGCTGCACACGCGCTCGCTGGCCCATGATCTGACCGAGGGGCAGGTCAGCGCGGTGCTGTTCCTGGCCCCGATCCTGGCGCGACGTCGGCACGCCCGGCTGGAGATCAGCTATCCGGCCAACCGCCTGCACACGCACCTGGTCGCGCTGCGCGATCTGGGCGTCGATGTACACCTGAGCAGCGGCGTGATCGATCTGCAGGCCGAACCCTGGGACCGCCGCGAGATTGTCCTGCTGCAAAGCAGCGTCACCGCCACCGCGATCGTGTGTATGCTGGCGGCGGCCTTAGGGCGTGAGACGGTCATCCGCAACGCGGCGTCGGAGCCGCACGTCCAGGATTTGCTGGTGATGCTGGCCGCGATGGGCGCACGGATCGAGGGCATCGGCACGAACACTGTGACGGTTTTTGGGGTTGAGGCGCTCGGCGGTGCAGAAGCCCACATCTCGCCCGACCATATCGAGATCGCCAGCGTTGCGACCATCGGGGCGATCACACACGGCTCGATTACGGTCGAGGGTGTGGTTCCCGCGCACCTGCACCTGATCGCGCGCGTCCTGGCGCGGTTGGGCATCAACCTCTATCTCAACGGCGACAGCCTGTTCGTGCCCGCGCACGATAAATTAATCGCCTCGCAGACCGAGGAAGAGCTGGACCTGCCGATTGATACCGCGCCCTGGCCGGGCTTCCCGTCCGATCTGGTGGCGATGGCGACGGTGGCGGCGACTCAGGTGCGCGGTATGACGTTGATTCACGAGAAGCTGTTCGACAACCGGCTGCTGTTTGTGGACAAGCTGACCGCGATGGGCGCGCAGATCGTGCTGTGCGATCCGCACCGCGCGCTGGTGGCTGGACCATCTCCCTTGCGCGGCGAGTACCTGGATACGCCGGATGTGCGCGCCGGGCTGGCGATGTTGGGCGCGGCGCTGTGCTCGCAGAGCAGCGTTACGATTGACAGCGCCGAACTGATCGACCGCACCTTCGAAAACGTGGTCAGCAAACTGGTCAATCTCGGCGCGCAGATCGAGGTGGTGCAGCCATGAGCGAGCCACAGGTCACCACGCGCTCGATTGCCGGGCTTCAGATCGGGAGCAGCGTCGTCGGGGAAGGGCCTCCAGTGGTGGCGCTGCACGGTTGGGGCGGCAGCGTCCAGAGCTTCTGGCCGGTGGCGGAGCGTCTCGCGCCGCTGGGCTACCAGGTGCATCTACTTGATCTGCCGGGCTTCGGCCAGAGCGAGGTGCCGCCGCAGGCCTGGGGCGTGGCCGATTACGCGCGCCTGGTATTGGCCTATCTGATCGAGGCCGGGCTGGAGCGCGTGCCTGTGCTGGGCCATTCGTTCGGCGGGCGGATCGCGCTGGTGCTGGCTGCCGAGCAGCCGGAGCGGGTGAGCCGGATGGTACTAGCCGACAGCGCCGGGCTGCGCACCCCGCCCACACTGGGCCAGGCGACACGGCATACCCTGGCGCGCACAGCCCAACAGTCGCTGACCGCCCTGGGACTATCCGGCCTGCGCGACCGCCTGCAAGCCCGCTATGCCGCCCGCTATGCATCCGAAGACTACCGCAGTGCCGGGCCGCTGCGCGAAACATTCCTGCGCGTGATCGGTGAGGACCTGACGCCCTACGCCCAGCGCATCACCTGTCCGACCGTGCTGATCTGGGGCGCGAACGACACCGATACCCCGCTGTGGCAGGGGCGCAAGCTGGAACAGTTGATTCCCGATGCCGGGCTGATCGTGTTTGAGGGAGCGGGGCACTTCGCCTATTTGGAGCGTCTCAACGATTATATCCGCATCGTCGATCACTTTCTCAGCAGCGAGGGTCGCGCCTGATGGTGCAGATTCTCATTTTCGTCTGGCTGGTGGGCGTGCTGTTCCGGCTGTGGCGCGTGGCGCGCTTCTTTCAGATCGAAGGCTACGACGCGCGGCGCTTTTTCCGCTGGCTGTTCGCGCGGCCCAGCCGCTACGTGATGTGGCACGCGCTGATCTATGTCGGCGTGGCGGCGCTGGCGGCGCTGGCACTGAACCTGGCCGATCAGGATACCGAGGTGATCTACCTGCTGCTGTGGGGCGCGGCCAGCGTGCTGGCGATGTGGCCGGAGCCGGTCAAGGAGATCAAGCAGAAATTCAAGCTCACGCCGCGCGCAACCCGGCTGCTGATCACGGCGGCGGCGCTGGCGATCGTGCTGCTGATCGGGCTGCAGGTGTTGGCCGACAACGCAATCGATACGACGGCCACCACGCATTTTGCCCTGATTACGGTCGTCGGGCTGATCGTCTATCACCTGGTGCCGCTGCTGCTGCCGCTGGCAAACCTGATTCTGTACCCGGTCGAGGCCAGCTTCCGGCGCATGTTCCGGCAGCGGGCGCGGCGCACCCTGGAGCAGGCCGGCCCAACCGTGATCGGCGTGACGGGCAGCTACGGCAAAACCAGCACCAAAGAATATCTGGCGCATATCCTCAGTGGACGCTATAAGGTGCTGGCGACGCCCAAGAGCTACAATACGTTGATGGGCGTCTGCATCGTGATCAATCAGGACCTACGCCACGATTACAGCTACGACTATTTCATCGTCGAGATGGGCGCGTATGTCGAGGGCGAGATTCGCGCCATCAGCCAGCTTACACGCCCGCAAATCAGTATCGTGACGGCGGTCGGGCCGCAGCACCTGGAGCGCTTTGGCAGCATGGAAGCGATCGCCAAGGCCAAGTATGAGATCATCGAGGCGCTGCCGCCGGATGGCGTGGGCGTTTTCAACTGGGATGATGTCTACGTGCGCACGATGTACGAGCGCGGCTATCCGCAGACCCGGCTGGGCGTCACGTGGCAGAACGCCGAGCTGGCGACGCAGCTTCGCTTCCAGGCGTGCAATATCGAGACAAGCGCCGAGGGCCTGTCCTTCGACGTGATTGACAACGAAACGGGCGAGGAGCACCGTTTCAGCACGCGGCTGCTGGGTCAGCATAATGTGACCAATATCCTGCTGGCAGTGGCAGTGGCGCGGCACCTGGGTATGTCGCTGGTCGAGATCGCGATTCGGGTGGCGAGCCTGGAGCCAGCCGAGCACCGCTTGCAGCGCAAAACCCTGCCCGGCGGCGTTACCGTGATCGACGATGCCTACAGCGCCAACCCGGTCGGGGCCAAGAACGCGCTCGACGTGCTGGCGCTGCACCAGGGCGGGCGGCGCGTGCTGATCACGCCGGGGATTGTTGAGCTGGGGCCGCTGCAAGAGCAGGAGAATGTCAGGCTGGGGCGCTATGCAGCGCAGGCGAGCACCGATATTATCCTGGTCGGGATCGAGCAGACCCAGCCCTTACAGCGCGGCATCCGCGAGGGCGGCTTCGATAACGAGCGCCTGCACGTTTTCGACACGCGGGACGAGGCGATCGCCTGGTTCCAGCGCGAGATCAAAGCAGGCGATACCGTTTTATTTCTCAATGACCTGCCGGACACCTATCTCTAGCCGCGCGGCAGGCCCGATGCACCGAAATCGAGGTTCAACGCACGATGAGCACTGTGACAGGTAAGCGAACGGTCGGCGTGGTGTTTGGCAGCCGCTCGGTCGAGCACGACGTCTCGATCGTCACCGCGCAGCAGGTGATGCAGGCGATGCGGCCCAACAAGTATGAGGTGGTGCCGATCTACATTACGCGTGATGGGCGCTGGCTGACCGGGCCGGGCCTGCGCGACCTGAAGACCTTCCAGGCCGACAATATGGCCGAGCTGATGGGCCTGAAAGACACATTGATCTCGCCCAGCACGCCGCATCATGGGCTGATCACACCGCCGCTGGTGGGCCGTTTTGGGCGCAACCAGGCCCAGCGGCTCGACGTGGTTTTTCCGGCGGTGCACGGTCCACACGGCGAGGACGGCACGCTGCAGGGCTTGTTGGAACTGGCCGACATTCCCTATGTGGGCGCGGGAGTGATGGCCTCGGCGGTTACACGTGACAAAGTGATGCTCAAGGCGGTCCTGGCGCAGAGCGGCATCCCGGTCGTCAAGCACATCGGGATCACGCGGCGCGAGTGGACGGGGCAGCGCGACGCTGTGTTGGAGCGAGTCGAGCGCGAGCTGGGTTACCCGGTGTTCGTCAAGCCGGCCTCAACCGGGTCGAGTATTGGGGTGGCGCGCGCGAACGATGCGCAGGAAGCGGCCAGCTATATCACCGTCGCGGCCAGCTTCGACCGGCGGATTCTGATCGAGCAGGTCGTCCAGGATGCAATCGAGATTAACTGTGCGGTGCTTGGCAACTACGACTACCGTGCCTCGGTGTTGGAACAGCCGATCACGTGGCAGGAATTCCTGACCTACGAGGAAAAGTATATGCGCAGCGAAGGTCCCGCCGGGATGAAGGGGGCCGAGCGCAAGATTCCCGCGCCGATCTCCGACGCGCTGACGCAGCAGATCAAAGCCATGGCGGTCAAGGCGTTCGGGGCGGTGGACGGGCGCGGCACGGCGCGTGTCGATTTCCTGGTGCGCGAGGCGGCGGGCGAGGTCTATCTCAACGAGATCAACACGCTGCCCGGCTCGCTGGCGTTTTACCTGTGGCAGGAAGAGTCGATGACGCCCGCCGACGTGGTGGACGAACTGATCGAGCTGGCGCTGGAAGCGCACGCCGAGAAGCGCCAGACGACCTACAACTACAAGACGGGGCTGCTGGCTCACGCGGCCGCGCGCGGCCTGAAGGGTATCAAGAAATAGCGTAACAAAGGGGCGGGCGCAGGGTGTATCCTGACATCCACGCGCCTGCCCATTACAGTTTACAGGGTTATAACCACGCCTCACTGCGGGGGTGGTTTTTTTGTGCCGCGACCTGGCGTCCGCCTACTTGCCGGTGAAACGATAGCCGACGCCGTACTCGTTCTGGATGTAGGTCGGGCTTTTGGCGTCCGGCTCGATCTTGCGCCGGAGATGCGAGACGTAAATGCGGGGATAGTGGTGTTCGGTGTGATATTCGTAGCCCCACACCTGCTCCAGCAGTTGTTGGAAGGTGAGCACCTGCCCGCGATGGCGCACGAAGGTCGCCAGCAGCTTGAATTCAGTGGGCGTGAGCCGGATTTCCTCGCCGTTGACGCCCACCCGCCGCGCATCCACATCGACGGTCAGGTAGTCGTCGCTGTAGTGGATGCTCTGCTGGTCGTTGTCCTCGTTGAGCTGGGCGCGGCGCAGCAGGGCGTTGAGCCGGGCATGGAATTCCAGAGTGCGCAGGGGTTTGATCAGGTACTCGTCGGCCCCCAGGTTCAGCCCTTCGGCCATCTCTTCTTCGGTGACGGCATGGGCGGTGATCATGAGAATGGGGACGTTCGACAATTCGCGGATGCGCTGGCAGACCGTCATACCGTCCATACCGGGCAGTGCGACATCGAGCACGACCAGATTGGGACGCTCCTCGTGGAACATCCGCAGGCCGTCCAGCCCATTGGTCGCCGTGCTGATCTCGTAGCCGCGCCGCTTCAGGTCGATCTCCAGCAGCCGGTTCATTTCCGCATTGTCTTCAACGATCAATACTTTGGTAGGCATAGGTAGACACGTCCAGTTCAATCGAGATTGATAGATTCCCTTTCATTTTACAGGACTTTTTTACTATCCAAAATTTCTGAGGGCTGATTCAGTTATTTTTCAGGTTAGCGTAGGATAAGCATTAGATCAGTTGGTAAGCCCAATACTATGGCTCTGGCGGCTCACAGGCGGCAAAGCGCCGGTTGCCAGGCTCCCGACGCTTTGCTATGCTTGTGCGCGCAGGCCAATCAAACTGCGTTGCCGCTCCCGCCTATTATGATATGCTCTAATAGTAGGCGGGGGTTTCTTTGGAGGGCATACGTGCCATACGAATCGTTTGGGAACCGGCGCAACAGCGTCCAGTTTGGGGTGGGGCGCTCGGTGTGGGTCGGCACCCGTCCCACTGTGATCCCGGAGCGCGTGCTGGACATGATCCCCGGCGGGCTGGCCTGGATAGCGTTGGGGCTGGTCGTGTTGGGAGCCTACTACATTCCGCTGGCGCTGGTTTTCGGCGCGGCGCTGCTGGCATTCTATTCGGCGGTGCGGTTCAGCTTTGCAGGCGTCGCCAACCTGATCGGTCTGCGGCATGTCCGCCGCTGGGAAGCGATCGACTGGCGTGCCGAATATGCGCGCCGTGCCACGCCCGACAGCCTGCCGCTGGCGGCGGTGCATCACGTCGTCATCATCCCCAACTATAAAGAGGACCTGAGCACGCTGCGCCGGACCCTGCATCACCTGGCGGCCCAGGCGCGCGGCGCGGGATCAATGAGCATCGTGCTGGCGATGGAAGTCGGTGAGGCGGGCGCGCTCGAAAAGGGGGCACTGCTCGAAGCGGAATTCGGCGCGTGCTTCAAAAATTTCCTGGTTGCGACGCACCCCAAAGGTATCTCCGGCGAGATGCAGTGCAAGTCTGCCAACCAGGCGTGGGCGGCCCGCTGGGTCAGGCGCGTACTGGTCGATGAGCAGGGCTGCGATCTCGATCACCTGATCGTGACCACGATGGACTCCGACACGGTCTGGCATCCACACTACTTCGAGAGCCTGGCGGTGCTGTTTGCGACCGATCCTCAGCGGCACACCACGTTCTGGCAGGCTCCGATCCGCTATCACGGCAACGTCTGGTCGATCAACCCGCTCATGCGTATCCTGCACGCCTATTCATCGGCCTGGGAGCTGGCCTATCTGGCCGCGCCCTGGTGGCAGGCGCTCCCGATGTCGTCCTACTCGATGAGCCTGCGCCTGCTCGACAGCGTGGGCTATTGGGACCCGGATGTGATCGCGGACGAATGGCATATGTATATCAAGTCGTACTTCCAGCGCCAGGGCGATGTGCGCCTGCAGCCGATCTTTCTGCCGTTCTGGGCCAACGCGACCACCGGCGAGACGATCCCGAAGGCGATCAAAGAGCGCTACCTGCAAACGCTGCGCCATGCCTGGGGCGCGAAGGAGATCGGCTATACCATCGCGCAGATGAGCGAGAACCCGCAGACCTCATTCGGCGGCGCGTTCAATCTGCTGTTCCGTGTCGCGCACGATAACCTGCTGGCCGGGGTGGGCTGGGTCGTGATGATGCTCGGCTCGCAGCTCCCAATGCTGTTTCACCCGTCGCTGGTGCGCGAGAGTATGCAGACCGCGCCGTTCATCCTGCTCCAGGTGTCGCTGACGCTCGTCTCGGCCCTGACGATCATCTTCTGGGTGCTGGACCTGCGTATCCGCCCGCCGCGCTCGCAGCCCTGGACACGCCGCGAGCGGCTGTATGAGCTGGCGAGCCTGCCGCTGCTGGCGGTCATGACGCTGATCTGCGTGGCGCTACCGGTGCTGCACTCCCAGACGCGGCTGATGCTCGGCGTACCGCTCCAGTTTCGGGTGGCCGCCAAGCGCTGATCCGCCGGTTTGTGCCTTTTCGACAAGCGTGCCTGCAATCGGGCGTCGATACATTGACGAATGGCGGCAGGCATGTTACGCTTTTGAGGTGTGACGGAGCCATCCGAGGCGATAATGTCAGCTTCCCTGGTACTGTTTGACGCGATGTCCATGCCCACTACTACCGGCACTACGATGATGGTGACCGGCTCTGGCCGGTTGCTTCAGCGGCACGGGCGGAGTAGGGCATAGACAACCAACCCGAAAAACCTCAAGCGTGGAGCAATCGGCCCCACGCTTTTTTTATTTGTGCGGGCCGTGCACACGGGGATGTGCCGGGGGTTTGTCAGGAGAGAAGATTTTGGCAGCACTACGTCAGGTTCCACTGATTTTGTTGGGGGCAGGCCACGTGGGCCGGGCTTTTTTGCGCCAGTGGATTCGGGTGCGCGCGCATCTGGCCGAGCGGTACACCCTGGATCTGCAGCCGGTCGTAGTGGCCGACAGCAGCGGCGCACTGGCCGACTGGCAGGGGTTTTCAGCGGAGACGATCCAGGCGGTGATCGATACCAAAGCCGGGGGCCAGTCCCTCGCCAGCCTAGCCAACGCTGTTGCTGGGCTGTCTGCCGCCGATCTGCTGGAACAGGCGCGCGCAAACGGCGTCGGAGATGCGATCGTGGTCGATGTGACGGCGGGCGAGCACATGACTCCGGTGCTCCGCCAGGCGTTGCAGCAGGGTTACAGCCTAGTGCTGGCGAACAAGCGCCCGCTGGCCGGTCCCTGGCCCGACGCGCAGGCATTTTTCCGCAGCCCGCAGGTGTGTTTCGAGGCAACCGTCGGTGCGGGCCTGCCGGTGATCAATACACTGCGCTACCTGGTCGATACCGGCGACGTGGTGCAGCGCATCGAGGGGGCGCTGAGCGGCACACTGGGCTATCTGTGCAGCCGGCTCGAAGATGGCGAGGCATTCTCGGTGGTGGTCGGGGCGGCCAAGGCGCACGGCTATACCGAGCCAGACCCGCGCGAAGACCTGAGCGGGATAGATGTTGCGCGCAAGGTCTTGATCCTGGCGCGGATGGCGGGCTGGCCGCTGGAGATGGGCGATCTCAAGGTCGATCCGCTCTACCCGGCGCAGATGGCTGAGATCAGCGTGGCCGAGTTCATGAATGAGCTGCCCCGCCTCGACGCGGATTTTGCCGCCTACATGGGCGCGCTGGCCGGTGTGCCGCGCTACATGGCCGAGGTCGGTCCGCAGGGCGGGATCGTCTCGCTGCGTATGGTCGGAGAGCGGCTGGCCGCCCAACTGCGCGGCACGCGTAACCTCGTCTCCTTCTGGACCGAGCAGTATACCGAGATGCCGCTGAGCATCGGCGGGCCGGGCGGCGGCGGCAGGGTTGCCGCGTCGGCAGTGTTGAATGACTGCTTGCGGCTGGCACAGGTCAATCCCTGCGCCTAGCTCGCTGATTGTCGTGCATTGAGTTCATCGTAGTGGTCGGACAGACAAGCGCCGGTAGGAGTGGAGTGGCGATATGGCAACCCTAACCATGAAATTCGGGGGAACATCGGTCGGCAGCGCCGACGCCATGCAGCAGGTCGCCGAGATCGTGCGACGTGCCTATGACGACGGTCACCGGGTGCTGGTGGTGTCGTCGGCGATGGGCGGCGTGACCAATATGCTGATCGAGGGGGCGCGAACTGCGGCGGCGGGAGATGCGTCGCGCTATCAGGTGTTGGCCGCCACCCTGCGCACCATGCACGAGACTCCGATCCGGACGCTGCTCCAGTCCGAAGTCGAGCGGATCGCGCTGCACGACGAGATCGACGCGCTGCTCGACGAGTTCGAGACACTGTGCTATGGCATCTATGTGCTGCGCGAAGCCTCGCCCAAGGCGATGGACAAGGTGTGCTCGCTGGGCGAGCGGATGTGCGTGCCGCTCATTTCGGCCCTGCTGCGCCAGCGTGGCATCCCCAGTATGACGCTCAGCGCCAGCTACCTGATCGTGACCGACGACCAGTTCCAGAACGCGGGCGTGTGCTTCGAGGAAACCGAGGCGGCGGTCCGGCGCGAGGTGCTGCCGCTGCTGAATAAGCGGGTGGTGCCGGTCGTGACCGGCTTCATCGGTGCGACGCGCGACGGCGTGATCACGACCCTGGGACGCAGCGGCAGCGATTACAGCGCGGCGCTCTTGGGCGCGTATGTGGACAGCGACGGGGTGATCATCTGGACGGACGTCGATGGTGTGATGACCGCCGATCCGCGCGTGGTGCCTGATGCGCGCGTGATCCCGATGCTGTCGTATGGCGAGGTGGGCGAGATGGCCTACTTCGGCGCGAAGGTGCTGCACTCCAAGACGGTGCAGCCGTTGATCGAGCGTAATATCCCAGTGCGTGTCAAGAACACGTTCAATCCCGACTTCGAAGGTACGCTGATCACGCACCGCAGCGAAACCTCGCCGGTGACGGTCAAGGCGGTGACGGCGATCCGCGATGTGAGCCTGGTGACGGTCGCCGGGCGCGGCATGATCGGGGTGCCGGGCATCGCGGCGCGGACGTTTGCCGCCGTCGCCAAGCAGCACGCCAACGTACTGATGATCTCGCAGTCATCGAGCGAGCAGAGCATCTGCTTCGTCGTGCCGCAGGACAAGGCGGCGGCGGTGGTCCAGGCCATCGAGTTCGAGCTGGCGACCGAGTTTGGCCGCCAGGATATCGAGCGCACGTGGGCCGATGACAATGTCGAGATCATTACGGTGGTCGGCGCGGGGATGCGTGCCCGGCCCGGCGTCGCGGCGCGCGTCTTTGGCGCGATGGGCGATGCGGACGTGAACATTCTGGCCATCGCGCAGGGGGCGAGCGACTACTGCCTGTCGATGGTGATCGATGCCGAGGCCACCGAAACCGCCGTGCGCCAGATTCATGGGCTGATCCTGCTCAACGGCTACGGCTCGAACGGGCACAAACCGGAAGCGATCACGCTGGAAACATCCTGACGCAGCCTACCGACACGGCAAGCCCCGGCCCAGGTTAGCGCGCTGGGCTGGGGCTTTTTCATGTTTCGAGAACGTTGGCGGCTAACGGACGCCCGCGTACTGCTTGCTGTAGAGGCGGTTGAGATAGCCGCCCACAACCTGCGTCATCAGATCGACCTCGACCAGAAACGAGTCGTGGCCGAAAGGAGCATCGACGTGGTGGTACTCGACCTCGCGGCCCAGGTCTTCGAGCGTGCCGACCAGCTCCTGCGCCTGCTCGGCGGTATAGAGCCAGTCGCTCGAAAAGCTCATGACCAGGAAATTGGCCTGAGTCCGGCCCAGGGCCGCGCGCAGCGAACCGTAGTCCGCGCCCAGATCGTAGTAGTCGATAGCCTTGGTGATATAGAGGTAGCTGTTGGCATCGAAGCGGCGCACGAACTGCTCGCCCTGGTGCGCCAGATAGCTCTCGACGGCGAATTCCGGCTCGCGGAAGGTGTAGGGCAGCTCGCGGTGCGCTTGCAGGCTGCGCCCGAATTTGTGCTCCAGCGAGTGCTCGCTCATATAGGTGATATGCGCCACCATCCGCGCGACCGCCAGCCCATTGGCCGGGGTCGGGCCGCCGTAGTAGTCGCCGTTGTTCCAGTTCGGGTCGGCGTAGATCGCCTGCCGCCCGGTTTCGTTGAAGGCGATCTGCTGGGCCGAGGAACGGGTTGTGCTGGCGAGGAAGAGCACCGCGCCGACCCGCTCCGGGAAGTCTACCGCCCACTGGATGGCCTGCATCCCGCCCATGCTGCCGCCAGCCACCGCGAACAGCTTGCGGATGCCCAGGTAGTCGATCAGATAGCGCTGGGCCTGGACCATGTCCGCGACGGTGATCATCGGAAAGCGCAGGCCATAGGGTTTGAGATCGGGTGCCAGGGACAAAGGTCCCGTGCTGCCCTGGCACCCGCCGATCACGTTGGAGCAGATGACAAAAAAGCGGTTGGTATCGAACATCTTGCCCGGCCCGACGGCTTCGTCCCACCAGCCCGGTTTTTCGCCGGGCGCGCCGGTGTGATAGCCCGCGACATGGGCGTCGCCGGAGAGCGCGTGGCAGATCAGAATCGCGTTGGAACGGTCCATGTTCAGCCGGCCATAGGTTTCATAGGCCAGGGTGAACGGGCGCAGGGTCGCGCCGGATTTCAGGTGCAGCGTCTCGTTGAAGTGCGCGTACTCCCGCTGCACGATCCCCACCGAGTCCGGTGGAAAGGCGCGTGTCGCAGGGGTACGCGACCGAGTCGGGCCAGTGGTTGTTGTAGTTTCCTGTACCATCAGCATCGCTTGCACCTTTCTAGCCGGGAGCAACCCGGTTTATTCCGTCGCGTAGACCTTGACGCCCTGGGCCACCGTCAGCGCCTGATCGAGATCCCACAGGATGTCGTCGATGTCTTCCAGGCCAACGGCGAGCCGGACATAATCGTTCGTGACTCCGGTCGCAGCCTGTTCTTCGTCGCTGAGCTGCTGGTGGGTGGTGGTCGCCGGATGGATTGCCAGCGAGCGCGCATCGCCCACGTTCGCCAGGTGCGAGAAGATCTTCAGGTTGTCGATAAAGGTGCTGCCCGCTTCCCTGCCGCCCTTGATTCCGAAGCCGAGCACCGCGCCCGCGCCCTTGGGCAGGTACTTCTGCGCGTAGGCGTAGCTTTCGTGGTTGGGCAGGCCGGGATAGTTGACCCAGGTCACAGCCGGATGCTGTTGGAGATATTCGGCGACCGCCTGGGTGTTCTCGACGTGGCGCTGCACGCGCAGGGCGAGCGACTCCAGCCCGATGATGTTCAGGAACGAGTTGAATGGGGCCTGGCACGCGCCCATATCGCGCAGGCCGACAGTCCGCGCCCGCCCGATGAAGGCCGCCGGGCCGAGCACATCGGCGAACACGGCCCCGTGATAGGCCGGTTCCGGCTCGATCAGCCCGACATGGCGACCGCTGGCCTTCCAGTCGAACTTGCCGCCGTCCACAATCGCCCCGCCGATCGCCAGCCCGTGCCCGTTGATCCATTTGGTGGTCGAATGGACGACGATGTCTACGCCGTGCTCGATGGGGCGGCAGAGGTAGGGGGTGGCGAAGGTGTTATCGACCACGACCGGCAGGCCGTGTGCGTGCGCCAGCTCGACAATCGCCTCAAAGTCGGGGATTTCCAGCTTCGGGTTGCCGATGGTTTCCAGGTAGATGAAGCGCGTCTTGTCGTTGATCAGCGCTTCGTAGGCGGCCAGGTCGTTTGGCTCGACGAAGTGCACGGTGATGCCGAGGCGTTTGAGGCTTTGCGAGAAGAGGGTATAGGTGCCGCCGTAGAGCGCGACGCTGGAGATCACCTCGTCGCCGGTGTTGCACAGCGTGAGCGTGGTCAGCGTTTCGGCAGCCTGACCCGACGCGGTTGCCAGCCCGGCGATCCCGCCTTCCAGCGCGGCGATGCGCTGCTCGAAGACATCGTTGGTCGGGTTCATGATGCGGGTGTAGATGTTGCCCGCCTCTTGCAGCGAGAAGAGCGCCGCCGCGTGCTCCGTATCGCGGAACTGGTAGGCAGTCGTCTGGTAGATCGGCACGGCGCGCGCGCCGGTGGTCGGGTCGGGCGTGTAGCCCGCATGCAGGGCGAGGGTATTAAAACGCGGTTGGTGGTTGTGCTTGCCGTTCGTGTTTGCCATGATGTAAGCTCCTTGTGTGTGCTAGCGCAGACTCAACCCCCGCCTGGTAGGAGAAACAAAAAAATCCTTCCCGAAGTGAGAAGGATTTGTACGTCCAACCATAGTAGTGGTTATCATCGTCTCCTCTCATCTTCCAGAATCTGGTTCTGCCGGAATTGGCACCATTACTGCCTAATGCGAGCAGTTGGTTGCCGAGGCTTCGTAGGGCCGGTCCCTCCGCCTCTCTGGATAAAAGGGGTCTTGCTGCTATTCGATTGGTAACTGGGGTATAGCGTAGCATGGGCGTCAAAAATTGTCAACCAGTTTAAAAAATATTCGCGCGCGCTCAGCCGGGCTTTTGGACGAAATGAACAATTGCCCGCCACCGCGCGTATGATAGCTTTGAGCGTACAATCTCAGCCTGGCTGAAATCATTTTCACAAAAGGGTGCCGTCATGATGAACCGAAGCAAGCCGATTGATGTGGCGATTCTGGGGGCGACGGGGGCTGTCGGCCAGCGTTTTATCCAACTGCTCGAAGGCCACCCCTGGTTCCGCGTGCGCGAGCTGGTCGCCAGCGATCGCAGCGCCGGGCAGCGCTATGAGCGGGTGGCGCGCTGGGTGCTGCCGGGCAATCCCCCGGCGGATGTGGCCTGCCTGGACGTGCTGCCGCTCGACGCTGACCTGCAATCGCCGGTCGTGTTTTCGGCGCTGCCGGGCGACATCGCGCAGGCGGTCGAGTGGCGGCTGGCTGAGGCGGGGCATATCGTGTGCTCGAACGCCAGCGCCTACCGCATGCACGCCGACGTGCCGATTTTGCTGCCAGAGATTAACGCCGCGCACGCCGACCTGATCGGGGTCCAGCGCGAGAAATACGGCTGGGGTGGGGGACTCGCCACCAACTCGAACTGCACCGCCGCGCCTGTGGCGATGGCGCTCGCCCCGCTGCGCCAGTTTGGGATCGAAGCCGTGCAGGTGGTCAGTATGCAGGCGATCAGCGGTGCGGGCTATCCTGGCGTGCCGTCGCTCGATATCATGGACAATGTGATCCCCTACATCGGCGGAGAAGAGCCGAAGCTGGAACTCGAGCCGCGTAAGATGCTGGGCGCTCTGCAAGACGGCCAGGTCGCGCTGCTCGACTGTGTCATGAGCGCAACCTGCACGCGCGTCCCGGTGCTGGATGCGCATGTCGTCAGCGTGAGCGTGCGCTTTGCCGAGCCGGTCGCTGAGGATGATATTCGCGGCGCATGGGAAAGCTTTGTCGGGCCGGAGCCGGTGCCCGGCCTGCCCAGCGCGCCCCTGCGCCCGGTCGTGGTGCGCACCCAGCCGGATCGCCCCCAGCCCCGGCGTGATCGTGACGAGGGCGGCGGGATGGCGACGGTCGTCGGGCGGCTGCGCCCATGCCCGGTGATACAGGGCTGGAAGTTCGTGGCGCTGGCGCACAATACGGTGCGCGGCGCGGCAGGCTGCTCGATCCTCAACGCCGAGCTGCTGGCCGAGCGCGGCTTCCTGGCGTGATTACTCCGTCTCGCGGGCCAGCAGCGCTTCGAGCGCCAGCCGGTAGCCGAGCCAGCCCAGGCCGCTGATCTGGCCCAGGCACACCGGCGCGATCAGCGAGGTGTGGCGGAACGGCTCGCGCGCGGCCACGTTCGAAAGGTGGACCTCGATGGCGGGCAGGGCAACCGCCGCGATCGCGTCGCGCAGGGCGATGCTGGTGTGGGTATACGCGCCGGGATTGATGATGATGCCGTCTGCCCAGTCGCGCGCGGCGTGGATCGCGTCGATCAGCGCGCCCTCGTGGTTGCTTTGGAAGGTGCGCAGCGCCGCGCCGTGTTCGGCGGCGTAATCGGCCAGCCAGCGGTTGATGTCGTCCAGCGTCACACTGCCGTAGACTTCCGGCTCGCGCGTGCCGAGCAGGTTGAGATTGGGGCCGTGCATGACGAGAATATTCATGGCTCGGTCCTCAGCGTGCGCAGGACTTCGATCACGTCCTCGCGCGGCACATCGGGCACGATCACCGGCTGCCCGATGCCGTGCAGCAGGACGAATGTCGCCGCTCCGCCGCGCCATTTCTTGTCGTGCTGCATCGCGCGCCACAGGTCGTCGGGGTCGAGATCGGTATAGCGGGTGGGCAGACGCAGCGCCGCCAGTGCTGATTCGACCTGTCCGGCCAGCCCGCTCGCGCACAGCCCCCGCTGCTCCGAGAGGCGCGCCGCCGCCGCCAGCCCCAGCGCGACCGCTTCACCGTGCTTCCAGGCATAGCCGCTGACCTGCTCAACCGCGTGACCGAAGGTGTGGCCCAGGTTGAGGAAAGCGCGCGGCCCATGCTCCAGCCGATCTTCCTCGACCAGGCCGATCTTCACCGCCGCCGCCCGCCGGATCACGTCGTCTGCCGGCTCCGGCCCGTGCCGCAGCAGGTGATCGAGCAGGGGCGGGTCGGCGATCAGCGCCGCCTTGACGACTTCCGCCAGCCCGCAGCGCCACTCGATCTCCGGCAGGGTGCGCAGCGTGGCAGTATCCGCGATCACGGCCAGCGGGTCCTTGAAGGCACCCACCAGATTTTTCCCCTGGGGCAGGTCCACACCCACCTTGCCGCCGATGCTGGCATCGACCATCGCCAGCAGGCTGGTCGGGGCCTGGATAAACGCGATTCCGCGCATGAACGTTGCCGCGACAAACCCGGCCATGTCCCCGATCACGCCGCCGCCCAGCCCGATCACGACGCTCGAACGATCCGCGCCCGCTGCCAGCAGATCGGCGTAGAGCCGGCTGACGGTATCCAGCGTCTTGTGCTGCTCGCCGTCCGGCACGGTGATCAGGGTCGCATCCGGCAGCGCCTCGACCAGCGGCTCGCCGTAGAGCGGGGCGAGCGTGGTGTTGGTGATCACGATCGCGCGCGAGAAGCGGTGCTCGCGCACTAGCACCGGGAGCGCGTCGGCCAGCGCGCCGGGCCGGACGATCACCGGATAGCTGCTGGCGGCTCCCTGCACGGTTAACGGTTGTTGGACTGCCATAAGCGCCTGATCTCCTCTGCTACCTGCTGCGGGCTGCGCCCGGTAGTATCGACCTGGTGCGGCAAGCTGTCGTAGACGTCCGCGCGCGCTTCCAAAAGCCGCGCCAGCCGCTCGCGCTCACCGCCAAACAGGGGCCGTGTGGGATCGTGCCCCACGCGCTCGATGATGGTGTCCAGATTCGCCGTCAGACAGATCAGCAGTCCGCTGGCGGCGAACGCCTGCCGCACCTCAGGATTGAGCAGCGCGCCGCCGCCGGTCGCGATCACCTGGGCGCGGGCGCTGGCGACTTGCATACAGACTTCGGCCTCGATCTGGCGGAAGGCGGCCTCGCCCTCATGCGCAAAAATATCGGCGATGCGGCGTCCGGCGCGGGCTTCGATCAGCGTGTCGGTATCGACGAACGCCAGCCCAAGCTGCTGCGCGAGAAGCTGCCCGACCGTCGTCTTGCCGGTGCCCATGAACCCGGCCAGCACGAGATTGTGCGGCGGGTCAGAGCCATTCGTCATAGCCGAACCGCCAGGGTTGATCGTGCATCGGCAGATCGCTGAGGCGGCCCTGGCGCAGCGCCTCGAAGCGCGGGCGCAGCTCGTCCAGGCTGTCGCCGCCCAGTTTTTCGAGCAGCGCGTCGGCCAGCACAAACGCAATCATGGCTTCGAGCACCGGCACGGCGCGGGGCGTGGCGCAGAAGTCGCTGCGCTCGTAGACGGTCTGGCCCGGCTCGCCGCGCGCCAGATCGACTGTTTCGAGCGGCGTCAGGGTGGTGCTGATCGGCTTCATTGCGGCGCGCACGATCAGCGGCTGGCCGGTGGTCATGCCGCCTTCCAGCCCACCGGCGCGATTGCTGCGGCGCGTGATCTGCTCGCCGTCCAGGGCGATCCAGTCGTGGACTTCGGTCCCCCGCTTCCGGGCGTTCTCGAAGGCCGGGCCGATCTCAACCCCCTTGATGCTCTGCACGCTGCACGCCGCCGCGGCCAGCCGCCCGGTCAGGCGGCGGTCGTAGTGGACGTGCGAGCCGAGTCCCGGCGGCAGGTTGAGTGCGACGACTTCGACCACGCCGCCGAGCGTATCCTTGTCGATCTTGACCTGCCGGATCGCGGCCTCGATACGCGCCGAGGCGCCGGGATCGGGGCAGCGCACCTCGGACTGTTCGGCAGCGGCGAAGCGGGCCAGATAGTCGGGCGGCTCCGGCAGGGCCGCGACCACACCGCCGATCTCGGTCACGTAGCCGCCGACCACGATCCCGAACTCGGCCAGCAGCCGCTTACAGATCGCGCCGACCGCCACGCGCACCGCCGTTTCGCGTGCGCTGGATCGTTCCAGCGCCAGCCGCAGATCGCCGTAGCCGTACTTGATCGCGCCGGTCAGATCGGCGTGGCCGGGGCGGGGCGTGGTCAGGGGCGTGATGTCCTTCTCGGCCCAGTTTTTCCAGTCGCGGTTTTCGATCAGCAGGCTGATCGGCCCGCCGGTCGTGCGTCCGGCCATCACGCCGCCCGTGACGCGGGCGTGATCGCGCTCGATCTGCATCCGCCCGCCGCTGCCATAGCCCTGCTGTCGGCGGAGCAGCTCGCGGTCCAGATCGTCGGGGGCAAGCGGCAGCCCGGCGGGCATCCCTTCCAGGATGCCAGTCAGCACCGGGCCGTGACTCTCGCCCGCAGTCAGGAATCTCAGCATCAGCGCGCCTGCACCTGAACCAGGTAAAACTGCTTCTTACCTTTGCGCAGCACGAGCAGCCGTCCCTCGATCGCGTCATCCAGGGCGAGCGCCTGGTCCACGCTCTCGACGCGCCGGTTGTTGACGTACAGCCCGCCGCTGTCGATCAGGTTGCGGATCTGCTTCTTCGAGCGGTCGAGGCCGCAGTGCAGCGCCAGATCGACCACGCTGATCCCGGCGCGCAGGGTGTCCGCCGGGATGTCACACGACGGCACCTCGGAGAAGATATCGAGCAGATCGCTGGCGCTCAGTCCTTCCAGGTCACGATCACCGAACAGGACTTCGGTCGCCATGCGCGCCTTGTGCAGCCCTTCCTCGCCGTGCACCATGCGCGTAACTTCCTCGGCCAGCCGGGTCTGCGCGGCGCGGCGGTGCGGCTCCGTCTCGACGGCATGTTCCAGCGCCGCGATCTCGTCACGGTCCAACAGCGTGAAGTACTTCAGGTAGCGGACTACATCTTCATCGGTCGTGTTGATCCAGTACTGGTAGAAGCGGAAGGGCGAGGTCCGTTCGGGATCGAGCCAGACGGTCCCAGCCTCGGTCTTGCCGAACTTGACCCCGGTGCTGGTGGTGATAAGCGGGACCGTCATCGCAAACGCGCGCCCATCAAGCACCTTGCGGATCAGCATCACCCCGGCGGTGATATTGCCCCACTGATCGCTGCCGCCCATCTGGAAGGTGCAGCCGTATTCCTGGTAGAGCCGCAAAAAGTCGTAGGCCTGGAGCAGCATGTAGCTGAACTCGGTGAACGAGAGTCCTTCCTCGCCCTCAAGGCGCGTCTTGACCGAGTCTTTCGCCATCATGTAGTTGACGGTGAAATGCTTGCCGGTCTCGCGCAGGAACTCGACCAGGTTCAGCGAGAGCAGCCAGTCGGCGTTATTGACCAGCAGGGCCGGGTTCTCGACGCCCTCGAAGTGCAGGAAGTGGCTGAGCTGGCGCTTGATGCCGGCGATATTATGATCGATCTGCGCTTCTGAGAGGAGCTGGCGTTCTTTGGCCTTGAAGCTCGGATCGCCGATCATGCCCGTGCCGCCGCCGGCGAGCGCGATTGGGGTGTGGCCGTGCCGCTGGAGATGGACCAGCACCATGATCGGCACCAGCGAGCCGATATGCAGGCTGTCGGCGGTCGGGTCGAAGCCGATGTAGCCGGTGATCTTCTCCTTCGCCAGTACCTCTTCGGCGCCCTCGGTCATGTCGTAGAGCAGGCCCCGCCAGCGCAGCTCATCGACGAGGCTTTCGGTTGTCTTGACTTCCATTCCGGGAACTCCTGTGTAACGAAACGATCATGTTTCAGATGATGCCGATGACAATGCCTGCCGCGCTGCCGCAAACATGATATCGAGCGGGGGGCGCTGGCCGGTCCAGATTTCGTAGGAGAGTGCCCCCTGCCAGACAAGCATCCCCAGCCCACCGAAAACGCGCGCTCCGGCGGCGCGGGCCTGCTGCATCAGGCGCGTGACGGGCGGATTATACACAAGATCGTACAGGATTGCGCCGGGCGGGAACGGCACATTTTTCGGCCAGGGCGAGCGCTCGATTTCCGGGGCCAGGCCGAGCGGCGTGCAGTTCACGATCAGGCCCGCGCCCTCTGCCGCCTGGGCCAGATCGTCGTAGCCGATTTGCCCGGCGTGCCTGTCCGGCTGGCGGCTGACCTGGACGACCGCCACGCCCTGCTGCTCCAACGCATAGCGCACGGCCCGCGCGCTGCCGCCGGTGCCAAGAATCAGGCAGGTCTGGCCGCTGAGCGCCACGCGATACATCCGTAGATCGCTCAGAAAGCCTTCCCAGTCGGTGTTGTCGGCGCGCAGACTGCCGCCCGGCAGCCGCGTGAGCGTGTTGGCCGCGCTGATCGCGTCCACCGCCGGGCTGACTTCCGCGATCTGCGCCAGCTCCAGCACCGCCTGTTTGTGCGGCACGGTGACGTTGAATCCCCGGTAACCCTCGTCGAGCAGGCGCGTCACCTCAGCTTGCAGTTCTTCCGGCGGCACGGGCAGGGCGGTATACGCCCAGTCTATGGCCTGCATGTGGAAGGCGGCGTTGTGCATGGCGGGCGAGATGCTGTGCCCGACCGGCCAACCGAGCAGACCCACGCGCTGCGTCATTGCGTCCCCTCGATGGCGGCGGCTGCGCCAAGCTGCTGCAACGTCTCGATAAAGCCGGGGAACGAGTCTTCGATGCAGCGCGCATCCTCGACCACCGTCTCGCCCTCGGCGCACAGCCCGGCCAGCACCAGGCTCATCGCCACGCGGTGATCGTCGTGCCCGTCCACGATCGCGCCGCGTAAGCGCTGCGGCCCGACGATGCGGAAGCCGCCCGGTCGCTCTTCGATTTCCGCGCCCAGCTTACGCAGCTCGCCGCTCATGACTGCGATCCGGTCCGTTTCCTTGACGCGCAGCTCAGCCGCGTCGCGCACGATGGTTTCGCCCTCGGCCTGCGTCGCGGCGACCATCAGCGCCGGGAATTCGTCGATGGCGCGCACGATCAGATCGCCGCCGATCTCCGCCCCGGCCAGCGCCCCTGGCTGCACCACCAGATCGGCCACCGGCTCACCGGCCTCTTCGCGCACGTTGCGCCGCTCAATCTGCGCTCCCATGCGCGCCAGAATGTCCAGAATCCCGGTGCGGGTCGGGTTGATCCCGACACCCTCAATGGTAATCGTCTCGCGCCCGACCAGCAGCGCGGCCACCAGCAGGAATGCCGCCGACGACAGATCGCCCGGCACGGTGAGATCGAGCGGTTGCAGCTCGGTTCCCGGCGCGATCTCGATGCAGCGGCCATCCTGCCGCACCGGCGCGCCCATGCTGCGCAGCATCCGCTCGGTATGGTCGCGGGCCGGCCCTGGCTCGATAATCGTTGTCGCGTCCTCGGCCAGCAGCCCGGCCAGCAGGACACAGCTTTTGACCTGGGCACTGGCAACCGGCATCTCATACGTGATGCCGCTCAGCCGCCCGCCGGCGATATGCAGCGGCGCGCGCCCGTCCGTGTCTGCGATCTGCGCGCCCATCAGGCGCAGCGGGCGGGTGACGCGCTCCATCGGTCGGCGGCGAAGCTGGGCCGAGCCGTCGAGCACGCTGGCGAACGGCTGCCCCACCAACACCCCCGCCAGCAGCCGGATCGCGGTTCCCGCGTGAACGCAGTTCAGCGGGGCCTGAGGCGCTTGCAGGCCGCGCAAGCCGCGCCCGTGTAGGGTGAAATCCGTCGCGCTGTGCCGCTCGATAGTCACGCCCAGCGCCTCGATACAGCGCCAGGTCGCCAGCGTATCCCCGCCGGGCAGAAAGCCGCGCACCTGGCTGGTGCCGGAAGCCAGCGCGCCCAGGATCAGCGCCCGGTGCGAGATCGACTTGTCGCCCGGCACGCGCGCCGCCCCACTGAGCCGCGCGCCCGGTTGGACCCGTACCTGCTGTGTGCCGTTCATGTGATCAGCCGCTCTCCGTAGTCGGCGGTATAACTGCGCCGCGCCGCCACGATCATCGCCAGCTCGGCCTGGAGCGCGCCCGGATCGTCCAGCAGCGCGTCGATGGCATCAAGCTGATCGCGTAATCGGGCGGTCACGGCGCGAAGCTGCTCCGCATTGGTACTCAACATTCCGGTGACCATCGATTCGCTGGTGCGGGCAAGGCGCGTCGCGCCATCGAAGCCGCCCGCCGCCAGCTCGTACAGGTTGTTGTCTTCGGTTGCGACCTGCATCGCCAGCCGCATCAGTCCGAAGCTGAGCAGGTGCGGCAGGTGGCTGGTGATCGCGGTCAGGTGGTCGTGCTGGGTGCGGTCCATCCAGATCGGGATGGCCTGGCAGGCACGCACCAGGGCTTCAGCCAGCGCACACGCTTCGGCGGTGGTGCGCGTCGTTTCGCACAGCACGAAGCGCGCGCGGCGGTAGAGCGTCCCGATCGCGTTGCGGTAGCCGTTCTCGGCCAGGCCACACAGCGGATGCCCACCGACTGCCAGCACGCCATCCGGCAGGCGATCCAACTGGTCGCAGATGCGCGTTTTGGTGCTGCCCAGATCGATCACCAGGGCGCCGGGCCGCAGTTCCAGCGTCGGGATCAGGCGGATGATGTGATCGGCGGGCGTGGCCAGAATGACGATATCGGCTTCGGCAGTGCTGCCTGCCGCGTCGATCACGCGCGTTTCCTGCGCCGCGATCAGGATGCCCGGCTCGATGTCCTGAGCCGTCAGGCGCGCCACATGATCGCGCAGCGCCAGCGCCAGCGAGCCGCCCATCAGCCCCAGGCCGACGATATGAACCGAGCAGGAGTCGAGAGTCTTAAACATAGATCACCTGGCGAGCACTGGCGTCTCGACCTGGCGGCCCACCGCCGGAGCCAGCCGCCGGATTTTCTCGACCAGCGCGGCGAAGCGCTCCGGCTTGAGCGACTGCCGCCCATCGGACTCGGCGTGCTCCGGGTCGGCGTGTACTTCCAGGATCAGGCCGTCCGCCCCGGCGGCGATGGCGGCCAATGAGATGCTTTCGACGTATTCCCACTTGCCGACGGCGTGGCTCGGATCGGCGATCACCGGCAGGTGTGACGCCTGCTTGAGCACCGGGATCGCGTTGATGTCGAACGTGTTGCGCGTGAACGTCTCGAAGGTGCGAATCCCGCGCTCGCACAGCATCACCCGCATGTTGCCGTGACTCAAGATATACTCCGCCGCCATCAGCAGCTCTTCGATCGTGCTGCTCATCCCGCGCTTGAGCAGCACCGGGAACTGGCTCTCACCGACCGCGTGCAGCAGGGCATAATTCTGCATGTTGCGCGCGCCGATCTGGAACACGTCGGCGTAGTCGCAGAACATCGGTACAAGCTGCGGGTCCATCACCTCGGTCACGACCGGCAGGCCGGTTTCCTCGCGGGCCTCGGCCAGATAGCGCAGCCCTTCTTCGCCCAACCCCTGGAAGCTGTAGGGCGAGGTGCGCGGCTTGAAGGCACCCCCGCGTAGGGCGGTCGCCCCGGCCTCGCGCACGGCGTGCGCCATCTCGATGATCTGCGTGCGGTTCTCGACCGCACATGGCCCGGCGATGATCGCCAGATCGGGACTGCCGACCTTGATCCCGTTGAGCGGGATCAGCGTATCGTCGGGGTGGAACTCGCGGCTGGCGATCTTATAGGGGTGGGATACCGGCATCACGTTTTGGACTCCTGACATCAGTCCTAACTGTTCGCGATCGATGGGACGACCACGCCCGATCACGCCGATGATGGTGCGCTCTTTGCCTTCCGAGAGATGCACGTCGTAGCCCATCGACCGGATACGGGCGATCACCTCGGAAATGTCTTGTGTGCTGGCGTTGGTGGACATGACGACAATCATGGTGATAGCTCCTCTGCGCCTGTGCTGAACAGGCTGCTCTAGCTCAATGTGCGATCGGGGCGCAGGACAGCCGCACCCCGGAGATAGACATGCTGGATCTCGCGCGTGGTGCGGGTCGTGTTCCACAAGATGAGCACGCGCAGGCAGCGCGCCAGCCCATGCGGGACGTTCATCTCGTGCGAGCACATGATGGCGGCGTCGTGCCAGCCCATCTCGCGCGCGGCGACGGCGGGATATTCGGCGGTGAGATCGGCGGTCGTGGTGAAGAAAACCGCGCCGATGTCGTCCGGGTCGAGGGTGTTGGCCTCGACGATCGTGCTGAGCAGCTCATGCGTGGCGTCGAGGATCGCGTCGCGCGTGTTGGCCTCGACCGTGATCGCGCCGCGTATGCCCTGGCAGGTGTAGGATGCGGCCTGACGAGTGTGGCTCAAGGCTTGCTCTCCTGTGTGCTCTCGAACCGAAAAACAAAAAGGGCGCTTGAGCTTGTGCTCTGCGCCCTGGGCTTTTGCTTCTAGATGGGTCGGTTTATCGACCTGCGCCGCTCGCAGCCAAGCTCGAACCTGCCGTATGGCCGTTAAAATAGAAGTAATAGCTAAAGCCCGCAAAGCGGTTGCGGGGGGATTTAGCTAACGGGAAGGCCAAACGATGGTTCGACATGGCTTGTTTAGGTATCAAACTCCTGACTGATTAGGATGAGCTTAGCACAGGGTCGGATCGCTTGTCAATAAGCTGCCGCGCCAAATCTTCGTGCAAATCGACCAAGCCGGAAAGCACTAGAGGCTGTTGTGTACTGCTGCCCCCCATCCCCCAGCCCCTTCCCCCACGTTTCACGGAGGGAAGGGGAGCACGGTGGCGTTTTTCAAGTCCTTCCCTCATTTTGGGGGAAGGATTTAGGATGGGGGGCAGGGTCGTTCGCCTCGTTTAGCGTTCCGAAGTACATAACACGCTCTAGCGCCGCAGGCTGATCCAGACCGGGCGGCTCAACGCGTCCCACAGCGGCGTCAGATCGCCATCGGGGACGCGGAACAGGTGCGCCGGGCAGGCGCAGTCCGACGCCCCAAAGCGCGCAATCGGTACCGTCACGCCGGGAGCCTGGCGTAGTGCGCCGGCCCAGACACATTCCAGCCGGGCGGGTGACGCATCCAGCCACAGTGCGATCACAGGCGCACGGGCGGTCAGGTAGTCGATATGCCAGTGCGGGCGCTTAGCGGTGCGCAGGTGACGCGTGACACGTGCCGCCAGCCCGCCGGGGCCGTGCGCGCTGCCCACGTAGGCATAACTGCCGGGCGCGAGCTCGAAGCGGCCCAGGCGTCCGACCTGGACGGTAAGCGGCTGATCGAGCCTGAGCAGCAGGATATAAGTGCCCGGCGTGTGGGGCAGGTCGGACGGCATCAGTGCATGTGATCCTCTCTGGTTGGCGCGAGCGCCTTGCACCGGACGGCTGGCGTGTTATGATCCAGGCTGGGTCGTGAGTGCCGGTTGGCCCGGCGAATCGTGATCAATGACCATTTCGGCGCAAATGCCCGCGTGCGATCATGGTGCTGATATATTCTATTTAACCGACGTATGGTTTCAAGGCGAAAGAGAGTTCGATCATGGCATCTACCACTCACGGAATCAACCGTATCGAAGAGTTCCTGGGCGAAGAGGCTGAGTACCTGCTGGGCTTCAGCACGCCGGAGATTTCCCGCGATCTGCTGCACGTGCCCGGCCCGGACTGGGTGGATCGCATCTTCTCGGTGTCGGATCGTCCGACGCCGGTGCTGCGCAGCCTGCAGCAGTTGTTCGATCATGGCCGCCTGGCCGGGACCGGCTATATGTCGATCCTGCCGGTGGACCAGGGCATCGAGCACACGGCGGGCGCGTCGTTTGCCCCCAACCCGATCTATTTCGACGCCGAGAAGATCGTCGAGCTGGCCATTGAGGGCGGCTGCAACGCCGTCGCCTCGACCCTGGGCGTGCTGGGCGCGGTTGCGCGCAAATATGCCCACCGGATTCCGTTCGTCCTCAAGTTCAACCACAACGAGCTGATGACGTACCCGAACAAGTACGATCAGGTTTTCTTCGCGCAGGTCGAGCAGGCCTGGGATATGGGCGCGGTCGCAGTCGGTGCGACGATCTATTTCGGGTCCGAAGAATCCAGCCGCCAGATCGTGGAAGTCAGCGAGGCGTTCGCCCGCGCACACGAGCTGGGTATGGCGACGATCCTGTGGTGCTACACCCGCAACAACGCCTTCAAGCACGACGGCACCGATTACCACACGGCTGCCGACCTGACCGGGCAGGCCAACCACCTCGGCGCGACGATCGAGGCCGACATCCTCAAGCAGAAGCTGCCCGAAAACAACGGCGGCTTCCGCGCGATCAAGTTCGGCAAGTATAGCGACCGGATGTACAACGATCTGGTTTCTGACCACCCGATTGACCTGACGCGCTATCAGGTCGCCAATGGTTACATGGGCCGCATTGGCCTGATCAACAGCGGCGGCGCGTCGTCCGGCGCGAGCGACCTGGCCGAAGCAGTGCGCACGGCAGTGATCAACAAGCGCGCCGGCGGCATGGGCCTGATCAGTGGCCGTAAGGCGTTCCAGCGCCCGATGGCAGAAGGCGTCGCAATCCTGAACGCCATTCAGGATATCTATCTCTCGCCGGATGTGACCATCGCCTAGCCGGGCGGAGTTCGCTGGTCATTAGCCTGTCAGATCACAGGGGCAGCCGATCCGTTGCGCTGCCCCTGTTGTTTGGCATGGTTGCCAAAAAGGGGGGACTTGTCATGAATTTTACTGTCGATCTGAGCGGGCGCGTGGCGCTGGTGACTGAGTCTGGCAGCGGCATCGGGCAGGCGACCGCGTGCGCGCTGGCGGGGGCCGGAGCCGCACTCTGCCTCAACGATCTGAATCCCGACCGCGCCGAACGGACCGCCGAGCTGATCCGAGCGGCAGGCGGGCGCGCCATGACGTGGACCGCCGACGTGTCGAACCGCTTTCAGGTGGCGGCCATGATCGAGGCGCTGCGCGACGAGTATGGCCGGCTGGATATCGTGATCAACGCGGCGGGCGTCGAGAAGCGAGCCGACTTTCTGCGGCTGGATGAGTACGACTGGCGGCGCGTGCTGGAGATCAACCTGACCGGCGTGTTCTTCTGCACGCAGCTTGCTGCGCGAGTGATGGTCGAGGAATATGGCGGCGCGATCGTCAACGTCGCCAGCACGGCGGGCTATTTGCTCCCCCGCCAGGACAGCGCCCCCTATGTCGCCAGCAAGGCCGGGCTGATCGGCCTGACGCGCGAATCGGCCCGCGATCTGGCGCGGCAGGGAGTCCGTGTCAACGCGGTATGCCCGGCCAACATCACGCCCGAAGTCGAGTCCGCCGACGTGTCTCGTATTCCGCAGGGCCGGACCGGCACGCCGGACGAGGTCGCGGCAGTGATTCTGTTCCTGTGCTCGGATGCGGCCTCGTTCATCACCGGTCAGGCAATCGTGATCGATGGCGGCGAGGTCATGCTCTAGCCGGCTCGCCTCATTTGGACTCTACTCAGGGTTCCTGTAGAATACCGGCTACGAAGCGTTTTAGATGCTTGCTCGCAGGGCAAGCCGCGTATGGAACCGGGAATGACGACAAAAAAATTATCTATGCCCCCTCGTACCATTGTTGTTCGCTGCGACAACCGCGTCCGCCTAATGTCCGCGCTGCTCTCGGTCACGACCTGGCCAGAGGCGGAGCAGGCCCGCAAGCGCCACCGGGCGCACATCCATGCCCGCAATACCGCCAGGCGTGTCACGGCTCATGTGGATCACCCCGCCGTGCGCACGCTCCAAACCCTGCTCGACCAGCAGACCCCCCTCGAAGCGATCTACACCTATGCGCTCAGCCTCTCCTGGCCGGACCTGACGATCCAGACACCGGTGCCCTGGGCGCCCCTGCACTGGAATGAGCAGATGGCCGATTTTTATCGGCAGACCGGGTTGGAAGCGTGGTGGCGCGAAGAGGCGGCGGTCTGGGAGCGGGCCGAAGAGCAGACGCGCAAGATTATCGATCAGGCCGACCTGTACAGCATCTTCCGGCCCTTCGTGGGCGAGGTGGTCGAGCAGTTGGTTCTGATGCCGAGCGTGTCCTATCCGACCGATCAGGCCATTGGCGTCCGGCTCGATGGTGAGCTGGTCTGTGTGACGCCGCCGCGCATCGCCTGGGGCGATAATGAACCCTGGCCGTTCGATGAGGACCCCGGCCACATCTATCGCAGCGCGCTGGCGGAGTATGGCCGGCTGCTGATGGTGTCGTACCTGCGGCAGAATACCGCCGAAGTCGCGCGGGTTGCCGAGCAGCCGCTGCCGGTCGGGGAGAAGTTCCGCGAGACGCATCCCACATGGAGCGATCAATTCACGGGGCTGTTCGTGGCGGGTCTTGTCGCGCTCTTTCTGGAAGATGCCCTCGGCGAGCAAGAGGCAAAAGCCTATATCCTGATGGAAGACCGGGTGCATGGCATGACGATGCTGCCGGGCGTGGTCAGTGTGCTCAAGCGCTACCTGAACGAGCACGCCGAGGGACGCTACCAGCGGTTTGCCGACTATCTGCCCAATTTCCCCAAGCATTTGCGCGTCGCCAAGGGCATCGTGTCGCTGTAGCGGTCCGCCCCGCACCGGGCTGATTGATCGCTTGGCTTGAGTGTGGACGAGGTGAAAAATGGCTTACGAAAACATCCTGGTCGAGCGCCCGGCTGAGGGAGTCGGGCTGGTGCGGCTGAACCGTCCGCGCGTCTTCAACGCGCTCAACGGGCCGCTGATGGACGAGCTGATGTCCGAACTGGCCGCGATGGATGCCGACGAGACGATCGGCTGCATGGTCATTACCGGCGTCGAGCGCGTGTTTGCTGCGGGGGCCGATATCGCGGAGATGGCCGAGGCGCAGCCGGTCGATTTGATGCGGCTGGGGTTCATCGACCGCTGGGACCGTCTGCGCGCGATTCGTAAGCCGGTGATTGCGGCGGTGAGCGGGTATGCGCTGGGCGGTGGCTGCGAGCTGGCGCTGGCCTGCGATATGATCGTCGCGTCGGAGACAGCCGTGTTCGGCCAGCCGGAAATCAACCTGGGCGTCATCCCTGGCGCAGGCGGGACTCAACGACTGGCGCGCACGATCGGCAAGGCGCTCACGATGGAGATGGTGCTCAACGATCGCCGCCTGAGCGCCGAGGAAGCCGAGCGTTTCGGGCTGGTCAACTGTGTGGCGCCCGTGTCCGAGTACCTCGATGTTGCGATCCAGATGGCCGCCCACATTGCCGCCCGCGCCCCAATCGCCGTGCAGATCGCCAAAGACGCGGTCAATATGGCGCTGGAAACCACGCTGGCCGCCGGGCTGGCCTACGAGCGCCACCTGTTCTATGGGCTGTTTTCCACCCTGGATCAAAAAGAGGGCATGTCGGCCTATCTGGAAAAGCGCAAGCCTGGCTGGCAGGGCAGCTAGCCGGGCCGCGCCAGGTGATTTGGGCCTGGGCCGGAATGTGGCTACAATGGGGCGCGGCAGATAAGGGGAAGGTTTCCCTGCTTGGCAACTGAAGGCATTGCATCGGTCACGCTGCTGGCGACGGCCCATCTTCACGGTGATCTCGCGCGGCTGCCCCGCCTGTTTACGCTGATCCAACGAGAGCGCGCGGCGGCTGGGGGAGTGAGCTTTTTGCTCGACCTGGGCGATAGCTGCGCGCTGGACGTGTGGCTCTGCCGCGCCACGCAGGGCCGCGCCCCGCTGATGGTGCTGGATGCGATGGGCTATGATGCGGCGCTGGTCGGCGGTCCGGAAGCCGTGCCGATCCCGGTGCCGTCGCTGCTCCGCTTGCGCGAGCTGATCACCATGCCGGTTATCCCCTGGGGCCGGGCCGCCAGCCTGACGCGTAAGGGCATCACGCTAGGGCTGGCAACCGGCGAGGCCGTTCTGCCCGGCGACCGGCCCGGTTTCCGTGTTGATCGCTCGAGCGATGCGCTGCCAGAATCCGGTGCAGCGACCGTGATGCTGGGGGATGTGCCGCCGGGGCACCTGGCGCGGGTGGATGTGGCATGGCCGGACTGGACCGTCACGGCGGCCCGGCTGGTGGCGTTGGCGCCGGATACGCCGCCCGACCCGACGATCCTGGCGACGGTAGAGTTTGTGCAAGACGAGGCGCGCGACTACGCACGGCGACAAGGGGGAGTTTCCGGTGAATCAGGCTGAGTTAGTCCAAAAGCTCGACACGTTTTTCGATGTTCAGGCGTTTAACGAGCGTGATTTCTGGTCGGGCATCCTCAGTCCATCCGATCAGGCCGTGTACCGGGGCCTGGCCGAGAGCGATTTCTTCGAGGGCACCTGGAACGGCCTGATGCTGAACAGCACGCCCGAAGTTGACCGCGTCTACCTGATCGTGTTCCCCAATCAGGAAGTGCTGGATACCGTCCTGGCGCTGGAACTGGAGCGCAGCGCACCCGGCGCGCTGATCTTCGCGCACCATCCCGCCGACTTTGAAGAAAGCGAGCGCGGTTTCGTCGGCATCAGCGAGGTGCAGCTCGAAACCCTGCGCGAGCAGCGCATCAGCTACTATAACTGTCATGCCCCGCTCGACTGCCATCAGGAGATCAGCACCGTGATCGCGCTGGCACGGGCGCTCAAGCTGCACGCCTGGGAGTTGTTCTCGCCGCATCACGGCGGGATGGAAGGCGTGCTGGGCAAGGTGCGCGATATGTCATTCGCCGCGTTCGCCGAAATGCTGGCCGAAGTAACCGAGCTGCCCCATATTCGCTACAACCAGATTCGCTTCAACACCAGGCCGGTGCAGCGGATCGCGCTCATCCCCGGCGGCGGCGATCATCCCCGCCACCTGGAGCAGGCGCGCGATCTCGGCTGCGATACGTATGTCACGGGCACCTGGTGGCCGGTCGGTGAGTATGAATATGCTGATCGCCAGCGCGAGGTGATGAGCCAGATCGTGCCAACGATGCCGATGAACCTGATCGGCACATCGCATTACGCGAGCGAGATGGTGGTCATGCGCGACCAGATGCCCAGCTGGTTCCGCAACGCGGGCATCGAAGCGCGCTTCATCCGCCAGCCCGATCCCTGGCGCTAGCCGGGATTGTTCCCCACAAGTTGCAGCCCGTCCAGCGTAATGGTGGTCAGAAAGCCGCCGTTGAAACGGACTGTATTGTCCGGCTCGACTTCTAACCAGCGCGCCGAGGCGACGCCATCCACACCGCCGTTATACAACGCCTGCTGCGCCAGAAGCCGCCCATCGCCCGTGTCGTAGGCCAGAAGCTGCGCATCCGTCGTGAGCACATAGAGCGCCTGCCCGGAGCCGATGCTCAGGTGCGGCGGGCGGAGATGGCTGCCGGGCATATACGCGATCCACTTCAGAGCGCCGTCGGGGGCATAAGCATACAGCGAGCGGCCCTCGCCCGTGTAGAGATAAAGCGTCCCGGCGGGGTCATACAGCAGCACCGCCGCTGAGGTGAAGGTGTGCGGTGTTTTCAGCAGGGGCACAGCGCTGAGCGCTGTATCGAGCCGGGTGACGGTCGAGCCGCTGAGTACGAAGAATCCGCCGTCCGGTGCGGCGAAGGGGAGCGCGGCTGCCGGGTAGGTCTGCTGGGCCAGCACGGTGCCGGCGGCATCCACGACCCACAGCGCGCCGCCCAGCGTACCGAGCGCCAGCCGGTCGCCGCTGATCGCGTGACGTGTGACGCGCCCAGGCAGCGGCGGCGTTTCCCACAGCGGGCTGCCTTCGGGTGTGAAGGCGGCCAGCGTTTGCCCGCCCGTGACGAATACAATCGCGTTGCCGAGCCGCACCGGCGGGCTGGCGAGCGCATGTGGTGACTGCCACAGCGTCTCGAACTGGCCGTTGTTGAGGATCAGAACTTGGTTCTCAGAGGTAGACGCCAGGACGCGACCGCCGGGCAGTTCCAGCAGGCCGGTTATGCTGCCGAGCGTATCGAACTGCCAGAGCGTTTGCCCGGCAGCGGTCAGGCCGAGCAGGCGCGCGCTTTGCGCGAACACATAGCCGCCGGTCGAGAGGCGAAGCGGGGGCAGGGTGGGGTGCTCCAGCAGCGAGAAGTGCCCGATATAGGCTGGCTCGATCATAATCCGCGCCAGGTACGTGAAATCGACCGGGTGCAGCCAACCCAATTCCAGCGGGCTGATGTCGGTATAGCCGGGGCCGCCTTCGTGCCGGTAGCGGGTGCGGACCTCGTAATGCAGGTGAGGGCGGCTCTGCGACGGCTCACCGATTGCGCCCACGATGTCCCCCCGCTCGACACACGTCCCCATCGGCGGGAAGTTGTATCCGTCGCGCTCTTCCATGTGCCCGTAGAGCGTATTGATCTGCAAGCCGTTGGGGAAGGTGTGCTGGATCACGACCACGCCTTTCTCGGTGTCCCAGCCTTCGATGTCGCTGTAGGTGACGTGCCCCCGCGCCGCCGCGCGGACCGGGCTGCCCGCCTGGCCAAAGGCGACATCGATGCCGGTATGCCGCCCGCCCCAACGCGCGCGATAGATGCCGAAGTCGGGGCGCTCGGTGTTGAAATCGGGCACGGGGAAATCGAACCCCTCAACATAGCCGCACGGGGCGCTGGCTGTTTGGGCAAGGCTGGCCGGGGGCAGAGGGGACAGCCGGAGCGCCGGGGCCAGGAGCAGGAGTCCGGCCAGGCCGGTGATAAGTCTTGGTCGCCACATCTTCAAAGAAATCGGATTATGTGCGTAGGCGAGCGGATCAAAGCTGCTGCCGGTGCAGTGCCGCGCCGCACGGTGCGAACAATAGATAACCCGGCGGGCGGCCCGGCACACCTGCCTGCCGGTCAAAGGCTCAGGCTCAGACGGTTAACCCTTCAGGCCGGTGGTCGCGATGCCCTCGGTAAACTGGCGCTGCGCGATCAGGTACACGATGATGACCGGGACCAGCGTGATGACCGAGGCGGCCATGAGCAGGTTGAGGTCCGAGCCGGCCTCGGTCTGGAAGGCATACAGGCCGTACGAGATCGGACGCCAGCTATCGCTAAACGTGACCAGGAGCGGCCATTCCAGGGCGTTCCAGGTGCCGATAAACGTGAAGATGATGGTCGTGACCACTGCCGCGCGCGAGATCGGCAGCACGATCTGGAACAGGAAGCGCAGATGCCCCGCGCCATCGATCCGCGCCGCGTCCCACAGGTCTTCGGGAATCTGCATGAAGAACTGGCGCAGCAGGAAGATGCTGAAGGTGCTCGCCAGGAAGGGGATGACGAGCGCCGGCCAACTGTCCATCCACTTCCAGACAATCGGCCCATCCACCGTCAAGGCGTCGCCTAGGCCCAGGAAATTCTCCAGCCCGACAGCATCGACCAGATCGTATAACGGTCCGGCGACCGCCTCACGCACATCGGTAATCCCCCAATCATCCTGCTTGGCCGGGAATTCCTCGGAGAAAAAGCGGTGAATGTTCGTTACCGTGTTGCGGTTAGGGATCAAGACGACCATCGTCGGGATGAAAATCGTCGCCAGGAAGATGCTGAACAGCAGCCCTCGCCCCGGAAAATCGATCCGCGCAAAGGCATAGGCGGCCAGGATCGAAGTCACGGTCTGGGCAAAAATCGTCAGCGCCGCGATCTGGACGCTGTTGAAGAAGAACTGCGAAAAATTCGACTCGTCCCAGGCCTCGACATAATTGGCTGCGCCGCCTACCAGCACATAGTAGTTGTTGACGGACCAGAAGCGGTTGATGATCGGCAGGTCGATATTGATCTGCAGCTCGGCATAGCCGATGCGCTGGGTGCGCAGATAGTCGCGCACGGTCAGGCTGCGCTGGCGCTGGCTGCTCTCGATCTGCGAGCGCACGTTTTCCAGGTAGGCGGGCAGCTCGTCCGCGTCGAGATAACTCTGCAAGGTGCGGTTCAGGTCTGCTTCGGTGACTTTGGTCGCGGATAGGAACTGCTGGCTAGGAATGAACCGCCCGCGAATAATGTCGCCGGTATCTTGCAGCGAGGTGCTCACCATCCACAGGAAGGGCATCACGAACAGGATCGCGCCCAGGGTCAGCACGAGATACACCAGCGCGCGGAAGGGATTGAACACGATCGGCTGACGACGAGACGGCGGGGCCGCCGCCAGGGCGCGGGTATCGTAAGTGGCCGGCTGCTTACGCGCCGTCTCGGTAGTGCTAGCCATAGAAGACCTGCTCCCTTGCTAGACGATTCTGGACGAGGGTCAGAATCAGGATCATCCCGAACAAACTGAAGGCCAGCGCGGCGGCGTAACCGGGATCGTTGGCTGCATAAAGCTGCTGGAAGATATGCACGCTCATGGTGTCGATCTCTTTGCCGACCGCCTGGTTACGCAGCACATAGATGTGGGAGAATGCCTTGAACGTGCCGATCACCGACAGCATCGAGAGGAAGAAGGTTGTCGGCGAGAGCAGGGGCAGCGTGATGTTGCGGAAGCGCGCCCAGCGTCCGGCCCCGTCTACCTCGGCGGCCTCATACAGCTCGGTCGGGATCGAGCCAAGTCCGGCCAGGAACACCACCGCGTTGTAACCCGCAAAGACCCAGATGTTGTACAGAATCACCGTCGTCAGGGCGAGACTGGGGCCTTGCAGCGCGGCGGGAATGTTGACCGAGTCGCCGCCCAGTATCCGGCTGTAGAACAGGCGGACGATGCCTTCTGGCTCCTTGAGCCAGCGCAGCGGATCGAGTCCGAGCAGCCCCAATCCCTGATTCGCCAGGCTGTTCTCGTTGAGGCTGAAGATCACCAGAAAAACGGTTGCGGTGGCCACACTCGGCGCGATATAGGGCATGAAATAGATTACGCGGAAGAGGCCCTTGCCCCATCTCACCTCGGAGAACAGCAGGTAAGCCAGCAGCAGGCCCAGCCCCAACTGGACCGGCACCGTCCCCAGCGAATACATGGCGGTGCGCATTGTCGCATCATACGTGTCGCGCGCTTCGCGCCCGGCCAGGCGCATGGTCTGCGGCAGCTCACTGATCAGCAGCCAGCCGCCGATCATGAGCAGGATCGCCAGCAGGATGGTCAGTGCAAAACTGAGCTTTGTTTCCGTGCGCTGCGCGCTCTGCCAGACCAGATATGCGGCGCCGATCATGCTCGCGCCGAGGGCCACCAGAAAGACCTGCGGCCAGTAGAGCAGCTCTGCCTGCAGGATGCTGGGCCGCAGGGTCGAGCGCGGCGCCGATCCGGTTACGTACTCGTACGCCAGCCGGAACTGTTCCTCGGTCAGCGCGCCCATGGCGGATGCGGCCTGCTGGTAAAGCGCCAGAGAGCCGAGCAGGTAGAAGAACAGCAGGGCGATCACAATCCCCATCACGACGCGGCCCCGGTGCAGCCAGCGATAGGTTCGCGGCTGCTCCTCATCGTCGATTCGTCGCCGGACATAGGTCATGGTGTAGATTGCGGCCATTCCGACGAAGAACCCGATCGTCGCCAAAACCTGCTTGTGGACTGGCTCGGTGTGGCCCCCGGCCCGGATCACACCCTCGCCGATGGTCAGCGCCGAGTAGATCGCCCGTTCCTGCACGACCTCGGCGTCGTCAGCGGTCAGCGGCACTTCGAGCGACTCGCCCATTGACAGGCCGGTGATAGTCCCCTCGGCGATTGTTCCGTCCGGCAGCACGACCGCGACCTGCTGGTTATTGGAGAGCGTGGTCTGAAGCTGGTTGATGCTTTCGATTGGCAGCGCCGAAAAAGCTTCGGGAGCCAGCGGCGCTTCGATCACCTCACCGTCTACTTCAACTTCGACCAGAATCTCGCCGTCTGGGATCAGCCCGCCGATCTCCGGGTCATCGATCGCCACATTGACCCTGGCGTTGAGCACGCCCTGGTTGAAGATCAGCGCCGCCAGCGCCTGTGCGTCCTCGACATCTTCCTTCATTTGAGTAAAGCTGTAGGCCGACAGCAGGATCGCCAGCAGCATCAGCGTGCCCATGAGCAGCGTGGCGCTGATATACTGCCCGGTCTGGATGCGTCCCAGGTAGGGCAGCAGCCAGTAGGCCAGCCCCACCACCAGCGCCGCGACGATCAGCCAGGTCAGGGTCGAGGGCACGACGTTGGGGATGATGTCCGGGCCGAGGATGATGACCAGTCCAACGCCGACCAGCAGGAGCCAGACCGGGGCGATCCGCCGAGCATCCCAGTTTTCGCGCGGGGCCTGCATGGAGTCGGCGGTGTAGTAGCCACCGAGCGCCAGCAGCAGCAGCGCGGTCGGGATCCAGGAATAGGTTTCATTGCCGGTCACGAAGTTGAAGGCCAGCGTGATCAGGCCCGCACCGGCCAGCAGCCCTGGCAGGATATACGGCCACAGGTGGCCGCCGCTGGCCTGCCAGCGCATATATGCCGCGCTCCAGGCGCGGTAGCCGACGTAGAGCAGGATCACGCTCAGGAAGAACAGCAGCACGTAGGTCAGGCTGCCCAGCGAACGGACATAGTTGTCCAGGCCGACATAGCGATTTGTCAGCGGCGAGCCGGACTTGATGCTCTCGTAGAACCCGGCCACGACCGGCCACAGGCCAAAGACAAAGGTAGCGATCGCCGCGGGCAGCACAAATAAATAGCCGGTCAGCGCCTCTTGAATCTTACGGCGGCGCCTTCCGGCTGCAACTGGCTGACTGCCTGCGGGGTGTGACGTACGCTCAGTAGTTGATGTCGTCATAACAATCGCCCTATATTTCGTGCCTTGACCTGACTGCCGCTGATACGCCCTGCCGCCCACCACGCGCTAACCCAAGTCGTGGGGGCGCATCGCCATTTTCCCCAGCGAGCGTTAAAGGCTGCTGATCGCGGGTTTAAGATTCTTTAGCCGGGCGCGAACGCCCTGGTTTGTTTAAAGGGAATTGTACCGGAAGTATGAAGTGATGCAAAACCGTCAGAATATTAACGCGGGACCAAAATCGCGGGCCGTGCGCCGGTCCGGGCCAGATCGCGGCGCTGGTAGAGGAGCATGCCGGTGCCATAAAAATCGGTGGGGATCCTATCGACCTGCGCATACTGCGTGGTGAAGTCCGGCTCGTCGGCCAGACCATGCCGCAGAAACATCTCCATGAATACGATATAGTCGGGATCGTAGTCGAAGATGATTGGCGGCGGGACGATATAGTTCTGGCCGTCCTCATAGCGTTCCGCCGGGAGCGGGTAGTAGCGCGACAGCTCCGGCGTGACCAGCCCGACCGTGTCCAGAATCCGCGCGCGGCTGTAGAACCCGATCGCGCCGATGTCGCCCGCCGCCAGTAGCGTCTCCTCGTTGACGCCGTACTCGCGGCGCAGTTGCTCCGCCATCTGCCGGTAGTACAGCTCGATCTGGTGCCACGCCATTTTCGGGGCGGGGCGGTCCGGGCCGTGATCGGGACGTAGCGTCCAGGCATTGAGCGAGAGCGCGATCCATACGATGCCCAGCGCTGCCACCACGCGCGGCAGGGCGCGCGTCCGGTCCAGGGCAGCGAGCACACTCGTGCCCAGCCCCCACACGCCCAACAGGATCGCCAGGAAGTAGGGCGCCAGCAGTGGCGCGAGATACCAGCGGAAGATCAGCGGATTCATCAGGCCGAACACGGCGATATAGAGCCAGGGATAAAGTAGAAACGGCAGCAGCCGGGGGGCGCGTTTCACGGCGTAGAGCGTGCCCGATGCGGCCAGCGCCGGATAGAGCGCCAGCCCGATGACGATGCCCGGCACGCCGAGCGCTTTGGCTTCCATAAACGGCGTGGCGATGTGCTGCAGCAGGCGCACGAGCGCGTGAAAATCCTCGATGTGGTAGGCAACCTGCTTGGCTTGCAGCGAATTCGAGAGCAGCGACCCGAAGTAACGCCAGCTAAAGACGTACCAGGGCAGCAGAATCACGGCGAAGATCGCCCAGCTTTGCCAGGGGACCCGGCGGGGCAAGGCGGCGAGCGTGCGCCCGTCGGCACGTGTCTGCCGCCAGTGCGTGATCAGTTGGTGCAGCAGCAGCGGCCCGACCCAGATCAGCGTGTCGATGCGCGTCAGCACGCCCAGCGCGGCAAAAACTGCCATCCCGCGCTCATGGCCGGTAACGTAGCAATAGGCGGCGGCGACCAGCCACAGGATCACCACGCTGGTTTCCATCCCGCCGATGGCGAAGGTCACGCTCATCGGACTGAGCGCCCACAGGATACCGATCAGCGCGGCGGGCAGCAGGTGGCGCGTAAGGCGGTAGGCCAGCAACCCCAGCAGGATCACGGTCGCGGCGTCGGCCAGGCTGCTCGTGATCAGCGCGAACCAGGGATAGCTCTCGCTGCCGCTCACAAAGCTGATCGCGGCCATCCACACCGTATAGAATGGGGTGGTCGTGCCCAGGGTGCGCGCGCCAGGGTTATAGACAAATCCTTCGCCTTCAACAATATTGCGGCTGTAGCGGAAGGTGATGAAGGCGTCGTCGATGGTGCGCGGCTGCGGGATCACGCGCGCAGCGATCGCCAGCAGCGCCACGCCGATCAGCACCGCCAGCAGCACGGCGGGGCTGTGGGGCGAGGTTGTCGGAGAAGCGGACACAGGCGCGACCCTCGATCCAGGTTGGCGAGCGTGATCAGATTCAACCCGATCTTACTTGAGGCTGCGCGTCTCCGCAAGCTATTCTTAATGTTTGGGCGCTGCATTAGCAAAGCATAATAGTCCTTGACAAGCGCCGGTCGCCCGGCTAGAATGTTGGCTACATTAACAAGCAAATTTGTTGTGCCAATGGCTGAGAACGGAAGTAGTAGGCCATCATCGCAGTGAGGCAGGGCCAGTGAAAACCTGCCAGCGCGCCCGCGATGAGCGCAGGGGCCGAACTCGTCCGGGAGCCGCGCGGCTGAACACCAGTAAGCTGCGCCGGGAACGCCCGTTACGCGTCTTGAGTGGATGGCACACCACAAACTGACCTGGGCCCGTAGCTCAATTGGGAGAGCGCCACAATGGCATTGTGGAGGTCAAGGGTTCGAACCCCTTCGGGTCCACACTTTTTCTTGTATTCTGCCATCAATCAGGGTGGTACCGCGGAGTCCTCTTCGTCCCTGTCCGAAACAGGGAGCTCGTCGAAGAGGATTTTTTGTTTATTTTTTACGTTTCGCGTTGGGCTATCTGCGCGATTTGGGTGTAGAGTATAGTCAAACCGTTGGGGATCGTTGTATTGGTTGAAATTACGAAAGGGACGCCTGATGGCCAAAGACAAAGGCCGGTCTTTCTCGGATCGTCTGCGGGAAGTGCTCGATACGCTTAAAGAGGCGCTTAGTCCCCGCCAGCCTGCCCCCATCCCGATTCCGGTGCGCGACGAGCCTCGCCGCCGCTAAAATCGGACTGACGCCGCCAGCATAGTCTAGAGTTCAAACGGCGCAGGGTAGAGGTCGGGGAGCGAAAAATCGCCAGGCCATCTGCCGCGCGCAACCCGTTTGCTTCTAATCGGCCCAGGGTTCCGGCACGATGGTATCGCCGGAAGGCCCTGGGCCGCTCTTTGTCGGGTGAATTACGGTAGAAAGGGGGATGGCGTTGTATACTCAGGTGTTTGACACGACTCGACCGGGTGTCTGCTCCCTTCTCGCGGTCCCCCACAGCGCCAGCTAACGGGGCGTATGGCGCGGGCCGTCTGAGAGCGGCGGCACAGGCGAGATTCGGTAGATGTGGAATGGGTCCGGCTGAGGATGCCGGTGGAAAACCAGGATGGAGCAACCAACAGCTATGGCTGATAAGTATGTCCCTCAAGAGATCGAGCCGCGCTGGTCTGTGCGCTGGGAGCAGGACGATCTGAACCGGTCGGTCGTCGATCCGGACCGGCAGAAGTTCTACGCGATGACGATGCTGCCCTATCCCAGCGGCGATCTGCACATCGGCCACTGGTACGCGATGACGCCTTCGGACGCGCGCGCCCGGTGGCTGCGGATGCGCGGCTATAACGTGCTGTTCCCGATGGGCTTCGACGCGTTTGGCCTGCCGGCTGAGAATGCCGCCATCCAGCGCGGGATTCACCCGAAGATCTGGACCTATCGCAACGTCGAGAATATGCGCATCCAGATGCGCACGATGGGCGCGATGTTTGACTGGGAACGCGAAGCAGTCAGCAGCGACCCGGAGTATTACAAGTGGACGCAGTGGTTCTTCCTGCAGTTCTACAAGTATGGGCTGGCCTACCGGCAGAAGGCCGCAGTTGATTTCTGCCCCAACTGCAATACGACCCTGGCGCGCGAGCAGGTGTGGGGTGAGGACCGCCACTGCGAGCGCTGCGGCACGCCCGTGATCAAGAAGGAGTTGGAGCAGTGGTTCTTCCGCATCACCAAGTATGCGGACGAGCTGCTGGATCACCCCCAGGATTGGCCGGAGCGCGTCAAGGCGATGCAGACCAACTGGGTCGGGCGCAGCGAGGGCGCGCATGTCACCTTCCGCACCGAAGCCGGTGATCCGATCACGGTCTTCACCACGCGGCCCGACACGCTGTGGGGCGCAACCTTCATGGTGCTGGCCCCGGAGCATCCGCTGGTCGAGAAAGTGACCAGCGCCGATCAGCGCGCGGCGGTGCGGTCGTATGTGGATGCCGCGTCGCGCAAGAGCGAGATCGACCGCACGGCAGAAGGCAAGGAAAAGACGGGTGTCTTCACCGGCGGCTACGCGATCAACCCGGTCAACCAGGAGCGCATTCCGATCTGGGTGGCCGACTACGTGCTGATCAGCTACGGCAGCGGCGCGATCATGGCCGTGCCCGCGCACGACCAGCGCGACTTTGAGTTCGCGCGCAAATATCACCTGCCGATCCGCATCGTGATCCAGCCCGAAGGCGTGGACGATCTGAATCCGGACAACATGATCGAAGCCTGGCCGGGCGAGGGTGTCATGGTCAACAGTGGCCAGTTCGACGGCACGCCCGCGCACTACAGTGGCGACGGCAGGAAGAACGAGGCGGTCGGCGTGGTGACGGCCTGGCTGGAAGAGCAGGGGATCGGGCATGGCGCGGTCAACTATCGCCTGCGCGACTGGTTGATCAGCCGCCAGCGCTACTGGGGTGCGCCGATTCCGATGGTCTACTGCGAGAACTGCGGCGTCGTGCCGGTGCCGGAGTCCGATCTGCCGGTGCTGCTGCCCGAAGACGTGGACTTCAAGCCGACCGGCGAAAGCCCGCTGCGCTATCACGAGGGCTTCCTGCACACGACCTGTCCGGCCTGCGGCGGCCCCGCCACGCGCGAAACCGACACGATGGATACCTTCATGTGCTCGTCGTGGTACCAGTATCGCTACCTGAGTCCGCACTACGACGGCGGCCCGTTCGACCCCGAAGAGGGTGCCTACTGGCTGCCGGTGGACCAGTACACGGGTGGAATCGAGCACGCGACGATGCACCTGATGTACACGCGTTTCTTCACCAAGGCGATGCGCGACTGCGGCATCTTCAAGCCGACTGTGGCTGTAGCCGAGGCGATGGGGCGCGACACCGTGCACCTGTTCGACGAGCCGATGGTGGCGCTGTTCAACCAGGGCATGATCCTGGGCGAGCCGCGCACCGGCGATCTGATCGTGGCCGAGGGTGCGTTCGAAGGTGGGAAGCTGAACGCGAGCCATATCACCGTAATCGACTCGCTGGAAAACGTGCCGGGCACAGCCTCGCTGGGCCGCGTGGTGGGTGAGGTGGTGTCGCGGAAGGAACTGGTGCTGAACGTCCAGACGCCGGACGGGCGCTCGGTCGTGGTCGATACCGACGAGAGCACGACCTTCGCCGTTCCGCGCAAGGGTGAGGACGCGACGATCGAGGACATCCGCTATCACCTGGAAGTCGAGAAGATGTCCAAGAGCAAGGGCAACGTCGTCGCGCCGGATGAACTGGTCGCGCAGTATGGGGCCGACACCGTGCGCGCCTACCTGATGTTCGCCTTCCGCTGGGAGCAGGGCGGACCCTGGGACAGCCAGGGGATTCAGGGCGTGGTGCGCTGGCTGAACGACGTGTGGGCGCTGGTGAACGCGGGCGCGCCATCCGGCGCGGGCGATGACGCCGCCGAGCGCGATCTGCGCCGCAAGGTCCACCAGGCGATTCGCAAGGTGTCCGATGGGCTGGAGACGTTCGGCTTCAACACGGCGGTTGCCGCGCTGATGGAGCTGAAGAACAACCTGCAGGACGCGCAGCGCGCCGGTAACGTGAGCCGGGCCGCCTGGGATGAAGCCGTCGAGAGCCTGCTGCTGCTGATGGCCCCCTTCACACCCTTCATCACCGAAGAGCTGTGGCAGCGCACCGGGCACGACTACAGCATCCACAACCAGCCCTGGCCGGAGTACGATCCCGAAGCGGCGGCGGAAGAGGAAATGACGCTGGTCGTCCAGGTCAACGGTAAGGTGCGCGACCGTATCCAGGTGCCGGTGGATATCAGCGAGGACGATGCCAAGCGCGTCGCGCAGGAGTCGCCCGCCGTGCAGCGCCACATGAACGGCAAGCCGCCGCGCAAGGTGATCTATGTCGCCCAGCGCGGCATGGTGAGCATCGTGGTCTGAGGCTCGACAATCAACACCCAAAGCCGGGGCGATCTGCCCCGGTTTTTTATTCCTCGGCGGCAGGGGCAAGCTGGAAGCGCTGCCCGGCCTCGTACTCGTCCTGCTGCTCGACACTGCGATAGACCGTGACCACGCCTTCGCCTTCCACCTGATATGCACCGTCGGGAAGGCAGATTACGGCGGTCGCCTCGTCGATGCCGAGCAGGGTGACCTCGGCAGGCAGCCCGGCCAGCAGGCGCTCCGGCGGCAGGCGCATGGCGGTATATTCGTGGTGCGGCAAAATCGCCAGGTGCGGCGCGACGCTCAACCCCGGCAGCCACTCCCCGCCCAGCCAGTAGACGCCGCCGAGCGCCATCGCGCTCGCTCCCGTCGCGAACAGGGCCGCCTTGCGCAGCAGCGCGCGGTGCAGGGTCGCCTCAGTGTGCGTGCCTTCCAGTCGCTCGACGGTATCGATCGGGCTGCCATCGGTCAGGATGATGGCGTCCACCTTGTCGAGCATCTCATATTCGGTGCGCGTGTTGGCGCTGAGCTGGTTGACGATCTGCGTATATTCGGGAAAGGTCGCCAGATTTTTGAAGTAGTCGGCGACCTGCTGTGCCTCTTTGATCGCGTTGTCCATCGCGGCAACCGGGACGATTGCCAGCCGGGGCCGCGACTGCCGCCGGATCAGTTGGAGCCAGTTGTAGTGCATCTGGCGCGTTTTGGGCGAGAACGCTTCCCCGCCGCACAGAATCAGATAACCTTTCATGGTCCTCATCCTTGTCAATGCAAACGGCGTCCTGATCGCAAGACCTGGACGCCGCCGTTCGCATCATCCGCGTGAGACCCAAGCTAACCTGTAAGCCGCGTTCTGTTCCCGCCAGCAAGCCGGCGGGTGGTGATCATCTATCTGGGACGGCGGTTGCCCGACGCCTCAAGCGACCTACCCGGAACTGATAGCGGGACGGGCCGCCCCTCGTTCCTGCTTGGTCTTGCTCCCGGTGGGGTTTGCCTAGCCGCCTGTGTCGCCACAAGCGCTGGTGCGCTCTTACCGCACCGTTTCACCCTCACCCCGCCTTGCGGCGAGGCAATACACACCTCTCTGTTGCACTCTGCCATCGGGTCGCCCCGCCTGGCCGTTAGCCAGCACCGTGCCCTGTGGAGCGCGGACTTTCCTCATCCTGCCGTGCAGGACGCGATCACCCGGTCAGCTTGAGCCTCCAGGTCCGTATTATACCACAGGGCGCGCCGGTGGTGGTGATTCTTACGGCTTACTGACATGCGCGGCCAGGGCGTGCCAGGGCGCTTCGTCCCAATAGCGCCGCGCCGCACCCGAAGTTGAGGTCAGCACGAACAATTCCGTTGGCCCGACACGCTCCGGCTGCAAGCCATAGGCGATGTCTTTGCGCCCCAGGAACTCCTGCGCCGCACGCTTGCCCACGAACGCCAGCACGCGCGGCTGGAACTGCTCGATCTTGGCGCGCACGCCTGCCGGGTCGAAGTCTTCCGGGCGCAGGATGTCGTCGTTGCCGACCCGGTTCGGGGCCATGCCGGTCAGCCCCAGGCCATAAGCCGTGATCGTGCGGAATTCCAGCGGGTCGAGCCGCCGGGGCGTGAAGCCCGCCGTATATAGAATGTCCCAGAAACGGTTGCCCGGCCCGGCATAGGGCGCGCCGACCGCTGCCGAGCGCGTGCTGGCGGCGGTCCCGCAGAACACGACCTTCAGCCCTGGCTCCAGGATGCTGGGCAGTACCGGCATGGTCTACGCCTCGACCGCGCCGCCCGGCTCGATCACTTCCAGCCCGCCCAGATAGGGACGCAGCACTGCCGGTATCACAACGCTGCCGTCGCGCTGCTGATAGTTTTCGAGCACGGCGATCAGGGCGCGCACCATGCCCAGCCCCGACCCGTTGAGCGTGTGGACGAAGCGCGGGCGGCCCCCCTCTGCCGGGCGGTAGCGGACATTGGCGCGGCGGGCCTGGAACGTCTCGGTGTTGCTGCATGAGCTGACTTCGAGCCATTCCTGGCTGCCGGGCGCCCACATCTCAATATCGTACTTCTTGGTGGCCGAGAAGCCCAGGTCGCCGGTCACGATCTCCAGGCGGCGGTAGGGAATCTCCAGCAGCTCGCAGCAGTGCTCGGCGGCGCGCGTCAGCGTCTCCAGCTCGTCATAGCTCTGCTCCGGCGTCGTGAACTTGTACAACTCGACCTTCTCGAACTGGTGCACGCGCTTGAGGCCGCGCACGTCGCGCCCGGCGCTCATCTTCTCGCGGCGGAAGCAGGGTGTGTGCCCGACGTAGTAGAGCGGAAGCTGCTCTTCCTCGAAAATCTCGTCACGATACATATTCGTCAGCGCGACCTCAGCCGTCGGCAGCATATACAGCCCCGATTCGGCGTCGAAGTACACCACATCGCGGAACTTGGGGAACTGGGCCGAGCCGTACATCGCGTCTTCGTGCACCATGAAGGGCGGGTAAATCTCGGTGTAGCCGTGCTGCGTGGTGTGCAGCTCCAGCAGCCAGTAGATCATCGCCCGGTAGAGCCGCGCGCCCATGCCCTTCAGAATGTAGAAACGCGTGCCGGAGAGCTTGACGCCGCGCTCGAAGTCGATCACGTCCAGCGCGGGACCCAACTCCCAGTGCGGGCGCGGCTCGAAGTCGAACTGGCGCTGCTGGCCCTGCACATCCCAGGGGATGTTATCGGCTTCGCTCGCGCCGGGCGGCGTGCTCTCGTGCGGGAGATTGGGCAGCCACAGCAGATGCTCATTCAGCGCGGCCTCGACCTCGCGCACCTCAGTATCGATCTCACCGGCGCGGGCGCCCAACCCCTTCATCCGCTCGGTCAGTGCGTCGAGCGCCGCCCGGACCGCCTGATCGGACGTGTCGGGGGCGTCGGCGGCGGGCGGCTGGCTCAAGGCCGCGATCGCGCCTTCAATATCGCCCGCGCTCAGCGCACGCACGGCGGCCTGTGCCCCGCCGATGATCTGCGCCGGGCTGAGCTGCTTGTTGCCCCGGAAGTGGCCCATCTGCTTGCTGAGCTGGTTGCGGTGGGCCTTGATCGCTTCGACCTCGGTCAGCAGGGTGCGCCGCTGCTTATCCAGCTCCAGGATGCTGTCCACGCGCGCGACCGCCTCGTCGTCGTGGAGCCGGCGCAGTTGTTCTTTGACCCATTCGGGTTTTTCGCGTATGAGCGCTATATCGAGCATGATGCCTTCTCCTTATCGGCTGCTGTTCTCGGTGGTGCTCAGTCGTTACGAAATCGCCGGTCGCGTGAATCCCCGGCGGGCGGCTGCTGGCTGCGACTGCCAATGGGGCGCGCGAGATCGCTGTACAGGCGCAGAATCGCCAGCGCCAGCCCGATAAAAACCACGCCCAGCAGAATCGCATTCCATACTTCCGGGGTCAGAAAATCAAGGGACATGGTGTCTGCTCCTGAAAACAAAAAATCCCCGTGCCTGATCCGAAAACCAGGACGAGGGGACTCGTGGTGCCACCTGGATTTGTCTGCACCTCACGGCGCAAACCTCACCGAGTCTGTCGACTCGAACGCGCTAACGGGCGTGCCCGGCCTGCCTTAGGGCCATGCGACCGATCGACAGGCAACTTGATCGGGAGTGGAAGTCAACCGCGCTCACCGCTGCCTCACAGCGCCCGGCAGCTCTCTGGGGGTGATACACAGCCGACGGCTCCGTCGGAGTTGTTTGTTGTGCAGCAGTGTAGCAAACGGGCAGGGGGACTGTCAAGGGGCCGGGCGAATTCATGACACGAGTCTGAACCAATCTTCACAAATTTCAGGCCAATTTTGAACCAAAGCGCCTGCTGCGCGATAGATACATACGAATGAGGTTTTCCACTATGAAGCTTTCCACACGATACAGGTGGGCACAAGGCCGCCGCTTCATGCGCGGGGTGCAAATCGGATGCCGCAAGGAAGGAGAAAGATCACTGTAAAAAAGACGTTTCTTACGTATGCTTTATCCCGATGGATCGCCCTGACAAATCAGCCAGGAAATGCATGACCGGGGGCCGACAGGATGTTTCCCTCAAACGTCCAGGGAGGGAAAAACGCCGTGCCGCCCGCTTTTCGATCATCTTGTATGATACTCGCTCTCAGGCCCTCCCTGGGAGTACGATGAAGGAGAGAGTGACTTTTGACCGTCTTAATGGAGGTCAAGAACCTCAAAACCCGTTTCCATACTGAGGAAGGGATCGTCTACGCCGTCAATGGTGTGTCCTATGTACTCAACGAGGGCGAAACCCTGGGCGTCGTGGGCGAGAGCGGCTGCGGCAAGAGCGTGCACGCGCTCTCGATTATGGGCCTCATTCCTCAGCCACCCGGCGAGATCGCCGACGGCGAAGTGATCTTTCGCGGTCGTGACCTGCTGAAGCTCTCTAAGAATCAGCAGCGCCTGGTTCGTGGGGCGGAAATCGCGATGGTCTTCCAGGACCCGATGACGTCCCTTAACCCCGTGCTGACCGTAGGCCGCCAGATTACCGAAGCGCTCAAACTGCACCTGGGCATGGATAACGAGCAGGCGCGCACCCGTGCCGCCGAGCTGCTGGCGATGGTCGGTATCCCCTCGGCGCGCTCGCGCCTGGACGACTATCCGCACCAGTTCTCCGGCGGGATGCGCCAGCGCGCGATGATCGCGATGGCCCTGTCGTGCAACCCGCAGCTTCTGATCGCCGACGAGCCGACGACCGCGCTGGACGTGACGATTCAGGCCCAGATTCTCGATCTGGTGCGCCGCCTGCGCGACAAGATCGGCATGGCCATGATCTGGATCTCGCACGACCTGGGCGTCGTGGCCGGGCTGGCCGATACGGTCCAGGTGATGTACGCCGGTTATATCGTCGAGCGCGGCCCGGTGAAGCAGGTCTATGGCGATCCGCGCCACCCCTATACGCTCGGTCTGCTCGGCTCGCTGCCGCGCCTGGACCAGAGGCACGAAAAACTGTACTCGATTGAAGGCGCGCCGCCGGATATGCGGTACCTGCCGAAGGGCTGCCCCTTTGCGCCGCGCTGCGTGTATCGGATTGATAAGTGTGAAGAAAACCCGCCGCTGATCCCGGTGGCCGAAGGGTCGCGGGAACACATCGTAGCGTGCTGGGTCGATGTTCGGAGTAAGGAGCCGATCGATGAGCCAAGCCATGCCTAGTGCCCAGACCTTACCCCAGCGCGCAGACGGTAAAGAACGGCGCGTTCTGGTCGAAGTGACGGATCTCAAGAAGCATTTCCCGATCCGGTCGGGCATTCTCATCCAGCGTGAAGTCGCCGCCGTCAAAGCGGTGGATGGCGTCAGCTTCCAGATTTTCCAGGGCGAGACGCTGGGTCTGGTGGGGGAAAGCGGCTGCGGTAAGTCTACGACCGGGCGCACGATTCTCCAGCTCTACCGTCCGACCTCGGGCAGCGTGAAGTTTGAAGGCCAGGAAATCTCGACGCTGAAGGGCGAGGAACTGCGCAAGATGCGTCGCAAGATGCAGATGGTCTTCCAAGACCCCTATGCTTCACTCAACCCGCGTATGTCGGTGGGCCGGATTGTGGCCGAGCCGTTGGTCGTGCACAACATCGGCAATCGCAAGGAACGCGACGAGCGCGTCGCCGAGCTGCTGGAACTGGTAGGGTTGAATCCCTACTTCGTCAACCGCTACCCGCACGAGTTCTCCGGCGGCCAGCGGCAGCGGATCGGTCTAGCACGCTCGCTGGCACTCAACCCGTCGTTCATCGTCGCTGACGAGCCGATCTCGGCGCTGGACGTTTCGATCCAGGCGCAGGTAGTGAACCTGCTCCAGCGGCTCCAGAATGAATTGGGTCTGACCTACCTGTTCATCGCGCATGACCTGAGCATGGTACGCCACCTGTGTGACCGTGTCGCCGTGATGTACCTGGGCAAGATCGTCGAGATCGCGGAGAGCGAGGAACTCTACACCAACCCGCTGCATCCCTACACCCAGGCGCTTCTCTCGGCGGTGCCCGTGCCCGATCCGGTGGTTGAGGAACGGCGGCAGCGCATCATCCTGAAGGGTGATGTGCCCAGCCCAATCAACCCGCCGAAAGGCTGCAACTTCAACACCCGCTGCCCTGTCGCGGTGGACGTGTGTTACGACCAAGACCCGGAGCTGGTCGAGGTGCTGCCGGATCACTGGGTGGCCTGCCATCGCGTAATCTAGCCGGGCGGGCAGCGGCAGGCGCAGATCAGGTGTGGTTGTGGTGTCGCCTGCCACCGCTGGCCCGCCAGAACAGGACATGAAGGAGAAATCATATGGCAGTAGCAGAAGGCGCAGAGCCTATCTCTCTGAAGGAAGCGGAACGGCCACGATCGACGCCGATCGCGGATGCCTGGCGCCTGTTCCGGCGCAACAAGGCTTCGCTGGTGGCGTTGGGGACTATCATCACGATCGTGTTTATCGCCATTACGGCATCGCTGTGGACCCGGTTGGGGCTGCTCGACGCGCGTACCGGCGTTGATGCGATGCACACGATCAACCCCGTCAACCAGGCCCAGCAGGACTCATATCCGGACCCCGGCGTTTGCGCGCGCGACAACCAGGACCGCAACCCGTACTGGTGCGGCTGGCTGAGCGGCGATGCGCTGGCTTCCGTCCAGGATACTTACTGTTTCCGCGATGAGCCGGTCGCTGATCAGCGGCAGTGGTGTTATCTGCTCGGCGGTGACAGCCAGGGCAAAGACTGGCTCACGCAGACGGTGTATGGCGCGCAGGTGTCGCTGTCGGTGGGCTTTTTGGGCGCGACGATGAGCCTGATCGTGGGCCTGATCTATGGCGTTACAGCCGGGTTCTACGGCGGTCGCATCGATAACTTAATGATGCGCATCGTAGACTTTATGTACGGCATCCCCTATCTGGTGCTGGTGATCCTGCTGCAGGTCTTCTTTACGGAGATCGCGCGCGAATATCAAGATCAGGAGCGAGGCGGCGTTGTCGGTTTTGTGCTCGACCTGAACAAGGATATGGGCGGCCTGCTGTTCCTGTTTATCGCGCTCGGATCGCTGAGCTGGATCGGCATGGCACGTCTGGCGCGCGGCCAGGTACTCTCGTACCGCGAAAAGGAATTTGTCGAGGCAGCGCGCGCGGTCGGGGCGAGCAACCGGCGGATCATCTTCGTGCACCTGCTGCCCAACATCATGGGGCCGCTGATTGTTTCCGAGACTCTCGCTATCCCCGGATACATCTTTACCGAAGCTTTCTTGAGCTTCATCGGCCTGGGCGTCCAACCCGGCACGCCGAGTTGGGGTGCGATGATCAGTGAGGTGCGCACACGCGGCGGGTTCTTCTCGAATCGTCACATTCTGCTCGTGCCCAGTATCGCGCTGGTGATGACCACACTGGCCTTCAACTTCCTGGGCGACGGCCTGCGTGACGCACTGGACCCGCGTCTGCGCGGCACGTAGTGACACAGCGTATAGCGACGAGGAGATAAGCGAACGTGGAACGCAAAAATGTGCGCACGCCGGCAGCCCTGCTGGTGGTAGTGGTGGCGCTGTTGGCCGCCAGCCTGGCCTGTTATTCCGGGCAGGTTCCCGGTGTGTTGGAACTGACCCCTTACTATACTGAAACGCCGCTGCCGTCGCCGGAAGAATCCCGGTTCGAAGTCGGAGATACCGCCTTCACGGCGCAGGAAAACTCGGCGTTTTTCTACCTGACGACGCATCCTGAGCCGCTGGCCGAGAGCCAGGCCAATTCTAAGGCACTGTGCGAGCCGAATGTCTCGGCGCAGGTGCTGTTCGCCGGGCTGGCGGACGATGGACACACCTACTATCTGGTCGAGTGTAACGGCGCTGCCGGCTGGGCTGCGGAATCACGTCTGGCCGGGCCGCTGCTGTTTGCCGATGGTGATCTGGCGCTCACGCTGGCCGCGGAAGGCGAGCGTAATGTCGAGATGCTGGATCTGGTCACCTTCCAGCCCATGTTCTTCCAGACCTGCACCCCTGGCATGATTACCCAGGTGTCGGAGATTCAGGCCAGGGATATCGACGACGACGGCTTGAAGGATGTCTTCTACCAGATCGAGTGCCCTACCGGCAATCGGGGCTGGGTCACCAATGCCGATCTGTTCGGCCCGCTGGAGATCAATGTTGGCGACCGCGCGCTGGCGATCAGCCCTGAGGGTGAGGACCGTGCCCAGGGCTACCGTCTTGCCAGTGAGCCGGCTGAGCTGACCGAAGAAAACACGCTTACCGACGAGAGCTGCCAGTATGGCTCCGTGATCGAGGCGCAGGAAGCCCGCCTGGTCGGTGAGCAGGTCTACTACCGTCTAACCTGCGGCACACTCGACGGCTGGGCCACGCAGGACCGTTTCGTCGGCCCACTGCGCTTCGACGAGGGTATGAACACCGTGATCTTCATGCCCCCGATCCCGGTCTTTATCGACGATCTGCCTCAGGAAACTGAGGGCGAGGTCATTGTCGAGGCGGTCGAGGGTGAAGAAGGTGCGGTCGAAGGCGAAGAGGCCCCAGTCGAGGAAGCAGCCGTCGAGGATCCGCTGGCGGAAGACCCGTTGGCCACCGGTGAAGAAGAGGGCCAGCGCCGGGTGGTGCAGGTCATCCCGCCGCTCTATCTGACCAACAGCCCGGCAGTGGCCATCCCCGAAGGTGAAGGGTCGAATGTGGTCGGGCAGTGTGCGTCGGGCCAGATCGCGTCGATCCTGGAATATACGGGCACCGATGGCGTGTACTATCGCGTCACGTGCGACGAGTGTGTCGAAACCGAGACGAACGCCGACGGCGAGGAAATCTGCGCGGCGCGGGAAACGCGCGAAGGCTGGGCCGACCAGCAGTACCTGCAAGGGCCGCTGGACTTCTTGCCGGGCGAGCGCGTGATGATGGAAGCTGCCGGTGAAGACGATGCCGGGAATCCGGTGCTGCTGATCCCCAGCGTGCCGACCTACATCATCGGCTCGAACACCCGCTTTAGCGGGCGCTGCCCGGTTGAAGACGGCGTCGAGATCACGGATGTCCGGCTCGAAAAAGACCGCACCCGTGACTCCTATACTGTCTACTACCAGATTCAGTGCCAGGGCGATGCGGCTTCATATGTCGCCGTGCGCGGTGAGAGCCAGACCCGCTTCGAAGTGCAGTTCAACACTGGCAGCCAGGATACGGTCGTCGGCTGGGCCGCCCAGCGCGATCTGATGCCAATCGAGGAATAGTATCCGACTCCGTCTGCCCGGCACTGCTCTGAGAACTGTGCCGGGGAGACGGGCCAAGGAGCATGACTTATGGAAGTGACAACGACCGAACGACGCTCAGCCCTGCAGACAATCATCTATTTCCCGGCGAATCTGCTGCGTGCGATGGGTGGCGCAAGCATGATCAAGTTCCTGATCCGGCGTATCCTGGCCGCTATCCCGGTGCTGCTGGCGATTCTGCTGGTGACGTTTACCCTCTCGCACCTGCTGCCGGGCGGCCCATTCAATGCAGTCGGCCAGCGCCGGATGCCGGACTATATGATCCGGCAGCTCGAAGAAAAGTTCGGGCTGAACAAGCCGCTGCTGATCAACACCCCCAATGACGGTTACTTCCCGGATGGGGATGACTGGAAGATCATCGGGTATCACACCGAAACACGTACCGAGGGGGGCGGCACGGGCGGCGAGGTCCGTCAGGTGGAAGAGCGCGTGCTGCGCATCGACCTGCTGAACTCGCAGTTCTTCAACTATCTGTGGGATGCGATGCACCTGGACTTCGGGCCGTCGCTGAATGTGGCCCTGCGCGATCAGAACGTTCAGGTGGGTGACGAGATCGCCCGCCGCCTGCCGGTTTCGATGCAGGTCGGCGTCTTTGCCGTCATCCTGGGCTTCCTGCTGGGCATTCCGCTGGGGGTGCTGGCGGCGGTCTATCACAACTCGGCAGTGGACTACGTGGCGATGTTCTTTGCGGTGATGGGGCAGGCGACGCCGGGCATTGTGCTCGCGCCGATCCTGATCATCATTTTCGCGGTAGAGCTGCGCTGGGTCCCGGTGATCGACCAGCGCGGCCAGTGGCAGGCCGGGCCGGAGCTGTCGCTCTACTATCTACAAATCCTGGCCCTGCCGGTGATCACGCTCGGCGTGGGGATGAGTGCCGGCATCGCACGCCTGACGCGCGCCAGCCTGCTGCAAGTGCTGCACGAAGACTACGTGCGCACCGCGCGGGCAAAGGGTCTGCGCGAGCGCGTCGTGATCTACGTGCACGCCCTGAAGAACGCGATGATCCCGGTTGCAACCATCATCGGGCCGCTGCTGGCCGGCGTGCTGACCGGCACGTTCGTCGTAGAGCTGATTTTCACCATACCCGGATTAGGTAAGGTGTTCGTAGACAGTGTCTCGGCACGCGACTACACCATGATCATGGGCGTCTCACTGCTGTACTCGATCTTCCTGATCTCCGGTAACATCCTGGTGGACATTCTCTACACCTGGCTGGATCCGCGCATCCGTTTCGATTAATCGCAGACCATATCCGCACGACCAAACGAACGATAAAGAGAGGGCGCTCATTGGCAGCGCCCTCTGACGCTGTCTGGGGCAAGGCGGCCCACCAGTTATGTTGTCGATTCCTAACGGACAGTTACAATAAAACTGGCGTGAGGCGCTGCGGCGGCGCGCTGGGATCGCACCGACATACACTCCGCGAAGGAATGGTGCTCATGTTCTACGGCAGATTGGACGTGTACTGGCCTGATGGCCCTATTGAGAGCTATCGCCTCGAAAAACCGACGACGGCGATCGGGCGCTCCAGCGGCAACGACATTGTGCTGGACACGACCGCCGTGTCGCGCTATCACGTCACACTCACGGCCAGGAACCAACAGGTGGTACTTGAGGACCTGGAGTCGGTCAACGGAACGTATGTGGACGGCGTCCTGCTGAAATCGAACCAGCCGCATGTGCTGCGCGGCGGTGAGGAAATCCAGATCGGTGACATCCGGCTGATCTACAATCCGCCCATCGAGCCGGCGGACCTGACCGACACCACCCAGCGCATCACCTTTGCCCAGCCAACCTATAAGGTCGAGCTGCAAGGGCCGGATATGGCGGTCGCGCCGGGGGCGCATGTCCAGGCCGTGCTGAAGATCGAGAATATCAGCGAGGAAACCGACCAGTACTATATCGAGGTCGATGGCCTGCCCAAAGGGTGGGTCCGCGTGGATCGTACCGAGATACGGCTGGAGCCAGAGGAGCAGGGCCAGGCGATCATCAGCTTCAAGCCGCTGCGCCGCAGCGAAAGCCAGCCGGGCGATCATCCTTTCGTGGTGCGGGTGCGCTCCAAGTCGCGCCCGGCCCAGACCGTCGATGCGCCGACCACGCTGCGCGTGCTGCCCTTCAGCGGCTTTGGGCTGGCGCTCAGTACGTCGCGCGTCGAGGCCAGCGAGGGCTTCAATCTCTATCTGCACAATCAGGGCAACGCACCGCTGCAACTGGATATCCAGGGACTCGATCCGCTGCGCCGGCTGAGCTTTCAACTGCCGCAGGCGCGCATCACGCTGGGGCCGGGCGAGCGCCAGACCATGACCGGCACGGTCGCGCCGCGCCGCCGCCGGATATTTGGGGCCGCACGCGAATATGAGTTCGTGATCGCGGCGCGGGCGCACGATGCATCGAGCTTTGTGGCGTCGGTGCCGGCTACGTATGTCGAGAAGAGCGCGCTGCCGACCTGGGCCCCAGTGCTGGCCCTGCCGCTGCTCGCGCTGGTCGTGCTGCTGGGCGCGGGACTGCTCCTGCTGTTTCTGAGCGACGAGGACGACACCGATCCCACAGAGCCAGTCGTCCTGTCCTTTACCGCATCCAGCCCGGCGGTGCTGGTCGGCGAGCCGGTCGAGCTGGCCTGGGATGTGACGGATGCCGAGTCGCTTGATCTGTGGATCGATAACGGTGTTAGCCGCCAGGAAGTCGCGCTGGCCCCGGACAGCACGCCCTATACCGTAACACTCGATCAGAGCGGCCTGTTCACATTGATTCTCCGCGCGCATAATGCCGGGCAGACGGCGATTGCGACGCTGGCCCTCGAAGTACGTCCCGCCGTCAATCTGCGGCTGGAAGTGCTGGGGGGGACCGATCTGGTCCGCTATGTCAATCAGGACGTGCGCGTGAGTTGGAGCGTAACCGGGGCCGAGCCGCTGGAGAGCGGGTATAATCTGTGGGTCGAAGGCCCGGATGGTACGATTCTGGTCACGTCGCCGGTCGCGCTCTCCGGCTACCAGGATGTGCGCGTGGCGCCCGATACCGAACTGTCGGAATGGCTGGCGACGCTGTATGCCAGCGGCCAGGGAGAGGTGATGTCCAGCGTAACGCAGAAGCTAAGCGTCATCTATCCCAACTGCCAGCTTAACACCGGCAGCGCCGCCGTGCACGGCGGGCCGGGCGAAGCCTATCCGACGATTGTGCCGCCGCTCGAAAACTCCGCCGAGGGCAGTATCTCGCTTGCGCCCCTGGCGCGCGATCCCAGCGGGGAATGGCTGCTGGCCCCGGTGGGGGCGGGCGATCCGCCGGTCAACGGCTGGCTGCGCCTCCGCGACCTGACCTGCACGAATTTTGATCCGGCGCAGCTGCGCGAAACAACCGACTTCCCGCCGCCACCCACCGCCACGCCCAGCCGCACGCCGACGGCGTTTCCGGCGACCGCCACACCCGGTCCCACCACTGCCACAACTGCCACGCCGACCCCACGCTGAGCGCGGATCACGGGTACGACCGGGGCATTGTAGCGGTGACTCGCCCCGTGTTAAAATGTGATGGCTGACTGATTGAGTAAAAGCCGGGGTGTCCGCGTACTATTAGATGGAGGCGGAACCGGTGGGGCTGCCCGACCGTCTACAGGTAGAGTCTTGGATACTGGCAGGAGCACACGCGAAGTATTGTGAAACGCCGATTGATTGTACTGCTCGTATTTCTGTCGCTGGCGCTGCCGGGATTGGCGGCGTTTGGCCCACCATACCAGGACGCGCCGGAGCTTAACCTCGCCGCCCAGGCCGGGTACAACGGTTACTTCCGCTATGGCCAGTGGACGCCGATCCAGGTAACGGTTAGCAACAGCGGCGGCAACCTTAATGGAACCGTGCGAGTGCGCGTGGGCGGTATGAGCGGCCTGGCCGACACCACCTACCGCACACCGCTTGATCTCCCCCAGGGGGCACGCAAGCAGATCTTCCTGTACGTCTCGCTGGAAGGCTACACGCAGCAGTTGCAGGTGGAAGTCACCGACGACGACGGCGACTTGATCGAGCAGACGACCGTCGAGATCCGCATGGTAAATCGGGGCGACATGATTTACGCCGTTGTGACCGATTCGCCCTACGGCGCGATCGATCTCACCGCCCGCACGCCCGGCACGACGAACGCTTATCAGGCCAACTGGCAGATCGAAGACATCCCGCCGCTGGCCGACGCGCTGGCCGGGCTGGACGTGCTGATGTTCCACGACGTAAACACGGCAACGCTGGGGGCCGAGCAGATCGCGGCACTTGAGAGCTGGGTGCTCGCCGGCGGCCATCTGATCGTCACTGGCGGCGACCCGTGGCAGCGCACAACCGCCGGTCTGGTCGATCTGCTGCCGGCAGCCCTGCAAGGCACCGTGCCGGTCGAATCGCTGGGGCCGCTGGCCGGCTATCTGGGCACCGCGAGCGACGATCTGGACCTGGAAACCACGCTGACGCGCACCACCCCTGCCGAAGCGGCGCAGGCGTTGGTCATGGTGGACGACCTGCCGCTGGTCGTGCGCGGATCATACGGTGCGGGGTCGGTAGATTTCTTGGCGGTCGATCCCAACGCCGAGCCGCTGCGCTCGTGGGATGCCCAGGAGCAGTTGTGGTATACGCTGATCAGCAGTGTCGGGCAGCAGCCGAGCTGGCTCCGGGGCTTTAGCAGCTGGCCGATCGCGCAGCAGGCGACGCTGACCTTTAACAATACGGCGCTGCCAACCTTCTTGCAGATGTGCGGCTTCCTGGCGGTCTATATCGTGCTGGTCGGCCCACTCAACTATCTCGTGCTCAAGCGCCTCAACCGGCGCGAATGGGCCTGGGTATCTATTCCGCTGCTGATCGTTGTGTTCAGTGTGCTGGCCTATGTCGTCGGCTTCAACCTGCGCGGGAACGTGCCGATTGTCAACCGGCTGTCGGTCGTGCAGGTCTGGCCGGAGAGCGAGCAGGCCCAGGTCTGGAGCCTGGTTGGAGTCCAGTCGCCCCGCCGCAGCACGTATGATGTGGCGGCGCAGCGCGGTTATACACTGCGCACCCTGCCCGATGTCGGGACCGGGCTGGACGTCACGACCGTGATCAGCGAGGGCACGCGCTATGTGGCCGAGTCGATCCCGATTGATGCCGGGATGGTGGCGAGCTTCACGGCCAATGGGACCGTGCCCGCGCCCCAACTCGATGCTGCGGCGGTGTGGCACCTGCGCGCAGATCACCAGCCGCGCGTCGAGGGCAGTGTGACCAACACGCTCGATGTCCCACTTGAGGATGCGGTGGTGCTGGTCAAGGGCGAGAGCCGCCTGTTGGGCACACTCAACCCCGGTGAGACGCGCTCATTCGAGATCACGCTGGGGCCGCAGGACACCGCGCCGCTGACGCTTGGCAACGCGCTCAACTGGTACAACTACTATGGCAGCCCGTGGCAGTTCACTGGGGCGCCGGGCTGGTGCTTCTCGCCGGAAGGGCTGTCGCTCACCATCTCAGACGTGATGCGCGGCGAGGAGTTCTCGTGCTCGATGACCGGGATCGACCCGCGTGAGCAGGAAATCCGGCGGCGCTACCGGCTGTTGGGTGCGCTGGTGGTCGATACCGAGGTCAGCGGTGGGCGCGGTACCGGCGTGTATATCTTCGGTTGGACCCGGCAGCCGATGCACGCGATCGAGCTGGTCGGCAAGCCGCAGACCGAAGAGGATACCACGCTCTATATCTTTGACCTGCCGGTGACGGTTCGCGCGGATGACGCTGTGATCAGCGTTCCGCCCGGTATGACCACGTGGACGGTCGCCGACACGGACAACCCGAATACGCAGCTTGAAGCCACGCCGATCAGCCTGCGCTTCAATGGCAGATCGCATGCCGCGTTCCTGTTCCAGCCGATGCCGCCCGTGCGGCTGGCGAGCGTTGAGGAGCTGGTGATTAAGTTCCGGGGGTTTGGGTCGCTCCAGTTCGAGCTGTGGAACTGGCAGCGTCAAGAATGGGTCCCGGTGATGCTCAGCCCGGACAGTGACACCACCCATGTCGATGAACCCGGCGCGCTGATCGGGCCGGAAAACGCGGTCCAACTGCGGATTACAACTCAGGACCCCGCCGCGTATAATCAGGTAGACTATGTGCAGGTCGGCTACCTGGGGCGGTTGGACAGTCATGAAGGGTCGGGGTAGGAATCAAGATGGCATCTGACGAGTTGATTATCGAAACCCACGGGTTGGTCAAGCGCTATGGCAAGCTGACTGCCGTCGATAACCTGTCACTGGTGGTACCGCGCGGCGCGATCTATGGTTTTGTGGGGCCGAATGGTGCGGGCAAAACAACCACCATGCGGATTCTGACCACGCTCATCACCCCGACCGCGGGCGATGCCTATGTCGCCGGATACTCGGTGGTCCAGCACCCGCGTGAGGTGCGGCGCGCGATCGGCTATATGCCGGACTTCTTCGGCGTCTACGACGATATGAAGGTCTGGGAGTACCTCGATTTCTTCGCGGCCTGCTATGAGATTCCAGAGCGTGAGCGCCCGGCGCTGATCAACGATCTGCTGGCGCTGGTCGATCTGGCGCACCGCCGCGACGATATGGTCGAGAAGCTGAGCCGGGGCATGAAGCAGCGGCTGAGCCTGGCGCGCACACTGGCCCACGACCCCGAAGTCTTGATTCTGGACGAGCCGGCCTCCGGGCTTGATCCGCGCGCGCGGATCGAGGTCCGCGAGCTGCTGGTCGAGATGGCGCGTATGGGCAAGACGATCTTCTTCTCGTCGCACATCCTGGCCGACGTGGCCGAAATCTGTACGCACCTGGGCATCATCGAGAGCGGGCAGATGGTCGCGCAGGGCACGGTGGGCGAGATCCGCCAGCAGTTGATGCCCACCCGCGAGATCACGATCACGCTGCTCGACCGGGTGGACGAAGCCAAAGAAGCGCTCCAGCATGTCGTCGGGGTAACGGCAGTCGAGGACCTGCCCAACGAGCACGGGCGGCACCGGCTGCGCGTCTTGTTCACGGGGGACGACACCGGCATCAGCGCGATGCTTCAGGCGCTCGCCAGCCGCGGCCTGCCGGTCGTCAATTTTGCGGAAGAAACACGCGACCTGGAAGCGGTCTTTATGCGGGCGACCAAGGGGATCGTGACGTGAGCCAATTGAGCGCCGGGCAGCCCGGCGGAAGTGAGCGCACACGATGACGGCTGAACTCTCCACCCGCCCGCGCGGCAGCCTGCGCCGTCACCTGTTCGATAATCCGGTCGTGCTTAAAGAACTGCGAGGCCGGATGCGCGGCGCACGCGCCTTCGTCGTGCTCACGATCTACCTGGCCCTGCTGGGCGCGTTTGCCTCGCTGATTTATGTCGCGGTATCCGAATCATCGACGCGAACCAGCGGGCAGGCCAATGTGGGCGAGATCGGGCGGACGCTGTTCGGCGGCATCGTCGCTATCGAGATGCTGCTCGTGTCATTTATCGCCCCGGCGTTCACGGCTGGCTCGATTAGCGGCGAGCGCGAGCACCAGACCTATGATCTGCTGCGGACAACGCTGCTGCCCTCGCGCGCTTTGGTGCTGGGCAAGCTGCTGTCCTCGATGGCGTATGTCTTTCTGCTGCTGCTGGCCGCGATCCCGCTGCAAAGCATCGCGTTTTTCTTTGGCGGTGTGGCCGAAACTGAAGTGATCCTGTCGTTCGTGATCCTGGTGATGACCGCGCTGCTGTTCAGCACGATCGGCATCTACTTCTCGTCGCGCAGCCGGCGCTCCCTTTCGGCCAGCGTGCTGACCTATGCCTTCGCCACCTTTATCACGTTCGGGCTGCCGATCATTCTGGGCAGCATCGCGCTCGTGCTGGGGATGTCATTCAGCAGTATCCAGTCGCCCCAGGCCGAGGTGATCCTGCTCTATGCGCTAGGGTTTGTGCTGAGCACCAATCCGGCGGCGACGGCGCTGCTCACGCAGTATATCCTGCTCGACCAGCGCACGATCGGCACGTTCTCCTATACCCTGTCCGGCGGGCAGACGGTGACACTGATCTCGCCCTGGATACCGTTCACCATCCTGTACCTGGTGCTGACCGTGGTGTTCTTCATCCTGTCGGTGCGGCGGGTGCAGGCCATCGAAGAATGACCTGCCCGGCGTGTGCCGGGCCTGAGTCGGTAGAAAAGGCCGGCTGATCATGAACGCGACCATACTTGAGCAAACCGCCACCCATCTTACGCGGCAGGTCCGGCGTTGGGATCGCCGCCTGCGGCTGGCGCAGACCGCGCTGTGGCTGCCGCGTGCCCTGATCGCCGGGCTGGCGCTGGCTGTGATCGTCGCGGCGGTGGCGTGGGTGCGGCCCTGGCTGCTGCCGGAGCAGGTCGCACAGGCCGCCGGCGGGCTGATCCTGGGCGCCGCGTTGATCGCGCTGGGCGTGATCTGGCTGCGGCCTCAGCCGGTCGAGCGTCAGGCGCGCTATTTCGACCGCCGTTTCGCGCTGGGCGAGCGGGTCAGCACGGCGCTGGAGCTGACCGGCGGCGTGATTCCGCTCCCGGAGCGGCTGGCCGAGCGCCAGTTGTTGGATGCATCCGGGGTGGCCCAGCGGGTCAATGCGGCGGCGTGGCTGCCGCTGCGCGTGCGCTGGCGCGAGCTGGCGCTGCTGGTGGCGCTGGCGGCGGTGCTGGCCGTGCTGCTGCTCAGCGATAACCCCCAGGCTGAGAAGCTGTTGGCCGAGCGCGAGCTGCAAAACGCGATCGATCAGCAGATCGCGGCGCTGGAACAGGCCATCGAGGATGTGGAAAACGATCCGTCGCTCTCCGACGAAGAGAAAGACGCGCTGACCGACCCGCTCGAAGCGGCGCGCGACATTTTGGAGCAACCCACTATCTCGCAGCAGGAAGCGGTCGCAGCCATGGCCGAAGCGGGCCAGGAACTGCAAGCGCTGGCCGATGGTATGCTGCCCGACAACCGGCAGGCGTATCAGGACGCCGCCTCGCGCCTGATGGGATCGGACCTGACCGGCGATCTGGCCGAGGCGTTGCGCCGTCCGGACTTGGGCGAGGCGGCTGACGCGGCGAGCGAGCTGGCTGAGAATCTGAGCGAGGAAGAGCTTTCGGACGAGGCGCGCGAGGCGTTGGCCGAGCGCCTGGAGCGCGCCGCCGAAGCGCTGGAACAGAGCAATCCGGCACTGGCCGAGAAGTTCCGCGAAGCTGCCGAGGCGCTGCGGGAAGGCGATTTGGAAGCCGCCGAGGAAGCGCTGCAAGAGGCATCGGAGATGATGGACGAGCAGCAGGAACAGCTCGACAACTCACCGCTGGCTCAGTCCGCACAGGATTTATCGCAGCAGGCGCAGTCTGGCCAGCAGGAGCTGGCCGAGGCCGGGCAGCCATCCGGCGATCAATCCGTCAGCCCGCAGCAGGGCGAGCAGGGCGAGCAGTTCCAGGATGACGGGCAGCAGAGCCAGCAGCCCGCGCCCGGCGATCAGCAGTCACAGGCCGGGCAGCCCCAGCCGGGCGGCACGCCCGGCGCACCGCAGCAGTCTGGCGCGCAGCAGCAGCAGCAGCCCGATCAGCAGGGGCAGCTCCAATCCGATCAGAGTGATGGCGGACAGGCATCGGAGCAGAATCCGAACGCGCAGCCCGGCAGCGAACAGGGCGAAGGTGGTAGCGCCGCTGAAGCTCAGCAATCACAGCAGGTATCCGGGGCTGAAGGGCAGAGCGGGCAGCCGCAGAGTCAGCCGGGCGGCCAGCAAAGCGCCCAGCAGGGTTCCAGCGCGCTGAGTGCTGGGGAAGGCGAAGGCGACGCGGGGCAGGATACCACCTCAGGCTCGCAGGTCGGCGACCAGGAAGGATCGATCTCGACCGGAAACTCGCCTCAGGACACCGACGGTCTGCCGCAGGAATATGAGGCGGAATACGATCCGGCCAACATCGGCGGCGCGTCCGGCGATGTGCTGGACGTGGGCGGTGAGAACACCGATCCCGGCGGTGTGCCGATCCAGGAAGGCGAGTTCGGCCCCAATCCCAGCGGCCAGGCCGGACTTTCATATACCAATGTCTACAATGAATACCGGGACGCGATCGGTGAGGCGCTCGACAGCGGTCGTATTCCGCTCGATCAGCGCGACGTGATTCACGATTACTTCTCGTCCCTTGAGCCGTAGTGTCTGTCCGTACCGGGAACGGGGTGTGTGGGCAGAGGCCCTGCCGCAGCAGGCAGCCGGTTCGTCGCGATGTCCTTGTTTTTTCACATGACGAAGGGAAAGCGTATCCGTGTACAGGAGGATAACCCGGTGGGCGGGGATGGCCCTGGCACTGATGCTGGTCGGGCTGGTGTCGGGCTGCATCCAGCCGATTGAAACGGCTGCCCCGCCGACTGTGACTGTTCCACCACTCGAAAACGCACCGCCCGCTGCCGCGCCCACCGCAGCGCTCGATCCCGGCGCGGCGGATGCCGGGGGCGCTCAGGTTGCCCCCGAACAGGGAACAGCCGTGTCGCTGGTCGAGGGATTTATCAGCGGGCGGGGCCAGATCGCCAATAATCTGCGCGTCTGGTACGATCAGCCGCTCGGCCCCGACCAGATTCAGGGCTTCTCATATGACAACGCCAGCGGGCTGCCATGCGCCGGTTTTCTGGCGACTTCCGCTGCGAGCGGGGTGATCCAGCCGACCAACGGCGCGATTGTCTGCGGCGACCAGCCCGGCATCCCGGCACTGGCGGCGATGTGGCACTTCCCGACCAGCGACGGCCAACCCTATACGCTCGTCTTTGGGCGCGTCGAAGACCCGGCCATCGCCGCGATCGCTGTCGTCTACAGCGACAACACCAACCAGATGACCACGCCCTCACTCGGCGGCTTTCTGGTGCCCCAGCCGGGCATCCTGGGGGTGAATCTCATCACTGCCATCAGTCAGGAAGGCAACACCGTGATCGATAATATTCCGCAGCTCCCGGCCAGCTAATGGGCCGCAGCACTTCTCGTATCTGCCAAGCGAAGGATGGGGACCATGACTGACGCCATCGCCACTGCTTTGATCACCGCTGAAGATTTCCACCAGACATCTGAGTCGATTGTTGCCGAAGTTGGCAAGGTGATCGTCGGCCAGGATGACGTGATCCGTAAGGTGTTGATCTGCATTATCGCCGGGGGTCACGCCCTGCTCGAAGGGGTTCCCGGCCTGGGCAAAACGATGCTGATCCGCACGCTGGCCGACGTGCTCGACCTGAAATTTGCGCGGATTCAGTTCACGCCCGACCTGATGCCGGCTGACATCGTCGGCACGAACATCATGGAAGAGGGCGAGGACGGCCACCGCAGCTTCCGCTTCGAGGCCGGGCCGGTGTTCGCCAACCTGGTGCTGGCCGACGAGATCAACCGCGCCACGCCCAAGACGCAGTCGGCCCTGCTCGAAGCCATGCAGGAAAAAACAGTCACGGTCGCCAACCATCGCTACCAACTGGAGCCGCCGTTCTTCGTGCTGGCGACGCAAAATCCGCTCGAAATGGAAGGCACCTATCCGCTGCCAGAAGCTCAGCTCGACCGTTTCCTGTTCAAGATCGATGTGTTGTTCCCCTCGGCAAGCGAGCTGGTTGAGATCATGGGGCGCACGACCGGAGCGGATATGCCGTTCCCGCAGCGGGTGGCCGATGGCGCGCGGATCGTCGCGATGGGCGATCTGGCGCGGCAGGTGCCGGTCGTCTCGCACGTCAGCGATTACATTGCGCGGCTGGTGATCGCGACCCACCCGGAGAGCGACGCCGCGTCCGAGGCTGTGCGCCAGTATGTGCGCTATGGGGCCAGCCCGCGCGCCGGCCAGGCCATGATCCTCGGCGCAAAGGTGAATGCACTGCTCGAAGGCCGCTATAACGTTTCGTTTGAGGACGTTTACGCGGTTGCTCCGGCAGCGCTGCGGCACCGGATTCTGCTCAACTTCGAAGGGCAGGCCGAGGGCGTCCACCCCGATGATGTGATCACCGATTTGCTGGCGCGTGTTCCACGGGAGACGGCCTGATGACCATGCATGATTTGTTACAACGCGTCCTGCGCGAGCCGTCGCCGGACGATCTGTGGCGACTGCACCCACACCTGCTGGCGACCGATGCGCCCGCCGCCGAACCGGCGCGCGAGTTGGCCCAACAGTTTTACTGCTACCTCAACTGTGTGCGCAGCAAGCTCACCTCGAAGCAGTACAGCCTGCTGGCCGCGACGCTGGCCGCTGGGTCGGTGGGCGTGATCGCGCTCCAGGAAGTGCTGCATTCGCTGCACGCCGACCGTACCCAGGCGATCAGCAATCTGCTGGTGGGCGGGCTGGCCGAAACGCTGGAAGTCTTCTCGACCTTTCAGCACGTCAAAGCCTGGGAAACCGAGTTCGGCTCGGTGCACGACGAGGCGGTCTGGCACCTCTACGCTGCGCTGTGGCAGCTTTCGGCGGAAACACAGCCAGACCTGTCTCTTGATGCGCGCCAGGGGTTGATCGACCGGCTGCTGGCCGTCGTGCGCGATCCGAACACGGGTGGGGCGTTGCGGGCCGCGCTGGTGATCCGGCTGTTCCAGGTGCTGCTGGCGATCCGGCTCGCGCCGCTGCTGTCCGAGCTTCAGCCCGAAAACGTATCCCAGACCGAGGCGCCATGAGCACAGCACCCGCGATCCATATCGAAAATCTCAGCAAAACGTTCGGGCGCGGACGAAAGCGCGTCGAGGCGGTGCGCAACCTGAGCCTGG
>JAAYCM010000025.1 GCA_012729765.1 Chloroflexota bacterium | reverse complement strand
CGGCGACAGCGTCAACCTGATGGTCGAGCTGATCATCCCGGTGGCCCTCGAGCGCGGCTCCAAGTTCGCCATCCGCGAAGGCGGCCTCACCGTCGGCGCCGGTGTTATCACCGAAATCCTGGAATAATGAGAAGGAAACTGGTGGGCTGGGCAGAATATCGCTCAGCCCACCAGAGCGCCTTCACAGATTTTGCAGTCTGAGGAACCTATATGGCCAAGCAAAAGATCCGTATCCGGCTCAAGGCGTATGATCATCGCGTGCTGGACCAGTCGGCCCAGCGTATTGTAGAGACGGCTGAGCGCTCTGGCGCCCGCGTGGTCGGTCCGGTGCCGCTGCCTACCCGTATCGAGCGGTTTACCGTGCGGCGCTCGCCGTTCATCGATAAGGACTCGCAGGAGCACTTCGAGATTCGCACGCACAAGCGCCTGATCGACGTGCTGGAACCGGACAGCAAGACACTCGACTCGCTGATGCGGCTGAACCTGCCGGCGGGCGTCGATATCGAAATCAAGATCTAATACCTGCCACCCAACCGGCGGTTTCGCGGGCTGCTGCGGCAGTGCGGCAACCGGGGGTTGGGCGCGGCAAACCGAACGTTATAACGACACTAGAGCGAAGCAGGGATGATGCGTGGAGCGCTGCGAGGTGACTCGCGCGCTTGTCACAGTCCCTTGGAGGCAGTATGAAGGGTATCATTGGCAAAAAAGTCGGCATGACCCAGGTCTTCGGTGAAGATGGGCAGGTAGTTCCGGTGACCGTCATCCAGGCCGGGCCATGCTATGTGACTCAGATTCGCTCTGAGGAAAAAGATGGATACAAGGCTGTTCAGCTTGGCTTCGAGGAGCTGCCGCCCAAGCGGAACGGTGATTCGCGGCTGACCAAGCCCAAGCGCGGCCACCTCAAACGCGGCGGCATGGACCTGCCCGATCTCCGCTATCTGCGCGAATTCCGCGTCAGAGAGCTGGATGTCGAGGAAGGCCAGGTGCTGCGTGCCGACATCTTCGAAACAGGCGACCGCGTGGACGTGGTCGGCACCTCGAAGGGGCGCGGCTTTGCCGGTACGGTCAAGCGGCACGGCTTCAACCGCCAGCCCAAGACACACGGCCAGTCCGACCGTGAGCGCGCGCCCGGCTCGATCGGCGCGACGAGCACGCCGGGCCGCGTCATGAAGGGTACGCGGATGGCCGGGCGCATGGGTGGTGATCGAGTCACCGTTCAAAATCTCGAAGTCGTCGTGGTAGATGCGGAAAAGAATCTGCTCGCCGTGCGTGGGTCCGTTCCCGGCGCTCGCGGCGGAGTTCTCCTGGTCAAGCAGTCACGTAAGGGCCGCCGCTAGGCGAGAGTCCGCATCAGAGGAGTCGTGAAAGATGGAAGTACCTGTTCGTAATATGTCCGGTGAGCAGGTTGGCACGATCGAGCTGGCGCCTGAAATCTTTGAGGTTGAGGTCAATACCGGCTTGATGCATCAGGCGTATGTGCGCCAGATGGCCAACGCGCGCCTGGGCACGCACAAGACCAAGACCCGCAGCGAGGTCAACCGGACCACCGCCAAGTGGTACCGTCAGAAGGGCACCGGGCGCGCCCGTCATGGCGCTCGCTCGGCCCCGATCTTCGTCGGCGGCGGTGTGGCGCACGGCCCTAAGCCGCGCGATTACAGCAAGAAGATGCCGCGCAAGATGCGCCGTCAGGCCCTGCGCGCCGCGCTTTCGGCCCTGGCTGCCGAAGGCCAGATCATCGTTGTGGACGAGCTGACGCTCGACGCGCCGAAGACCAGCGCCATGCGTGCCGTGCTTCAGCAGTTGGTGGGCGATGACAGCGTGCTGGTGCTGGTGGCCGAAGGCAGCGACGTGGTCGAGAAGAGCATCCGCAACCTGGACCGGGCACAGGCGCTGCGCGCCACCTACCTGAACGTGCGCGATCTGCTCTCATACGATCGCGTGATCATCCCGCAGGCCGCTTTAGACGTGATCCAGAGCTTCTTGGGCACGGCGTCCGAGGCCGAAGTCGAATAAGGAGCTGAGACGTGACCAAGGGACTGCACCTGTACGATGTGATCCGCCGCCCAGTGATTACCGAAAAATCACACGGGATGGCCGAAGACCTGCGGCACTACGTCTTCGAAGTCGATCCGCGCGCCAACAAGATTCAGATCAAGGAAGCGGTGGAGCGCATCTTCGATGTGGACGTGCTGAAAGTCAATACGATGGTGATGCCTGCCAAGCGCGGGCGGCGCGGTCGCAAGTTCTACATCCGTTCCAAGTCCTGGAAAAAAGCCGTCGTCGCGGTGGCTCCCGGCCAGGAAATCGGGCTGTTTAACGTCTAGTATACGGCGGCGGCGCGGTCAGATATCCGCACCTCACGGGGCTAATGACCCCCGCTGCCCAAGAGATTGAGGTTAGAGAGCATGCCTATCAAGAAGTACAAGCCCACATCACCCGGTCGCCGGGATATGACGGGCAGCAGTTTCGAGGATATCACCCGCGCCACGCCGGAGCGTTCACTGCTGCGCGATCTGCGCAAGCGCGGTGGCCGCAACAACGCCGGCAGGATCACCGTTCGCCATCGCGGCGGCGGTCACAAGCGGCTCTACCGCGTGATCGACTTCCGGCGCGACAAGCGTGATATCCCTGGGCGAATCGACTCGATTGAGTACGATCCCAACCGCTCGGCCCGTATCGCGCTGGTGATCTATCCCGACGGCGAGAAGCGCTACATCATCGCGCCGCTGGGCCTGCGCGTGGGCGATACCATTGTCAGCGGCGATAGTGCCGATATTCGGGTGGGCAACACCCTGCCGATCCGGTCGATCCCGGTTGGCTCGCTGATCCACAATGTCGAGCTTCAGCCGGGTCGCGGCGGCCAGTTGGCCCGCGCGGCGGGTGTCTCGGCCCAACTGCTGGCGAAAGAAGGCACCTACGCCCAGGTGCGTCTGCCCAGCGGCGAAGTGCGCCGCGTGCACGAAAACTGCATGGCGACGCTCGGCCAGGTCGGTAACACCGATCATGGCAATGTCAAGCTGGGGAAGGCCGGTCGCAAGCGTTGGCTCGGCTGGCGTCCGACGGTGCGTGGTACGGCGATGGACCCCAACAGCCACCCGCACGGTGGGGGTGAAGGCCGCTCGCCGATCGGTATGCCTGGGCCAAAGACCCCCTGGGGTAAGCCGGCGATGGGCAAGAAAACACGTCGCAACAAGCGCACGGATCAGTATATTGTGCGCCGGCGTGGCAAGCGCCGGTAGAAAGTAATCGGAGGTTAGGATGTCGCGTTCGCTCAAGAAGGGGCCTTACGTAGACGCCAAGCTGCTGCGCAAAATCGAACAGATGCGTGAGCGCGGCGACAAAAAGGTGATCCGTACGTGGAGCCGTGCTTCGACAATCTTCCCGCAGATGGTGGGGTTCACGGTCGCAGTGCATGACGGTCGCCGTCACGTGCCGATCTATGTCACCGAGAACATGGTGGGCCACAAGCTCGGCGAGTTTGCCCCGACCCGTACCTACCGGGGCCACACCGCGGAAAAGAAGAAGCGGTAAGGCCCGCACAGGGATAAGGAATTAACGCTATGGATGTTCGCGCTGTTTCCCGCTATCTGCCCATTTCGGCGCAAAAAATGCGCCTGGTGTGCGATCAGGTGCGGGGCATGGATGCCGACCAGGCCCTGACCGTGCTGCAGTTTATGCCGCACAAAGGCGCCGAATTCGTGCACAAGCTGGTGACTTCGGCAGTTGCCAACGCAGAAATGAACTTTGAACTCAACCGTCAGGACCTGTATATCTCGCAGCTTCTGGCGGACGAGGGTCCGAGCATGCGCCGGGTGAAGGCCGGGGCGCGCGGGCGCTACAAGCCGCGTACCAAGCGCTCCACGCATCTCACGCTGGTGCTGTCGGAACGAGAACAGGAGTAGGTGTAGATGGGACGTAAAGTACACCCCGTCGGTTTCCGGCTCAAGATTAATCGTGACTGGTCGGCGCGCTGGTTTGCCGAAGGCGATCGCTATCGCGAGCTGCTGCAGGAAGACTTCAAGATTCGCCGCTTTGTCGAAGCCGAAGCGGAACGGGCCGGGATCGCGGGCGTCGAGATCGAGCGCTTCCCGAACCAGGTTCAGGTGACGCTCTTCACGGCCAAACCGGGGATCGTGATCGGGCGCAAGGGCGAAAGCGTCAAGAAGCTGCGCCAGGGCCTCGAGAAAGTCACCGGCAAGAAGGTGAAAGTTGAAGTCGAGGAAGTCGATAAGCCCGACCTGAATGCCCGCCTGGTGGCACTCAACATCGCCAGCCAGCTCGAGCGCCGGATCGGCCACAGCCGCGCCATGAAGCGCGCGATCGGCCAGGCCATGCGCCAGGGCGCGAAGGGCATCAAGATTCAGGTGAGTGGTCGTCTGGCCGGGGCCGAAATGGCCCGCCGCGAGTGGCAGATGGAAGGCCAGGTGCCGCGCAATACCCTGCGGTCTTACATCGACTATGGCACCGCCGAGGCGCTGACCACCTTTGGTCGGATCGGCGTCAAGGTGTGGGTTTACAAGGGCGAGGTCATGGAGGATGAACCCCGACAGGCCGAGCCGAGCGACGTGTACGTGAGTCAATAAGCAGGCTCCCGCCGGATAATCCCGGCCAGGGCCGGACACCGTCCGGGCCTGAGAGCCTGACTTTGAGGAGTTAACGACCTATGTTGATGCCAAAGCGGGTTAAGTACCGCAAGCAGTTTCGCGGGCGTATGCGTGGTAAGGCCCAGCGCGGGAACGTCGTGCAGTTCGGTGATTACGGACTGCAGGCGATGGAACCGGCCTGGATTACCAGCCGCCAGATCGAATCTGCCCGTCGCGCAATCATGCGCTACATTAAGCGTCGTGGCCGGGTCTGGATCCGCGTCTTCCCCGACAAGCCTGTCACCAAGCGCTCGGCTGAGAGCCGCATGGGTAAGGGTAAGGGGTCGGTGGACCACTATGTCGCGGTCGTGCGCCCTGGTCATGTGTTGTTCGAGCTGTCGGGCATTGAAGAGGAAATCGCGCGCGAAGCGATGCGCCTGGCCGCCTTCAAGCTGCCGATCAATGCCAAGTTTGTGAAGCGCGCCGATCCCATCTCCGGCGAGGAGGTGCAGTAGCATGGCCAGCAATCCGAGCGAACTCCGCCGTATGACGGATGGCGAGATCCATACCGCGATCGACGAGGCCAAGGCCGAGCTGTTCAATCTGCGCTTCCAGTGGGAGTCCGGCCAGCTTGAAGACTACACCCGGATTCGGGTTCTGAAGAAGAACATCGCTCGCTATCTGACGATTCTGCGCGAGCGCGAGCTGGCTGCTCAGGTAGTTCAGCAGGAGGACAGCAATGCCGAATAAGCGTCGTCGGCTGGTGGGCCGCGTTATTCGTAACAGCATGGACAAAACCGTCGTGGTGGCGGTCGATACCACCAAGCGCCACCCCCTGTATAAGAAAGTGATCCGGACTACGGCCAAGTATATGGCCCACGACGAGAGCAACGCGATTCCCGTCGGCGCGCTGGTCCAGATCGTTGAAAGCCGTCCGATCAGCAAGAACAAGTGCTGGGCGGTAGAGTCGGTTTTGGAGACGCCCGAATTCGAGGCGTAGCCGCTGCGGGCCATAAGGCGAGGTAAAGATGATCCAACACGAATCGCGTTTGACCGTAGCCGATAATACCGGCGCACGTGAATTGCTGGTGATGCATATCACGGGCGGCTCGACCCGCCGCAACGCCACCATTGGCGACATCGTCGTGGCGACGGTGAAGTCGGCCACGCCGCAAGGCTCGGTTAAGAAGAGTGATGTGGTACGGGCGGTGATCGTGCGTATCGCCAAGGAATATCGCCGGGATGACGGGTCGTACATCAAGTTCGACGACAACGCGGCGGTGATTCTGCAGGGCGAGTCGAAAGACCCGCGCGGGACGCGTATCTTCGGCCCGGTGGCGCGCGAGCTGCGCGAAAAAGGCTTCATGAAGATCGTCTCCCTGGCGCCGGAAACGCTCTAGCGCCGGCTCAGGCCGAGAGTGGAGTAGGAACGATGCAACGGATCAAGAAGGGCGACACGGTTCAGGTGATCGCCGGCAAGAATAAGGGTGCGCGCGGCGAGGTGCTGCGGGTGCTCCCCAAAGAAGAGCGGGTTGTGGTCGAGCGCGTTAATATTGCGCGCAAGCACCAGCGCCCGGTCCAGGCTGGTCGTGGTCAGATTCAGCCGGGCATCATCGAGTTCGAAGCGCCGATCCATCTGTCGAACGTGATGATCGTCTGCCCGGAGTGCGATGCCCCGACCCGCGTCGGGTATCGGGTGAATGAAGACGGTGTCAAGGTCCGCGTCTGCCGCAAGTGCAACCGCGATCTCGACTAGCCGGCTTCGCGAGTGAGGTTGAGGACAGATGGCAAACAATCAACTGCTGGAACGCTACCGCAACGAGGTAGCGCCGGCCCTGATGGAAGAGTTCGGCTATAGCAGCGAGATGCAGATTCCGCGCGTCAAGAAAGTCGTCGTCAATATTGGCGTCGGCGAGGCGCTGGACAATGCCAAGGCGCTCGATGCGGCGGTCGAGGATATGCGCAAGATCACCGGCCAGCAACCCGTGATCACCAAGGCGCGCAAGAGCATCGCCGCCTTCAAACTGCGCGAAGGCCGCTCGATCGGCGTCAAGGTCGATCTGCGCGGCGAGCGGATGTGGGCAATGCTGGACCGTCTGATCAATGTCGCCCTGCCCCGCACGCGTGACTTCAGCGGCGTCAACCCGGACTCGTTCGATGGGCGCGGCAACTATACGCTCGGCCTGCGGGAACAGCTCTACTTCCCAGAGATCGAGTACGACAAGATCGACAAGGTGCGCGGGATGGAGATCACGATCGTCACCACCGCGAACACCGACGAAGAGGGACGGCGGCTGCTGCGTCTGCTGGGCATGCCGTTCCGCGAGAATTAGTTGGCACATTCGCACGCATAGGTTCGAGGAAGGTTACACCCCATGGCGAAAAAGTCTATGGTGGCGCGCGAGCGCAACCGCAAGTACAAAGTGCGGGTGCGGAATCGCTGCCAGTTTGTAGACCCTAACTCGGGGAAGGTTTGTGGGCGCCCGCGGGGGTACATCCGCCGCTTTGGGCTGTGCCGCATCCACTTCCGGGAACTCGCGCTTCAGGGCAAGATTCCCGGCGTGGTCAAATCGAGCTGGTAGTTAGGGAGAGCAGGAACATGAACACTGATCCCATTGCTGATATGTTGACCCGAATTCGCAATGCGGCGCTGGCCGGACACCCGAGCGTGGCGATTCCCCACTCGGATTTCAAAGCGTCGATTGCCCAGATTCTCAAAGATGAAGGCTATATCGAAGACGTTTCGATCGCTGAAGAAGGCGTGGCGAAGAGCATCAATATCCAGCTCCGCTATTGGGGCAAGCGCCGTCAGCGTCGCCCGGTGATTTCCAGCATTGAACGCGTCAGCAAGCCCGGACGTCGTGTATACGTCGGCAAGAACGAGATTCCCTGGGTGCTCAGCGGGATGGGTATCGCCGTCCTCTCGACACCGCAGGGGGTGATGACGGGCCAGCAGGCGCGCCGTCGTGGCATCGGTGGCGAGGTGCTCTGCTACGTCTGGTAAGACCAGGCCCGGCGGAGCGCCGAGGTTACGCCTGACAGGGCCGCGCGGGCGCCAGTAGAGCGGCTGGGCGAGACGGTTGGGGCCGTTCGTCTCATCGGTTTCGCCCAGAGGTTCTACGCCACGTCCCGGCCCAGCCAGTTGTCCCCGGCGCCTGTATCGTAATTTTTTGAGGCACGAGAGAGAGGTAGAGAACCGTGTCACGAATTGGGAATAAACCCATTCCGATCCCGGACAAGGTTCAGGTCAATGTTGACGGCAGCGAAGTGACCGTCAAAGGCCCGAAGGGTGAGCTGTACTATCGCTTCTCGCCGGAGATCAAGATCGAGCGGGAAGACGGGCAGTTGATCCTGACCCGCCCAACTGACCTGCGCCATCACCGCGCGATCCATGGCACGACCCGTGCACTGCTCGCTAATATGGTCACGGGCGTGAGCGACGGGTTCGAGCGCGTGCTGGAAGTCGAAGGCGTGGGCTATCGCGCCGAGATGGACGGCAAGACCCTGGTCATGCACCTGGGCTATTCGCACCCGATCCCGGTTGAGCCGCCGCAGGACGTCGAGTTCGTGGTGGAAGAGCGCGGTCGTATCATCCGTATCCGGGGGATCGACAAGCAAGTCGTGGGCGAGCTGGCGGCTGTGATCCGCAAGATGCGGCCCCCGGAGCCTTATAAGGGCAAGGGTGTTCGCTATCAGGGCGAACGCATTCGTCGCAAGGCCGGTAAGGCTGGCAAGGCCGGCTAGTAGGCCGTTATCGCCGAGAGAGTGGTAAGCCATGGCACAAAAAGAACAAGTTGCACGTCAGCGCCGTCATGCGCGGGTGCGCACGAAAATCTCAGGCACAGCACAGCGGCCTCGCTTGAACGTGTTCCGCAGTCTGGAGCACATCTACGCCCAGGTCATCGACGACACGTCGGGACGCACGCTGGCTTCGGCCTCAACCATCGACCGCGAGCTGCGCAGCCAGCTTGAAGGCAAGAAAAAGGCTGAGGCGGCCAAGCTGGTTGGCACGCTGATCGCCAAGCGCGCCCAGCAGGTCGGGATCACGACCGTCGTGTTCGATCGCGGCGGCTACAAATATCATGGTCGGGTCAAAGCGCTCGCCGATGGCGCGCGTGAAGCCGGGCTGGAATTCTAGCGACGACAAGTCGAGCGGGATCGGGCTGGGCGCGCCGCCCGGCGGACTGCGCCCCCGATCCGCGAACTGGTGACTACTGGAGACAGACATGGGACGACGAGAACAACGGCGCGATGATGACCGCGACGAACTCGATGAGCGTGTAATTGACATCACCCGCGTGGCCAAGGTGGTCAAGGGTGGCCGCCGCTTCGCCTTCCGCGCGGTTGTGGTCGTGGGTGATAACCGGGGCAACGTCGGCATCGGCGTTGGCAAGGCGCGCGGCGTGCCGGACTCGATCCGGAAGGCGTCGGAGCGGGCGCGTCGCAATATGAAAGCCGTCTCGCTGACCGGCACCACCATCCCGCATATGGTGACCGCCAAGCACGGCGGCGCCGTCGTGATGCTCAAGCCGGCCTCGCCCGGCACGGGCGTGATCGCCGGCGGTGGGGTGCGTGCCGTGCTCGAAGCAGCCGGTGTGCGCGATATCCTGAGCAAGAGCCAGGGCAGCGCGAATATCCTCAACGTGGCGCATGCCACCCTGGACGCGCTTGAAGACCTGCGCGATCCTCAGCAGCTCGCGTTGATGCGTGGCAAGGACCCGGCTGAGGTCCGGCCCTTCTGGAAGCGGGGGAAGCGTGATGAGCAGCAGCAATAAGCAGCTTCGCATTACCCTGGTGAGAAGCCCAATCGGCTATGAAAAGACCCAAAAGGCGACCGTGCGCGCCCTGGGCCTGGGCAAGCTGAATTCCAGCGTGACCAAGCCCGATAACGCCCCGGTTCGCGGCATGATCAACAAGATCAGCCACCTGGTTGTGGTAGAGGAAGTCGAAGCATGAAACTACACGATCTGCGCCCGGCAGAAGGATCAACCAAGAAGCGCAAGCGCGTTGGTCGCGGTATCAGCGCCGGCCAGGGCAAGAGCGCCGGTCGCGGCACCAAGGGCCAGGGTGCGCGGGCGGGGGGCGGCAAGGGAGCCTACTTCGAAGGTGGGCAGCTCCCCCTGGTTCGCCGTCTGCCCTTCAAGCGCGGCTTTACCAACATCTTCCGGACTGAGTACCAGGAAGTCAACATCGACGATCTGGCCCGCGTGTTTAGCGCCGGAGACGAAGTGACGCCGGAAACGCTGGCCGCCAAGGGGCTGATCCGCAAGGCGGATAACCCGGTGGTGGTGCTGGGCCGGGGCGAGCTGGCCGCTGCCCTGACCGTCAAGGCGCACCGCTTCTCGAAGAGCGCCCAGGAAAAGATCACGGCAGCCGGCGGCTCACACGAGACGCTGGAGCTGCTGCTGACCGGTCCGCTGGCGACTGTCAAGAAGCTGCGCAAGGAACAGGTCGAAAAGCTGCGCGAACAGCGCGCCGCCGAGTAGACTCACGTGAACTGAACTGGCCGGGCGCGCGCCCGGCCACTCAAGCTTAATGCTGTTTTAGATGACGACGAGGAAAAGCTCATTATGATCGAGGCGCTGCGGAATGCATTTCGTCTGCCGGACCTGCGGCGGAAGATGCTCTATACTGCGCTGATCCTGGTGATTTACCAGTTCGCCGCGCATGTGACGGTTCCCGGTGTGGACCGTGACGCGCTGGATCAGCTTTTCAGTGGCGAACAATCGGGCTTCTTGAGCGTGCTCAACCTGCTGTCCGGTGGGGCGGTGTCCAATTTCAGCGTGATCGCAAACGGCGTGTATCCCTACATCACGGCCTCGATCATCCTGCAATTGCTCGTCCCGATCATCCCGGCGTTGTCAAACATCCAGAAGGAGCCGGGTGGGCAGGAAAAGATCAACCAGTACACCTACTACCTGGCGATCCCGATGGCGGCGCTGCAAGCGATCGGCCAGATCAACATCTTCCAGAGCCAGATCGATCAGACGCAGCCTGGGCTGACGCTGATCCCCGGCTTTGGATTTGGTGCGGGCAGCGATCTGCTGACGACGCTCTCGGTGATCATCACGATGACCGCCGGGACGATGTTTGCGATCTGGCTCGGTACACTGATCACCGAGCAGGGTATCGGCAACGGTATCTCCATCATCATCTTCGCCGGCATCGTGGCGGGCGTGCCTTCGAGCCTGTACCAACTGCTCCAGACGAATTTCGTCTTCAACCTGCTCGCGTTCGTCCTGCTGACGGTCTTCACGGTGGTCGTGATCGTCGTCATCCAGGAAGGCACGCGGCGGATCCCGGTGCAGTATGGTAAGCGCGTGCGGGGCCGCAAGATGTATGGCGGCGGCTCGACTCACATCCCGCTCAAGGTCAACACCGCCGGCATGATCCCGCTGATCTTCGCGCAGTCGATCGTGACTTTCCCGGCGATCGTGGCGGGGTTCTTCGGCGGCAGCCTGGCGATCCAGATTCAGGATACGTTCGGCAATCAGCAGGGGTTCATCTACTGGCTCATTTACTTCCTGTTGGTGGTAGGCTTCACCTACTTCTACACGGGCGTGATGATCCAGAACCAGAACCTGGCCGAGAATCTCCAGCGCAACGGCGGCTTTATCCCCGGCATCCGTCCGGGCCGCCGCACGCAGGAGTACATCAACCGCATCGTGAACCGGATCACGCTGGTGGGCGCGCTCTTCCTGGGCGGCGTCGCCGTGCTGCCGGGCATCATGCAGTTGATCCAGCGTCTTGCGCTGGGGCAGGCCGCCGTCAGCGGCAACCCGGCGCTTGTGATCAGCAGCGCGGGCCTGATCATCGTGGTCGGCGTGGTGATCGACACGATGCGCCAGCTCGAAGCGCAGCTCATGATGCGCAACTACGACGGGTTTATGCGCTAACCCGACAGTTCAGGCAGGGGCGGGATCGCAGCCGCCCCTGTTGCAAAGGCCGTCCGACGGCCTGGAAGTGTAAGGAACGAGAGTGGCAGTCATTCGGAAATCGCCCGAAGAACTGATGATCATGCGCGAGGCGGGGCGGATCACCGCCCTGGCGCTGCAAGCCATGCGCGAGGCGATTCAGCCGGGCATCAGCACGCTGGAACTCGACCGTATCGCGGCGGATGTGCTGCGCAAGCACGGCGCGAAGGCGGCCTTCCTGGGCTATCCGCCCGGCGGCCCGCATCCTTTCCCGGCCCACATCACCGCCTCGATCAACGAGGAGCTGGTGCACGGCATCCCGTCCGAGGATCGGATTCTGAAGGAAGGCGACATCGTCAGCCTGGACTTCGGCGCGGTCTACAACGGGTTTGTGGGCGACTCGGCCTTTACCGCTGGGGTGGGGAGTATCTCGCCTGAGGCGCAAAAGCTGCTGGAAGTCACCGAGCAGGCGCTCTACGTCGGGATCGACAAGGCCCGCGCCGGGCGCGAAACCGCCGACATCTCGCGCGCGATTCAGAAGTTCATCGAGGGCTACGGCTACGGCATCGTGCGCGAGTATACCGGGCACGGCGTCGGGCGCTCGATGCACGAGGAGCCGCAGGTGCCCAACTGGTGGCCGAGCGGGCGTCAGCGGATTCGCGGCTGGCGGAGTGTGGTGCTGGAGCCGGGGATCACGTTTGCCATCGAGCCGATGGTGACGCTCAAGCGGCCCGAAACGATGCTGCTGGCCGATCATTGGACGGTCGTCACGGCGGACGGATCGCTTTGCGCGCACTTCGAGCACACCATCGCGATCACGCCCGAAGGCCCGCCGCTGATTCTGACAGCACTCTAAGCCGGCTTGGTGTACGGTCGGGGCCAGTTAACCCTGGTCAAACGTCCTTCTTTTCTGTAGAATAGCAAATCCGTCCGGCGTGTCTGCACGCCGCAGAACGAGGGAGACTACGCGTTTATGGCACGTATTGAAGGTGTGGACCTGCCGCGCAACAAGCGCGTCGAAGTCGCACTCACCTACATTTACGGGATTGGCCCCACTCGCAGCCAGGAAATCCTGGGGACGACGGGCGTCAGCCCCGATACGCGCGTCCGCGACCTGACCGAAGCGGAAGTTCAGTCGCTTCGTGAAGAAGTCGGCAAGTATCGCGTCGAGGGTGAGCTGCGCCGTGAAGTTCAGCTTAACGTCAAGCGCCTGATCGAGATCGGCAGCTATCGTGGGCTGCGTCACCGCCGCAACCTGCCGGCGCACGGCCAGCGCACCAAGACGAACGCGCGCACCAAGCGCGGTCCGAAGAAGACCGTCGCCGGGCGTGGCCGCCGTCGTGGCGCGAAGAAGAAATAAGCTCTGGTTTCCAGCCGGCGCTGCACATGGGCGTGCCCAACCGGGATGCTGCCGGGGGTGTCGTGTGCTGTGGCTGGGTCAGGCTCGTGCACAGGTGGGTCAGGGTAGGAGAAGCGAAGGACAATGGGACGTACTCGCAGGGGGCCGCGTCGCGGTCCAAAGAAGGTAAGAAAGAATATCCCGTACGGGCAGGCGCACGTGCAGGCGACCTTCAACAACACGATTGTCTCGCTGAGCGATCAGCAGGGCAACGTGATCGCCTGGGCCAGCGCGGGGACCGCCGGGTTCAAAGGCAGCCGCAAGAGCACGCCCTATGCCGCCCGTATGGTGGCGCAGCAGGCGTCGGACAATGCCAAAGAACACGGCATGCAGGAAGTCGATGTGTTTGTGAAGGGGCCTGGCCCTGGGCGTGAAGCTGCTATTCGCGCCATTCAGGCCAGCGGGCTGAAGGTGCGCTCGATTACCGACGTGACGCCGATCCCGCACAACGGCGTGCGCCCGCCGAAGAAGCGGCGTGTATAACCGCAGCCATTTGTGCTGTGTTCAATTCGATAAAGACGAGTGGTGTAAACACACTTGTCCGTATGGTGTGGAGGAAGCCATAAACCATGGCACGGTATATTGGACCTGTTTGTAAGCTTTGCCGCCGCTCAGGCGAAAAGCTCTTCCTGAAAGGCTCGCGTTGCCTTTCCCCCAAGTGCTCCGTTGAGCGCCGCACATACCCGCCCGGCCAGCACGGCAAGGACGCTCAGTTCCGGCGTGGGCGCGGCTCGGACTATCTGCTCCAGCTCCGCGAAAAGCAGAAGACGCGCCACGTCTACGGCATTATGGAGCGCCAGTTCCGCCGCTACTTCCGTGAGGCGCTGCGCCGCCCCGGCCTGACCGGCGGGAACCTGCTGTCGATCCTGGAATCGCGGCTGGATAACGTCGTCTATCGCCTGGGCTGGGCCGATTCGCGCAACCACGCGCGCCAGATGATCCAGCACGGCCATATCGCGGTCAATGGCCGCCGGACCAACATCCCGTCCTACCTGGTGCGCCCCGGCGACCAGATTACGATCCGCGAAGAGAGCCGCAGCCGCCAGTATTTCAAGGAACTGCGCGCGTATATGGAAGATCGTCCCCAGGCCCCAGAGTGGCTCTCGGTGGATGTCAACAGCCTGACCGGCGCGGTGATTCGTCTGCCGGAGCGTCGCGATATCGACCTGCCGGTGTCCGAGCAGCTGATCGTCGAGTACTACTCTCGATAACATGATAAGACTCACAACCCTGGCGGTTGTTGGTCCCGGATGGAGGAAAGTGGGACGTGGTCACGAATAACATGGTGCTGCCCAAAATCGAAGGGGATGCTACCTCTCAAAAATACGGGCGCTTCATTATTAGCCCGCTCGAACAGGGCTTTGGGATTACGGTCGGCAACGCGCTGCGCCGCGTGCTGCTGTCGTCCCTGCCTGGGGCGGCTATCACGTCGATCCGCGTCTCGGGGGTGCATCACGAGTTTTCGGCCATTCCAGGTGTCCGCGAGGACATGACGCAGTTGATCTTGCAGGTCAAGCAGCTGCGGCTGAAGCTCTACGATGCCGAATCGGCCCGCCTGCGCCTGGAAGTGCACGGCGAAGGTACGGTCACGGCTGCCGATATCATCTATCCGGCAGAAGTTGAGATCATCAACCCGGACCTCTACCTGCTGACTGCCGATTCGGACGATGCCCAGTTGGAGATCGAGTTTACCGTTCAGAGCGGGCGAGGCTACTCGCCCGCCGAAGAACGTGGCCGCCTGCCCATCGGTGAGCTGCCGGTGGACGCGATCTACAGCCCGATCAAGCGTGTGAACTACGATGTCGAGCGCGCGCGCGTGGGTCAGCGTACCAACTACGACAAGCTGATTCTCGAAATCTGGACGGATGGCACGGTTCGCCCCGAAGAGGCGATGAGCCAGGCGGCAGAAATCCTGATGAAGCACCTGATCATCATCGCGGGAGTCAGCGAGGAATCGCTGCTGCCGCAGGTGGAAGAAGTGGCCGAGCCTGATCCGAACGCTTTGCCGCCGGAGACGTACGAGACGCCGATCGAGGCGCTCGACCTGAGCGTGCGCGTTTTCAACTCGCTCAAGCGCACCGGCATCACCAACGTGGGCGAGGTGTTGGAAATGCTCGATCGCGGGCCGGACGCCATGCTGGCGATCCGCAACTTTGGTGAGAAGTCTCTCGACGAGCTGGTCGAACGGCTGAAGGAAAAGAACTTCCTGCCCGCGGATCATGACATCTTTTCCGGTGGTTAACCCAGTCGAGAACGAAGGAATCTAGCCGTTATGCGACACAGAGTAGCAGGAAAGAAGCTTGGGCGGACGACGGGTCAGCGGAATGCGCTGCGGCGCAGCCTGATCAACGATCTGTTTCGCTATGAGCGTATTCAGACCACGGATGCCAAAGCGCGTGCGATCCGCGCCGAAGCCGAGCATATGATCACGATCGCCAAGCGCGCCCTGGCGCAGTCCGATGTGGCCCGGCAGGTTGCCGCGCGGCGGCTGCTGATGGCGCGTCTGAACAACCGTGAGATCGTTACCAAAGTGTTCGAAGAGATTGCCCCGCGCTACGAAGGGCGCCCCGGCGGCTATACCCGCCGCTATCGCCTGGGCCCGCGCAAGGGTGACGCTGCTCCAATGGTGCAGCTCGAACTGGTCGATCGTGAGGAAGCATAGCGTGTGACGGTGCGTGTGGCCCGCTTTCGCGCGGTGTTGGCCTACGATGGCTCCGGCTATTATGGCTTCCAGCGCCAGGCGGGCGACATCCCGACTATCCAGGGGACGGTCGAAGCCGCAATTAAGCGTGTCACCCAGCAGCCGGTCAGTGTGATCGGCGCCGGTCGAACCGACAGCGGGGTCCACGCGGCAGGGCAAGTCATCGCGTTCGATGTGGCCTGGCAGCATACCACCAACGATCTGTGGCGTGCCCTCAATGCCAACCTGCCCGAAACCATTGCGATACGGTCGCTGGACGAAACAGCGCCGGACTTCCATCCCCGGTTTAGCGCGCGCAGCCGGACGTATGTGTACACGCTGTATGCCGCGCCGGTCCGGCAGCCGCTCCTGAGCCGCTATGCCTGGCACGTGCCCAGCCGGACCGCACTCGATCTGAGCGCGATGGCGCAGGGCGCAGCCCGCCTGATAGGATGGCACGATTTCGCCACCTTTGGGCAGCCGCCCCAGGGCGAGAACACCGTCCGCGAAGTGCTGCGGTCGGCGTTTGACGAAGGACCCGGCCCGGTCCCTGGCGAGCCGGTCATCCGCTACACGATTGAGGCCAACGCCTTTCTCTACCGGATGGTGCGGCGGATTGTCGGGGCGCTGGCCCGAATTGGGCAGGGCGCGCTCAGCCTGGATGAGTTCGACGCCATGTTTCGGGCCGCTGATATTCTGTGGCCCAACCAGACCGCACCAGCCTGCGGACTATGCCTGACCGAAGTAACCTATTGAGAGAAGCGGGGCGACGCCCGCCGGAGCATGTGGAATCATGAGGATTAAGACTTATACCCCAACCGAGGGCGACATCCAGCGTGAATGGTTTGTGGTCGATGCCAAAGACCAGACGTTGGGCCGGCTCGCCACCCAGATTGCGGCCATTCTGCGCGGCAAGCACAAGCCGACCTTCGCCCCGCACATGGACGTGGGCGATTACGTAATCGTGATCAACTGCGACAAGATTCGCGTCACCGGTAACAAGCTGGACGAGAAGATGTACCATCGTCATTCCGGCTATCCCGGTGGGCTGACTTCGATCAGCCTGCGCGATCAGCTTCAGCGCCATCCGGAGCGCGTGCTGCACGCCGCCGTGCGCGGGATGCTGCCCAAGAACAAGCTGGGCCGCAAGATGATCAAGAAGCTCAAACTCTATACGGGTAATTCCCACCCGCACGACGCGCAGCAGCCCAAGCCGCTGGAGATCGGGCGGTAGGATCAAGAGGAAAAAACATGGCTGACTATTATGAAGGAATCGGTCGTCGGAAGAGCTCGACTGCGCGGGTTCGGCTTTGGCCGGGTGGTAACGGCACGATTGTCGTAAACGACAAGCCCGGCGATGTCTATCTCGCGCGTGAAGGCGATCTCGATATCGCGCTCGCGCCGCTGCGCACCGTCGGCCACGAAGGGGCGTACAACGTCACCGTGAAGGTTCACGGCGGCGGCCCGACCGGCCAGCGGGACGCGATCCAGCTTGGGATCGCCCGCGCGCTGGTCGAGATCGAGCCGGAATGGCGCTCGCAGCTTCGGCAGTTCGACTTCCTCTCGCGCGATCCGCGCGTCAAGGAACGCAAGAAGCCGGGCCTCAAGCGTGCACGTAAGGCCCCGACCTACACCAAGCGTTAAGCCGACCGGCTTCCCGTTTGCGACTGAGCAGGCAAAATCCCGCCCAACCGGGCCGGGGTCTTGCCTGTTTGCCGTTAATCAGGCGTTTGCGCGATGATCGCTGGTGAATCGCCAACGACCACGCAGAAAGAATCGTGATGGCTATGTTTGCGAGTGCTCATCGGATCGAGCCGGCCCTGCGTGCGCTGGACCTGGACGATCTCCCCGGTTTGCAACTGCTCGATGCCGGTGCCTTCGCCGGGCTGTACCATCCCCCGCTCAATCCGGATGTTGCCGCGCTGGTGGTGCCGGTGCGCGCCGAGCATTTGAGCGATCTTCAGCAAGTGCTGCTCAACCAATATCCCGCCACACACGCGCTGCGCCTGGTGCACTTCAGCGACACTGGCGCTGCGGCGGCTCCCGCGCTGTTAGGCGAGCTGCAGCGTGCCGCGCTGGATGGCGAGGGGGCGCTGTATGTTCCGCCGCTGGCCGTGCCGAGCAGCCTTGAGCGCTTCCAGGACACGATCGCGCATCTGCGCGCGCCCGAAGGCTGCCCCTGGGATCGCAAGCAGACGCACCAATCGCTGCGCCCCTATCTGCTCGAAGAAACCTATGAGGTGCTCGACGCGCTGGACAGCGGCGACGTGGGCGCGCTGCGCGAGGAACTGGGCGATCTGCTGCTCCAGATCGTGCTGCACAGCCAGATCGCGGTAGACGCAGGCGAATTCCGCATGGCCGACGTGATCGCCGCCATCGACGAGAAGATCGTCCGGCGGCATCCGCACGTGTGGGGCACGACCGAGGTCCAGGATGACCAGGATGTGAAAGTCAACTGGGACCGGCTGAAGCAGGTGGAGAAGCAGAAAACACGCCAGTCACGGCTGGACGGCGTGCCGAAGTCACTGCCCGCGCTGTCACAGGCGTTCAGTTACCAGGACCGCGCGGCGCGTGTCAATTTCGACTGGGACACGGTCGAGCCGGTGATCGCCAAGCTCTATGAAGAGATCGAGGAAGTGCTGACCGCCGAGGATGCCGAGGCGCGTGCGGGCGAGGTCGGTGATCTGCTGTTCGCCGCTGTGAACCTGGCGCGCTGGCTGGATGTCGAGCCGGAGTCGGCGCTGCGCGGCAGCAACGCGCGCTTCTACCGGCGCTTCAGCTATATCGAGCAGGAAGCCGAACGCCAGGGCCGCGCCCTGGACGAGATGACGCTGGCCGAGATGGACACGCTGTGGGACCAGGCCAAGGCCAACGGGCTGTAGATAACAAAAAATCCTGGCCGTGTTGACCAGGATGGCTGTCGGGGCGCCCGGATTTGAACCGGGGACCTCACCGACCCGAACGGTGCGCGCTAGCCAGACTGCGCTACGCCCCGAATACAGTGAGTAGTGTACCCGACCCCCGGCGGATTGTAAAGGGTTAACTTTAGCAGCAAGCGCGCCATCCGGGCGAAGATCAGGCCCGGCAGAACGATCCGATAGGCAAAAAAGCAGGTTATCATGACATCTCCCAAACCGTCTCCACGCTTCAATACCCTGACCGACGCCGTGCGCTTCTACACCGGCGGCCTCACGTCCTACCTGGGCCGGCGGCTCTATGCGCTGCACGTCCATCCCGACCTGATCACGTTCATCGGGCTGGTGATCGTCGCAATCGCGGCGGTCGTCATCGCGCGCGGCAACCTGTTCGCGGGCGGGCTGATTCTGCTGGCCGGGACGCCGCTCGACGCGCTGGATGGGGCAGTCGCGCGGGCCATGCAGCGCACCGGCAAATTCGGCGCGTTCTTCGACTCCACGCTCGACCGCTATGCCGACGGCTTCATCTTCATGGGGCTGGCCTACTATTTCAGCGAGGCCAACAACCACGTTGCGATGGTGGTCAGCGTCCTGGCGCTGCTCGGATCGCTGCTGGTCAGCTATACGCGCGCGCGGGCCGAGGGGCTGGGCCTGGACTGCAAGATCGGGCTGTTCACCCGCATGGAACGCACGATCACCATTCTGCTGATGCTGCTCACCGGCTACGTCGAGATCGGCGTCTGGATTCTGGCAATCGGCACCCACATCACGACGTTTCAACGCATCTGGTATGTTCACCGGGCGCTGAATGAGCGCGAAAGGGGCGTATCACCATGAACTGGGACCGGCGCGGGGTCGAGATCGGCCCCTTCGAAATCCTGGGGATCACCATCAATCCGACCCTGCATTTCTATGGGTTGATCATCGTACTGGGCATCATCGCGGCGGCAGCCCTGGCCGCGTGGATGGCGCGCCGCGACGACAAAGACTCCGATCATGTCTGGAACGGCCTGATGTGGGTTGTGGTGCTGGGCGTGATCTTCGCGCGGGCCTGGCATGTGCTGTTCCCGTCGATCTCCTCGGTCGAGGCGGGGCGCGATACGGCCTGGTATCTGGAGAACTTCTTCGATCTGCACGATGGGCCGCTGATCGTGTGGAACGGTGGGCTGTCGATCTTCGGGGCGGTGATCGGCGGGATACTGGGCATTCTGATCTACGTGCGGCGCAACCGGCTTGACCTGCTCTCGTGGCTGGACATCGGCGCGGTGGTGGTGCTGTTGGGGCAGGCGATCGGGCGCTGGGCCAACTACGTCAACGAGGAGCTGTACGGCGGGCCGACCGATCTGCCCTGGGGGCTGCGTATCGAGAATCCGCCGCTGGAGTACGCCGAGTATACGCACTTTCACCCGCTGTTTCTCTACGAGTCGCTGTGGAACCTGCTGACGCTGGGCGTGCTGCTCTATCTCTGGCTCAACTTCCGCGACCGGCTGAAGAAGGGCGATTTTCTGCTGATGTACCTGGTGGCCTACCCGACCGCGCGCTTTTTCCTGGAGTTTCTGCGGCTCGAGGTGGCGATGGCCGGTGGGGTGAACGTCTCGCAGGTGTTCAGCGGGCTGGTGGCGGTGTTGGCCGCCGCGCTGCTGATCTACCGTCACCGCGACGCGATCCGGACGCGGCTGCGCCCCGGCCAGCAAACATCCGAGAAGCCCCGGCGCGCGTCGCAGCGGTAGAGGCTGTCATGTGCTGCTCAGTTGGGGACATGTCAGTGGAAGGCGACCATGTCGTGCCGTAGGGGTAGGGCAAGCCCTACCCGACGGGCGAGGCAAGCATCGCCCTACCCTGGCAGGCAGTTGATAAACGTGTGAATCTGGCCCGCACACAGCCCTGTGGCGGGCTTTTGCGCGCCAGGTGCACTTTTTCAGAAATAATTCATGAGATCGGCCCTTGGAGCACGCCCAGGCCGAGCATACAATGAAATGGGTGGGATGTTAGCCGGTAGCAGAGTAGAAAGCGGCGTAGTGGATGATTGAAACCTATGAGTTGACCAAGCGGTTCGGCGCGTTCCTGGCGGTGGACCGTATCACCCTCACGGTTGAGCCGGGTACGATCTTCGCCATCCTGGGGCCGAATGGGGCCGGGAAAACCACCACTGTTCGCATGCTGACTTCGATCTTGCAGCCGACGTCCGGCTGGGCGCGCGTGGCCGGCTATGACGTGGTGCAGCAGCCGGCGCAGGTCCGCGCGATGGTCGGCGTGCTCACCGAGCAGCACGGGCTGTATGAGCGTATGAAGGGGATCGAGTATCTCGACTTCTTCGCGCGCGTCTACCACCTGCCCACTGAAGAACGCCTGAACCGCCCGCGCCAGTTGATGGAACACTTCGGCCTGGGCGACGCCTACGACCGGCGGCTGGGCGAGTATTCGAAGGGCATGAAGCAAAAGCTGGCGCTGGTGCGGGCCATGCTGCACGATCCGTCCGTGCTGCTGCTCGACGAGCCGACATCCGCGATGGACCCGCAGAGCGCGCGGCTGGTGCGCGAGTCGATCCGGGCTTTGCAGCGCGAGGAGCGGACGATTGTGCTGACCACGCACAACCTGACCGAAGCGCAGGCGTTGGCCGACCGGATCGCCGTGATCCGCAAGGGGCGCATCATCGCCAACGGCACATTCCGCGAGCTGTCGCAGCGTTTCGTTGGCGCGCCGCTGATGGAGCTGCACCTCGCGCAGCAGCTCAACGGGGCCAGCGCCGAGATCGGCCAGATGGTCGAGGTGGTCGAGCAGGGCGAGCGCTGGCTGCGCTTCCGCACGCCGCAGCCGGAGCGCGACAATCCCCAGGTGATCCGGCGGCTGGCCGGGCTGGGGCTGGACGTCGTCACGCTCAGCGAAGTCTCGCAAACGCTCGAAGAGATTTATCTCCAGATCGTGGAAGAAGACGAGGGGCACGAACAAGATGGCAACTCTCAGCAAGCCCGCTAACCTGCCCCCGGCAGTGGCTGCCCGTCCGGGAGTCCGGGCACGGATCGCATACACGCTGGGCAACGCCCTGATCGTGACGCGCCGCGAAGTGCGCGACAGCCTGCGCGACTGGCGTATCATGGTTCCGATCTTTTTGCTGACGCTGATCTTCCCGCTGCTGGCGAACGCCATGACGCGGCTGTTTATCGGCTTCTTCGAGAAGAACGGGGCCGAGCCGCTGCTGCCCTCGCTGCTGCCGCTGATGCCGATGATCGTCGGCTTCTTCCCGGTGTCGATCTCACTGGTGATCGCGCTCGAAACGTTCGTGGGCGAGAAGGAGCGCCTCAGCCTGGAGCCGCTGCTCTCTACCCCGCTGACCAATACCGAGCTGTATCTGGGTAAGGCGTTCGCCGCGATGCTGCCGCCGCTGATGGCGAGCTATACCGGGCTGACGATTTACATCAGCGGGCTGGTGTTCGGTGCGCAGCAGTGGCGTCCACCGCTGATGCTGATCGTGCAGATCGTGTGCCTGACGACCGTGCAGGCGTTGGTGATGGTCACGGGAGCGGTCGTCGTCTCCAGCCAGACCACCTCGACGCGCGCCGCGAACCTGCTCTCCAGCTTCATCATCATCCCGGTGTCGATGCTGGTCATGCTCGAAAGCGTGATCATGGTCCAGCCGCACCAGCGCTACCTGCTGTGGTATATTGTGCTGGGCCTGCTGGTGACGGTCGTGCTGCTAATCCGCATGGGCGCGCGTATCTTCAACCGCGAAGAGCTGTTGGGCCGCTCGCTCGATCATATCAGTCTGCGCTGGGCGTGGCGCACCTTCTGGGATCAGGTGCGCGGGCCGGTCGGTGAGTCCTGGACGCTGAAGCGGTGGTACCAGTTGAGCGTGTTCCCGGCGGTGCGGCGGCTGCGGCAGGGGATGGGCGTGGTGCTGATCGGCCTGGTGGCGGCGTTCATCGCGGGCTGGATCATCGCCGGAAGCTGGGATGTGCCGCTCGATCAGTTCGAGGCCAACGACGCCACGCTGCTCGAAAACCTGCAATCGTGGTTCGAGCTGGGCCAAAGCCGACCGGGCCTGATCGTGTTGGCCGTCGTGCAAAACCTGCGCGCGCTGATCCTGGCGACGCTGCTGGCGATCTTCACCTTCGGCGTGATGAGCCTGGTAGTGACGATGATCCCGTTCGCCGTGCTGGGCTTCATCCTGGCGCTGGTGGCAGCCTCGAACCTCAGCCCGCTGCCGTTCTTCATGGCCGTGATCCCGCATGGCATCGTCGAGATTCCGGCGATCGTGCTGGCCGGGGCAGCGGCGCTGCGCCTGGGCAGCGTCGTGACGCGCCCGCCGGACGGTCTGACGGTGGGCGAGGCGTGGCTGCGCGCCCTGGGCGACACCGTCAAGATCGGGGTGGGCGTGGTGACACCGCTGATCCTCGTGGCCGGGATTCTGGAAGTGGTCGTCACGCCGCGCGTGGTCGAGTTAATTCTGACGCTCTAGCGCGCCTCGTTCTCAGCGGCGCCCGGTGCGCGCTCATTGGCAGGATGTGTGCGATGGCCCGTCTCGTGATCTTTGGCTCGGCGGCGGCGGTTTCGGATGCCGAGCACGACAACACTCACTTTTTGCTGCAAGGCGATTACGGCAGCAATATCCTGGTGGACTGCGGCTCGAACCCGCTGGTCAAGCTCCGGCGCTGCGCGGTGCATCCCGGCGCGCTGACCGATATGATCCTGACACACTTCCACCCCGATCACGTGGCGGGCGTGCCGATCCTGCTGATGCAGATGTGGCTGCTGCACCACCAGCGCACCCTTAATGTCTACGGCCTGCATCACTGCGTGTGCCGTGTCGAGCGCATGATGCAGAGTTTCCTGTGGGACACCTGGCCGGACTTCTTCCCGGTTGTTTTCCATCCGGTCGCCGAGCAGCCGGCCCAGCCCGTGCTAGAGAACGAAGATTTCCGCATCACATCCTGGCCGACCAGGCACTTCATCCCCACCATCGGCCTGCGGATCGAGGTCAAGACGTCGGGGCGGATCGTCGCCTATTCCGGCGACACCGAGCCAACGCCGGATATCGTGCAGTTGGCGTGCGGGGCCAATCTGCTGCTGCACGAAGCCGCCGGCGGGAGCGCGGGACATTCCAGCGCGGCCCAGGCCGGTCAGACAGCCGCCGCCGCCGGAGTCCAGCAGCTTGAGCTGATTCACTATCGTGTGGGGGATTCCGATCCGCACCGGTTGGTGGACGAGGCGCAAACGACCTTCACCGGCCCGGTGGCGCTGGCCGAGGATTTGAAGGAATACGAGCTATAAGCCGGGCCGCCGGCCTCAGCGCGACGCCTGTCCCGCTTCGGGCGTGCTCTCGGTCGCCCGCACCGGGCGGACGGTGGCATGCAGAAATGCGAATTCACCGCGCGGCGGCATCACTTCGTAGACCTCGATGATCTCGAAGACCGACTTGCCGATCTCGATCCTTCCCCCGACTTCGGGGCGCTCGAACTCGTTCACGATCGCGCCCGGATGTTCGCCCCCCAGAACGACGTAACTTACCTTATAGGTCATCATCGAATCCCATTCCTTCGCCCGGTAGTTAGCCGCCGCCCGGCCCCAGGTCCAGGTTGCGGTGGCGCAGCTTGAACGACAAGTCCAGCGCCAGGTTGCGCATGACAATATAACCGATGGCGGTGTCACTGCTGCACAGGTCGTTGAAGGCGTCGCGGCTGATGGTGTGCAGCACGGTGTGATCGCGGCTGGCGCGGATGGTGGCGGAGCGCAGGCCGTAGTCGAGCAGCGCCATTTCGCCAAAGACCTGCCCGCGCCCCAGGTAGACCTGCGTCTGGGCCGGCTCGTGCGGGCGCTTGCGGACCAGCACCTCGACCTGGCCCGCGCTGATGATGTAGAGCTGATCGCCTTCCGCGCCCTGCTGAAAGACGACCGTCTCATCGTCGTAGATTTCTTCCTGGCTGATGCCGATCACGCGCTCAAGCTGGGCGTCGGTCAGCCCATAGAAAACGCCGGATGTGCGAAGAAGCTCAAGGAGTGACATCGTTTGTTGACTCCAGGACTGGCGCGCCAGGGTCCTGCCCTGCCGACGTGCTCATATGCATCTAAGTGACAAGCATACACGATGTGCGCAGCAGCGGCAAACTGCCGCCCAAATATTCGCCGTGCCGTCGGCGCTTTGCTAAAACCAGGGTAGACGCGGCAGCCGGGATTCCTACCGGCTGCCCTTATCCTTCCGGTTTCAACATTCTATCGAGCCTCTTATTGAGCGCGTTCTGGTGGTGTGATAAGATCAACCGTAGCGGGCGCAGCGCGCTTAATCGTACCGATTTGCCCGGTGTTTTTTTGGGGTGAGCATGTCTGATCAAAATTTTCCAAAGCGTAGATTGCCACGTTCTGAGTTCGACGTGGGCCTGGATGTCGGGCCGGGCGGCGCGGTGCGCCGCTGGATCGTGGTCCGCCGCCCCAGCGTGTGGCAGCCCCCAACCGATGTCTATGAGCGGGCCGACCGCCTGATCGTCCTGGTGGAGATCGCCGGAATGCGCGACCAGGATTTCTCGGTCACGCTCCAGGGGCAGCAGCTTATTATCAGCGGTGTGCGCCATCTCAAGGCGGCCCCCGACTGTGCCTATCACCAGATGGAGATCCGTTTCGGCGAGTTTCGCACCGAGGTCAACCTGCCGCGCGCCGTCAAACGGGATGAAGTCTCCGCCAGCTATCGTGACGGCTTCCTGCGTATCGAACTGCCCTTTGTGCAGAAACAGAAGATTCACATCGTCAACGTGAATCTTGAAGCCGAACAATCGACCGACGAATCGGTCGATGAGTCCAGCGACAATTCAACACTCTAAGAAGATAATCATGGCGAACAGAAAATCACCCAACAACGAGCTGCCGGAAGAAATCGGCGCTGAGCAGAGCCAGCCGCAGGACGAGCAGAATCCGCAGGCGGAAGAGGCGATCGAGCTGAACGCGGGCGCGGTCGATATCGAGCAAGAGCAGACGGTCGATCTCAATGTCGAGTCCGAAGAGGGGCCGCAGCCCCAGGTCGATATCCCCGACGAGCTGCCGATCCTGCCGCTGCGCGGGATGGTCGTCTATCCCCAGACTACGATTCCGCTCACGGTCGGCCAGCCGCGCTCGATCAGGTTGGTCGATGAAGCGGTGGCCGGTGATCGCGTGATCGGCCTGGTGGCCTCGAAGGACCCGGAGCTTGAAACGCCCGGCCCGGACGACATCTACGAGTATGGCACGCTGGCCCAGATTCACCGCCTGTTCCGCGCCCCGGATGGCACGATCCGGCTGTTGGTCCAGGGGATCGCGCGCATCCAGGTTGAGGAGTACACGGCCACGGAGCCGTATCTCAAGGCGCGTGTCAGTCCGGCGCCGGAGACGGTCGAGGAATCGCTCGAAGTCGAAGCGTTGATGCGCAACGTGGTCGAGCAGTTTGGGCGGATGGCCGATCTTGTGCCGAGCATCCCCAGCGAGCTGATCAATGCCGCGCTGAGCGTGGATGATCCGCTGCAGCTCGTCTATGCCCTGGCGACCTATATCCGCCTCGATCTCAAGAACCAGCAAGACCTGCTGCGGCTCGACTCCGTGCTGGAGAAGCTGCGCGCACTGATGAACATCCTCAACAAAGAGCTGGAAGTCCTGGAGCTGGGCCACAAGATTCAGACCGAGGCCCAGTCCGAAATGGAGAAAATGCAGCGCGAGTTCTTCCTGCGCGAGCAGCTCAAGGCGATCCAGCGCGAGTTGGGCGAAGGCGACGAGCAGGCGGTCGAGGTCGAGGAGTTCCGCCGCAAGATCGAAGAAGCGCATATGTCCGAAGAGGCGGAGCGCGAGGCGCGGCGCGAACTGGAACGGCTCGCGCGGCTGCCAACAGCGGCGGCGGAGTATGGCGTGATCCGCACCTATCTCGACTGGCTGACCAGCCTGCCCTGGGATGATCGCACCGACGACAACATCGACATCCGCCGCGCGCGCCAGGTGTTGGACGAGGACCACTACGGCCTGCAAGACATCAAGGAGCGCATCCTCGAATATCTGGCCGTGCGCAAGCTGCGGGCCGAGCGCGCCGATCAGCTTGACGGGCAGGAAGTCGTGCACGACTATGTGCGCCGCGAGCGCGAGGGCGTGATCCTGTGCTTCGTCGGGCCGCCCGGCGTGGGTAAGACCTCGCTCGGTGCGTCCATCGCGCGCGCGACCAACCGCCGCTTCACCCGGCTCAGCCTGGGCGGGGTGCGCGACGAGGCCGAGATTCGCGGCTTCCGCCGGACGTATATCGGCGCGATGCCGGGGCGCATCATCCAGACCTTGCGCCGCGTGGAAACGCGCAACCCGGTCATCATGCTCGACGAGGTGGACAAGCTGGGGCGCGACTTCCGGGGCGACCCGGCCTCGGCGCTGCTGGAAGTGCTCGACCCGGAGCAGAATCATGAGTTCCGCGATCACTATCTCGACGTGCCGTTCGATCTGTCCGAGGTGATGTTCATCACCACCGCCAACACGCTGGAAACGATCCCGGTTCCGCTGCTGGATCGTATGGAGATTATTCAGCTTAGCGGGTATACTGAAATGGAGAAGGTTCAGATCGCGCAGCACTATCTGGTTCCGCGCCAGATTCGCGAAAACGGCCTTCTGCCGGGAGAACTGGCGTTTACCGACGAGGCGCTGCTGGAGATCATCCGCAACTACACGCGCGAGGCCGGGGTCCGTAACCTGGAGCGCGAGATCGGGCGGGTGGCGCGCAAGATGGTGACGCGCATCGCCGAAGGGCGAGAAGCCGGAGTCACGGTCGATCGGGACGATATTGTGGACCTGCTCGACCATCCTCGCTTCGGCTATCAAACGGAGATCGAGAAGCGAACCAGCAATACGCCCGGCGTTGCAATCGGCCTGTCGGTAACGGCGTTTGGCGGCGATGTGCTGTTTGTCGAGGCGGCCCAGATGCCGGGCAGCAAAGGCTTCCAGTACACCGGGCAGTTGGGGCAGGTGATGCAGGAGAGCGCGCGGGCGGCGTTCAGCTATATTCGCTCGAAGGCGCGCGACCTGGGGCTGCGCGATGATTACTTCGAGCAGCGCGATATTCACCTGCATGTCCCGGCGGGAGCGGTGCCCAAGGATGGCCCCTCAGCCGGGGTCACGATGGCGACGGCGCTGGCCTCACTCTTTACGGGGCGGCCTGTGCACAGCAACATCGCCATGACCGGCGAGATCACGCTGCGCGGCCAGGTGCTGCCCGTTGGGGGCATCAAGGACAAGGTGCTGGCGGCCCACCGTGCCCAGCTGGATACCGTGATCCTGCCGCGCCGCAACGAGCCGGACCTGGACGAGCTGCCCGATGATGTGCGCGAGTCGATGACCTTTATCCTCGTGGACAACGTGACGGACACGCTCGAGGCGGCCCTGGCGCCTGCGGAAGAAGCGGTGGAGACAGCCGTCGCTGAGGATGCACTTGAGACTGCACAGCAGAGTGTATCGGCTGGTGAGTCCTGAGACTCGCCAGCTCCACCCATGTTTTCCGGCGGCAGTGCATCCGCTCGCAACACTGAAGGAAGGCTGCTTTGCCCAAGATTATGATTGTAGACGACGATCGCACGACCGTGAAGCTGCTCCAGACATTGTTGGAGATGGATGGCTTTGTGGTGGTGAATGCGCCTCGTGGGCACACAGCGTACGCGATGGCTCATGATGCCAAGCCCGACCTGTTTCTGGTCGATTATCATCTCGCGGACATGGAAGGGGTCGATTTGATCGTCCGGCTTCGGGCCGACCCGGTCTTTGCGAGCACACCTATTGTGATGGCATCGGGCCTGAATGTTGAAGAAGCTGCGCTGAAAGCCGGGGCGAACACATTTCTGGCGAAGCCCTTTGAGCCTAGCAAGCTAGCCGATCTATTTTACAGCCTGATTGGGTAACGCGGCCTCCTCAAAGTCAATACGCGGTATTGAGTTTTGAGTCATGACTGAGAGAGGGCCTAGTGTCAACAAAATCACGACGTTCTGCTAAGATGCAGTGGTTCCGCATGGACCTGCATCTGCACACCCCTGGCTCCAACGATTATCAGGAGCCGGGTGTAACCTATCTCGATATCCTGCGCCAGGCCGAGCACCGGGGCCTGGATATCGTCGCCTTTACCGATCACAACACGGTGTCCGGCTATCGGGCGATGATGGACGAGATCGCCAAGCTGGAATATCTGGAGCGCCTGGGCCGGATTCAGGGCGATGAGAAGCGCAATCTGGCCGAATACCGGCGGCTGCTCAGCAAGATTCTGGTGCTGCCGGGCTTCGAGTTTACGGCGACCTTTGGCTTCCACATCATCGGCATTTTTTCTCCCCAAACGCCGGTCCGCCAGCTCGAACACATTCTGCTCAGCCTGAACATTCCGCCCGAAGTGCTCGATCAGGGCACGTCGAATGTCGGGGCGTCATCCGATGTGCTGACCGCCTACCGTGTGATCAACCAGTCGGGCGGGATCGTGTTCGCGGCGCATGCCAATTCGAGTCATGGCGTGGCGATGCGCGGCTTCGATTTCGGCGGGCAGACGAAGATCGCCTATACCCAGGACCCCTACCTGCACGCGCTCGAAGTGACCGATCTGGATCGCAAGGGGCGCAAGAGCACGGCGCGCTTCTTCGACGGCACCAAGCCCGAATACCCGCGCCGGATGCGCGTGATCCAGGGGTCCGATGCGCACCGCCTGCTGATCGATCCGCGCAACGCCAAAAACCTGGGCGTGGGCGACCGGATTACCGAGGTGCTGCTGCCGGAGCGCTCGTTTCAGGCGCTGCTGAGCATGTTCCAGAGCACAGACTTCGCCCGCAGCCGCCCCTATCGCGCCAGCCACGATCCCTACGATCATGTCCAGGCGGCGCGCGAAGAAGGACCGAGCATCGTGCAGGCCTTCCACGAGAATCTGACACGGCGCGGCGGGCGGCTCTTCAGCGTGATCGCGGACGTATGCGCCTTTGCCAACACCAACGGCGGCACGATTTATGTCGGGGTAAGCGCCAAGAAGAGCGAGCCACCCATTGGCGTGCGCAGCGTCAGCGAGTCGGTTGAGGCGCTGCACACCGAGATCGAGCAGAAGATCACGCCGCCGCTCGAAGTCGATATCGATGCGCTGGAGACAATGGGCAAGACCGTTATCCGCCTTCAGGTGCCGCGCGGCGACGATCCCCCCTACGCCATCGACGACAACAAGATTTATGTCCGCGACGAGGCCGAAACCAGCCTGGCCGTGCGCGACGAGATCGTCCAGTTGGTGATGCTCGGCATGGGCAAAACCGCGCCCGTGCCGGTGCCGGACGACGTGCCGGAGCCGGATGGCACCCAGCCCGCGCCCCCGATCGAGGCCCCGCAGGCCGCGCCGAACAAGATCGACGCGCCGCGCACCGGTGTCGAGATTCTGGAGACGGAGCAGCGCAAGGGCGTTAAATATCACATGATGCGCGACCTGCGCAACGGCAACGTGGTCAAGAACGTGACGCGCTCCTCGGCGCGCCGCCTGTGGCACTACGCCATCACCGAGAAGGAGTCGAACCCGGTCCATCCCGATCTGGTCGAGTGGCACGGCGACGTCGGGCTGCTGAAGCGCTACAAGCGCGGCGGGGCGATGCGTTACGATCTCGTCCAGCGTGATGACGGCTCGCTGCGCGTCTACTATGGCGTCACCTTCGACGGGATGCACGGCCCCTGGCAGGCGTTCGCCGCCGAGGAAGATTTGGAAGACTAGCGGCTTATGCCCCCCATCCCCCGGCCCCTTCCCCCACGTTTCACGGAGGGAAGGGGTGCAAAGCTGCGGCTTTCAAGTCCCGCTCTCCTTGTGGGGGAGGGATTTAGGGAGGGGGGCAGGTGTCTTCTCGCCCGGCTACCTCTTCCGCCACCCAACCCAAGGACGATTTCCCTGTGATTCATCCGGTTGTCATGCCGCGCCAACGGTGGGAGCGCCCGCTGCTGGTCGCGATTCTGCTGCTGGCAGCGGCGCTGCGGCTTGGCGCACCCGGCATTACCGAATTCAAGCGCGACGAGGCCAACCTCTCGCAGCTCGCGCTGGACCTGGCCCAGGGGCGCGATCTGCCGCTGCTGGGCATCGCCTCGTCGGTCGGCGTGCCCAACCCCCCGATCAATGTCTACCTGATGGCGATCCCCTACACCCTGGGCAGCAGCCCGATCCCGGCCACGCTGTTCGTCGGCGCGCTGAACGTGATCGCGGTGGCGCTGACGTGGCGGCTGGCGCGGCGCTACTATGGCCCGGTCGTGGCGGTGCTGGCGGCGCTGCTCTACGCGGTCGGCCCCTGGGCGGTAATCTACTCGCGCAAAATCTGGGCGCAGGATTTGCTGCCGCCGTTTGTCGTGGCGGTCGTGTTCACGGGACTGCTGGCCTTTGGCGAGCGCCGGACCTGGGCGCACTGGCTTCACTGGCCGCTGCTGGCGCTGGCGGTACAGATTCATTACGGGGCGTTTGTGCTCGTCCCGCTCAGCGTGATCATGCTGGCGCTGTGGGCGCGGCGGCTCCCATGGCGGCACACGGCGATCGGGCTGCTGCTGGCCGCGCTGACGCTGGTTCCGGCGCTGGTGGGGGCGTGGCGCGCCGATCTGCTCACGCTCGATACGCTGCGCACCGGGCTGGATTCCGGCGGGGAGCGCACCCGCGCAATCAGCACGACCGCACTCGATCACGCGCGCCTGACGATCGCCGGAACGGAGATTCACGCCCTGGCCGGGCCGCAGCAGTTCGAGCGCTATCTCGACACCGTGCCGGATGTCTACCCGCTGCTCGACCTGATCCCGGTGGGGGTGGCAGCGGCGGCGGTCTGGCTGGCGGGCCGGGCGCTGCGCCGGGGCCGGGCGCGCACGTCACCCGATCTGGTGCTGGTGGCGTGGCTGATCGTGCCTGTGCTGGCCTATACCTGGGAATGGGTCGAGGTCGCGCCACACTACATGATCCCGCTGATGCCAGCAGCCTATCTGGCGCTGGGCGCGGGCGGCGCGGCGCTGTGGGCACGATCCGGGCGCGGGCTGCGCGCGGTCGGGGCGGCGGGGCTGATCGTGATCGCCGGGCTGCAAGTCGGGCTGGTCGTGCAGCTTCTGCGCTTCGTGGACGCGCACGCCACGCCGGGCGGCTTCGGGACACCGCTGCATTACCTCCTTGAGGCGCGCGCGGCGCTGCTGGCACGCGATCCGGCGGATGTGATTGTGGTCAGCGTGGGCGAGGTCGCGCCGGTGGACGAGGTCCCGGCGGTGTGGGGCGTGCTGCTCGACCCGCTGCCGTCGGTGCGCTTCGCCAACGGGACACAGACCGCCGTGATCCCGGCAGGTGACGCGCTGCTGCTGATCGCGCCCGTGCCCGATCTCCGGCTGTGCACAGGATCGGACTGCCAGGCCGGGGCGCTGGACGTGTTCGCGCTGCGGCCCGGTGAAGCGCCGCTGGTGCTGCGCGAGGCCGTGCCGGGCGCGTGGGCGGACGTGAGCGCGATCGAGCCGGTGCGCTTTGCCAACGACGCGCACCTGACCGGTTATGCCGTGCGGGCGGATGGCGTGCTGCTGCGCTGGGAACTGGGCGGCCCGGTCGCGGTGACGCCACAGGTGACGGTGCACGCCCTGGATGCGGGCGGGCAGCGTCTCGCCCAGCACGACCGCTTTAGCTGGGCGGGGCAGTATTGGCGCGCCGGGGATACGCTCTACCTGTGGGTCGATCTGGTCCTGCCGCCCGAAGCCGTGACGCTGCGCGTAGGGATGTATACGCTGGCCGATGGCGAACCGGACACGGTCGAAGTGCTGGACGCGCAGGGAGCCTACCTGGCGCAGGGCTGGGATATTCCGCTGGACGGGTAGCCGTCAGCGGCGCGCAGTCCAGGTGCCCGGCGCGCCCGTGACCAGGATATACACCTGCCCGGCGGCGGAGCTGCTCAGCATTTCGCCGCGCTCGAACATCTGCACCTGGGCCGAATCCGCCGACTCGCCCGCCGTCGCCCAACCCAGACCATCCCGCACGCCGGGATTGCTGCGCCACACCTTACCAAAGCCGCGCACCGGCTCCAGCAGGCCACCGGGCGGCGCGGCCCCACTGCTGGCCGGATCGACGCCTTCCACAAACGTATCGTTGAAGCGCTGGTAGGTGCCGTTGTTGTAGAGCACATAGATCACCGGCTGGGGCTGCGTGCCCAGCGACGCCAGCCAGATCATCATCCCGTTCTGGAAGGGCTGGTAGGCGCTGCCAACGGCCCCCGTTCCCCCGGCCAGCGCGCAGCCCAGCGCCGCCTGGATCGTGCTGTCGCCCTGATAGGCGGCGGCGAACGCGCCCTGCGGCATCCCGGCGCAGCCGGTCGGGGCGCTGACTCCGCCTTCGGCGGCGGCCTGGGCCGTGCCGGGCACGCTGCCCACCGGCGCGAAGGCCGCTGCACCCGGCGTGACCGGCGTATCGGTTGCGGTTGGGGTGAAGGTCGGCGTGTTGGTGGCCGGCGCGTGCGGCGTCGGGGTCTCCGTGCGCGGGCCTTGCGTCGGCAGCAGGCTGACATCGGTCACAGCGACGACGGCGGTCGGTCCCGGCGTCTCGGTGGCGACGATCGGCACGATCGGGACCGGGTCGGTGGCGGTGACGATGATCGGCGTCACGGTCGGCGGCGGGTCTTCCAGCAAGCCGCAGCCCGGCAGGGCCAGCGCCAGCAAACTGAGAATGATTGAGAATAACATTCGGCGTGTCATCGCTGTGCCTCACCGCATGATCTGGGCATGAATCGCGCCCTGCGCATCAGTCCACGCGACCGCCATATGCGGCGTGTTGTAGGCGAAGGCGGTGTTGCCCGCGCGATCCACGACGATGATCCCGCCATAGCCGCCCACGCGCCGGTGCAGGTACGCGATCGCGTAATCGGCGGCGGCCTGGACGTCCATCCCGTGCGCCAGGGCATCGGTCGCGGTTTTGGAGAGCACCACGCGCATGATATTTTCGCCGTGCCCGGTGGTCGAAGCCGCGCCGGTTTCGTTGTCGGCATACGCGCCCGACCCAACCAGCGGCGAATCGCCCACACGGCCCGGCAGCTTGAAGTGCACGCCGCCGGTTGAGGTGGCCGCCGCGACGTTGCCGCTGGCGTCGATAGCGACCGCGCCGACCGTGTCCATCGGGTTGGGGGTGAACTCGTCGGCGGGGTGGTAGTTGGGGATTTCTTGCAGGCGGCGGTAGCGCTCGACCTCGCGCGGGACGGTCAGCTCGGCCTGGGCGCAGAGCCGCATCCCTTTCTGCTCGGCGAAACGGCGCGCACCGTCGCCCACCAGGAGCGTATGGTAGGTGTCTTCCATGATCACCCGCGCCAGCCGGACCGGGTTGGGGATGTTGCGCACCGCCGCGACCGCGCCCAGCGCCAGCGTGCGCCCGTCCATGATGATCGCGTCCAGCTCGATATCGCCCACGCAGTTGAGCACGCTGCCCACGCCCGCGTCGAAGGTGGGATCGTCTTCCATCACGCTCACCGCCATCTCGACGGCGTCCAGCGCGGAGCCGCCCGCGCCCAGGATGTTCCAGCCCGCTTCGGCGGCGGCGCGCGTCCCACGCAGGTGAGCGGCGTGCGTCTCAGGCGCGATCTTCCACGCGCCGCCGTGCACAATCAATGCTGGTTTCAAGCCTTCACTCTCCGTCCATGCAGCCACATCGCCCAACGGCTTGCTCGCAACACGCCCATTTTATCCTTTTCCGGGCCAGCGTGCCGCGCGCGTTTGTGTAAAGTGTCGCATTGACAGCCGCGATCGCGCTCGTTATACTGGACGGCATGCTATCAGGAACGCACACCCACGCTCACCATCATCACGAGAACGCCCCTGGCTTCCGGCCCGGTGGTGGAGTGTAGGTGCGCCTGAGCGACTAAACCGTTTTTGTGCATTCTAACGCCCCTCGGTCTGCCGGGGGGCGTTTTTGGTTTCTACAGCAGGGCCGGGCGCTGTGCCGCCCAGGAGAGTGATCATGCAAGAACAGGTGCGCATCGCGCTGCCGAGCAAGGGCCGCATGGAAGACGAGACGCTCGGCTTCCTGGCCGGATGCGGGCTGCGTGTCAACAAGACCAATCCGCGCCAGTACAGCGCCACCATCCCGGAGCTGCCGGGCGTGCTGGTGCTGTTCCAGCGGGCGCGCGATATCCCGATCAGCGTGGCGGCGGGCGATGTCGATCTCGGCATCACCGGCTATGACGCGCTGGCCGAGACGCTCCACGACCGCCCCGAAGCCGTGATCGTGATCCACGAGGGGCTGGGCTATGGCGAGTGTTCGCTGGTGGTGGCCGTGCCCGACGACTGGGACGATGTGCGCACCGTGCCCGATCTCGCGCGCCGGACGGCGCTCCAACCGCTGCGCGTCGCGACCAAGTATACGGCCTCGGTCGAACGCTTCCTGCGCGATGCGGGCGTCGCGAATGTGCGCATCGTCAGTTCCGACGGCGCGCTGGAATCGGCCCCGACCATCGGCTATGCCGACTTCATCGCCGATATCACCAGCACCGGCACCACGCTGCGCGAGAATCGCCTGCGACCGCTGGATGGGGGAACCATCCTCAACTCGCAGGCGATTTTGATCGGCAGCCGGGCGGCGCTGGAATCCCGGCCCGACGTGCTGGCCGTCACCCGGCAGATGCTCGAATTCGTCGAAGCGCATATGCGCGCGCGGGGCCAGTATATGATCTTCGCCAATATTCGCGGCGAGCACGCCGACGATCTGCGCCAGCGCATCTACAGCCAGCCGGACCTGGGCGGGCTGCAGGGGCCAACCTTCGCGCCGATGATGACGCGCGAGATCCGCTCGCACTGGTGGGCGATCAACCTGGTCGTCTCGCATCACAAGCTGTATGACGCGATCCGCCAGATACGCGCCATCGGGGGGAGCGGCGTGGTCGTCACGCCGGTGACGTATATTTTTGAGGAACTGCCAGAGCGCTACCAGCGGCTGTTAGCCGAGCTGAACACCGAGGAGTCAAACCAGGGATGAGCAGCGACACGATTCTACCGATTTTCGACGATCTGGACGAGGCCCGCGCAACGGTGCTCAAGCGCCGCTCGCTGAACGAGGTTGAGGTCCCGGCCTGGATCATGGACAGTCTGGAGAAGCTGTTCGGGGAGCGGATCATGCCCGCCGAGGCGGTGACGCGCATCATCCGCAGTGTGCGCGAGCAGGGCGACGCCGCGCTGTACGACTGGAACCGGCGTATCGACGGGGCGGACCTGGACGATCTGGCCGTGCCCGAAGCCGAGATCGACGCGGCGCTCGATCAGATTCCGGCGGACGTGGCCGACGCGCTGCGTCTGGCCGCCCGGCGGATCGAAGCCTTCCACCGTAAGCAGCCCGTCACCGGCTGGATCGATGCCGGAGCGGAAGGCTCGCTGGGGCAGTTGGTCCGGCCTATGGATTCGGTCGGGGTGTATGTTGCGGGCGGGACCGCGCCGCTGCCGTCTTCGCTGCTGATGAGTGTCATCCCGGCGCAGGTGGCCGGTGTCGAGCAGATCGTGCTGGTGACGCCGCCCGGTCGCGGCACGGGCCAGGTGCCCCCGGTGATCCTCGCGGCGGCGGCGGTGTGCGGCCTCCGCAAGGTGATCCGCGTCGGCGGGGCGCAGGCGATCGCGGCGCTGGCCTATGGCACCGAGACTGTGCCGCGCGTGGCGAAGATCGTCGGGCCGGGCAACCTGTTCGTGACGCTCGCCAAGCAGCAGGTTTTCGGCGACGTGGGGATCGACGGCCTGCCAGGGCCGACCGAGACGATGGTCATCGCGGATGGGAGCGCCGATCCGGGCCTGGCGGCGGCGGATTTGCTGGCCCAGGCCGAGCACGACGTGGTGGCCTCGGCGCTGCTGGTGACGCCCAGCCGGGCGCTGGCCGAGGCAGTGTCGGCAGAAGTCGCACGCCGGATGGAAGACCTCAGCCGCGCTGAGATCATCGCGCAGTCGATGCGCAGCCGCAGCGGGGCCATGATCGTGCGCGATCTGCCGCAGGCGTTTGAGGTGGCGAACGAATATGCCGCCGAGCATCTGTGCCTGCTGGTGGATGATCCCTGGCGCTGGATCGGCGCGGTGCGCAACGCGGGCGGCATCTTCCTGGGCGAAGGATCGTTCGAGGTGCTGGGCGACTACGTGGCCGGGCCGAGCCACGTCATGCCGACCGGCGGGACGGCGCGCTTTGCCTCGCCGCTGAACGTGCTCGACTTCGTGAAGATCACCAGTCTGATCGGGCTGGACCCGGCTGCCGTGTCTGAGCTGAGCCGCGCGGCGGCAGTCCTGGCGCGCGCCGAGGCCCTGACCGCGCACGCCGCCGCCGCCGAAGCGCGTATTGGGCGAGGTTAGCGCGGGCGCGGCCCGTGTGAGGGAGAGGACAGCATGACCGAGATACAGCAAACCCGCGAAAAAGTGCGTATCCGCCCCGATATCGCGGCGATGGAGCACTATACCCCCACCGCCTCGCTGGAAGTGTTCAGCGAGCGCCTGGGCCGCCCCATAAACGAGATCGTCAAGCTGGACGCCAACGAGAACCCCTACGGCCCCTCGGCGGGCGCGCTGGCGGCGCTGGCGGACCTGCGCGGCGTGGTGAACATCTACCCCGACCCGGAATCGCGCAAACTGCGCGCGCTGCTGCAAGACTATGTCGGCGTGAGCGCCGGGCATATCCTGGTCGGGGCCGGGGCGGACGAGCTGATCGACCTGATCCTGCGGCTGTTCATCGCGCCCGGCGACGGGGTGATCAACTGCCCGCCCACCTTCGGCATGTACGAGTTCGACGCGGCGCTGGTCGGCGCGCAGATGATCGCGGTGCCGCGCCGCGCCGACTTTTCGCTGGACGTGCCCGCCATCGAAGCGGCAGCGCACGAGCACGACGCCCGGCTGCTGTTCCTATGCTCGCCCAACAACCCCGACGGCGGGTTGATCGCGCCCGACGTGCTGGACCGGCTGCTGGCGCTGCCGTTAGTAGTCGTGCTGGACGAGGCGTATGCCGAGTTCAGCGGGACGGCCAGTTTTGCCGTGCGCGTGCCGCACACGCCCAACCTGATCGTACTGCGCACCTTCAGCAAATGGGCCGGGCTGGCCGGGCTGCGCGCCGGTTACGGTATCTTCCCGCTCGACCTGATGGCCCATTTGTGGAAAATCAAGCAGCCTTATAATCTCAACGTGGCGGCGGATGCGGCGGCGCGGGCCTCGCTGCAAGATCTGCCCGCGCTGCAAGCCAACGTGCAGCGCATCATAAGCGAGCGGGAGCGCCTGGAACGCGAGCTGGCGGCTTTTCCCTTCCTGCAGCCCTATCCCAGCCGGAGCAACTTTGTGTTGTGCCGCGTCGAAGGGTTGGCCGCCGCCGATCTGCGCACCGCGTTAGAGGCAGAGGGCGTCCTGGTGCGGTACTATAACAAGCCCGGTCTGCGAGATCATATCCGCATCAGTGCCGGGACGCCGCAGCAGACCGACGCGCTGCTCGCGGCGCTGCGCAAGGTGTTGGCCGATCATCAGGTGTGAGAGGAGACGGGCGAAATCGTGATCAAACGAGTCGCGACGGTAACGCGGCACACCAACGAGACAGATGTTGAACTGTCGCTGAACCTGGACGGCGGCGGGGCGGCGGTGATTGAGACGGGCGTGGGGTTCTTCGACCATATGCTGCATCACGTCGCGGTACACGGGCTGTTCGATCTGACTGTGCACGCCAGCGGCGATCTGCATATCGACGCGCACCACACCGCCGAGGACGTGGCGATCTGCCTGGGGCGTGCGTTGGACGAGGCGCTGGGCGACCGCAAGGGGATTACGCGCATGGGCTGGGCCTATGTCCCGATGGACGAGGCGCTGGCACGGGTGGTGATCGACCTGAGCGGGCGGCCCTACGCCGTGATCGAGGCTGATTTCACCGCCCCGGCAATTGGTATACTGCCCACGTCGCTGGTGGCGCACGTGCTCGAAACGATTGCCGTACACGGGCGCATGAATCTGCACGCCCACGTGCTCTACGGGCGCGACGATCACCACAAGGCCGAGGCGTTGTTCAAGGCGCTGGGGCGGGCGCTCAGCGCGGCGGTTGCCTTCGACGCGCGTCGCAGCGACGTTGCCAGCACCAAAGGGACGCTGACCGGATGAGCGGCAACGGCACCGGGCGCCGGCAGCCCGACACGGATCTGACGCTTCAGGATCGCGCGCGCGGCTGTGCGGTCGGGGCGGCGGTGGGCGATGCATTGGGAATGCCGCTGGAGTTCAAGCCGCCGCGCCCACCCGATGATCTGGTCCGCGAGATGATCGCGGGGCGGCTCCCGGCGGGCACCTTCACCGACGATACCGAAATGGCGCTGGCACTGGCCGACTCACTGCTGGAGCAGACCCCGCTCGATGCGAGCGATCTCGCCTACCGCTTTGTCGCGTGGTTCCGCGCTGCGCCAAGCGACATCGGGCTGCACACCCGCAGCGTGCTGGCGCGTATGGCGCGGGGCGAGTTCTGGGACGAAGCGGTGGACGCCGTCCAGCAGGAGCGCCCCGATGCCGCCGGTAACGGCTCGCTGATGCGCACCTGGCCGGTCGCGCTGGCCCAGCAGAGCCGCCTCGATGATCTGCTGGTCGATAGCTGGAAGCAGAGCCGCGTCACCCACGCGCATCCCGACTGCCTGACGGCGTGCGCGTTCGTCAACGCCGTGATCTACCATCTGCTGCACGGACACTCACCGGAGCACGCTGTCCTGAACGCGGCGGCGCTGGTCAAGATGCCCGAGTCGTTCTGGGAGATGATCCAGGGATCGGCTGACCGGGGGCGCGACGAGCTGGCGAATACCGGCTGGGTGCGCCACACGCTCGAAAGCGCCGTGTGGGGCTTGCTCAGCACGCACTCGTTCGAAGAAGCACTGGTGCACGTAGTCAACCTGGGCAACGACGCCGATACCGCCGGGGCGGTGGTGGGCGCGCTGGCCGGGGCGGCCTATGGGATCGATGCGATTCCGCCGCGCTGGATGGCGGCGCTGTGTGGGGAATGGCCGCTGATGAGCCATAAAATCTGGCGGGTGGACGATTTCATAGCGCTGGCCGACCGGCTGATCGCTCTGGACGAGGGCCGCCATGATGAATAAGTGGGGGCGTGAACAGGAGCATGGTTAGTGAGTGATGAACCCGAACACCCGGTGATCCCTGGTGCATATTGGGCAGTCGAAGGCAAGCTGCTGGCCGGGCCGTATCCTGGCACGTGGGACCGGGAGAAAACGCAGGAGCGGCTGGCGCGCCTGCTCGAAGCCGGGATAACGTTCTTTGTAGACCTGACGCAGCCCGGCGAGCGCGAATCGTATGAGCCGCTGCTGCCCGAAGGCGCGCACTACCAGCGGCGCTCGATCCGCGATATGTATGTGCCGGCGGTCGAGGGGATGCGCGACATCCTGGACACGATCGACGCGGCGCTGAGCGGCGGGCATGTGGTCTACGTTCACTGCTGGGGCGGGATCGGGCGCACCGGGACGGTAGTGGGGTGTTACTTTGTGCGGCATGGCCTGAGCGGCGACGCGGCCCTACAGAAATTAGAGCGGCTGCGCAGCGGCTCGCCGGAAACGGTCGAACAGCGGTTGATGGTTTATAACTGGCGGGAGGCCAAATGAGCACATGATCGCAATCGTAGACTACGGGGCAGGCAATCTGCGCAGTGTGCGGAACGCGCTCGTGCATCTGGGCGCGGATGTGGTCACGGCCAGCACGCCGGACGATCTCGCCGGGGCGGAGAAGATCGTGCTGCCGGGCGTCGGCGCGTTCGGCGCAGGCATGAGGGCGCTGCGGGCGGCGGGCTTCGAGCAGCCGCTCAAGGAGCGTGCCGCGGCAGGCGTGCCGCTGATCGGCATCTGCCTGGGGATGCAGTACCTTTTCGAGGCCAGCGACGAGATGGGCCAGCATACCGGGCTGGGGCTGCTGCCGGGCCGCGTGACGCGCTTCGCCGCCAACGGCCTGAAAGTGCCGCACACCGGCTGGAACCAGCTTCAGGTCCGGCAGTCACATCCGCTGCTGGCCGGAGTCGCGGACGGGGCGTATGCCTACTTTGTGCACTCGTATTATGTCGAGGCGGGCGATCCGGCGGATGTGCTGGCACTGACCGACTACGGGATCGAATACGCTTCCGTCGTCGCGCGCGGCACGATCTACGGCATCCAGCCTCACCCGGAAAAAAGCCAGTCGGTCGGGCTGCAAATCCTGAAGAACTTCGTGGAGATGAGTGCATGATCGTCTATCCGGCAATCGACATTCGGCAGGGGCGCGTGGTCCGGCTGCTGCACGGCGATCCCAATCAGGAGACGGTGCACGGCGACGATCCGGTCGCGGTGGCCGAGCGCTGGCAGGCCGCCGGGGCAGAATGGCTGCACGTGATCAATCTCGACGGCGCGCTGGGCGAGGCGGCGCTGGCGGTGGATACGCTGAAACAGATCGCGGCGCTGGGGCTGCCGGTCCAGTTCGGCGGCGGGCTGCGCTCGCTGGATGACGCGCAGCGGGCGATTGATGCCGGGGCCGGGCGCGTGATCCTGGGCACGCCGGTCGTGCGCGATCCGTCGCTGGCCGGGCAGGCGATCCGGCGCTGGGGCGCGGACGCGGTCGCGGTAGCGCTCGACGCGAAAGATGGTTGGGTCGCCACGCACGGCTGGCAGAAAACCAGCCTGTGGACGCCCGTCAATCTCGGCAGGCGGCTGGCGGCGGATGGCGTGCGCCATGCCCTGTATACCGACGTGAGCCGCGACGGCGATCTCTCCGGTGTGAATGTCGGCGCGACGGCCAAACTCGCGCGCGAAACCGGCCTGGACGTGATCGCGTCGGGCGGGGTGGCGTCGCTGGACGACATCATCGCGCTGTGGCAGGTCGGCGGGATCGCGGGCGTGGTGATCGGCAAGGCGCTGTATGAAGGCAAGCTGAGCCTGCAAGATGCGATCCGGGTGGCGTCGGCGCGCCCATAGCGGAGAATCCACATGCTGCTGGACGTGATCTGGTATGGCGTCGTGCTGATCGCTGCCGGGCTGATCTTCCTGGAGACGCCGGAATGGCTGCGCAGCATGTATGTGCGGGCGGCCAAAGGGCGCGGTGCGACTCCGCTCAAGCGGCCCGAATGGCAGGCCCGCGAGGCGCGCATCGGCAAGGTGTTTGTGGCGGCAGGCGTGCTGATCGTTGTGGTGCGGTTCGCGCTGTCCGGCCTGGCGGTGGACGTGATCGCCAGCCTGGTATTCTTTGTGATGGTGCTGTGGCGCGTATTCAGTTTCATTGGCGATTGAAGGGGCCGTCTCGCGGGCGTGATCACGCTAGCGGATGCGTGGGTGCAGCGGCAGGGGATAATGAACGATTACCTTAACCGGATCGACTCTGACACGCCGGGGCCGCGCGACGATGTCACACCCTTGTTTGCCGACTTTGCGGCGTTTTCCGCGCTGCTCGATGACCTGGCGGCCCTGGTCGCAGATGTGCCGTTCGACGTGGTGGCGGCCATCGACGCGCTGGGCTTCATTCTGGGCACAGGGCTGGCACTGCGCTGCGGCGTAGGACTGGTTACCATTCGCAAGGGCGGCAAGCTGCCGGTTGACGCGGACCGGGTCACGTTCACCGACTATTCGAACCAGGCCAAGCAGTTGGAAATCCGGCACGACATGATCCGGCATGGCACGCGCGTGTTGCTGGTCGATGAGTGGATCGAGACGGGCGCGCAGATGCAGGCCGCCGCCGCGCTGATCGAGCGCCAGGGCGCGCAGGTCGCGGCACTAGTCGCCATCCACGCCGATGTTAACGAGCACACGCGTCCGCTGTTCGCGCGCTATCGCTGTTTGGTACTGCGGCGCGAGGAATAAGGAGATACTATGCTGGCCAAACGGATTATCCCCTGCCTGGACGTGCACGAGGGGCGCGTCGTCAAGGGCATCAATTTTGTGAACCTGCGTGACGCGGGCGATCCGGTCGAGCAGGCCGCGATCTACGACCGTGAGGGTGCGGACGAGCTGGTCTTTCTCGACATCACCGCCACGTATGAGGGCCGCGAGACGATGCTCGACGTGGTGCGGCGCGTCGCCGATGCGATCTTCATCCCGTTCTGCGTGGGCGGCGGCCTGCGCACGGTCGAGGATATGCGCGCGACGCTGCTGGCCGGGGCCGACAAGATCGCGGTCAACAGCGCGGCGGTGCGCAATCCCGATGTGATCGGCGAGGGTGCGGAGCGCTTCGGCTCGCAGTGCATCGTCGTCGCCATCGATGCGCGCTGGAACGGCGCGAACTATGAGGTGTACGTCAGCGGTGGGCGCACCCCGACCGGGATCGATGCGATCGAGTGGGCGCGCGAGGTCGAGCGGCGCGGCGCGGGCGAGATTCTGCTGACCAGCATGGACCGCGACGGAACGCGCGACGGCTATGAGATTCCGCTCACGCGCGCGGTTAGCGACGCGGTCAGCATCCCGGTGATCGCGTCGGGCGGGGCCGGGGCGCTGGAGCACTTCCGCGATGCGCTGGTGGCGGGCGGAGCCGATGCGGCGCTGGCGGCCAGCCTGTTCCACTACAAGCAGCTCAGCGTCGGGCAGGTGAAAAGCTACCTGCACGGCTGCGGGGTGCCGGTCCGGCTGGCGGGGGCCGACGATGGACGCGCTTGAGACAATCATCGCGCGCCTGAAGTGGAACGCCGACGGGCTGATCCCGGCGGTGGTGCAGGACGCCGAGAGGGGGCTGGTGCTGATGGTGGCCTGGATGAACGCCGAATCCCTGCGCCGGACGCGTGCCACCGGCGAGACACATTTCTGGAGCCGCAGCCGGGGCGAGTTGTGGCACAAGGGCGCGACCAGCGGCAACACGCAGACCGTCACCGGCATCTGGGCCGACTGCGACGGCGATACGCTGCTGGTCAAGGTGCGCCCGGCTGGCCCGGCCTGCCATACCGGCGCGGTGAGCTGTTTCTTTCGCGAGTTGGAGGAGATCGGTGACTGACACACTGGCGCGGCTGTTTGCCGTGATCGAGGATCGCAAGGCCCATCCCCAGCCGGAATCATATACCAACCGGCTGCTGGACTTGGGCGAGGACGAGATCATCAAGAAGATTGGCGAAGAGGCGGTCGAGGTGATCCTGGCGGTCAAGGGGCAGGGCGACGAGCGCGTGATCTCCGAGCTGGCCGACCTGACTTATCACTGCCTGGTGCTGCTCGCCCAGCGCGGCCTGTCTCCCCAGGACGTCGCCGCCGAGCTGGAGCGCCGCCACCGGCCATCCTGAATCAAAACGGCGCAGGTGTGATTCCTGCGCCGGGACAATACCGGTTCCGATCCTATTCCCACTCGCTCGCACTGCCCTTCTTCGGGCTGCGGAAGAGGCTGCCGGTTTCGCTGCCGGTCAGGCGGCTGCGCAGGCGCAGTGCGACGAACACGACTACCGCGATTCCGATGACGATCAGCGTCACGAACTGGTACCTGTCCACGAATTCCAGCACATGTTCCCAGTTTTCGCCCAGAATGTAGCCCGCATAGCTGAGCGCGGTCGTCCAGACCGTTGAGCCAAGCACCGTAAACACCAGGAAGCGCCCGAACGACATGCGCTGCATCCCCGCCGGGATAGAAATCACGCTGCGCACGACCGGGATCACCCGGCCCACGAACACGATGATCTCACCATGGCGCGCGAAAAGGCCCAGCGCGCGATCCAGATCGCCCTCGTCCAGCAAAAAATAGCGCCCAAAGCGCCGCACGAAGCGCCGCACGACGATTTCATCCGCCCAGGCCCCGATCCAGTACAACAGGATTGCGCCCAACACCGAGCCAAGCGTCCCGGCGATCACAATCCCGACGAAGCTCAGGTGCCCGGTATCGGCCACCAGGAATCCGGCGAAGGGCATGACGACCTCGGACGGGATGGGCGGGAAGATGTTCTCGATGAGCATCACCAGGGCGATGCCCGGATAGCCCAGCGCTTCGATAATCTGCTCAATCGTTGTGCGGATGAAGTCGAGTAGTTCGGCCATGATGCTTCCTTGCTCAGCGCTGTTCAGCGCCCGGACCCACAGATTATACGGGTCTGGCAGGCTGCTGGCAGCTTCTTATCGGATTTTTTACAACTATGCCACATCCCCCAGTACGCCAACCCGGTCGTGCCGTTGCGCGGCATAAGCCATGTAGCCTACCAAAGTAGGGCCAAAGAGTCCATGCCAAAATAGGCCACCTGGGCGGTTTGGCTTTGGGGACCTTCGAGTAGCATCCTTACTGTTGGCTTAAGTACAGATAATGAAACAAGGGAGAGTTGTGATATGCTGAAAAATCGTCCCCTGACAGTGACCGCTGCTGGGCTTGCGGTTGTGATGATCGCGGCGGCGCTGCTCGCCATAGCACCTTCGGTGTGGGCGCAGGACGGCGGCCAGTTCGGCCCGAACCAGCGTTGGGTTGAGGTTCGTGTCACCAATGTCGGCGCGCCGGTCTATATCCCGGCGGAGTGCGTGAACGGCCTGCCGGCCCTGGCAACCATTACCTGGCAGGACACCCGCAGCGAGAGCATCAGCCAGGCTCAGGCTGCCCAGGCGGATCAGGCCACCGGCGTTGACTTCAGCCGCCGCCAGGATGTCCTGATCTCGCTCTCGTGCTCGACGGCCCTGTACACGGAGCCGGGTGGCCGTCAGATTCCGAATGCGGCGATGTTTGCCGGGCAGACCTGGTTCGCTTCGCCCTACCTGTGGGTGAATCCGCTGGCGACCGGCGGCGTGACCGGCCAGACGGGGACCGGCCTGGGCACGGGTACTGACACCGCTACCAGCACGCCGGACACGACCCCTGACACCACCCCGGATACGACGCCCGACGCGACCCCCGACGGCACCCCCGCGGCTACGCCGGGCCAGGGCGCCTAACCACCCAATCGACAGCGCCCGCAGAACCCCCAGCGGCGTTCTCCTGGCGCAGTTTGTGAGCAACTGATCGGAGTGCTGCGGCGTGGGCCAGCCCCATACCGCAGCATTTCGCGTTGTTTGCGCGGTGAATGTTACGCGGTGAGGATCAGATCCAGCCCGGTGTTGACATCGTCCACGACATGCACGGCGATCTCGGCCAGCGCCGCGCGCTTATCGGTGTGGGACGAGACGCCGATCCCCTCGAACGCGATCGACAGCCCGGCGGCGCGCAGCCGCTCAACGGCCAACTGCACCGCCCGGATGCCCGGCACCGCATCCTCGAAGACGATCACGCGCGTGAAGCCGCCAGCTAATGCCGCCAGCGGGCCGGACAGGATATCGCGCTCATACAGATCGGCGGCAGCTTCGAGGGCCGCGCTCTCGACGCCGGAAGCGGCGGCTCCGATCGCGGCGAGTGCCTGGACCGGCGAGGGTTTGACATAGTCTGCGACGACGCGCCGGTTGCGCTGGGCCAGCCAGCCGACCCGCCCCGATGCGATCAACGGCAGCCGCCCGTGCAGCCCGACCAGCTCGGCGGCCAGCTCAGCTTCGGGAGCATAGCCGCTGCCGCTTTCGTCCGGCAGATCGGCAGGTGGCAGGCTGGGGCGGGCCGTGAAGATCACCGCGCCGTGCCCCGGCTGAGCGGCCCACTGGAGCAGGTGATCGCGGTGAGCGGCGTCGAGCAGCGGAATGTCGTGAGTCTTCAGATAGCTCTCGCGCTCCAGTGGGGCGGGCTGCCCATAGGCGGCGGCGAAATGCTCACTGCCGAGCGTATGCGTCTGAAAAACGCGCGTGGTGGGCGTTTCCAGCGAATACACATCTCCCAGCAGGGCCGAGAGCAGCGGCAGGTTGGCGGCGTCGGTGCGGTCGGCCAGCAGGGTCAGGCCTAGCGCGGCGGGAACCTGGTGGTCGGTGTTGCGCTGCACGATCTCGCGCGCCAGGGTGGTGAAGTCGGGCCGGGCGATCCGCAGCCCGGCGGCGCGCACGGCGGCCAGTGTCTCGTCCAGGGTGGCGCGGCGCAGGTCGGGACGCTCACTGAGCGCCGCCAGCAGAATCGTGCTGAGGCACAGCGCGCCCGAATCCCACTCGTTCGTAATGCCGCACGCCTCGAACACGCCGATCTCATGATCGTCCAGGCCCAGGCCGCCCAGTCCCATCTGGGCCGCGAAATAATCGAGCGTGTCGTGCAGCGCTTTTTTGTAGCCGACTGGATGCACAAGCACGCCGTCCACGTCGAAGAGGATCAGCGTGCGCGAAGGTTGGCGCGTGGTGCTCACGGCGTCTTATTCCTTGCGATGCGGCTCAAACAGGCGCGGGTCTAGCTGCCGGACTCGGTCGGTGTCTGCCGTTGGGCCAGATAGGCGTCGTAGTCTTCGCGCTCGACCAGCGTGCCGCCCTGAAGCTCGACATTGACCAGGTTGCGGCGCTTGTCGAAGAAGAAGTCGGCCTCGATGCGATCAAAGCCCCGTTCGCCGACGATGGTCTTATGGACGTGATAGCTCTCGTAATCGTCGGCTGGCGAGAGGTCGTTATAGCGGTGCAGCCGCAGCCGGATCACCTCGCCGCTGGTATTCGAGCGAATGTAATAGTAGAGGCCGTCTTTGTCCTCGCCGTCGCTCCGGCCCCCAAACAGTCTTTTCAGGAAGCCCACAGACTCTTTCTCCTCACACTGGGTTTTTCGCTGGCCGCTAGCATACCACACGCGGCACACTCTGGCGACGGTTTCTTGTCGAACAAGGCGATCCGGTATAGACTCTCGATAGTAAGTTACCTACACGCTGTGAGCGGCTGGCACAAGTGGGAGGTGGCTCATCCATAATATTATTTAACCTGGACTTTCGCTGTACTTTACCTTCCGTTGTGGTTTTCTTCACCCAGCTAATGTAGAGTCTCAACTTGGGCGTTTGCACGTTTTTCCACATCCATAACAGTTTCCAATCTTAAGGAGGCACAAATGCGTAAATGGGGTATCGTGATTACCCTGGTGCTGGTGGCGGCGTTGGCCCTGCCCGTGCTTGGCAAGACTGCCGCTCAGGATGACAGCGGCTTTGTCCGCACGTTTGATCTGCCCACCGAGCCGGCAGCCGAAGGCCCGCTGGCAGGCGTTGATCCCAGCGGCCAGACGATCACCTGGTGGCACAATCACACCGGTGGCCGTGAAGAATTTCTGACCCAGATTATTGATGAATTCAACACCAACAATCCCTGGGGCATCACGATGGAAGCATCCAACCAGGGCAGCTATGGCGATATCTACAACAAGATGATTGCCGGCATCCCGACGGGCGATGTGCCCAACCTCGTGGTTGCCTACCAGAACAACGCCGCCGCCTACCATCTGGCGAACGGCCTGGTGGATGACCTGGACGAGTATGTGCTTGACCCGCAGTGGGGCCTGAACGAAGCCGAGATCGCGGACTTCATCCCCGGCTTCTACAACCAGGACTACACCCCCGATGGCACAGCGCGCATCGGCTTCCCGCCCAACCGCTCGTCTGAGGCGCTCTACTACAATCAGACCGCGCTGGAAGAACTCGGCTTCGACGGCCCGCCCACCTCGTGGGAAGAATTCCGCGAGATGGCCTGCGCCTTCACCGAGCAGGGCTGGAGTGGTTATGAGGGTGAAGACACCATCGGCTACACCGTCCGCACCGACGCCTCGTTCATCGCCGCCGCGACCTTTGCGCTGGGCGGTGAAGTCTATGAAAACGGCCAGTTTGTCTACAACAGCCCCGAAACCATCGAGTTCATGCAGACCATGGTGGACCTCTACAACGATGGGTGCGCCGGGCTGATCGCCGAGCAGTTTGGCGACCAGAACAACTTCACGGCGGGCCGCGCGCTGTTCTACACCGGCTCGACCTCGGGCCTGCCCTTCATCCGTTCGGGCATCGAAGAAGCCTTCGCCGAGCCGTTCGAGTGGCACGTGGGCTTCATTCCGTACGATGGCACGCCTGTGGCGAACGTCTACGGCGCGAGCGTGAGCATCCCGCGCACCACCCCCGAAGGCCAGCTGGCCGCGTGGCTGTTCGTCCGCTGGATGACCGAGTCCGAGCAGCAGGCCAAGTGGGCCGAGGTGAGCAATTACTACCCGGTTCGTTTCTCGACCGCCGAGAACATGGGGACCCTGTTCGAAGACTTCCCGCAGTACGAAGACGCGTGGAACCTGATCCAGGGCGAAACCATGGTCGAGCCGCAGCTTGCCAGCTACGACGTGATCCGCGACGAAGCGGAAGCGACGTTTGACAATCTGCTGGCCGGTGGTGGCGACGTTGAGACGGCGCTCACCGAGCTGACCAACACCGCCAACGAGATTCAGGAATCCTTCCAGCCGACCGAGTAAACCGGACCCGGCACCCGCTTAAAACACACGAGGCCGTCCCCTGGGGCGGCCTCATTTTTTCTTATAGAGTAGATAAAGCGGGCGCGGCGTTTCAGCGGGCGGCGCTGCGCTCTGAGGCGTGATTGTAGCTCGGCAGCATCACGGTGAAGACGCTGCCCTTGCCGACCTGGCTCTCGACCCAGATGCGACCGCTGTGCTGGTCCACAATCCCCTTGACAATCGACAGCCCCAGTCCGGTCCCAGCAAAGTCGCTGATGGCCTGCTCGGTGCGGTAGAACTTGTCGAAGATGTACGGCTGGTCCTGCTTGGGGATGCCAATCCCGGTGTCGAACACGCGCAGCACCAGGAATTCCGCGTCGGCTTCGAGCGACACGCGGACCTTGCCGTGTTCGGGCGTGTACTTGATCGCGTTTTCGAGCAGGTTGTTGACCATTTGCCGTATCCGCAGCGGGTTGCCGAGCAGCGGCGGCAGATGTTCGGCAACCGAGACGCGCAGATCGATCGCCTTCTTCTGAAGCTGTGGGCGCTGGCCGTCTATCGCCTGCTGGATGATCGGCTCCAGCCGGGTCAGCTCGCGGCTCTGGTCGAACCCGGCCTCGATCTTGCCCAGTTCGAGCAGGTCGGAGATCAGCCCGGTGATGGAGCGCACACTGACATGAATCTGGCGCACATACTCCTGCTGCTGCTCGTTCAGCGGCCCGCTGCGTGTGATCAGCTCCACATAGGCCAGGATCGCGGTCAGTGGCGAGCGGAGATCGTGCGACACGGTGGTGACGAACTCGCTCTTGATCCGGTCCAGTTCCTTGAGATGGGTGATGTCCTGCATCACGGCCACCTTGCCGACCCGCTCGATCACGGTCAGGTGGGCGTTGAGCGTGCGGCTGCCGCCGTCGAGCGTGATCTCGCCGCTGCGGCTGCTCTTGTGTTTGCCCGCCTGATCAAACAGGTCCAGCAGTTCCGGGTGCTCAACCACGTCACCAATAGGCTGCCCGCAGGCCGTATCCGTGCCCAGGCCAAACGCCGCGCTGGCCGCCGGGTTACAGAAGATGAGCCGATTGTCAGCGTCCACCGCCAGGATGATATCTTCGGCATCGCGCAGAATCGTGTCGAGTGTGTCGCGCTCGTGCTGGGTGGCGGTGTAGAGGCGGGCATTGTCGAGCGCGATCGCGGCGAAGTCGGCCAGCACGCCGAGCAGCTGCACGCGATGCTGCTCGATCTTGCCGCTGGTCTGATAGCTGGTTACGCCGAGCACGCCCAGCACCTCGTCCTGGAGCAGCAGCGGCAGGTAAACCACATCACGCGCCAGATGGTGCGTCTTGATCTTCAGCAGGTCGTCCCCGGCAAAGATCAAGGCTTTGCGCGTCTCGACCACCTGCTGCGCCAGTCGGTCCGATACGGGCTGGCGGGGTGTGATGGCGTCGGTCGAAGCATAGAGGTACAGCCCGCCGGTTGCCGGATCGACCAGCATCAGGTTGCCCTGGTCCGCGCCGGTTAGCAGCACCGCTGACTTCACGATCTGATCGAGCACCGGTTCCAGGTCGAGCAGGCTGGTGATCCGCTTGCTGGTCTGGAACAGGGTATCCAGCTCGCGCAGGCGCTGCTCCAACTGGACGTTGGTATCCAGCAGGCGGGCCGGGAGATTTTGCGTGATCTGCCGTGTCCAGTGCTCGCGCAGCACACGCTCCAGGGTTTGCAGCAGGTCGTCGGGATCGAAGGGCTTGATCAGATAATCCCTGACCCCCAGGCGCAGCGCCTCGACGGCCAGCGCCTCAGAGCCTTCGGCGGTCATCAGAATGAAGGGAATATCGAGGCCCTGCGTCCGCAGCGCGGCCAGCATTTCCAGCCCGCTCAGCTCGGGCATGCGGTGATCCGCAATAATCAGGTCGGGGCGGAGATCATTCGCCAGGATCAGGCCCTCGCGCCCGTTCGCGGCAGTCAATACATCATATCCGGCGGATGGCAGCACCATATCGGCCAAAAAATGCCGAATCTCTGCTCCATCTTCTACAAGTAAAATACGTTCGCCAGTCAACCCTCTACTCCACAAAGCCCTGCATGATGGACTGGAACGGCGCGACGCCCTACCGCTCCGGGGGGCCGGACTGGCGTTGGGCCAGCGCGGCTAATTGAGCCACCATCTGCTGCAAGTGCTGGCTCAGGGTGCTCAGCTTTTGCCCGGCAGCCGGGGGAAGCGGTCCATCGCTGCCCTGCGCGAGCCGCCCCAGCTCGGCCTGAACCGCGCTCAGAGGGCGGGCCAGGCGGCCCAGCACATCCTGAAGCTGACGCCCACGCTCGGCGTCGCGGGTCTGCAATTCGCGGTACGCGTTCTCCATCGCGCGGGCACGATCTTCCAGCATCCGAAACAACTGCGCGTTGACAATCGCGATCGCGGCATAGTCGGCCAATGCCTTGAGCAGCCGCCCGTGATTGGCATTGAACCCGGTTTGCTTGACATGATTACCAGCCACCAGTACACCGATGGCCGTGTTGCGGACCGCCAGCGGCGCATAGGCGACGGCGTGCACATCACGCGAGAGCTTGAAGCGGCGCAGGCTCTCACCGGCCAGCGTCATCGGCTCGCCCGACGACATGACCATCGCGGCCAGATCATCCTCAACCGGCTCGCCCAGCCGGTCCAGCAGGGCGAGATGCATATTCTTGCCGGCGCGCAGCACGAGCTTGCCCGTCTCGTTGTCCTGGAGCAGCAGCAGGGCGTGATCGGCTTCCGTGACGGTCAGCACGCTTTCCAACACGCGCTCGAACAGGCTCTCCAACTCGCGCAGGGCAGCGACCGACTGCCCGATGTCGTAGAGCGTGGTCAGCTCGCGGATGCGCGCTTCAAGCTGCTGGTTGGCTTCCTGGAGTTGGGCGGTCAGCTCCCCCCGCTGGCGGCGCAGGCGCACTTCGCCCAGCCCGCGCTCGACGGCGGCCAGCGCTTCCGGCTCGCGCAGCGGCTTGGCGATATAGTCGGTCGCGCCCAGCCGGAACGCCTCGACGATATGGCGCTCGCTGCCAGCCTCGGCCATCAGAATGAGCGGGCCGCGATAGCCCTGTGCCTTCAGCCCGACCAGCACGTCCCGCCCGGAAAGGCCGGGCAGGTGCAGATTCATAAGGATCAGGTCGGGCTGGTCGTCGCGCAGATGGGCCAGACCGGCTGGGCCGTCCTCGGCTTCGATCACGCGAAAATTGCCAGAAGCCAACACCTGCTCGCTCAGAAGCATGCGGGTTTCGGGGTCGTCATCCACGATCAGGATCGTATCGGGCTGCTGGGACATAAGGAAAATTCTCCTGACAGGGTGCAGCGGCACAAACACGGCGTGCGCGGCAACATCCTGTATTATACCTTAATGTTAAATCAATTTTCTAGGAATTCGTCCGGAATGGCAAAAAAGCGAGGCGCAGCGCGCCCCGATGCAGATTTCTTGTTCCCACCCCTACCGGCTCAGGCTTCGAGGCCGGTGGACTTCAGTATCGCCTCTTTGAGCGGCTCAAGATCGTTGAACGGGCCGGCAGTCTGCCGGACTTCACCGATCGCCAGCCGTAGGCGGTTCTCTTCCATCGCTTGCCGCGCCTTGTCGCGGTCCTTGAGCGGGTAAAAATATTCCATCGACTGGCTGAGCCGCGTCTCGATCCGCTCGCGGATGGCGGTGCAGTGCTCGCTATCGGTCACGATGACGAAATCGTGCGGGGCCAGGTGGCCGATAAAGTCGTCGCCGCTGCCCAGATCGCGCACGGCGTTGCTCATCATCAGGCTGACCGCGCGCAGCACGTCATCGGACGCGACAAAACCGTACATCTCACGGAAATTTTCCAGCCCCACAATCGACATCAGCAGCACGCACCAGGGCGTATCGTCGGTGAGCAGGGTGATCAGGCGCTCGTCCACGAACAGCCCTTCGGCCAGGCCCGTGACCGGATTGCTGACGGAAACCTGATCGGCACGGCGGAGCGTGTTGCGGACGCGCAGACGAAGCTCCTGAATATCGAACGGCTTGGTGATGTAGTCTACGACGCCAAGCTCCAGCCCCAGCAGCTTGTCTACACGGTCTCGTTTCTCGGTCAGGAAGATGATCGGCACGTCCTGCGTGCGGCGGTGCGAGCGCAGGCGGCGGCAGACTTCGTAGCCGTCGATATCCGGCAGGCGGATATCCAGCACCACCAGATCGGGCCGGACTTCCTGCGTGATGCGCACGGCGTCTTCGCCCCAGGCCGCCGTCTGGACCTCGTAGCCCTGCACGCGAAAATAGGCATTGAGCATTTCGGCCAGATCGAGGTCGTCTTCTACGATTAGAATCTGCGACTTGTCAGCCACGATTACCCCCTTGTGGCAGGGTTAGTCTGGTGCCAGCAGCGGTCCGGGTGATGCGCGGTGCAAAAAACAAAACCCCACGTGGGGCAGCCACGTGAGAGCCAGAAAGGTGCAGGTTGGACCGCTAGCTTCCCAAGCCGCTGGCAGCGAGCGCTCTAGACGAGTTTTTCCAGTTCTTTGACAGCGCGCGACATGTCCAGGAAGATCAGGCCCAGCTTGGCTTGCTCGCGCGCCAACACCGTCAAGACGGCTTCTTCGCCGACCGCGCTCAAGATCACAAACCCGTGCTCGCCTTTAACATACACCTGTTCCAGGTTCCCGCGCCCCAACTCGCTCGCAATCCGCTCGCCCAGCGACAGCATGGCCGCCGACATGGCCGATACGCGATCTTCCTCGATATTGCCGGGCAGGGATGATGCCATGCTCAGGCCATCGACGCTGACGATCGCGGCGGCTTCTACATCGGGCGAGCTAACCTGCAAATCGCGCAAGCGTTCTGCCAACTGGTCATTGCGTGATTTAGCCAACGTGCCTCTCCTGATGTCTTGGAAATAAGCCTCGTGTCTTAATTCTTTGAGGATTCAACCTTAAGTTTGGCACAGAGGCAAGCGGGAAAATCCGCTTGTGAGCCGTACTGTAGCACAGTGAAAAATCCTTGTCAAGCAGGCTCAGAACATCCCCAGCGGCCAGATCATCCAACCGAAATTAAAAAGCGACCGGCAAACCGTCCGATCGCATCTGCTGGGGAGGCAGGATTCGAACCTGCGTGTGGCGGCTCCAAAGGCCGCTGCCTTAGGCCACTTGGCGACTCCCCACTGCGCCTCGCATTATAGCATAACGCCCCAGGCCCAACAAGGCCGGCCTTCCCACGCGGGGCGGCGGACAGGCGCAGGGCAGACGTGGGCCAGGCACCGCTCACGGGGCAGGAGTTTTAAGGTCGAAGGGTGGCGGAGAAGCCCCAGGCGTTGTAGACTCGGCGGAACCAACTTCCCAGTTAGACCACCACAGAGGGTATTGAAAGCAATGAGCGATAAGGGCCGGGATAAGGCATTGGAAGCGGCTCTTGCCGACCTGACCAAGCGTTTTGGCGATGGGGCCATTGTGCGGTTGGGTGATACCACGCACCTGCATGTTGACGCGATTCCGACCGGGTCGCTGGCCGTCGATATTGCGATTGGCGTGGGCGGGATTCCGCGAGGGCGCGTGACTGAAATCTATGGGCCGGAAAGCTCCGGCAAGACCACGATCTGCCTGCATACCATTGCCGAGGCCCAGCGGCGCGGTGGCATTTGCGCGTTTATCGATATAGAGCACGCGCTCGATCCTGCCTATGCAGCCCGGATCGGCGTGGACGTGAACAACCTCTATATCTCCCAGCCCGACACTGCCGAGCAGGCGCTGGAGATCAGCGAAGCATTGGTGCGCAGCGGCGCGCTGGATGTCGTCGTGCTGGACAGCGTGGCCGCGCTAGTGCCCCGTGCCGAGATCGAAGGCGAGATGGGCGATACCCATGTCGGGTTGCAGGCCCGCCTGATGAGCCAGGCCCTGCGCAAGCTCTCCGGCGCGATCAAGCAGTCGAACACGGCCATGATCTTCACCAACCAGCTCCGCGAGAAGATCGGCGTGATGTTCGGCAATCCCGAAACCACGAGCGGCGGACGCGCGCTCAAGTTCTATGCCAGCGTGCGGCTCGACATCCGCCGCATCCAGGCGATCAAGGCCGGCGGCGAGACGGTCGGCAACCGTACGCGCGTGCGTGTGACCAAAAACAAGGTCGCGCCGCCGTTCCGCGAAGCCGAATTTGACATCATGTTCAACGAGGGCATCAGCAAGGTCGGTGATATTCTCGATATCGCATCCAGCCTGGGCGTGATCGACAAGCGCGGCGCGTTCTTCCGATATCAGGACGAGATGATCGGGCAGGGGCGCGAGAATGCCAAGCAATATCTGCGCGAGCACCCGGCGCTGGCCGACACGATCGAGAATATCATCCGCGAGGAGTACGGCCTGCCCGCCCTGCCGCCCTATGAAGCCGAGGGCGAAACGGCGGAATAAGCGGCGCTGCTCGCCAATAGTTGCAAAAGTCCGCAAAAAATCTGCAAATTCCTGTCGAGTGATGCTTGTGTTATCGGATGGGAACAGGCATAATAGGAATGGAGTACGCTTAAGAAACGTGCCACGACTGTCATTGTGGAACTCGACCAGGGCTTACCTGATGTCCATCCGTTAATCTGGCGGGTGTTAGTTGTGAGTTAGTATCCTCACACACTGTGTGGGCTAACCTGAAAGGCTGGGGGGAGGAGCGCGGCAGGAAGTTTCAGCCGCAAAAAGCGTAACCGGTGTGCCGGCGAAGCCCTCCCAGGCCGCCGACCGATTGAGTGATGTACCCCTGGGCAGCTTGCCAGGTTTTGTATGTTCGATCGGTCAAGGTAGGCAGGTGTAAGCTGAAGATGATGAACGAAGGGACGCGTTGTGCTGACCTGTTGCTGGGCATCATGAAGTGATTCAGAGGCTTAGGGCAGTCACGCGCGCTTGAGGCGTGACGTTTGTTCAGGCGAGATCACGCGCCTTCACGTTAGTTCAGCAGGACACTTCCTGCGAGTTCCAGTCAAGCATCTACGGACAGCCGTGGCCATGTTGGTCGACGGCTGTCTTGTTTATGAGGGCCATCACGCGTGGGTGGGACGATTACCGCGATCGAAGTGCAGCAGCGCAACGCCGACCGCGCCAGCATCTATCTGGACGGCGAGTACGCGTTCGGGCTGCCGCTGGACGAGGCGGCGCGGCTGCACAAAGGGCAGGTGCTCTCCGACGAGGAGATCGCAGCCCTGCGTGCGATCGATGAAATCGCGCGGGCGTTCGATCGCGCGGTCCGGCTGCTGGCCCGCCGCCCCTACAGCACGACGGAGATCCGCCGTCACCTGGAATCAAAAGCGATTGCTCCGCCCGTCGTGGACGAGGCACTCGCCCGGTTGGAACATCTCGGTTATGTCGATGACCGGGCGTTCGTCGAATACTGGGTCGAGAACCGTGAGCGCTTCAACCCACGCGGGCCGCGCGCCCTGGCCTACGAGCTGCGCCAGAAGGGCATTCCGTCGGGCCTGATCGATGAGGTGCTGGCCGAGGTCGATAGTCACGACTCGGCCTACCGGGCAGCCCAGGAAAAGGCGCGCCGCTGGCGCGGACTGAGTCGCGCTGACTTCTACCAGAAGTTGGGCGCGTTCCTGACGCGGCGCGGCTTTGACTACAGCCTGGCGCGCGAAGTCATTGAACAAACGATCCGTGAACTGGAAGATGAAGACCCTGAGTATTTTGCAACCGATGATACGACAACCAATACCGATGAGGAGTAAGGCCCCATGGAAATCGTGCTAGCCCTGATAGGAGGGCTCGCGATTGGCGTTGGGTTGGGTGCAGCCGTGCTGTATGCCTATCAGAACATGAAGGGCACCAACCGGCAGCGCCAGGCAGAGGAAGAAGCTGCGCGCGTCGTGAACGAAGCGCAAAACAAGGCCCGGCAGATCGAAGTCGAGGCCAAAGACGCCGCGCTGCGTATCCAGCAAGATGCCGAAGAAAACGCCAAGAAGCGACGCATTGAGATAGACCGTGAAAGCGACCGCTTGCAAAAGCGCCGCGAAGACCTTGATACCCGCTACGAGCGCCTGGAACTGCGCGAGCAGAACCTCAACAAGCGCCAGAGCAAGCTCGACAAGCGGCAGAATGATATCCAGATCATGTATGAGGAGCAGCGCGCGGTGCTGGAGAGTGTGGCCGAGATGACCCGCGACCAGGCCCGCGAAGAGCTGCTGACGATGGTGGAAACCGAGACCCGTCAAGACATGGCCCGCCGCATCCGCGAAGTGGAAGAAGAGGCCAAGGTCGAGGCGGAAAACCGCGCGCGTGACATCATCGCCCTGGCGATCCAGCGCATCGCATCCGACCACATCAACGAGATCGCGGTGAGCGTGGTCAACCTGCCGTCGGACGAGATGAAGGGCCGCGTGATTGGCCGCAACGGGCGTAATATCCGCGCCTTCGAGCAGGCGACGGGCGTCGATGTGGTGGTGGATGACACGCCCGAAGCCATCACGATTTCGAGCTTCGACCCGGTCCGGCGCGAGGTCGCCAAGCGCGCCATGTCCAAGTTGGTGCTGGATGGCCGCATCCACCCGGCGCGGATCGAGAAGCTGGTCAGCGACTCGCGCAAGGAAGTCGAGCGCGTGATCCGTGAAGAGGGCGAGCGCGCCGCCTATGAGGCAGGCGTGCCCGGCCTGAACAATGAAATCCTCAAACTGCTGGGGCGGCTCAAGTTCCGCACCAGCTACGGCCAGAACCAGCACGCGCACGCGATCGAGACGGCACACATCGCCGGGATGATCGCGGCGGAGCTGGGGGCCGACGTGGCGATTGCCAAGGCCGGCGGGCTGCTGCACGACATCGGCAAGGCGGTCGATCACGAGATCGAAGGCACGCACGCCTCCATCGGGGCGGACTTTGCGCGCCGCTATGGGCTGCCACCGAAGGTGGTCAACGCCATCGCCAGCCATCACCACGAGGTCGAGCAGGAGTCGGTCGAGGCGATGATCATCGAAGCCGCCGACGCGATCTCCGGCGCGCGACCGGGCGCCCGGCGCGAAAGCCTGGACACCTACATCCGGCGCGTCAAGGCGCTCGAAGACCTGGCGCGCGAGTTCGAGGGTGTGGAGCAGAGTTACGCGCTCCAGGCCGGGCGCGAAGTGCGGATCATGGTCAAGCCGGAAGAGATCGACGACCTGGCCGCGATGCGGCTGGCACGCGATATCTCCAAGCGTATCGAAGAAACGATGCAGTATCCCGGCCAGATCAAGGTGACGATTATCCGCGAAACTCGCGCGGTAGACTACGCCAAGTAGCTGCGCGGCCAGCCATCACACAGCAAACTTAACGGCGGACCGGTTATCCGATCCGCCGTTTGCTATTATCGAGTCAAATTTAATCAGGAGCGCGCGGGATGTGTTCTTCTCAACGATAGTCCGGCGAAGGGTGGGACCTCCGGCGGCGTGCCGGTCAGCTTGCCAGGCCGAGGGTCTGCCCCAGGTCGCGCGAGCTGCGGACGAACAGCGGCGGCTCCGGCAGCCAGGGGAAGTAGATCACCTGCTGCAAGTCTGCCACGATGACCTGCGCGGTATCGAGGCTGTCCAGCAGACCAAAACCGCCGGCGCGCATCAGATCCATCAGCAGGTTGAGCGTGCCGCGCGTCCACGTCTCACAGTAGACGATCACTTCCATGCGGTGAAAGGGGCGGTTGCCCTCAAGGCCGGGCGCGTTTAGCTCGATCAGGCCGCCATCCGGGCACATGATCGTATACCACGCGCTGCCCGGCTCGCGGTGCTTGAAGGTACAGGTTGTCTGCTCCAGAACGCGCTTCACCGCTTCACGGTTCCCATCTGCGAAATGACCGTCGGCGGAGTGGCAAATCAGTAGCATGTGGCGTTGCATGGTGCTCAGGTCTCCTTGCCAGGCTCATGGACTTGTCACCAGCGATAGGGTAAGGATAGCACAGTTGTTCTATCCTTACAAAATCTGTCATAGACAAATCTAGCGAAACATGGCGGCCTGCGTCACCCCCAGATATAGGGGTTCTCAGCCGGATATGAGGGCCAGATAGACGGCTTTTGACACCCGGAAAACAGGGCCAGAAAATGGACTCGGCACGGGACTCGGCAGCGCTTTGGGCAGGCTGCCAGACAGCTTGAATAGGCGGGCACGTGCTCAGATCACGAGATCGCACTCCTGCAAGTGGGCGGTATGGCGCCCCTGTGAATCAAGCGGTCGGGGTGAGTGAACTGCGCTGAAAACGGCGGCGGTGGTGGGGTCGTTGGTACTGTGTTGACGGGAGTATTATATACTTGTTGCAAGAGCGCTGTAAAGAGGAACATTGGGTGGGGTCTGGCAGTGGCCGACAGCCCAGGCCAGCACGCCGCTAAATAAGGAGAAAGTAGCCGATGCAAGTCGAGATCTTATATCGCCCGGCCTATTCGATGGCGATTGTCAACCTCGCGCCCTTCGAGGAAATCCGTGTGGAAGCCGGCTCGATGGTGGGCATGACAGATGGGATGCAGCTCCAGACACGCATGGAAGGCGGCCTGTTTCGCAGCTTGCAGCGCTCGCTGTTCGGCGGCGAGAGCTTCTTCCTCAACGTGTTCCAGGCTCCGGAGCTGGGCGGGCAGATCAATATCGCGCCGGTACTGCCCGGCGACATGATGATCCTACCCATGCACGAGGATTCGCTGCTGGTGCAGAGCGGCTCGTATGTTGCCTCGTCGATGGATATCGACATCGACGCGACGTGGAGCGGGGCGCGCACGTTTTTCGCGTCCGAGGGGCTGATCATGCTGCGCGCGCGCGGATCGGGCCTGCTCATCCTTTCCAGCTATGGCGCGATCCACCCGATCGATCTGGAAGCGGGCCAGCGCTACACGGTCGATTCCGGGCACCTGGTGTCCTTCACCGAGGGGATGGGCTTCAACGTGCGCCTCATCGGTGGGCCGCGCTCGACTCTGTTCAGCGGCGAGGGGCTGGTGGTCGATCTCACCGGGCCGGGCCGCGTCTATATGCAGACGCGCTCGGAAGACGCCTTCCTGACGTGGCTTAATCCGCCGGGCAAAGGGGGCAGTCCCGAAGGCGAGCAGAAGTAGCGCGGCAGGGCGGGCCAGGCTGGCTGTCAGCCGGCAGTAGGCCGGGCGCAGTTGGCCGCTGCCGGCCCGCCCGGTATAATCCGCGCGTTTGATTCAGGCGTCAACCCTACAAAGGAAGGTCCCTCGTGGTTCACGCACTCATTACGGGCGGAGCGGGTTTCATCGGCAGCCATCTGGCCGAGAAGCTGCTGGCCCAGGGCGCTCAGGTTACGATCATCGACAATCTTTCGACCGGGCGCTTCGAGAATATTGAGCATCTGGCCGGTCTGCCCAATTTTCGCTACGCAATCGAGGACATCCGCCACGCGGCGGTTATGGACCGGCTGGTGAGCGAATGTGACATCATCTACCACCTGGCGGCGGCGGTCGGCGTGTTTGCGATTGTTCACAGCCCGATCGACACGCTGGAGATCAATGTCGGCGGGACGGAGATCGTGCTGCAAGCGGCGCGCCGCTACCGCAAAAAGGTGCTGATCGCCTCGACCTCGGAGGTTTACGGCAAGGGCGTCAAGGTCCCCTTCAGCGAAGATGACGACCGTATCCTGGGGCCGACCACCAGGAGCCGCTGGAGCTATGCCGCCTCGAAAGAGCTGGACGAGTTCCTGGCATTGGCCTATCACAAGGCGGTCGGGCTGCCGGTGACAATCGTCCGGCTGTTTAACACGGTCGGGCCGCGCCAGGTTGGCACTTATGGGATGGTCGTGCCGCGTTTCGTGCGCTGGGCGCTGGCCAACGAGCCGATCCAGGTTTACGGCGATGGGCAGCAGTCGCGCTGCTTCGCCAACGTGCACGACGTGGTAGACGCGATCAGCCGCCTGGGCAGCAGCGCCGACTGTGACGGCGAGGTGTTCAACATCGGCAACAACCACGAAGTCTCGATCTACGAGCTGGCGCAAACGGTCAAAGCGCGCACCGGCAGCACATCCGAGATCGTGCTGATCCCCTACGAAGAAGCGTATGAGGTCGGGTTCGAGGACATGCACCGCCGTGTGCCGGATGTGAGCAAGATCAAGCGCGTCATCGGCTGGGAGCCGGCCACGCCGCTGGAAACCACCATCGACCAGATCATCGCGTACTTCCAGGCGCGTCCCGACGCGGGGCGCTAGCACACAGGCTCAGCCGGGCGGCGCGAATTCGGCCACCAGCCCAAAGTGGTCGGACGGGTAGAGCGTTTCGTCGTCGGGGTCTGGCTGGTTGAAGGCCAGCCGCGCCGTCTCGACGCGCAGCGCTGCCGGATCGAAGAAGATGTAATCGATCGTGCTGACCCACGCCTCACCGTATTCCTCGGTGCGCAGCGGGGTTGGAGCGGTGTACTCCGGCTCGCGCCCATGCACGGCGGCATAGGCCGACTCCAGGTGTTTGCGCAGCGACGCGATCGTGGCGCTGCCCGGCGCGGCGTTGAAATCTCCGGCCACGATCCAGCGCCGCAGCATGGGCTGGCGGCCCGTGTACATCCAGCCAAGCACGTGCTGAATCTGCGGCAGGCGAACCGACTCGTTGTCGTGCGGGCGGTGGTGCAGGTGCAGATTCACGATGTCGTAGGGCTGGCCGTCCTGCTCGACGCGCATATACTGGGCGACCCGCTTGCCTTCTGGCAGGTCGATCCGGGCGTGCTCCACCACTTGCAGCCGCGAGAGGAACGCGATCCCTTCTTTTGGCAGCAGGCCGCGCTTCGGCTCGACCAGCACACTGTACTGCTGGCCGGGCAGGCACAGCGCCAACTGCCGCGCGATGAAATGCGCCTGCTCGATGGACAGCGCGACCTCTTGCAGCGCGATCACGTCCGGCTGCTCGCGCATCAGCTCTTCGACGATCAGCCCGGCGCGCTCCGGCCAGCGGTTCGCGTCGTGGCGCAGATTGAGCGTCATCAGTTTCATGGCTGCACCTGCTGGCTGTGCGGGACAAAAATCCGCATCCCGGCTTCTTCGTCCTGGATCAGTGAGGCGGGCGTGAAGCGCAGCACGACCAGCGCCATCCAGATATCGCCAATCGCCCCGCCAGCATTGAGCGCCACCGCCAGCGCGATCCAGTAGGCCAGCGCGCCCGGCAGAAAGACCATGATCGCCAGCCCGATCACGCTGATCACGGCCAGCGGGGCGAGCGCCACCCCCAGAAATTCATCGCGCCGGAAGAACGCGCCGTCTGCGGTGGCGAACAGCACCAGCAGCCGGACGCCGTAGCGGGGCCGGTGCCCGACGCGCCGGATCATCAGCCCGTGAATCCACTCGTGCAGGGGCAGGACCAGCAGCACCAGCGCAAACCCGGCGATGCCCGGCAGCCGTTCCGGCAGCGCGTCGATGACCAGCGGCGCGCCCAGCTCCTCGTGATAGACCAGCAGCGCGCCAAAGGTCAGCAGCCCGACAATCGCCAGCGGGATGATCGACAGCAGGTTGAGCCACACCATCACGCCGCGCTGGTTGAGATCGAGATAGTGGGCCTGGTAGTAGTTCACCGGAAGCACCCGGATCGGCTGGCGAGATGGGTTGGACATGCCGGACTCCACAGGGTGCGCACACCCGCTGCCTGATGATCGAGGTCCAGCGCCCGGCAGGGCGTGCCCGCGCACGCTGGTGCTTAGATTGTAGGGAAGTGGACGGGGGCGCGCAAGGGACCTTCGGCGGGCGCGCGCTGACTTTCATCACTGGCGAACTGCCCGAACATGGACTACGATCAGCGGCGGTTTTCGGCAGATGCCTGGCGAACTGAGATAAACGAAAATGAAAAACATCTTATGCTACGGCGACTCGAATACGTGGGGCGCAGACCCCGCCGGCGGGCCGCGTTTTTCCTGGCCGGTGCGCTGGCCCGGCGTGTTGCAGCGCGAGCTGGGCGACGGCTACCGCGTGATCGAAGAGGGGCTGGGCGGGCGGACAACCGTTCTGGACGATCCGCTTGACGATCACAAAAACGGCAAGACGTACCTGCGGCCCTGCCTGGAATCGCACCGGCCCCTCGATCTGGTGGTGCTGATGCTGGGCACCAATGATCTCAAATATCGCTTTTCGTTCACCCCACAAGACATCGCGGCGGGGGCCGGGGTGCTCGTCCGGCTGATCCAGGCCAGCGCCAGCGGCTATGATGGCGAAGCGCCGCGCGTGCTGCTGCTCGTCCCGCCGCCGGTTGGTGAGCAGTTCAGCGAACGATTTGCCGTCAGCTTCGAGGGGGCGAAGCAGAAAGCGCCCCACCTCAGCCGGCACTACGCGGCCATCGCGCAGGAGCACGGCTGCGCCTTCCTGGATACGACCGAATTTCTGCGCGCCAGCCCGCTCGACGGCCTGCACCTTGATGCCGAGGCGCACCTGGCACTGGGGCAGCGCGTCGCGCAGGCGGTCCGCGACTTGTTGGAATAGCACCGGCAGCGCCGGTAACAATTCAAATTAGTGGTTCTACCGTGAAAGGATTTGAGATGTTCAAAAATGGCAAACAGTTCACGCTCGGCGTCATTATCGGCAACCGCGATTTCTTCCCCGACCGCCTGATCACCGAGGGCCGCCAGGACGTGCTGGCCGTGCTCCAGGAGTTCGATATCCGCCCCATCATTCTGGACGAGCAGGCGGCCAAGCTCGGCGCGGTCGAAACCTGGGCACACGCCAAAGCCTGTGCCGATCTGTTCCGGCGGCACCGAGAGGAGATCGACGGCGTGCTGGTCTGCCTGCCCAACTTCGGCGACGAACGCGGCGTGGCCGACACGATCAAGCTCTCCGGGCTGGACGTGCCGATCCTGGTCCAGGCCTATCCCGACGATCTCGATCAGCTCAACGTCGAGCGCCGCCGCGATGCTTATTGCGGCAAGATTTCGGTCTGCAACAACCTGGTGCAGTACGGCTTCCCCTTCACGCTGACGACGCGCCACACCATCCGCCCGACCGATGAGTCCTTCAAGCGCGATCTCCAGCGCTTCATGGGCATCTGCCGCGTGGTCAAGGGGCTGCGCAACGCCCGGTTGGGCGCAATCGGCGCGCGGCCCGGCAACTTCAACACCACGCGCTACAGCGAAAAGCTGCTGCAAGCCAACGGCATCAGCGTGACCACGCTCGATCTGTCTGAGGTGCTGGGTAACGCCGCGCGTCTGGCAGATGACGATGGCCGCGTGCGCGAGAAGCTCGCCGCGATCCAGGCGTATGTGCGCATCGGGGATGTGCCGCCGCAGTCGGTCGTCAAGCAGGCCAAGCTCGCCGTCATAATCGAGGACTGGATGAGTGTCAATGACCTGGACGCCTCGGCGCTCCAGTGCTGGACCTCGCTCCAGCAGAATTACGGCGTCAATGTGTGCACCGTGATGAGCATGATGAGCGAGAGCCTGATGCCCAGCGCGTGCGAGGTGGACATCACCGGGGCAGTGTCGATGCACGCGCTCCAGCTTGCGTCCGGGCAGCCGAGCGCGCTGGTGGACTGGAACAACAACTACGCCGACGATCCCAACAAGTGCGTGCTGTTCCACTGCGGCAACTGGGCCAGCAGCTTCATCCCTGAGATCGAGATGTCCAACGCGCCGATCCTCGGCTCCACGCTCGGTGTCGAGAACACCTATGGCACGGTGGCAGGCCGCACGCCCGCCGGACCGTTCAGCTTTGCCCGCGTCACGACCGACGACCGGCACGGCACGATCCGCACCTATATGGGCGACGGGATGTTCGTGGACGATCCGCTCGACACGTTTGGCAGCCGCGCGGTGGTCGAGGTGCCGGAGCTGCAAAAGCTGATGCACTACATCTGCAAGAACGGCTTCGAGCATCACGCCGCGATGAACGCCTCGCATTCGGCGGCAGTGCTGGCCGAAGCGTTCGAGACATACTTCGGCTGGGATGTGTACCATCACGAAGGCTAGCGCCGCACGCTGCGCGGTGTAGCAACTATCAGGGCGGAGCCGCGCGGCTTCGCCCTAGTTTTTTTGTGGCATTTGTCTGTCATCGTGCTGCAAACAGAAACAATCAGGGCAAAAGTTGTGCGCCGCCTGCGTTTCTAATACAATGCCCTGTAAGTTAAATCCTTATCGCGTGGGAGAATCGCCTGATTTTTTGTACGATCACAAGGAGGAAGTACGATCGCAAAACTGATGACTCCCCTTGTCTGGCTCTATGTTCTTTAATAAGGAGAAGATCAGATGTCGAAAGTCGTTCGGAGAATGCTGGTTACTGCGCTCCTGGTCGTTGTCGCACTGTCGCTGGCCGCGCCCAGCCTCAGCGTGACCGCCCAGGACGAGCCGGTCACAATCAACTTCTGGCATGCCATGAGCGGCAGCCGGGGTGAAGTGGTCCAGGCCCAGGTGGACGAGTTCAACGCCGCCAATCCGGATATCAACGTCGTGGCGGAGTTCAGCGGCAGCTATGCCGAGACGCTGACCAAGGCCCTGGCGGCCTACAGCGCGGGCGAAGCGCCGGACATCGTCCAGGTGTATGAAGTCGGGACGCGCACCATGCTCGACTCAGGCGCGATCGTGCCGGTGATGGAAGTCAGCGGTGGCGAGCTGGATCAGAGCCAGTTCGTGCGGCCAATCCTGAACTACTACGCCATCGACGACGAGCTGCGCTGCATGCCCTTCAACAGCTCGACGGCCATGCTCTACTACAACAAAGACCTGTTCGAAGCCGCCGGGCTTGATCCAGAGCAGCCCCCGCAGACCTTCTCTGAAGTGTTCGAGATGGGCCGCCAGATCGTTGATTCGGGCGCGGCACCCTACGCGATCTCCTTCGGCTGGCCGGCCTGGATTCTGGAGCAGATGTTTGGCATGCACGACCAACTGCTGGCGGATGCCGACGGTGGCCGCACCGGGCTGGCGTCTGAGATCTACTTCAACAGCGAGTTCGGCGTGCAGGTGCTGACCGAGTGGCAGCGCTGGGCCGACGAGGGCCTGCTGTTCTACGGTGGGCGCGAGTATTCGGCCAACGACCCATTCATCGCGGGCGAGTTCGCCATGCTGGCCCAGAGCACATCCAGCCTGGGCGGGATCGAGAACGCGGTCGAGTTCGAGCTGGGCACCGCCTTCCTGCCCGCGCTGGACGGCTATGAGCGCACCGGCAACAACGTCGTTGGCGGCGGCTGCCTGTGGACGATGGCAGGCCAGACGGAAGAAGAGTACGACGCGGTCTGGCGCTTCTACCAGTTCCTCTCGCAGACCGATCAGTCGGTGTTCTGGCACAAGGAAACCGGCTACTTCCCGGCCACCAATGCCGCAGTTGACGCGCTGGAAGAAGAAGGCTGGTTCGACGAGAATCCGAACTTCCGCACCGCCTTCGACCAGATTCTGGCCGGCAACGACACGGTTGCCTCGCGCGGGGTGCTGCTCGGTGACTTCGTGATCATCCGCGATATCGTCGGCGCGGCGATTGAAGATGCCGTGGTGAACGGCGTCGATCCGCAGGAAGCGCTCGACGCGGCGGTCGAAGAGTCCAACCAGGTGTTGGAGGACTACGCGGCCCTGGCCGGTTAGTGAAAAATTCAGGGGCGGTCCTTGCGCGGCCGCCCTGCTCATGCTCTAATTTATGGCTAGCGCGGGTGTCCTGCCCGTGCTAGCGTAATTTTGTATATAGAGGGTCTTTACATTGAACATTGTTTTTCCTAATCGGATCTTGCCCTATCTGCTGCTGGCTCCCAGCATCCTGCTGGTACTGATTTTCTTCCTCTACCCTGCCGTGCAAAGCGTCGATCTGAGCCTGTACCTGGTCAATCGCGTGCGCGATGTCAAGGTCTATGTGGGGATGGAGAACTTCCAGCGGCTGTTTGAGTCGGATGCCTATCTCAACTCGCTCCAGGTCACCGGGCTGTTTACGCTGACCGTCGTCGTCTCGGCCCTGGTCATCAGCCTGGCGTTGGCCGTCGGGGCCAGCCAGCCGATTCGCGGCTTTGGCGTCTATCGCACGCTGCTGATCTGGACCTATGCCCTCTCGCCGGCCATCGCGGGCGTGATCTGGGCGCTGCTGACCGACCCGGCGATCGGTGTGCTGACCGAAGTGCTGGAGTCTTTCGGGATCGCGTTCAACTGGCGGCGCAGCAACACCGACGCGCTGTTGTTCGTCGCCATGGCGGCCACCTGGAAGATTCTGGGCTATGATATTTTGTTCTTCCTGGCCGGGCTGAAGAATATCCCGCGTGATGTGCTCGAAGCGGCGGCCATTGACGGGGCCGGGGCGTGGCTGCGCTTCCGGCGGATGGTGCTGCCACTGCTGCGGCCCACCATCCTGTTTCTGGTCATCATGAATACGCTGTATGCCAGCTTCGAAACCTTTGGCCTGATCGACATCACTACCCAGGGCGGCCCCGGTCGCGCGACCGATCTCCTGATCTATCGCCTCTATCTCGATGGCTTCCGCAGCTCCAGCCGGATCGGGCTGGCCTCAGCCCAGTCGATCGTGCTGCTGCTGATGGTCGCCACCCTGACTATTATCCAATATCGTTTCATCAGCCGCAGGACGTTTTACCAATGAGCGCTGTAACTGCTTCGACGACAACCACCCGTACCGGGCTGCGCGAAGGCGAGCTGCGGCACCGGCTTTATCCGATTGTGATGCACGCCATCATGCTGACCGCCGTGCTCCTGGTCACGTTTCCGCTGATCTACGCCATCATCCTCAGCACGCAGTCTGGCGCGCTGGGCAGTCTGCGCCCCGGCCCGGCCCTGCTGGATAACGTGCAGCGGGCGTGGGACAGTGCCAAAATGGGCCTGCTGATGCGCAACACGCTGATCGTGGCGCTGGCAGTGGCGATTGGCAAGATCATCCTCAGCCTGCTGGGGGCCTTTGCGCTGATCTACTTCCGGGTGCGCTTCGGCGGGCTGATCATGGCGCTGGTCATGCTGACCCACCTGCTGCCGCTGCCGGTGCGTATCGTGCCGACCTACGAGCTGCTGACCGAGTTCGGCTGGGTCGATACCTTCTGGGGCCTGACGATCCCGTTCTTCGCCAGCGCGACGGGCCTGCTGTTGTTCCAGCAGTTCTTCCGCACCGTGCCGACCGATCTGGCCGATGCGGCGCGCGTCGATGGGGCGGGGCCGTTCCGCTTCCTGGTCAGCATCCTGATCCCGGTGTCGCGCACGAACATTGGCGCGCTGTTCCTGATCGAGTTCGTGTACATGTGGAACCAGTACCTCTGGCCGCTGCTGGTGGCGAACTCCGACAGCACGCGCCAGGTGCAGATCGGGATCAAGCAGCTTGTCGCCAGCGACGCCGTGATCGAGTGGGGGGTGGTGATGGCCGGATCGATGATGGTGATCATCCCGCCGCTGGTGGTGCTGCTGACGCTCCAGCGCAGCCTGATGACGGGCCTCACCGGCGCGACCGAAGACCTGTAGCGATGCGCCTGTCCGACCGTATCCGGGCCTTCCTGCTCGACATGGACGGCACGTTCTATCTCAGCGATCATTTGCTGCCCGGCGCGACTGAGTTTCTGGACTGCGCGGCGGCTGCCGGGATGCCAGTCCTGTTCCTGTCGAACAATTCGTCCAAAAACCGCGCGGCCTATGTGCACAAGCTGGCCGGGCTGGGGGTCGAAGTGACGCCGGAGCAGGTGTTCACGTCGGGCGACGCGACGGTGCAGTATTTGCAGACCCAGGCCGCGCCGGGATCGCCGGTGGCCGTGTTTGGCACGCCGGACCTGGAACAGGTTTTCCGCGAGGCGGGCTTCGTCCTGACGCTGGACGATCCCGCCTGGGTCGTGCTCGGCTTCGACATGACGATCGATTATGCCAAGCTGACGCGCCTGTGTGACCTGGTGCGCGCCGGTCTGCCGTATATCGCCACCCATCCCGACTTCAACTGCCCGGTGGCCGGGGGCTATATCCCCGACATTGGCGCGATCATGGCTTTTGTCGAGGCTTCGACCGGGCGGCGGGCAGACGTGGTGATCGGCAAGCCCAACCGCGCGATTCTCGACATGGCGGCGGCGCGGCTGAATCTGCCGGTCGAGGCGTTGTGCATGGTGGGCGACCGGCTCTATACCGATATCGCGCTGGGCCAGGCTGCCCCGATCCATACCGTGCTCGTCCTCAGCGGCGAAACCGGCCCGGACGACCTGGCAGCCAGCCCCTACCGGCCCGACTACGTGTTCGACAACCTGGCCGGGCTGGCGGCGGCCCTGAACGATCGCTCACTCACGTAAGGGGTACCGCCTGCGCAGACCGGGACAAGGCGGCGCATCATGAAAACCGTTCTGTGGACCCTGCCCGACCTGCACAGTACCGAATACTTCACCCTGACCGAACAGGCCGGCGGCTACCGGCTCCAGGGCACGATCAACCTGCTGCTCGACGATCAGCCGACTCAGCTCGTGTACCGTATCGAGTGTGACGCGGACTGGATCACGCGCCGGGCTGAGCTTCAGCAGCGGCGGTCCGATGGCGAAAAGCGGCTGATCCTGACGGTTGACGATGCGCTGAACTGGTACCAGGACGGTGCGCCGCTGCCCTGGGCCGTCGGCTTGACCGACATCGACCTGAGCATCACACCCTCGACCAACACCCTGCCGTTGCGCCAGCACAATCTGCAAATCGGCGCGACGCGCACCGTGAACTGTGTCTGGGTCCAGCCGCCCGATCTGTCCCTCGGCACGCTGCCGCAGCGTTACACGCGGATCGACGCCCGGCGCTACGACTACGCCGCGCCATCGATAGACTACGCGGGCATGCTGATCGTGGACGACGACGGAATCATCGTCCGCTACGGCGATCTCTGGAGCCAGCCGGGGCATTCCTCAGACTGATACACCCCGGTAATCCCCGCGACACCCGCTGCGGTTAGCCCTGCGCGGCGCGAACCAGCGCGTCGATGTGCTCCGCCGGGGTGCCGGGCGAAACTCCGCCACCCGCCGACAGGATCAACCCATCCGGCCCGCCTTCGGCGATACAGGCGCGCGCCGCTTCCTCGACTTCGTGCGGCGTGCCGCGCACCATCAGGCTCAGCGGCGGGACGTTGCCCATCAGCGCGATGCGCGGCCCCAACGCCGCCTTGACCTCGCCGATCGGCATCTCGTGACTGAAATTGAGCACTTCGCAGTGAAGCTGGCCCAGGTGCGGCAGCAGGTGCGCGCATGGCGTATCGTTGTGGTAGAGGCGCAGCAGGCCGTCGAACGCGTCGAAGATGCGCTGGAGATAGGGCAGGGCCACGCGGTTGAAGGCGCGCGGCGAGAGCAACCCTGGGATGTCGTCCAGCATCAGGATGCCGACCGGCTCGCGCAGGCGATCAAGCTGCGCGCGCAGGAAAGCGATCACGGTGTCGGTGAAAATATCGAGCGCGGCGGCAACGGCTTCCGGCTCGGCGGCGGTCGCTTCCAGGAATTCGGTCGTGCCCAGCACATGCGTCGCCAGCGCCAGCGGCCCACGCGCCGCGACCATGCGAATCCGGTGCGGCTCCGGCAGCCCACCGCCGTGCTCCAGGTTCTCCAGGCGGCGCAGCACGAGTGGCATCAGCCCGTCGGTTTCGGGATCAGGATGTGGCAGATCGGCCCACTGCTCCGGCGGCAGCGCCAGATGGCGCATCGCGGGCGGGGCATCGTGCCGCCACAGGATTGGCGCGCCGAACGCGCTCGGCTCGTTCGCCATGCCATATTCCACCCAGAAGCCGGGCACCCATACTACCTCAGGAAAGCGTGCGATAATGTCGAGATAGGCAGCCAGCCAGCGATCAGGATAGAGGAAGAAATCAAGCATATTCATCCCGGCATAGCCCGGCAGCCATGGGCTGTCCACGATCAGGGCCACCGGCACACGGTCGGGCGTGCCGCCGCGCGCCGCGACCAGAAACCGCTCCCAGGCCGAATCCAGAGTCATGGTAAGTCCTTTCGAGGTGCGCGAAAAATAATAAAAACTGCGCCAGGCTCGCCCGGAACCTGACGCAGAAAAGGAACTACACGAGCGCATGTTATGCACTGTGGAACGCTGCATGAGGCGAAGCCACACCTATCCCCCCATCCTAAATCCTTCCCCCACAAGGTGGGAAGGACTTCGGAGATGCCGCTGTTCTCCCCTTCCCTCCGTGAAACGCGGGGGAAGGGGCCGGGGGATGGGGGGTAAAAATGCATAACTGCCTCTAGATGCCGTGCGGCGCCTGCGAGGACGCCTTGCGCTTGCCGAACCAGTCGAAAACCAGCGCGCGGCGTCTGGCCCACAGGAACACCGTAAAGGTGAAGAAGGCCGCATAGCCCGCCCCGGCGATAGCGTCGATCACGTAGTGGTGGCCGAGATAGACTGTCGAGAAGATCACGCCCAGCGGCAGCAGCACGGCCGGCAGCGCCCGTTTGCCCCACACGAGCAGGCACACCAGCGCGATATAGGTCGGATAGGCGGCGTGCAGCGAGGGCATGGCCGCGACCGGGTTGGCGGCGGCGCTGACCGTCTCGCCGGATACGACGAACTGGCTGAGCGTGATCGGCGTGGCGTCCAGGTAGCCGTGTTGGGTGGCCCACCAGGGCGGCGCTGCTGGGAACAGGATATAGGTCAGGAACCCGGCATACGACAGCGCGACTAGCCCCAGCGCGAAGGCCCAGTAATCCGACACCTTGCGCCGCCAGAGCAGCCCCGCCGCGATCACGGGGGTGATGAAGTGCGACAGGTAGAGCGAGTTGGTCAGCACGTCGAGCACCGGCGTCAGCGTCCCGCCGATCAGGTGCTTTTGCAGAAAGTAGCCCGGCAGTGTGCCGCCGAACAGGCTTTTCTCCCACGCGATCATGTCGCGGATATGAATCTCGGACGAGCTGAGGTTATCGGCAAAGCTGCGCAGGGCGCTGTAGCTCAGCAGCAGCACGATGAACGGCGCGAAATCGATCACGAATGCCCGGACGCGCGCATTCAGCACACCCCACAGCACCACCAGCGCGAAGCCGAGCTTGGTGGACGGGTAGATGCCATTCGCGGCCAGGGCAACCACAATCCCGATGAGCAGCACGAGCTGGATCGGCAAGGCATATTTGCGATAGAAGGCTAGCATAGGTCTCACACCTATCGGCCACCGGCGAGGACTGCGCCGCGCCGGGTGGTCAGAAGGACAGCGTTTAGTACTCCACTATACGATCCAACGAGACGAGAAGTTCCCTATTTTATCACCGGCGGCGGGCTGCGTTAAGGCTGTTTGAAGGTGCCGCCCCGTTTCCCGTCGGGATGCTAGTCTGCGACTTCCGGCAGGCTGGCGCAGTCGGGCGCGGCTGTGACCACGTCCTCGCGCGCCCAGGCCCCATCCAACAGGCGGTACCAGGTGAAGCCGTCTGCGCCGGTGGTCTGGCCGGTGGCCTGCGCCGTCTGGCCGAGCGCCATCCCGCCCACGACCGGATTATCCGTGCCGGGGCCGCCGCGCAGATTGATCCCGCCCCTGGCCGTGACGATGCAGAACGCGCGCTCGACCGGACTCCAGTGCGGGGCTGCGTCCAGGCCGGGGCTGGCGGTCAGGTTGGCCGGGGCGGTGCTGCCGTCGAGACTGACGCTGTAAATCTCGTAGTCGGCGTCACGGTAGGAGACGAACGCCAGCTGCGCACCATCTCCCGACCAGGCGGGCGTGGCATCGAAGGAATTGGTCCTTGCGACCGGCTGGCGGTCGGAGCCATCGGCGCTCATGGTGTAGATGCCGCCACCGTCCCGCCTCAGCAGCACAAATGCCAGCCGGCTGCCATCGGGCGACCAGGCCGGCTCGGTTTCGATGTCGTCCTCGTTTTGCGTCAGGCGGCGCACATTTCCCCCGTCCACGTCCATCAGGTAGAGATTCTGCGTGCCGGTGCGGTCCGACGTGAAGGCGATGGCGGTGCCTGCCGGGGACCAGGCCGGATTATCGTCCTGGCCGGGGTGGTTGGTCAGGTTGCGCGGGTCGGAGCCGTTCGCGCCCATGATGTAGATCTCTTTGTTGCCGTCGCGCGTGGTCGTAAACGCGATATAGCGCCCGTCCGGCGACCAGGCCGGGGCATCCTCTTCGATATTGTTTTCGGTGAGCCGGACCGGGATCGTGCCGTCGGCGTTCATCACATAAATCTCCGGCCCGTTGCCCCGCGCGATCCCTACGAACGCGATCTTCTGCCGGTCGGGGGACCACACCGGCGCGTGCGCGGGCAGCCCGAATGGCGACAGCCGGCGCACGCCCGATCCATCGGCATTCATGATGAAGATCGCCGGCTCGCCGTCGCGCTCCGAAATGAACAGAATCTCGTTGGGGGGAGTCTCCTGGGCGGCAGTCACGCCCGGCCAGAACGCCTGGATCAGACCGCCGAGGAGTGCCAGGGCCACGCACAGACGGAAGATCGCCATTCGCCAGTCCTCTCTCTGTCTTGCCGCTCAGCCTTCCTGTTTATAGCGCATCCCCGCCGGTGTGACCAGCCAGAAAGTATGGCGGGAGTCTTATGACTCACCGTTGACCAACGCCGCAGATTATGGTAGATTCAATGTCGCGCGGAACACACATAGCGTTCCCCCTGGCCCTGTAGCTCAATTGGCAGAGCAGTTGACTCTTAATCAATTGGTTAGAGGTTCGAGTCCTCTCAGGGTCACCACAGCGTATGACAAACACTCGCCAGGCGGCGGGTGTTTTTTGTTTCGCCCAAGGCCGCTGATCGGTTAAGATCAAGACAAGAGATGATCGGGAGCGAGTGACGCCACTATGAAGCCTATCAACCGGCTCTCACTGATCGCTGTCCTGGGCGTGATCGCGCTGGGACTGGTGCTCGGCGCGGCGACGGCCTGGCCGGAATCGCGCGCGGCGGCCCAACCGCTGGTCCTGGCCGGGACTCCGTCCCCAGGCAGTCTGCTGCCGGGTCGTGCGACCGCCACGCCGGGCGCGTTTGCCTCGCTCACACCGGGAACCGCTGCGCGCACCCCGCTTGTGACCTCGCCGCTGAACTTCCCCACCAGCGTTCCCGATATCCCGGCCACGCCCGGCCAGGACTGTACCCAGGTGTTCCCGCTGGAGAATGTCGAGGCGATTGAGTTTGGGCAGACCAGCATCCCGCAGCTTGAGGCGTCGTTTGGCCAGCCGGTCTATCGCGGCGGACGCCCCACGCGTTTTCGCTTTGAAGAAAGCGGCTGCATCCTGCTGGTGACCATCGGCGTGCGCGAGGCGCAGGAAGCCGAGCTGGTCTACTATGGCACGCTCGATACCGTGCTCGACCATTACGGCCCGCCCGCCGCCGCCGGAGTCTCTGAGGGCAATCTGGCGCTCGTGTTCGTCGGCAGCACGCTGCTGTTCTATCCGGAGCAGGGCGTGATCGCGCGCTTCGACGTGGGGCCAGACGAGCTGACCCGCGATACGCCCGTCAGCAGCCTGATTCTGCGCCCGCCCTACGATCTGGGCCGGCAGCTTACCGCGCTGAAGGTTGAGCCGGTCGAGTGGCTGCCGCCGCTGCGCTGAGATCGGCCCTCACGCCTTTTGTCGCGCTTCTCCTCGCAGGCAAAATCGAGTACAATTTGTGAACGGTTGAGGAAGGATCAACGCAGTATGCCGGCGTATGGCGACCGCCGCCCCGCCCGGCGTTCACGTGTTGGCGAACGAACCCGGAGAGAAGTATGTCAACCGATCTGCAGGAAATGATTAATGCCTTGTGGCTGACCGATGAATGGCATTGGGACCTGGCCCTCTACTGGATCATTCTGCTCAATGTCGTGCTGCTGTTCACCATGCCGGAAGGCTCGACGTTGGGAACGTCGCTGTGCATCCTGGTGATCGTCCTGGCGATCATCGACAAGGTGTATGGCTTCGGCTATATGCTCGATACCGGCGGCTACGATCCGGTGTACTATCACGAGAAGATTTTCATCGGCACCTACTTAATCCGGGCCGGGATGTTTGTCGGGCCGCTGATGATCGCCGGACAAACAGACTCCGGCTCGACACGCGCCATCGGGATTCTGGGCGGGCTGTCGGGCGGAGCCTATATGTTTATCCGGTGGTATATGGAACAGCAGAACGTCGGCTCTGGCAACATCGGCTTCTACATCGATCTGGAGATGCTGCCCTACGGTCTGAGCCTGCTGTTCGTGCTGCGTCGCAGTCTATGTCGCCGGTTCGATTACATCACGGTAGACGGGCTGGTTCCAGTGGCAGTAACGGGCGATCTTGCCGCGCACGACGTCGAAGTAAAGGCGGCGTAGCTCGCTGACGACCGGGCCGATCGTGCCTGCGCCGATCATGCGGTGATCGACCTCGGATATGGCGACGACCTGCACGCCCGTCCCGCAGAAGAACGCCTCGTCCGCCAGGAAAACCTCGGTCCGGTCGATCTCGCGCTCCTGGATCGGAAGTTGCAGCTCGTTGGCGATCAGCTCCATGACCGTCCGGCGGGTGATGCCTTCGAGGATATTGGCGCTGATCGGCGGGGTGATCACGACGCCGTCTCGCACGATGAAGAAGTTCTCGGCGCTGCCCTCGGCAATATGCCCGTCCTGGTTGAGGACCAGCGCTTCATCGTAGCCGGACAGCATGGCGTCGGTTTTGATGAAGGCGGAGTTGGCATAGGCCCCGGTGATCTTGCCGCGCGCCGGGATCGAGTTGTCGTCGATGCGCCGCCACGACGAGAACGTAACGCGCGAGCCTTCTTCGTTCGCGATATAGCTGCCGAAGGGCTGCGCGAACATCGTGAAGTCATCTTCGAGATCGTGCAGGCGCACGCCAATACGCGGCGAAGACTTGTAGATCAGCGGGCGGATATAAACATCGGTGTGGTAATTTTCTTTGCGCAGCAGCTCGATCAAAATAGCGCGCAGCGCTTCGGGGGTGTAGGGCAGGTTCATCAGCAGCATCTTGCCTGAGCTGAGCAGGCGCCTGAAGTGATCCACCGGGCGGAAGATGTACAGTTCTTCCGCCTGATCGTTCCAATAGGCGCGGATGCCACCGAACGCGCCCGTCCCATAATTGAGCGCGTGCGTCATCACACTGACTTTCGCTTCTTCAATCGGAACAATTTTTCCCTGAAAATAGGCGTACGACGGGCCTTGAGTCATCGATCAACTCCTTGCACGGATGCCGGATCAGCGACATGCGGACGATCACACGCTCATTATAGTGTCGAGGCGCGTCCCGGCCAATATCCAGGCAGGACCAATGCCGCCGCTCAATCCACAAACGTGATATGCTCGGTCGTCATCCGGTCGAGATCGCCGTAGAAGCCGCGCCGGTGCTCCGGCAGCAGCAGCGCAAGCTGCCACATCGCCTCGCGCGTCATCTGGTGCAGCATCTCGCGTGGGACACGTCCGCGTGGGGGAGCTTCCAGGCGGAAGGGCTGCCCAAACCGCACCGTTACCGGCGTGCGGCGCAGCCGTTTGAGCGTGCCGGGGAAGCCGTCGGCGCCGTCCAGCCCAACCGGCAAAATCGTCGCGCCGGATTTGATCGCCACATACGTAATGCCGCCTTTGGCTTCGGAGAGCGCGGGCTTGCGCGTGCCTTCCGGCGCGATCAGCACCGCCCGGCCCTGATCGAGCAGCGCCAAGGTGCTTTCGAGCGCCTGCCGGTCGATCTCGCCCCGGCGCACCGGAAACGCTCCCCAGGTGCGCGCCATCAGGCCCGTGATCGGGTTCTCGTAGTTCTCGATCTTGGACATCGGTACGATAGTGCGCGTGCGGACCACCGCCACGACGACAAAGGGATCGATCCCGGCGATGTGATTCATCATGATCAGCAGCGGGCCGCTGGCCGGGATATATTCCACGCCGTGCACCTCGGCCCGGACCAGCAGCCCCAGCCCGATCGGGCGCAGCAGGTAATCGCGCAGCCTGCGGCGGCGCTTGTCGTAGCGCTCCTGGTGATAGACGACCTCGTGAGCGTGCGTATAAACGGGGGCGGACGATGTGCTCATGGGACTCCTTTTAAGGGCGTGTTATGCACTTTGGAACGCTGAACGAGGCGAACGGTACTTCCCCCCCCCATCCTAAGTCCTTCCCCCACAAGGTGGGAAGGACTTTAAAGCTGCCGCCGTCCTCCCCTTCCCTCCGCGACAGCGTGGGGGAAGGGGCCGGGGGATGGGGGGGGAAGTGCATAACAGCTTCTAAGCCGACAGCGATCAATTTGAAGATGGCTTTTGCTTCAACCGGCGCACTTCTGCGGCGGAAAGTTTGCGCCACTCGCCGGGCTTGAGCCGGCCAATGTCCAGGAAATCGATTTTGACGCGGATCAACTGCTTCGCCGGGTGGCCCAGCAGTTCCGCCACGCGGCGAATCTGGCGCTTGCGGCCCTCACGCATGACAATCTCCAGCCAGGTATCGTGCTTGCCCTCTTCCAGCACGCGGACGCGTGCCGGGGCCGTGCGCTGATCGTCGAGCATAACGCCGCTGCGCCATGTGTCGAGCGTGCTCGGGGCAGGCGTGCCCTCGACCAGCACGCGATAGGTCTTGGTGTGCCGGTAGCGCGGGTGCATGAGCTGGTTGGCCAGGTCACCGTCGTTGGTGAGCAGGATCAGCCCTTCGCTGTCGGCATCCAGCCGCCCGACGGTGAACAGGTGGCCCTCGTGCGGGATCAGCTCGCGGACGAGGCGGCGCTTCTCGTTGGGAAAACGCCGGTTGGATGACAGCACACCGAGCGGCTTATAGAGCAGGTAATAGGCGAATTCTGGCTCGGCCTTGAGCCGCTCGCCATCGACCGTGACCACGTCACGCGCGAGATCGGCTTTATCGCCCAGTTTGGCGACCTGGCCGTTGACGCGTACGCGCCCCTGCTCGATCAGCCCTTCGGCAGCGCGCCGCGAGGCGATCCCGGCCTGAGATATCAATTTTTGCAGACGTTCTTCCATCTAACCTATCCATGTGCAGCATGACCCGCCCGCGAGTCGTTCGCTCGCGTACGCGGGAAGCGATCAAATTGGCAGCGGCGGGCCGTAATCGCGTCAGGCAGAGCCGGCGGTCCCGGTATAGCGCAGCACGACGAGGGTCGTATCGTCGAAGGGCGGGGCGGCGCCCATGAAGGCCGAAACCGAGCTGAGGATATGCTTGAGGATGTCCGCCGCCGGAAGCTGTGCCGCCGCGCGCACGACCTCGACCAGCCGCTCGTCGCCATAGGGTTCGCCGTAAATATTCTCTGCTTCGGTCAACCCGTCTGTATAAAAGATTAGCACATCGCCCGGCTCAAGCTGAATCGACACGGCCTGTACCGGCAGTTCTGCAAACCAGCCGAGCGGGTGCCCGCCGCGCGGCAGGAATTCGTGCGTGTCCTGCGCCGCGTGGAAGTGCAGCGGGCGGTTGTGCCCGGCGTTCACCCCGGTGATCGCGCCGCCCGGCTGGACAATCGCGTAGTAGACCGTGACGAACATGCCCGACTGTGTATCGTGCAGGATCAGGCTGTTCGTCTGGCGCAGCGTCTCTTCCGGGCTGGACGCCGACAGGGCGTTGCCGCGAATCAGGCTGCGGGCGACGGCCATAAAGATCGCAGCCGGCGCGCCCTTGTCCGAGACATCCGCGATCACCAGCCCCAGCCGGTTCTCGTCCAGTTCGAAGCAGTCGTAAAAATCCCCGGCGACCTCGCGCGCCGAGTGCCAGTCGGCGGCGATCTCATAGCCGGGCAGGGTCGGCAGGGTGTTGGGCAGCAGCCCGCGCTGGATGTCGTGCGCCATTTGCAACTCTTTTTCCATGCGGCCCTTCTCGACCGCGACCTGGTAGAGCCGCGCATTCTCGATCGCGGTGCCCGCCTGTCCGGCGAATGCCGTCAGCAGTGCCAGGTGCTCGCGGTTGAACAGGCCCGCCTGCAGGCGGTTATCGACGTAGACCAGCCCCAGCAGCCGGTCCTTGACCAGGATCGGCACGCACAGGATCGAGCGCAGGCCGAGCACCATGATGCTCTCGCCGCGCTGAAACCGGGGATCGAACTGGGCATTGTCGGTCAGCAGCGGCTTACGGGTGCGCTCGACCTCGTGCACAATCGTCGTGCTGACCTGAAAGGCGGGCGTCTCCAGGTCGCTGCGATCCAGCCCGCGCGCGACCTTGAACAGCATCTCGTCCTTGCCCGGCTCGCACAGCATCAAAAAGCCGCGCTCCGCCCCCGTGACCTCGATCACCCGGTCCATGATATTTTCAAGGACTTCGTCCAGGTCCAGGGTGGAGTTGAGCGAGCGTGTGATCTCGTAAAGGGTCGCCAGTTGTTCGCGGTTGGGCAGGGGCAGTTCTGCTGTAGAGCTGGTCATATGCTTCGCCTTTGCTGTTCGCAGTGTCTCGCATTATATCATCCCCGCCGGAGCTTTGCCTAGCGGCGGCAGTTTGGGCCGCGTGCAAACCCGCCCGGCGTTGTTATAATCGCGCGCGGCGACCTGTGCGCCGCCGCCTGTGAAGCCTTTGCGTTCAGGAGCAGCATATGAATCCTTACGACTACCTGGAAGCCCACCGCGAGGAATTCCTCGAAGAATTGAAAGACCTGCTGCGGATACCGAGCATCAGCACGCTGTCCGAGCACAAGCCCGATGTGCAGCGCGCCGCCGAGTGGCTGCGCGATCACCTGATGGCGATCGGCATGACGGAAACGCGGCTCTTTCCAACCGCCGGCAACCCGATCGTCTATGCTGAGTGGCTGGGCGCAGCAGGCGCCCCGACCGTGTTGATCTACGGGCATTATGATGTACAGCCCGCCGATGACCCGGAAAACCAGTGGCTCAGCGACCCGTTCGAGCCGGTGGTGCGCGACGGCAACCTCTATGCGCGCGGCTCGACTGACGACAAGGGTCAGACTCTCACCCAGATCAAGGCCGTGCAAAGCCTGCTCGCCAGCGGGCAGATGCCGGTCAACGTCAAGTTCCTGATCGAGGGCGAGGAAGAATCCGGCTCGACCAATCTCTACCCGTTCATCGACGAGCACGCCGACCTGCTGCGGGCGGATGTGGCGATCGTCTCCGACACCAGCATGCAGGGCATGGACAACCCGTCGATTGTCTACGGGCTGCGCGGGCTGACGTCGCTGGAGATCGAGGTGCGCGGGCCATCGCACGATCTGCACTCCGGCATGTACGGCGGGATCGTGGACAACCCGCTGCACGTGCTGGTGAATATCCTGGCGGCGATGCACGACGAGCAGGGCCATGTGACCGTGCCCGGCTTCTATGATCGCGTGCTCACGCTGGACGAGATCGAGCGCGCCGAGCTGGGTAAAACGCCGTTCACGATGGAGCGCTTCCGCAGCGAAACCGGCCTGGAAGTGCCCTGGGGCGAACCGGAGTATGAGATGCAGGAGCGGCTCGGCATCCGGCCCACGCTGGAAGTCAACGGGCTGGTGGGCGGCTGGACCGGCGAGGGCGGCAAGACGATCATCCCGGCGCGCGGCCTGGCGAAAATTACCTGCCGACTGGTGCCCGATCAGGACCCCTGGGAGATCGAAGAACTGGTGCGGCAGTATGTGGCCGAACTGTCGCCGGAGACGGTCAAGGTGACGGTGCGCGGCCTGCATCACGGCAAGCCGGTCGTCGTGCCGCTCGACTCAGTTTTCATGCGCGCCGCCGTCGAGGCGTATGAGTTCGGGTTTGGGGCGCAGCCGGTCTTCATGCGCGAGGGCGGATCGATCCCGATTGTGGCGTCGTTCCAGGACGTGCTCAAAGCGCCGGTGATCCTGATGGGCTTCGGCCTGCCGGACGACAACCTGCACGCGCCGAATGAGAAATACTCTTTGGAGTGCTTCTATCGCGGGATGCAGACCGCCGTTCGGTTTTATGAGACAATCGGCCAGCTTACCTGAGGTAGAGACGGGGCGGGGCACAGGGCTTCGCCCCGCTGCTTTCTACCACCCGCTGCACGGTTACAGTGCCCGGCTTTCCCGCCGGGCGCTTGAATCCAGGCCCGAATCATCATACAATGAGTTCCCCAGGCGATTCTTCAGGGTAGACCAAAGGAGCAACCTACATGGCGCAAAGCAACGGCATGTCCGACGAAGTCTACTACCCCTCCGAACAGATTCTCGCTCAGGCGAATATCGCCGACTACGACGCGATCCACCAATCCATGCTGCGCGATCCGGCGGGCTGCTGGGACCAGATCGCGCGCGAGGAGTTCGAGTGGTTCGAGCCGTGGAAGACCACGCTCGATGATTCGAACCCACCGTTCTACCAGTGGTTTGTGGGCGGCAAGGTCAATATCGTGCACAACGCGCTCGACCGCCACGCCCGCACCTGGCGGCGGAATAAGCTCGCCCTGGTGTGGGAAGGCGAGAACTACGACCAGCGCAGCTACAGCTACCAGCAGCTTCACCGCGAGGTCAGCCGCTTTGCCAGCGTGCTGCGCGCGATGGGCGTGCGCAAAGGCGACCGCGTCACGATCTACATGGGCCGCATCCCGGAGCTGATCATCGCTATGCTGGCCTGCGCCAAGATCGGCGCGGTGCACTCGGTCGTGTACGGCGGCTTCTCGGTCGAGGCGCTGCACGAGCGGATCGAGGACAGCGAAAGCCGGGTCGCGATCACATCCGATGGGGCGTGGCTGCGCGGGAACGTGGTCCCGCTCAAGGATATCATGGACGAGGCGCTCCAGCGCGCGCCGACCATCCAGACTTTGATCGTGGTCAAACGCACCGGCCAGGATGTGCACATGGAGCCGGGCCGCGATTTCTGGTATCACGACCTGATGAACCTGCCCATCGCCGATGCGCATATCGAAACCGAGGTGATGGACGCCGAGGACCCGCTTTTTCTGCTCTATACCAGCGGCACGACCGGCAAGCCAAAGGCGATCCTGCACACACACGGCGGCTATATGGTCGGCGTGGCGACGACGCTCAAATGGGTTTTTGACATCAAAGAAGAAGATACATGGTGGTGCGCCGCCGATCCCGGCTGGATCACCGGCCACAGCTATATTGTTTATGCACCACTGCTGCTCGGCACGACGAGCGTGATCTACGAGGGCGCGCCCAATCACCCCTTCCCCGACCGCTGGTGGGATATCGTCGAGCGGCACGGCGTCACGGTGCTCTATACCGCGCCGACCGCGATTCGCGGCCTGATGCGTTTTGGCGACGCGTGGCCCAACCGGCACGATCTCAGCAGCCTGCGCCTGCTCGGCAGCGTGGGCGAGCCGATCAACCCTGAGGCGTGGCGCTGGTACCATCGCGTGATCGGCCAGGGGCGCTGCCCGATCATGGACACGTGGTGGCAGACCGAAACCGCCCACTTCATGATCACGCCGCTGCCCGTCACGCCGCTCAAGCCCGGCAGCGCGACCAAGCCGTTCCCCGGCGTGCAGATCGACATCGTGGACGAGGACGGCAGCCCCGTCGGGCCGAACGAGGAAGGCTACCTGGTGATCAAGTCGCCCTGGCCGGGCATGATGCGCACGATCTACCGCGACGCTGAGCGCTACGTCAACCAATACTGGAGCCGCTTCCCCGGCATGTATATGACCGGCGACAGCGCGCGCCGCGACGAGGATGGCTATATCTGGGTGATCGGGCGCGTGGACGACGTGATCAAGGTCAGCGGCTACCGGCTGGGGACGGCTGAGGTCGAGAGCGCGCTGGTCAGCCATTCCGCCGTGGTCGAGGCAGCGGTGATCGGGGTGCCGGACGAGGTGCGCGGCAATATCATCCGTGCCTACTGCATCCTGGCGACCGGCTACGAGCCGTCGGCCCACCTGGTCGAAGTGCTGCGCGATCATGTCGGGCACGAGGTCGGCCCGATTGCCAAGCCGTCGAGTATCGAGTTTGTCGATTCGCTGCCCAAGACGCGCAGCGGCAAGATCATGCGCCGCGTGCTCAAGGCGCGCGCGCTGGGGCAGGACGAGGGCGATCTGAGCACGCTCGAAGCCTGAGTCCACCACCCTGAGGCAGACACAAGGGCGGGCATCACGTCCGCCCTGTCACGCTGCGCCCCGATCCCCTTTCACGCGCCCTCTGTTTTTCGTTGTACACTATATATAAGCCTATCTTTCGAAGAACTAGCCAGTCTTACACATCGTCAGTGGGAGATGCTGCATCTCCGGGTTTTGAGAGAAGGGAACGGGAATGCACACCAGACATCCTATCGAATGTATCGTGCCGCCGTATGTGCTGCGGTCGATTCAGGCTAACGGAACTCCGGCCCAACAGGTATGGGCGATGCGCACTCTGACCAACTCCGCACAGTTTCGGGGGCAGCGTCAGGTGCTGGCCGAGATCGCGCCGCTGGCGCTGGCGCCGCGTGTGGTTGGCAAGCGGCGCATGATCTACGATGCCGAGCATGGGTTCATCCTGCCAGGGCGGCTGGTGCGCAGCGAAGGCGATCCCCCGACCGGCGATCCTGCGGTGGACGAGGCCTATGATGGCTCCGGCCACACCTACGACCTGTTCTCCGAGATTTTCGGGCGCGATTCGATCGATGGGCGCGGGCTGCAGCTCGACTCGACGGTGCATTACCAGTCCAGTTATGACAACGCCTTCTGGAACGGGCAGCAGATGGTCTATGGCGACGGCGATGAAGACCTGCCACCCGCCGAGCGCCTCTTCAACCGCTTCACACTGTCGCTGGACGTGATCGGGCACGAGTTGACGCACGGCGTCACGCAGTATGAGGCGCGGCTGGTGTATTGGAATCAGCCGGGGGCGCTCAACGAGTCGTTCAGCGACGTGTTCGGCATCCTGACCCGGCAGCGCGCCCTAAACCAGACCGCCGCCGAATCCGACTGGCTGATCGGCGCGGAGCTGCTGACATCCAATGTGAACGGAAAGGCGATTCGCTCGATGGCCGAGCCGGGCACCGCCTACAACGATCCGATCCTGGGCCGCGATCCGCAGCCGGGGCACATGAACGATTATGTCAATACGTTCGACGATAACGGCGGCGTGCATATCAACTCCGGCATCCCCAACCGGGCGTTCTACATCACTGCCCGCGAGCTGGGCGGCTTCGCGTGGGAGCGCGCCGGGCAGATCTGGTACTACGCCCTGCGCGACCGGCTTCAGCCGCAGTCGAACTTCCAGGATGCGGCTACGGCCACCTACGAGCTGGCCGGTGAGCTGTATGGCAGCGGCAGCCTGGAACAGCAGGCGGTCCGCACCGGCTGGGCCGAAGTAGGCATCACCGTCGGTGAAGTCCCACAGCCGGAGCCGGGGCCAGTGCCGATTCCACAGCCGGTGCCGGGCAAAGGCTGTTTGCCGGTCGCAGCCAGCGTGCTCGATCCGGTGCTGCGGCTGGGGCGGCGACGTTCGTCCTAGTAGAAAGGAAGTAAGCCATGCGTATCCATGTGGTGAGGAGTGGCGGCTTTAGCGGTATCCGGATGGAAGGCGAAGTCGATACCGGGCGGCTGCCGGAGAGTGTGGCCGAGGAGCTGCGCACGCTGCTGACCGAAGCGAATTTCTTCGCGCTGCCATCCGATCTTACGACGCTTACACGGGGCGCTGACCAGTTCAACTACGAGGTGACAGTCGAAGACGACAGCGGGCAGGTGCATACCGTGACCACCAACGAGGCGGGCATCCCGCCGGAACTCCGCGCGCTGGCGCACACGGTGCTGCGCGGATCGCGCACGCAGTCGGACGAGTAGCCGGGCAACCCTTCCGTACACATCAAAAAACGGCAGCGCGAATAGCTGCCGTTTGTGTTTTGGGCTGAGGCGACGGTGGGAATCGAACCCACGATAAGGGTTTTGCAGACCCTCGCCTTACCACTTGGCGACGTCGCCCTGTGTCTGTAACAGTGCCCAGTATACACAAATCAGGGCGGGTTGGCAAGGTTGAGTGCAGGCCCAGGACTCTAATCCTGGGCCTCTGAATAGGACGTCGTTAGCCGAGCTTGATCTTGCGCAGGCGCAGGCTGTTGCCGATCACGAACACGTCGCTGAGCGCCATCGCCGCCGCCGCCAGGATCGGGTTGAGCTGCTGCAGGAATGCCGGTGCCCAACTGAAGGGAGCCAGGATGCCCGCCGCCACCGGGATCAGGATCACGTTGTAGGCGAACGCCCAGAACAGATTCTCCCGAATCGCGCGCATCGTGCTCTTGCTGAGCGCGATCGCACGCGGCACGCCGCGCAGGTCACCGCTAATCAGCGTTACGTCGGATGCTTCCATCGCCACATCCGTCCCGGTCCCGATTGCGATCCCGACATCGGCCTGGGCCAGCGCGGGCGCGTCATTGATGCCGTCGCCCACCATCCCGACGGTATAGCCCTCGTCCTGAAGCTGACGGACGTAGGCGGCCTTGTCGCCCGGCTTGACCTCGGCAAACACGCGGTCGATCCCGACCTCGTGCGCGATAGCTTCGGCGGTGGCGCGGTTGTCGCCGGTCATCATCACGACCGTCAGCCCCAGATCGTGCAGCTTGCGCACCGCCTCGACCGAGCCATCCTTGATCGTGTCGGCGACGGCAATCACCCCGGCGGCCTGCCCATCGACGGCCAGCCACATCGCGGTCTTGGCCTCGTTTTGCAGGCGCTCGGCCTCGGCTTGCAGCCCGTTCAGGTGCACGCTTTGCTCGGTCATCAGCGCCAGGTTGCCCAGCAGCACGGTCTGATCGTCTACCTGGGCGCGAACGCCCTGCCCGGTCAGCGCCTCGAAGGTCTGCGGGACGCTGAGCGCCACGCCGCGCTCGTTGGCGGCACGGACGATGGCTTCGCCCAGCGGATGCTCGCTGCCGCGCTCGGCACTGGCCGCCAGGGCCAACAGGCGGCTTTCGTCCAGCCGGGCGGACTTGCTCACCACGAAGTCGGTCATGCTCGGCTCGCCGCGTGTCAGCGTGCCGGTCTTGTCGAGCACGATGGCGGTCAGCTTGTGGGCGCGCTCCAGCGCCTCGCTGCTCTTGAACAGGATGCCGTTCTCCGCGCCCTTGCCCATCCCGACCATGATCGCGGTCGGCGTGGCGAGGCCCATCGCGCACGGACAGGCGATGATCAACACGGCGATCGTGCGGATCAGCGAGGGTGTGAACTCACCCGTGCCGATGATCCAGATCGCGAAGGTGAACAGCGCGATAGTCACCACCGCCGGGACGAAGATCGCCGAAACCTGGTCCGCGAGGCGCTGAATGGGGGCCTTGCTGCCCTGCGCCTGCTCGACCAGCCGGATGATCTGGGCCAGGGCGGTTTCGCGCCCGACCCTGGTCGCCTCGAAGGTGAGCATCCCCTGTTTGTTGATCGTTGCGCCGATTACCAGATCGCCGGGCGTCTTATCGACCGGCAGACTCTCGCCGGTGATCATGCTCTCGTCTACGGCGCTGCGGCCTTCCAGCACGACGCCATCGACCGGGATTTTCTCGCCGGGGCGCACGATCACGCGGTCGCCCAGGCGTACCTGCTCGACCGGGATATCAGCCTCGACGCCGTCGCGCACGACGCGCGCGGTTTTGGCCTGCAAGCCTATCAACTGCTTGATCGCGGCGCTGGTCCGGCCCTTGGCGACCGATTCCAGCAGCTTGCCGGTCGAGATCAGGGTGATGATCGAGGCGGACGTTTCGAAGTAGACGTGGCCGCTCAACAGGCCCAGCGTCACCGCGACGCTGTAGAAATAGGCCACGCTGGAGCCAAGCGCGACGAGCACATCCATATTGGCCGAGCCGTTGCGCAGCGACTTGGTGCCGCTGACATAAAAATCGCGCCCGACGTAGAACTGTACCGGCGTCGCCAGCGCCCAGAACAGGACATTAACCCAGCTCTCGTGCGCCCACATGCCCAGCAGGCCGAAGTCGCGGCCCATGCTCATCAGGAACAGCGGCACGGTCAGCAGCGCGCCGAGCAGCACCATCCGCACGTTGTGGCGCACTTCCGCTTCGCGGGCGGCCTGTTCGGCATCGACCAGCTCTTCGGCGCTGTCGGCCAGCACGACATCGTAACCGGCCTTGCGCACGGCCTCGATCAACGCGTCGCGCGGGGTTCCGGCCACCGCTTTGATATGGGCGCGCTCGCTGGCGAAGTTGAGATTGACCGCCGTCACGCCTTCGACTTTGCCCAGCGCGCGCTCGACATTCATCGCACAGTTTACGCAGTCCATGCCGGTGATGGACAGGTTGAATTCCTGCTCCGGCACGTCATAGCCGGCCCGTCGGACGCGGCTGATAATATCTTCGGTTTTCAGCAGCGAGTCGTCATAGGTCAGAGTGAGACGCTCGCTGGCAAAGTTGACGTTGGCTTCCTGCACGCCGTCGAGCCGGCGCACATTGCGCTCGACCGTCGCCACGCAGTTGGCGCACGTCATGCCGGTAACCGGCAGGGTAAGGCTTTTTTCGCTCATGGATGCTCCTGGTTCAAAACGGCCCTGGCGAGCTGCCGGGGCCGGTGATGAGTGATGCTGCACTGCGCCGTATCGATCCGGTCGGCTAGCTGGCGGCTGGGGCGGGCGGGTAGTTGATCTCGACCAGCAGGTCCTTGATCTGATCCCAGGTGGCGGGCGGCTCGGCCCACTCGACCGTGACCATGCGGCTGTTCTGGTCGGCCTCGACCTTCTGCACGCCGGCCAGATCGCTGACTTCATTTTTGATGGTCATGACGCAGTGACCGCAGGAAATGTTGGGGACTTCAAAAGTCTTGCTGGGCATGATGCAGGCTCCTTAGGGAGAATAGCAGTAATTACGGACGGTTGGTGTGGCGAAAAACTTCGGTGATCTCACCCAGGACGCGCTCCCGCTCTTCGGCATCTGCGCCTTGGATGGCAGTCGTGACGCAGGTGCGCAGATGCGCGTCGAGGATGCCCTCGCTCACGCGCGAGAGCGCCGTCTGCGCGGCCTGAATCTGGCCGATCACGTCGATACAATAGCGGTCTTCTTCTAACATGCGGATAATGCCGTTGACGTGGCCAGCCACACTTTTCAGCCGGTGAATGGCGTCGGCGCGTGCTGTTGGATCCATGCGATCTACTCCCTGCTTATCCCCACCCCCTACCCGGGGGGGGTATCTGAAGAAGATGATAACAGCGCCGGGCGGGTTTGTCAATGCTGATTGATGTAAATGGGCGCGGCGTGGGGTAATTTTGAGAATAGGTCTGCAAAAAATCATGCCTATCGTCATTCTAACCACCTAGTTTTGTCACTGAAACCCATTTTATGAATTCGGTATAGTATAGATGTTCATAACTAGGGTTTAAGGAGCAACAATGGCCGATCTTTCGACAACCTACATGGGCGTTTCATTAAAGAATCCGATCGTTGTAGCCGCCAGTTCGATCTCGAACTCGGTTGAGAAAGTCAAGCGCGCGGGGGAACTGGGCGCCGGGGCGCTGGTGATCCGCTCGCTGTTTGAGGAGCAGATTCACTTCGACGAGATGACGATGGCCGACTTCATGGAGCGCGCCGCCAATATCTCGCCTGAGATTCATTCCTCGTTCTACCCTCCGGTGGATGCGGGCGGGCCGCGCGAGCATATGATGTGGGTTGAAAAGACCCGCCACGCCGTGTCCATGCCGATCTTCGCCAGCATCAATGCCATCTCGCCTGGGGCCTGGATCAACTACGCCAAGCAGCTTCAGGAAACAGGGATCGATGGGCTGGAGATCAACTACTACGCCGTCGCCGCCGATCCCGATAAGCCGGGCAGCGAGATGGAAAAAGAGCTGTTCGACATCGTGGAAGCCGTCCGCGCCGAAGTGTCCATCCCGATCGCGATCAAGCTCAGCGCCTATTACACCTCGACGCCGAACGTGGTGCGCGAGCTGGAGAAGCGCGGCGCGAATGCAGTCATCCTGTTCAACCGCTTCTTGCAGCCCGATATCGACGTGGAGAGCGAAGACATCGTCAACCAGATGACGTGGAGCTTCTCACACGATATGCGGGTGCCGCTGCGCTGGATCGCGCTGCTCTATGGCCGCACCAATCTCGACCTGATCCTGAACACCGGCGTGAAGACGGGCCGCGACGTCGCCAAGGCGATCCTGGCGGGTGCGCAGGCCGTGCAGGTGGCCGCGCCGCTGTTCGAGAACGGGCTGCCTTACCTCTCGGCGATGCTGCTCGATCTGGAAAGCTGGATGGACGAGAAGGGCTACCGCAGCCTGGAAGAATACCGGGGTAAGGTCAGCCAGAAGAACGTTGCCGATCCGTTTGGCTTCGAGCGGGCGCAGTATATGAAGCTGCTGATGTCGCAGGAATAGCGGCGTCCGGCCTGCAACCGAAAATGCGTGGGCGGGTCTGTAGTTACACCCGCCCTTTACGATTCTTGCCCGGCACTTACAGCGCGAACAGCCCGTCGATCACATCGGGATTGGATGGCCTGATCTGCACCAGCGCCAGATTCTCCGCGACGTGCACCGGCTGGCTCATTCCGACCAGGGCCGCCGTCACGCCGGGTGTCGAGCGGGCGAACTGGATCGCGCGCTGCGCATCGGTCGCCACTTCGGGGAAGTAAGGCGCAAGATCGGCCATGAACGGGCTGGCGAGCGCGCCCTGCTTGACCGTGGCGCTGGTGATCACGGTCAGGCCCAGCTCAGCCGCCGCCGCAATCGGACTCAGGAAGTTGTCCCCGACCTGCTGATTGACGAGCGCATAGGCCTCGGTCATGATCAGGTTATACGGCATCTGTACATAGCGAAAGTGATTCGCCTCACCCGCGACGGCAAAGGCGATCCCGACCAGCTCGGTGAGCGAGAGATAGTCGGGCGCGTCGGGCGCGCTGCGAAACGCCGTCCAGGTTGCCACGCCATACGACGCGATCTCCCCGCGTGAGACGGCATCTTCCAGCGCACCGAAGGCATCCATCATCCGCCGCCGGAATGTTTCGTGCGTGTTGCTGATACGCTGCGTTTCGGGATTGTGCAGGTAGTAGATGTCAATCGTCGAGACGCCCAGGTTGTGCAAGCTGTACGCGATCATCTTGTCCAGAAAGTCGGGCGCGAGACAGTGCTGGTAGCTGGCCGCGAACTCGTTGGGATGCACCAGCCCGCTCTCGATGTATTCGTGGTAAACCCACTTACGCGGATCGGCGGGCATGGCTCCATCAAACGGGACAAAGCCGCCCTTGGTCGCGATCACGATTTCCTCGCGCCGGACCAAGCCCTGCTTCGCCGCCGCTTTGAGCGCCCGGCCCACGGCGCGCTCGCTGCGCTGGAAGCGATAATTGACGGCGGTATCGATCAGGTTGCAGCCGGATGCCAGGGCGTCCTCGATGGCGGCCTGATAGGCGGCATCGGTTGTGTCGTCCGGCTGGCCCAGGTATGTCCCCAGGCCGATTGAGGATACGGTCAGGCCGCCGGGCGTGCGTCGGAAGTGCTCCGGCACAGCGCGATCGTGGAGCCGCTGCGCATAGGCGGCGGTCGCTTCGGGGGTGGCCTGTCCGCGCAGGTTCATGTCCCTTACCTCGTCTCGTAGGCTAACACCTGCGCCGCGTCCGACGCCAGCCACTCGGCCAGCGACAGGGCGCGCGCATCTTTATCGGATAGCACCGGCCCGGCGACCGGCCACTCGATCCCGATCGCGGGATCGTCCCAGCGCACGCTGACTTCGGTCGCCGGGTTATAGGTCGCGCTGCACAGGTAATGCAGCTCGGCCTCGTCGGACAGCACGCAGAAGCCGCGCGCGAAGCCCGGCAGCGCGTAGACCTGGCGCTTGTTCTCGGCGGATACCTCGCAGCCGACCCACTGGCCGACGGTCGGCGATCCCCGGCGGATATCGACCGCGACCAGGAACACGCGCCCGGTCACGACGCGCATCAGCTTCGCCATCGGGCGGTCGTACTGGAAGTGCAGCCCGCGAATCACGCCGCGCACCGAGCACGACTGGTTGTGCTGCACGAACTCGTCCGGGATGCCGAGCGCGGTGAAGCTGTCGCGCCGGTAGGCTTCGATGAACCAGCCGCGATGATCGGGGAAAACCTGCGGCACGATGACTTTCACCGCACCATCAAAGTACTCGTTTTCGATGTGGAACGGCACGTTGTCCTGTCCTTGCTGTCGTCTGAATAATGCCTCGATGTGCGGCGATTATAGCGCACTTCCGCGCGCGGGGATGCGTTCGGTTGGCCAAAAAAACGGAGCCGACTCGATGGGGCGGCTCCGATCGGTGTTTGTTGCGGCGGTGGCGAACAATTGACTGATAGCGGCTGTTCAACTGCCCCCCATCCCCCGGCCCCTTCCCCCACTGCTGCGCGGAGGGAAGGGGAGAATGATGGCATTTTTTAAGTCCTTCCCACCTTGTGGGGGAAGGATTTAGGATGGGGGGCAAAACAGGCTTCAGTCGAAACCTCAACACTACCTTTGTTGCGGCGGCGTTACCGCGCGGCAGCGCCCCTTAGTAATATTCCCTGTACTGGCTCGGCACCTGCTCCGCGCCATCCCACACCACGCGGCGGAAATGGTTCGGATCGGTGTTGCCTTCCGAGTTGATCAGCAGGATGTGCGAGTCCGGGCGAAGCTGGAGCATATCGCGCAGCTCGGCCAACTCAGGCCGCTCCAGGATGAACATCAACGCGCCGAGCGTCACCGCGCCTGACTCGCCAGAGACGATGAACGGGTCGCCGGCCAGTGGCATCCCATAGACGCGCATCCCCTTGGCCGCGACGTATTCGGGGCACGAGAGGAACATATTGGCGCAGTCCCACAGGATATCCCAGGCAATCGGGCTTGGCTCGCCACAGGCCAGACCGGCCATCATGGTATCGAGATCGCCGGGGAAACTGTGCGGCTGGCCGTCACCTGCGCGCGCCGACTCGAACAGGCACGCGGCAGAATCCGGCTCGACCACCACCGAAATCGGACGCTTGGGGCCAAACAACTCGGCGTAGAAGCCGATGGCCGAAGCCGCCAGCGCACCGACTCCCGCCTGGACAAAGATATGTGTCGGCTTGGTCACACCCTGCGCGGCGAGCTGTTCCTGGGCCTCGGAGAGCATGGTCGAGTAGCCCTGCATCACCCAGCGCGGAATATCCTGATAACCTTCCCACGAGGTGTCCGAGATCACCTGCCAGCCGTTGGCCTGCGCATCGAGCCAGACCTGGCGCACGGCGTCATCATAGGTGCCATCGACCACGCGCACCTCGGCCCCGCTGTTCTCGATCGCCCGGATGCGCGCTTCGCTGGTGAACTTGTGGACATAGATGATCGCTTTGTAGCCGAGCGAACGCGCTGCCCAGGCCACGCCGCGCCCATGATTGCCATCCGTCGCAGCAGCAAAGGTGATATCGCCCAACCGGCGGCGCACATCCTCAGACATCAGCTCGCTGAAGGGCAGTTCCAGGTGCTCCATACCGAGCCGCTGCTTGACCAACTGGTAAATGGCATATGAGCCGCCCAACACCTTGAAGGAGTTGAGCGTGAGCCGTGCCGACTCATCCTTCACCCAGATGCCTTCGACATTCAACATCTCGGCCAGATTGGTCAGCGCCTTGAGCGGACTCATCTTGTAGCCGGGAATCTGGCGGTGGAAGCTGCGCGCCAGCCGGGCCGTGCCCGGTGGGAAGGCTGCCCTCACGGACGGACTGTCGATAAGCGTGTGTGCGCGCTTGTTTTCAATCCATTTCACAGGCAGGGGGACGGTCATGTTCGGGCGTTTTCTCCGTGTGCTGATGATCTTAAACTGTGGGCCGGGCCGCAGCCCGTTGACCCTACCGCCGGAAGAAATTACTCATCAGGAACCAGACGTTGGCCGGGCGCTCGGCCAGCCGCCGCATATAGTACGGATACCACTGCGTGCCATAGGGTACGTACACGCGCACATGGTAGCCATCGTCATGCAGTTCCTGTTGAAGCTTACCCCGGATGCCGTAGAGCATCTGAAACTCGAAGGAGTCGTAGGGCACATCGTGGGCTTTGACATGCGCCTGTGCCGCGCTGATCATTTTCTCGTCGTGCGTGGCGATACACAGATACGCCCCGGCGGCGCGGGCCTCAGGCGTCAGGAACTCCTCGACCAGGCGAACGTAATTGGCGTCCACATCCGACTTATCGGGGAAGGCGCGGTCGGGCGGTTCTTTGTAGGCACCCTTGCACAGCCGGACATACGCGCCTTCCGCTGCCAGCGCCTGCATATCTGCCTGGCTGCGATACAGGTACGACTGGATCACGATCCCGACGCACTTAAAACCTTCCTCGTCGCGCAGCTTGCGATAGAGCGCCAGAGTCCGATCGGTGTAGTCGCTGCTTTCCATATCGATCGTGGCATGGTTGCCCTGCAGCCGGGCGCAATCGAGGATGGCGCGCATATTCTCCAGGCACAACTCTTCGCTGACGTCCAGGCCAAGCTGGGTCAGCTTGAGCGAGACGGTAGCCTTCACGCCGCTTTCGGCGATAGCGTTCAGCAGCTCGAGATAATCCTGAGTAGCCTGGCGCGCTCCGGCCTCATTGTAGACGCTCTCGCCCAGATGATCGAGGGTAGCTTCCAGGCCCCTGGCGTTCAGCGCGCGGGTCGCCTCGATTCCCTCCGCCAGCGACTCCCCGGCGATAAATCTGAGCGCGGTGCGCCGGGCGATACCAAGCCGCATGATGAAACTCTTGGCCCACGTCGCGCGCGCCAGATACAAAAAGAAAGATCGCATCATTTTGTTAAGTCCTTTGTCCTCACAAAGCCGGCTTATACCCTATTGTAAGCGTGCGGCGCGGCCCTCACAATAGCGATTCGGCAGGGGGTAAGCCGCCACGCATCATAATTCCAGGACGCGCGGACGGCCTGTGCCGTCTGCCGGTCAGGTTGATCTTTCATGTTATTGCTAGAATCGCTGTTAAGTGTTTCTGACGGTATGCACACAGGGTTTAAAATTGGTTTGTTTCCGGCCCGCCGCCTTCGGCTGCCGCGTGGGCAAACCGGGAAGGAGAGAACCGTGAGCAGTCCAAATGAGGTACCTCAACCCCCACAGCCGCCGCCGTTTGAGCGCCGGCTGAAGTTCCCACCGCTTCAGATCGTTGGCATGGTCTATATTCTGATTCTGCCGGTGCTGGCCGTGTTGGGCGTGTTTGGCGAGAGCTTCGCCTCGATCGATGCGTCCGGCCCCACGCTGGAGATGTCGGTCGATTACCCGTCACGCTATCGCTACAAGATGACCAACCCGGTTAATGTCACCCTGCGCAATGTGTCTGGCGAGGTGCTGGACACGGTAACAGTCAGTTTCGATGCGGACTATATCGACCAGTTCTCCAACGTGACTTTCACGCCCTCGGTGGACACCGTCACCGGGAATGAGTACCAGGTCGAACTAACCGACATCGGGCCGGGCGAAACGCGTGTGGTCACGGTCGAAATCCGGGCCGAGCGCTACTGGCGTCACAGCGGCACGATCACGGCGTCGCCTGGCAGCGGCGAGCCAATCGAAGTCGAAATCAGCACGACGGTCTTTCCGTAGAAGCTGGAGATAGCCCGATGGAAACCGTGATCCGCATCATCATCATTTACATGTTTATCCTGCTCGGCCTGCGCCTGATGGGCAAGCGCGAGTTCAGCCAGCTCTCGCCCTTGGAGCTGGTCAATCTGCTGCTCATTCCCGAAATCGTGTCGCAGTCGATTGTGCGTGAGGACTTCTCGCTGATCAACGGCCTGATCGGCATCTCGACGATCTTTGCCCTGGTCTTTTTCAACTCCGCACTGGTGCACCGCAGCAAGCGCTATGAGCAGGTGATCGAATCGTCTCCGACCGTGCTCGTTTATCATGGGCAGCTTGCGCCGGATAATATGAACGCCGAGCGTATTATGCCTGAGGAAGTTTTCGCCGAGATGCACAAATCAGGGCTGGAACGCCTGGAGCAGGTCGCCTGGGCGATCCTGGAGCCGGACGGGAAGATCGCAATCGTGCCGGAGCAGCAGTCAGGCGGCGGCCAGCACCACGATCAGCAGTTGGTCGGCTAGGCCCGGCCCGTCAGTGGGAAAGCAAACAGGGGCGCTGACCGGGTGAGCGCCCCTGCTCACACGCATCGACAAACACCAAGCCCTATTCGGGCACAACCTCATACGCCTGCCCGTCCCAGACGAACAGGACGTGATCGCCCAGCGCCAGGAACTCGCCCACCATCGGGTCGAGCGCCAGCAGATCAAAGTATTCGTCGCTGAGGAACGCGACTTCGACCGGGGTCATCGTGTCGGCATTGTACAGCGTGTCGATCCACGTTCCGTCGCGCCAGACAAATGTCCGGTCGTCGGCGTACTGGATTGGCTGCGAGGCGTCTGCGTCATCACCGCCGCCACCCATCTCACCGTCCGGTGTTTCACGCGCGGCGGTAGGGGCCATCGTCGGCATGGGGATCGGCGCAGCATCGGCGCCGCTGAGGTCGGCGGCGGACTCGGCGGCGTTGACCGCCCCTTCGCCGGACGTCTGCCCGAACGCCATGCCGGTTTCGTTCTCAAAATCGGCCTGCGCCGCTTCGACGCCGGTCTGCGTGAAGATGTCCTGCTCCTCGATCAGGAACGAGGTGTAGGGCGTGATGATCCCATAGCGGATGCTCAGCCGGACGATGCTGTCTACCAGCTCCGGATTCTCACCGTGCAGCCGGATCGCGTTCAGCAGCGCGCCGATCTTGCGCGTGGCCCACAGGCGCGGGATGAACACTTCGCCGCCCGCGTTCTCCGGGAAGCTGACCTCGTAGCTGAAGACCTGCCGCACGCCGTCGATCTCGCCGCTAAGTGTAATCGTAGCCGGGCCGCCGTCGCGGTAGCGCCCGACGACGATCAACTGTGTCCCGGCGAAGAGGTCCGGCAGCGGCGCGGCGGGATACAGTTCCTCGGCCAGCACGTCGCCGAAGTCCAGCTCGATATTGGTCAGCACCGGCGCGCTGATCTTGTTGTAGAGGCTGCTCACTTCCTCATCGATCCGCTCGCTGGGCCGGACATACGTCCCTGCGCCGCGGAAGGACTGGTAAAGCTGGTCGAGCAGGAAGGTATCGACATCGTCGCCCACGCCAAAGGTGAAGATGCGGACGCTCGGCCCGGCGGCCTGCTCGACGTTGCCCAGGATCACGCCCGTCTCGGTTTCGCCCTCGGTCGGCAGGCCGTCAGTCAGGAACAGGATTACTGTCGAGCGCTCTGGATCGGCCATGCCCAGCGCGGTTTGCAGCGCGATATTGATGTCGGTGCCGCCCTCGGCTTCCAGCCCGCCGATCCAGTCTTTCGCGTTAGCGGCTTTGTCGGGCGGCTGGAGATCGCGCGCATAGACACGGTAGCCGGTGCTGAAGGAGATGATATTGAAGCGGTCGCGGCTGTTGAGGTTGTCCAGCACGAAGCGCACGGCGTCGCGAGCCTGCTCCCACTTCTCGCCGTACATTGAGCCGGACTGGTCGAGCACGATGATCACGTCTTTGGCGACCACGCGCGACTCGTCCACCTCGAACGGCGGCGTGATCATCAGCGTGAAGAAGCCATCCTCAAGCGCGCTCTCACGATAGGTCAGCAGGTTGGTGTTGATCTCGTCGCTGGCCAATCCGTAGTAGAGGCTGAAGTCGCTCTGTGGGCGGCTGTATCCGGCTTCCCACCCGGCGCGGAAGGCGAAGTCGCCGTCGCGGGTGATGGCGACCGGGTGCGAGGGCGAATAGATCGCGCTGATCGGCTCGTTCGACTGCACCTCGATCAGGATGCTGGTCTGCTCGACCGGGCGGCGGGTGAACTGATCGGTGCGCAGCGCGTATTCGTAACGCACCAGTCCATCCTCGACCGGCAGCAGTTGGGCATACTCGATCTCGATCTTCACTTCCTTGTGCGGCGCAATCGGGAACACGCTGGCCTGGATCGCACCTGCGCCGACGTATTCGAGCAGGGCCGGGTCGCGCATCTGGCGGACGATCTGGTCATAAATCGCGCGCGCCTCGTCGGCGTCGAGAATCTTGGCCTCGATGGGCTGGCCGTCCACCCACATCACCAGCTCGGATACCGCCGCGCCATAGGGCAGTGGAAAGATATAAGTTCCCTCGGCGGGGCGCTCGCCATCATTGAAGAATACCTGCTCGATGCGCGTCGTGGCGACCTGGTTCTCGATGTTCACATGCACGCGGTGCGAGCGAATCAGTACGCCCCACTCGTGGAACTGCTCTGGGGGAAGGGGCGGCGGCTGCGGGGGGCCATCCTGGGCCAGCGTCGGGATAACTCCGAGCGCCAGCAGGGTCAGCAGCAGTCCTACCGTGATCATGCGTTTCATAGGGGTACCTCCACACTCCAGCTTCTCGCTGTGATCTGCCTGCGGTCTAATGCTTCATGCATAAGACGCCGGCGCGATGCGAAAGGTTCCCCAGGGGATGAAAGGCCCTCCATCGTGGGCTGTTCCCTGCCTCTAGAGCGTGTTATGTACTTCGGGACGCTGAACGAGGCGAACGGCACGTCCCCCCATCCTAAATCCTTCCCCCAAAATGAGAGAAGGACTTGAAAAGCGCTGTCGTTCTCCCCTTCCCTCCGCGCAGCAGTGGGGGAAGGGGCCGGGGGATGGGGGGTAAAAGTACATAACAGCCTTTAGAGCCAGCGCTGCAAGAATGCCAGGATCGCCTGCCGCATCTCCTGCGTCTCGACGTGGGGCACCTCATAGCGGAGCATCTGCCACGCTTCGGGTGCGCCAGCTTCGGCATAGACTTGCTTCAACTCGGCGTCGATGCGGTCCAACCCCTGCGGCGGCGTGAGCGGGTCACGGTTCCCGGCCAGGCCCAGGTGCGGGCGCGGCGCGATCAGGGCGTTGATCTGGGCGGTGGTGAAGTGATTGAGCAGGCGCGGGACGTAGTAGTAGATGCCGTGTCCATCCAGGCCGCCGGATTCGATCAGCGCGTCGAAGTCGGTCAGGCAGCAGATGTCCACGCACACCCTGACACGCGGATCGAGCGCCGCGACCCACCACGCCATCGTGCTGCCCATCGACATCCCCAGCGTGCCGATCCGGGCGGCGTCCACATCGGCCCGCGAGACAAGGTAATCGACCGCGCGCAGGCTGTCGTAGACCATCATGCCCCACATCACCTGCCCCTTCCACAGCATCTCCTTGAAGATGCTCGACTCGGTCCGGGTGTAGCGCCCGCCGAAGCCCCAGGCATCGATCGCCAGCACGGCATAGCCCAGGCCGGTCAGCGCTTCGACATAGGGCGGAAGCTGGAGATATTCGCGCGCGGTCAGCAGCTCATCTTTGCCGATGGCGTACCGGCTGCCGTGCGAGTGGTTGTAGAGGATGACCGGCAGCGGGCCAGAGCGATCACGCGGGCGGGCGAAATAGGCCGGGACCGGCTCGATCCCGTTCAGGTCGAGCGTCAGTTTTTCGAGCAGGTAGCCGTCGTGCTCGTCGGTGCCGGTCGTCGTGGCGGTGATCGGGCGCTCCCGGTCGGGCAGATCACCCATCAGATTGTAGAGTTCCTGGCGGCGGGTTTCAGGGTCGAAAGACATTTTTCCAAGCTCCTCAAAACAGCAGCAGAAATGCAGCCGGAATACCCGGATTGATTGTAATCCGTTTGCGCCGGATTGGTCGAACCGCGCGCGGGGTGATGCCTTTTTGGGCCAGTTGGGGCATACTTGGGGCAGGCAAACTGTGCAAAAACGGATTGCGAGTATTCCCCATGAAAAAAACGATTACTGATCGCAGCGCGCCGCAAGCCTTCGCCGCCGAGCGCCTGATGGAACATATCCGGCATCTCAGCGTCATCATTGGCCCGCGCCGCCCGGCCAGCATGGCCGAGCGCGCCGCCGCCGAATATATTCACGAGACGGTCCGCCCGCTGGGCGAGCAGTGGGAGCTGATCAACCAGCCGTTCCAGAGCGTGCGCGGCTTCCGTTACCGGATCGCGCCGCTGGCCCTGTTCACTGGCCTGCTGCTGCTGCTCGGCCTGCGCAAGGATCGTGAGAGCCAGCTGGTGAGCGGGCTGCTCTCGGTCGGGCTGAGCGTAATGAGCCGCGACGCATTCCTGGCGCGCCCGTCCGTCTGGGAGACGTGGATGCCGCGCGGCGAATCTGAGAACGTGGTGGTGCGCATCCCGCCGCGCCGCCCGGCCCGCCGCCGGATCGTCTTTCTGGCGCACGTCGATTCGGGCGTGCATCGCCTGACGACCAGCAGCGCGGTTGTCAGGTATCTGCCGCGCACGCTGGGCGGGATCACGCTGATGGGGCTGGTCGGCGGGGTGCTGACGATGCTGGCCGGGCGCCAGGAGCGCTGGAAGCCGCTGCGCGCGACGGTCGGCGTCTCGGCGCTGGGCGCGGCGCTGCTGGCCATGGTCGATGAATCCGGGCCGGATGTCGCCGGGGCGAACGGTAACGCGTCGGGCGTGGCGGTTTTGCTGGCGCTGGCCGAGGCGCTCTACCGCCGCCCGCTGGAATCGACCGAGGTCGTGCTGGCGTTTACCGGCAGCGGGACCGCGACTTCGACCGGGGCGGACGTGCTGGCGACCGAGTTCGGCCAGGCGTGGTCCGACGCGCTGTGGATTGTGGTGGACAGTGTCGGCACGGGCGAATTGTGCTGGGCGACACGGCACGGCATCAGCCCCTACGCCTACTATCACCCCCATCCCGAAGCGGTGCAGGTGATGGAATGTGTTGCTCAGGCACGGCCCGACCTGGGATTGATGGGCAAGCCGATGCTCACGCTCGACGAGGTGGTGATTCTGCGTGACCGCGATCTGCGGGCGGTGGCGCTGATGGGATACGACCGCGTGACCGGGCTGATCCCCAACTGGCGGCAGAGCGGCGACACGATCCATGCTATCGATCCGGCGACCGTTGAGCGGGCCGCCGAAGCCGCGTGGACGGCGGCGCTGGTGGTCGATCGCGCCGACAACTGGCCGCTGTGCCGCTGACTGGACGCGATTGCCAGCCCGCCATCGAACTGTTAGACTCTGCCTATTCAGGTCGGGATGTAGTGGGTAGTATGGAGAGCAGCGCGCCAGGAGATGATCTGATGAGTGACAATCAAGATAACCAGAAACCGGACTGGCTGGACGAATTTGAAGACCTTGCCAACGAAAAGCTGGGCGAAGGATCGGCCTGCGAGCAGATCCATCCGATCGTGGCGGCGTGGTATCAGGAAGTGATGGCGGGTGATCCGCCCGAGTCGCGGGATGCGGTCTGGCAGGCGATGCAGTGCCTGACCACCGAAGTCTTGAACGACATTCCGACGAGTATCGCCGAGGCGCTGGAAGACGACAATCTGCAAGAGGAACTGTCCGACTGGGTAACAGAGCTGCTGTTGGTGGGGCGCGCTTTCCAGACGGCCCTGAACAACGGGCGGCTGGACGATCTTTAACGCTGCGCTGCCGGGATCAACCAACTGAATAGCACACAGGAGCCGGACATCTGCCCGGCTCCTCTATTTGTATAGGGGTTGATGGTTAAGATATTTGTTCCCCGGTGCCAGTACGACGAGGCCCAAATAACCCTGTTTTTGCGTAGAGGTAGGGCAAGCCCTACCCGGCGGGCGAGGCTTGCTCGCCCCTACGTGACCAGAGGTGCTAGTGCGATTTCGCGCCGGTGAGCGGCTTCATCCGCTCGAAGAGCGCGTAGACCAGCAGTTGGATGAACGTCAGCGCCAGCAGCCCCAGACCGGTTCCAATCAGGGCCAGGAACGGCAGGCCCAGGATGATCCCGGCGATGACAAACGGCAGCACGCTCGTCATCCCGACACAGGCCAGGTAGTGGAAGGTATGCGCTCCCGCGCCGCCGCGCACCGGCTCTTTGTGGTGCGAGTCGCGTGCGGTCTTTGCACCGAGCAGCATACCCGCCGCCAGACCAATCAAAACAGCGATCAGCCACTCTTCCATACTTCGCTCCTTAAAACAGGGTGTAGATCAGGGGGCCGCCGCCGCTCGCGGAGCCGAACACGATCACAATGGCGAAGATGATGAGCGCAATGATCATCGGGATCAGCCACCACATCTTGGCGGCCCACAGAAAGCTGAACAACTCGCCCAAAATGCCCAGACGCGTTTTCAGCCCGCTGAGCCGGCCCGGACGGTTAGGTGTTGATTGCGTTGTCATACGATTCGATTATCCCGGTTCTCACTCTGGTTTGCCAACGAGGAAGCGTTCGATCATCAGCCAGTCGATCCCGCTGTGGCTGAACGTCCACCAGGCGTTGGCCGGCGAGCTGACGATCGGTTCGCCGCGCAGGTTGAACGATGTGTTCATCAGAATTGGCACGCCGGTTGCTTCACCGAAGCGGCGTACTAACTCATAGTAGCGCGGGTTGGTGTCGTAATCAATAGTCTGCAAGCGCCCCGTGCCGCCCTCGTGGGTGGTCGCCTGGGCTACGTCGAGCTTGTCTTCCTTTACCGGGCTGACCATCAGCATAAAGCGCGGCGGCAGGCTCTCCTCGACGTTGGGGAAGTCGAAGTATTCGGCGGCGCGCTCCCTGAGCACGACCGGCGCGAACGGGCGGAACGGCTCGCGGAACTTGATCTTGGTGTTGACGATGTCCTTCATCTCGGCGCGGCGCGGGTCGGCCAGAATCGAGCGATTGCCCAGCGCGCGCGGCCCCCACTCGAAGCGCCCCTGGAACAGCCCGATCACCTTCTGCTGGACCATCTCGTCCACCACGCGATCAAGCAGGGCGTCGTCGTCCTCAAAGTAGGTATAGGGGATGCCCTCGCCGTCGAGGAAGGCGCGAATCTCGGCGTCGGAATAATCCTGCCCATAGTAGGCGTGCTTCATGACCATTTTGCGCGGCTGGCCGAGCACGACATGATAGGCCCACAGCGCCGCGCCCAGCGCCCCGCCATCGTCCCCGGCGGCAGGCTGGATATACAGCTCCTCGAATGGCGTCTGCTCCAGCACCTTGAAGTTCGCCACGCTGTTGAGCGCCACGCCGCCCGCCATCACCAGTCGCTTGTTGTGGGTGCGTTGGTAGAGCGCGTTCGCCATCGCAACAATCGCCTCTTCCGTCACGACCTGGACGCTGGCCGCCACGTCGGCGTAATACTGGTTTTGCTTCAGCGCTTCCGTCTCGCCGGTGCGGTGCGGCGCGCTTCGGGCGGTGAAAAAGTCGCTGCTGTGCACGCGCGGCGTGCCGAACAGATCGGTGAATTTGCGGTTGAAGCTCTTGTGGGCCGAATAGTGGTAGGAGAAGTAATCCATGTTCAGCGCGAAACTGCCATCGGGGTTGATCGTGATGGTGCGCTGCACCTCGTCCACATACTTCGGATCGCCGTAGGGCGACATGCCCATGACCTTATACTCGCCCTCGTTGACCTCGAAGCCGAGGAAGGCGGTGAAGGCCGAGTAGAACAGGCCGATCGAGTGCGGGAAGCGCTGCTCCCAGAACAGATTGATCTGGTTCTGGCCCTGGCCGTTCCAGGTGCCGCAGGCTTCACCCATGGTCGTCGTGGTCCACTCGCCCACGCCGTCGATCGTCAGCACGGCAGCGCCCTCGAAGGGGGACGCGAAGAAGGCGCTGGCGGCGTGCGACATATGGTGATCGCAGAACAGGATTTTCTCTGGGGAGACGCCAAGCTCGCGCTGGATCAGGCTCTTGATCCAGAATTTCTCGGTCACATAGCTCGTCACAGCTTCGCGCCAGAAATCCCACGACTGCGGGAAGGTGCTCAGCGACGTCTGCAGGATACGCCCCACCTTGACCATCGGCTTCTCGTAGAAGACGACGTAATCGAGGTCCGGTCCCTGGATGCCGCCGCGCTCCAGGCAGAAATCAATCGCCAGCTTTGGGAAGCCGTTGTCGTGCTTTTTGCGCGTCAGGCGCTCTTCCATCGAGGCCGCGACCAGTTCACCATCGCGCAGCAGCGCCGCCGCCGAATCGTGATAGAAGCAGGAGATGCCGAGAATATCCATATTTAGAACTGCCTCCGCGCGTCTTCGGGCGAAGCGCCAACCGGCGTGCGGTCGATCCAGCGGGTGGGAAATTTGCGCAGGTGCAGGGGGTCGCTTGCAAAACGGCTGATCAGGGCGAATGGGACAAAAATCGTGAAGTAGAACAGCACGGCGACCAGCCGCCCCTGGAAGTCGCCAAACACATCGCCGATGATTTTCCATCGGTGCCAGGCCAAGCGTAACGTTTCGGGCAACATGCTTACCTCATCAATCTGGCGTCTCACCCGGCACCGCAGTGCCGATGTGAGATTATACTTGGGGAGCTTTGAGTGTCAATAGCCGCCCTGTGCAGGTTGCACAGACCGGAGACAGGCTGCTATGGTTGTTCACACACGGATTCAGCATGTACAGCGAGAGGAAATCGGCCTATGCCCCGGCGGTTAACGATCGAGCAGACGCGGCAGCTCCGGCTGCGCGCCCAACGGCTGCACCCCGCTGCGGCCCAGCCCGGCGCGGGCGACTTGATCCGGCAGATCGGGGCACTGCAAGCCCAGGAGCTGCCCTCGGCCACGCTGGCGATCCGCGCCCGGACGCACGGGCTGACGGTCGAGGATGTCCGGCAGGCGCGCGAGGTCGAGCGCTCGATGGTGCTCACCTGGGCGATGCGCGGCACACTGCACCTGATTCCTGCTGAGGACGTGGGGTGGCTGCTGGCGCTCTATGGCCCGCGCACGATCCGCAGCAGCGAGCGGCGCTACCGGCAGCTTGGCCTGTCTCAGGAAATACGCGAGCAGGCTGCCCGGCTGCTGCGCGACACACTCACCGAGCGCGGGCCGCTGACGCGCGCCGAGCTGGCCGGGGTCCTCGCGCCGCACGGTATCCCGGTCGCGGGACAGGCGATGCCCTATCTGCTAAGCTATGCGGCGATGCAAGGGACCCTATGCTTTGGCCCGGAGCGCGACGGCGATCTGACCTATGTCGTGCTGGCGGATTGGCTCAGCGCCGTGCCACAACGCACCCTATCCGATGAGCAGATGCCCGCCGAACTGGCGCGCCGCTATCTGGACGCCTACGGCCCGGCTGCCCCGGCGGATTTCGCGGCGTGGTCCGGGCTGCCGGTCGGGTGGGCGCGCGCTGGATTCGAGTCGATCGCGGACGATCTGGCCGAAGTCGAGGCGCGGGGCGAGGCCGCCTGGATGCTCAAAGAACAGCTTGCCTGGCTCGACGGCGCGCCGGGTGCGCCGGTCGTGCGCCTGCTGCCGCGCTATGACAGCTACCTGCTGGGCTATACCAGCCGCGCGTTCATGGTGGACGACGCCTTTGCCCGGCGGATTCATCCGGGCGGTGGGCTGCTCCACCCGGCGCTGATCGTTGACGCGCGGGCCGTCGCGACATGGCGCACGCAGCGGCAAAAGAACCGGCTGGTGATCGCGGTCGAGCCGTTCAAGCCGCTCGATCCGGCGATCATTCCGCCGCTTGAGGCCGAGGTGCAGGATATGGGGCGGTTTCTGGGCCAGGAGACAGCCTTACAGGTATAACCGGGGCAGGCCGTGTCTGGTGGATTTCTACGAAACTCTAATGCGGTTTTGGTGACTGGAGTCTAACAAACTCTTGCCAAAGCCAAAGCCGTATGCTATCATAACGGCACTTCAGAAACGTGCCTGTAGCTCAGTGGATTAGAGCGCTTGTCTACGGAACAAGAGGTCGTGGGTTCGAATCCCCCCAGGCACGCCATCGAATAGACTTAAAAAACCAGCCTTTTGAGGGCTGGTTTTTTTGTTCTCCACTCAGGCGCGCATCACCCCGCACACCGGCGGCTCCCAGTCCAGGGCTTGATGCTGCGCCAGCAGCGCCTCGAGCCGCGCCGCGATCTCCGGGGGATAGGGTGCAGTGCGCCGCACGGTCATATCCGCGAACGAGTTGATGCACTCGAAGATCGATGCCAGCGTGCCGCGCGTCTCGTTGACCATGAACATCAGATAGTGTATCCGCTTGGGCGTCTGTCCCACCAGCCGGATATAGACCGCGACCGTGTCCCCGATCATCACCTCGCGCAGATAGTGGATGTGGTGCTCCAGGTCGAAGCCGCCCGTGCGGTGCTGCCGGTGATATTCTGGCGTGATGCCCAGACTGGCGGCAAACGGGTATCCGGCATCGTCGAATACGGCCAGGTACCAGCGGATATTCATGTGCCCGTTCTCGTCCTCATACTCCGGCGGGATCGTGACGCGGTAGACCAGCGGTAAGGCGGTGATCTTTTCCAGGGAGATGGCAGGCGGTTTCATGCGACTCCTCACGGCGGGATTGTGCTCGCCCTGCGCCGCCGGGACATGCTCAGGACGCAGGGCAAGCGGGTGATCGTTATTCGGCGGGGGCTTCCGTCGCCTCGCCGGTGGCCTCGACTTCGGTCATGGCAGTCGCCTCGACTTCGGCGGTGGTTTCTGGCTCGACCGCCGCATCCGTCGTCTCGGCTTCGACCGTCGCCTCAGCGGTTGCGGCATCCGGCGCTTCAGACGTGGCCTCAGGAACCGGAGTCGCCAGCGCGGCGCGCGATTCCGGCGGCAGCACGACGAATCCGCCGATCACGGCCTGGCGGATCTCCGCGTACTCAGCGGCCAGATTCTCGACATCGAGCAGGTTGACACCCGGCTCATCGACGCGCAGGTTGGCGATATAGACCGCACTGGAACCGTCATCCAGCAGCACAGCCAGGCCGCTGTGCGCGTCGCCGGCCTGATCGCGGAAGCGATAGGCCACCTGGAAGCCGCTGCCGCTCATACTCTCGACCGGCTCGCTCTGGACGATCTCGGCGGTTGGCTCGATCTCCTGCACATACGCGCCGGCCTGCTCGGCGGAGTCCAGCGGCCCGCCCACTTCGGCCCACAGCCGCAGCGTCGCCTGTGGCTCGCCGGGCGGCAGGGTGAGCGTCGCCGGGCGGCCCGGGCTGCCGGCTACGTACTGCCAGCCTGGCGGGTGCTTGAAGATGAAGCCGTACTGCTGGTCGATATAGGCCGGCCACTCGCGCGGCAGCGCTTGCAGCTCCGGATAGGCGAAGAAGGCCGGTTGGATCAGCGCTTGCAGCCGGTCGAGCAGCGCCGCGTTGTTGGACGGCGCGACCAGCCGCGTGACATACAGCCAGTCGTCCTGGAGCCGGACCACGTCGCGGCCCAGGTAGTTCTGTCCCAATGAAATCAGGTTGAAATCGACGATCACGGCGTCGTCCGTCACCTGCCGGTTGGTGATCTCCCAACTGTCGTAGCGCGCCCACTCCCCGGCATAGTAATCGGTCGTCAGGAAGTTGTCGCTCAGCGATTGCAGGCTTTCGTATTCTACGCCCGGCTCGATATAGTTATGGATGACAGCCAGCCGCTGGTTGCTCTGGAAAACCACACTCAGCCGCGCGGAAGTCTGGTCGAAGGCGTTATCGTCCACCGCCCAATCGGCGCCCGCCGGGCGGAAGGTCTGGAAATAGCCGCTACTGTGGATATAGGGCAGTTCGCCTTCCAGCCGCGGATCGGGATCGGGCGTCGGGATGATAACCTCGGTGGGGGGCGGCGGCGTCCCGAACGGCGTAAAGGTCGGAAAGTCGTCTTCCACGCTGGTCCGCGTGCCGATGTCGGGCGCGATCAGACTGACCACAAAGGTGAAGATGATCATGCCGCCGACCAGTCCGCCCAGGATCGTGGCGCGCTGCCGGCTGCGCTTGCGAGATGCTGACATAACAGGGTCCCCTCGGACGACGTATGAGCCAGTACAACCGCCTGCTGCGGCGGTGAGTATCGTATCGAACAGATCAGCCCACGACTATACCGCGAAAATGCGCGAGGTAGAAGAGTATGTTACCCGAAGATCATGTGAACCCGGACCCCAACCACCAGCCGCCGCCGGAAATCGAGCCGATCCGCCCGGAGCAGGCCGAGGCCCTGATCGCAGCGGCGATCAAACCCTACCTGGCCGAGGGCTGGCACGTGCTGGAGCGCAGCGCTTATGCCGCCCGGCTGACACGCGGCACGCGCAATCTGGATATCCGGGTCGATCTGCTCGGCCAGATCGAGATCGAGGAATTGGGCCTGACGCCGCTGCAGGACAGCGGGCGGCTGATCGCCTGGGTGCTGCTGCTGGCCTCGATCCTGGTGGCGCTGGCGCTGGCGTCAGGATTGGGGCTGCTGTAGCGGCGGTCTTATATACGGAATTTTTATAACAATTTCACAATCTGCTTGTGCGCGACGTGACCCACTGCGTTTATACTGGAGAAAGCGCTCTCTGTAGAAGCTTTCACAATGTGTTGAAAGAGACGAGGGCGTCATTCAATCGTGGGGAGAGCAGCGTGGTCGAGCAGCAAACGCTGGATGAACAGCGAACGAACAGGGATTGGGATCATCGGCAGTTATTCGAAGCTGCCCAGCAACGCGCGGTCTATCTGTCCGCCAGCCAGACGGTAGCGGCGGCAGTCGGCCAGTCGGTTGACCTGCCGGCCACGCTTCAGACGGTGCTGAATGTCATCGTGAACGCGAGCGAGGCCCAGGCCGCCGCGATCTATGTGCTGGATGAGGCCGCCGAGGAGTTGGTGCTGCGCGTTCAGAGCGTCGAGCCGGATCATGCCGCGCTTAGCCTGCCGGACGACGTCAGGGTCGCGGGCAGTATTTATAGCAGCGTGGTGTGCGGGAGCCAGGTCTTGACCCTGCGCGGCACGGCGGTAGCGCAGCTTCCGGTGCTGCATGGCGAGGGCTTCCAGGCGCTGATCCTGGTGCCGATGCACGCGCGCGGGCAGGTCGTGGGGGTGCTGAGCGTGCTGCGCGACAGGCCAGAGCCGTTCACCGATGACGCGGTCGCCATGCTGCGCGCGATTGCCGACCAGGCCGGGGTTGCGATTGACAACGCCCGGCTGTACGACCGGGCGCACGGTCAGTCGAGCTGTCTGAGCGTCGTGCTTCAGGCCGCCAGCGACGGCATCCTCTCCGTCGATCGCTTCGGCCAGGTGATCGCGGTGAACCCCATGGCCGAGCAGTTGTTGAGTCTCCACGCGCCGTCGGTTTTGGGGCTGCCGTTGGCCGCGCTGCCGCTGCAAGCCGGGCTGCTCGAAGGATTCGATCGCGCGCTGAATTACAGCCAGCCGGGCAGCACCGCCTTCGAGGCAACGCTGGCCGATGGCCGGATCGTCGCGCTGACTATCGTGCCGGTTTTCGCAGGGGAGCTTCCCAACGGTTGGGTGATTATCGCGCGGGACGTAACCTATCTGCACCGGGCCGAGCAGGTCAAGGTCGATTTTGTGCACGCTGCTGCCCACGATATGCGCAACCCGCTGGGCGCGGCCCAGGGCGCGCTGATGATGCTGGACAGCGATCTGGGCGATATTTCCGAGATACACCGCGAGATCATCGCAATCGGGCTGCAAAGCATTGGCCGGATGCAGGAGATGATCGACGACCTGCTCAACCTGGAGTCCCTGGAAAACGGACCGGAACTCCAACTCAGGCCGGTAAGTCTGAGCGAGGTTGTCAACCAGAGCGTGACGGAAGTCGCGTCCAGCTTACAGCAGCGCGGCCAGACGGTGCAGGTGGATGTGCCAGACCAGCTTCCTGTGGTGCACGGCGATCAGCAGTGGCCCTATCGCGCGCTGACGAATCTGCTCAGCAACGCCAGCAAATACACCCACAGTGGGGATGAAGTAATCGTGCGCGCCCACGTCCAGGCCGAGGACCTCTATCTGGAGGTGGTCGATCACGGGCCGGGCATTCCGCCGGAGCGGCAGCATCATGTCTTCGAGCGGTTCTACCGCGCGCCGGAAACCAAACACGAGGTCAAGGGGACCGGGCTGGGCCTCTCGATCGTAAAATCGGTCGTGGAGCAGCACGGCGGGCGGGTGTTTGTGCAGAGTGAAGTCGGGTGCGGCAGCGTCTTCGGAATGGTCCTGCCGCTGGCCGTGCAGGCTGAGTGAAGCCGCAGTGTCAGCCGTCCAAAAACTGCCGGATATGGCGCACCAGTTGGTCGGGTGAGATCGGCTTGGTCTGGTAGCTGTCGATATACGGCTCAGTGCCGGTGGAGACGAAGAAGCTGCGCGCGTAGGCTGTCAGCACGATGATCGGGGTATGGGGCCGATCCTCTTCCGCCTGAATGGCGCGCAGATGGGTCGCCGTCTCGAAGCCGTCCATCTTGGGCATGGCAATATCCATCACCACCAGATCGGGCTGCTCGGTGCGGTACAGGTCGATCGCGGTTGGGCCGTCGTGCGCGGTCAGCACGGTGTAGCCCTGGCGTTTGAGATAAGTGTCGAGCAGAAGTCGGATCGAAGCGTCATCATCCACGATCAAAATTTTCTGTCCCATAGTGATTTCAACGCAGCCCCCAGCGTGAAGAATTACGGCGCTGCTATCAGCGTACCAGAGTGTGCCTCAATTTCCAAGTCTGTGCTGCGGTTTGGCGGCGCGATCAGCCGGCCCGAATGCTGCGGCGCAGGCGCTCGGTCAGGGCCACGAAGTCGGAGCGGTGCAGCAGATCGAGGCTGCGCGGGCGCAGCAGGGGAATCTCGATATCGGCGATGATGCGGCCCGGACGCGGACTCATCACCAGAACACGGTCGGCCAGCAGCACGGCTTCCGGGATGCTGTGGGTGACCATCAGCACGGTTTTACGCGCCCGCGCCCAGATATGGAGCAGCTCCTCGCTCATCTGCTCGCGGGTCAGGGCGTCCAGCGCCCCAAACGGCTCATCCAGCAGCAGCACTTCGGGATCGTGAATCAGCGCCCGCCCGATCGCGACCCGCTGCGCCATCCCGCCCGACAGCTCCGCCGGGTAGGCTTCCGCGAAGTTTTGCAGCCCGGTCAGCTCCAGCATCGCCAGGGTGCGCCGCGCCTGCTCCTCGACCGGCACCCCGGCCAGCTCCAGCGGCAGCGACAGGTTGCTGTAGACCGTGCGCCAGGGCATCAGGTTCGACTTCTGGAAGATGATCCCGATCCGGCGCTGGGCGCGTGTGATCGGCTGGCCTTCGAGCAGGGCGCGTCCGGCGGTCGGACGCAGCAACCCGGCCAGAATCCGCAGCAGCGTACTTTTGCCGCAACCGCTCGGTCCGACCAGGCACACAAACGACTCGCGTGACAGGCCCAGGCTGACATGATCCAGGGCGGGCACGTCGCCGCTCGGACCCGTGTAGACGTGGCTGATCTGCTCAGCCGCCAGGATCGCGGGGGGATGGGGCATGGTATGGACCTCGACGTGCGGCGCGGCTTAGTCGCCGGGCAGGAAGCGCATATCGTAGCTGGCGCTCAGATCGTCCAGCGGCGCATCGATAAACCCAGTCTCGATCAGGATCGCCTGTGTCGCTTCCCAGGCGGCGGGATCGGTTTCGCCCAGGCGGTCGGAGCGCCACAACGCGATCGAGTTGTCGAGCACCTGGCGCTGGGTATCGTATTCGTCCTGCGGCAGGTCGCGCGCGTAGTTCTCGACGCTGATCGTGAAGGCGGCATCGGGATCGGCGAAGGTGGCTTCCAGCCCGCGCCGGATAGCCCGCGCCATGCCGCGCACCAGGTCCGGATCGTCAGCGATAGTCTGCTCGTTGGTGACCAGCCCGTTAGCGACCAGGGTCGCGTAGTCGGAGACGGGTATCACCACGACGTCCGTGCACTGCTGCTCGATGGTCAGCGGCTCGTTGGCAATATAGACCGCTGCCGCCTCGACCTCGCCCGCGCACACGCTGTCCGGCGCGGCAAACCCGATCGAGCGCAGCTCGGCCAGATCATCCTCGGTCAGGCCGCCGGCCTTGAGCAGCGCCCGCAGCCCGATATAGCTCGCGCCAAACGGCCCCGGCACGCCGACCACGCGCCCGGCGAGATCGGCTGGTGCGCTGATGCCTGCGTCCACCGGGGCGACCACGCCCACCGGGAAGCGCTCGTACCACTCGAATATGTACACGACCGGGCGGCCATTGGCCCGCGCCAGGATCACCTGCTCGCCGCTGATCAGGCCAAAGCGCAGGTCCCCGGTGGCGATCCGCTCCAGGCCATCCGGCTCGCTGCCGTGCTCCAGTGTGATAGCGATCCCCTCGTCGGCAAAGTAGCCGCGCTCGGCGGCCACATAGACCGGGGCAAACTGCACGCTGGGGATGAAGCTCAGAAAGAGCGTGACCCGTGTCTCGCCTTCACTCTCATCCTTAGATGTGAGCAGATAGGTTCCGGCCAGCAGCCCGATCACCAGGATCACAACCAGGGCCAGCAGCACCAGCCGGACGCGGTTTTGAGGTCTGCGAGCAGTCATGGTGGGAAACTCCTTATCCAGCCGTGTGTCGAACGCCGCGTGGCAGCGTAAAGCGGAGCCGGGGTGTTATTTGTGACCGGCCTGCTGCCACCCTAACAGCAGGCGTTCCAGCAGCACCGTCAGCCCGTAGAGCGTGAGCGCCAGGGCGGTCAGCGTCAAAACGGCGGCGATCACCAACGGGGTGTCGTAGATGCCGCGTCCAAAATTGATCAGGTAGCCCAGCCCGGCGCTGGCGCTGACAAACTCGCCCACCACCGCCCCGATCACGGCCAGCGTCGCGCTGACCTTCAGCCCGCTGAGGACGATCGGCAGGGCGGCGGGCAGCTCCAGGTATAGAAAGGTCTGGCGCGGCGTGGCTTCAAGCGATTCCATCAGGTCGCGCAGGTCGGTAGGAATGCTGCGCATACCGAGCACGGTGTTGATCAACATCGGGAAGAACACCAGCAGCGCGCAGATGATCACCTTGCTGGCGATGCCCGCCCCAAACCAGATGATCAGCAGCGGCGCAACCGCGACAATCGGCACGGCTTGCAGCGCGACGAGATAGGGCGTGAGCGTATAGGCCACCAGGCGGCTGCGCGCGATCCCATAGCCGAGCCAGAAGGCCGCCGCGACGCCGATCAGCAGGCCGGTCAGCACCTCGCGCAGCGTGACGGCGGCATGCCGCAGCAGCGAGCCATCCGAGGCGATAGCCCACCAGCGCGCGGCGACGGTGGTCGGGGCCGGGATGATGAAATCCGCGTACAGCCCGGAGCGCGCCAGCGCTTCCCAGCCCACGATCAGGATGGTGCCCAGGGCCGGGGCGAGCAGCCAGTGCCACCACGTCGTGCGCGGCTCGACCGCCCGCAGCGCGACCGAGGTATGCAGGCGGCCCGTCGGCAGCTCCGGCGCGGCGGTCTGGCGGCGTTGTTTGCCGGTAGCGGCGCTGTGATCCATGCGGGCCTACGGTTCCTCGTCGATTTCGGGCGGCAGCTCATCGTTCAGCGGAAATTCGCTTTCGAGCAGCGCGAGCGCTTCTTCATAGTAGGCTTCGGGCACGCCGATCTGCACGCTGCCGAGCAGCCCGACCGACAGCGCGATCGGACCCCCACCGGCCTCGCGGAACACGAACACCGGGATATTGGCGCTGCGCAGCAGGCCCGCCGTGATCTCGGCGGCGGCCATGCCGGGCGCTTCGACCACGATGTACCAGACCTGGTTATCCGGGCCGCGCCGGGTAATTGCGTTGGGATTATCGCTCATGTGACAAATCATACCGGGTTGGGTAGCGAACGGCAATGGTCGATTGGGCCGAATCGGGGCGCAGTGGCAGGGGGCAGGCGTGGAAACCAGCCCCCTGCTGGCCGGATAGAGCGTCTGTCGCGGCGCTAGGCTTCGCGTATCTCAATGCTGTGCAGCGCGTCGCCGGGCTGCGATGCCCGCATCGGATCGCGCTCGCGGATCTTCATCAGCACATCCAGGCTGGCCTGATCGCGCACCTTGCCAAAAACGGCGTGCTTGCCGTTGAGGTGCGGCGTGGGGCCGTGCGTGATGAAGAACTGGCTGCCGTTGGTATTCGCGCCGGCATTGGCCATGCTCAGGACGCCGGGACCGTCGTGTTGGAGCGCCAGCGCGCCCGGCTCGTCATCGAAGCGATAGCCAGGGCCGCCGCGCCCACTGGCGGTGGGATCGCCGCCCTGGGCCATGAAGCCGTTGATCACCCGGTGAAAGGTGGTGTTGTCGTAGAAGCCCTGGCGGGCGAGAAACACGAAATTGTTGACCGTGACCGGCGCTTCTCTGGCGAACAGATCGATCTCGATGTCGCCGTGCTCGGTCTTGAAGATGGCCGTGTAAGTCTTGTTCGGATCGATTTGCATTGCGGGCGGCGCATCATATTGCTTAGCCATAGGGTTTATCCTTCTTGTGTCGCTCTCAGGCTGCACATAACCGGCTGAGCGATTGCTCAGCCTGGCTCAGAATCTAGCAGATTCCGCCGGATCATGCTTCTAGCGCGGCGAAATGCGCCAGGAACGCGGCGGTAAAGCGCATCGAGTCGAAATAGTCGCGCATCAGGATATTCTCGTTGGGCGAATGGATGCGCGTGTTGGGATGCCACGTGCAGCCCGCGAAGATCACCGGGATGTCGAGCAGCGTGCTGAGCGAGTACATTGGGCCGCTGCCGGCGAACCAGGGATACATCACCGGCTCTTTTTGCCACGTGTCGAGGCTGGCAGCGCGCGCGGCGCGTTCGGGCAGGCTGTTGACTGGCGAGCGGGCGGGGCCTTCGCCGCCGAGCCAGGTGATCGAGATATCGGTGAAGCCGCGCCGGTCGAGATGCTGGCGCAGCAGTTCTTGCGCGATCTTCGGGGTCAGGTTGGCGACGAGGCGGAAGTCGAGCTTGACCATCGCCTCGGCGGGCAGCACCGTCTTGGAGCCGTCGCCGGTGTAGCCGGAATGGATGCCGCAGATCGTGATCGTCGGCTCGCTGATATAGCGGCGGCGGGCGGCCTCGTCGGTCATATCGTTCAGCCAGGCGTCCAGTCCCCAGCGCCGGCGCATCGCCTCGAACTCCATCGGGATCGCGTCGATCGCGGCCCATTCCTCGTCGCCCAGCGGCGCGACGTGATCCAGGTAGCCATCGAGCGTGATATTGTCGCCGGCATCCTTGAGCGTGCTCAGCGCCCACACCAGTCGCCACGCCGGGTTTTTGACCATCGGCGCGTAGGACGAGTGCAGGTCCTGGTTGGGGCCGGTGCAGCGCAGCTCGAAATAGGCGATTCCCTTGCAGCCCAGGCCAAACATCGGGCGGTCGGCTTCGTCATAGCCCCCGCCTTCCCACAGCGTGCCGTCGGCGCGCAGCATCTCGGCGTGCGCCCGCACCCACGCTTCGAGGTTGGGGCTGCCGGTTTCCTCTTCGCCTTCCACCACCCACTTGATGCGGACCGGCAGCTCGCCCTGCGTTTGCTGCCAGGCTTCGACCGCCTGAATCCGCGAGAGCAGCTCGCCCTTGTCGTCCGCCACGCCGCGCCCGAAGATCAGCCCGTCTTTGACCACCATCTCGAACGGCGGCGTCTCCCACAGTTCGACCGGGTCTTCGGGCTGCACGTCGTAGTGGTTGTAGATCATCAGCGTGCGCGCGGCGTCGCGCGGCCCCAGCTCGGCATAGACCACCGGCGAGCCGGGCGTGGGATAGATCGTGACGTCGGCCCCCAGGCGGCGGAAGCGCTGGGCCACGATCTCGGCCATCTGCTGCACGCCGCGCGCGTCGGCGGCCACGCTCGGCTGGCCGATGAACTGGCCGAACTCGTCCAGAAAGCGGTCGCGGTGCTCGTCCAGATAAGCGTTAAACGCATCGGTTTGATAGGACATAGGAAGCGGTTATTCTCCTAATATGGATTGCTCAATAAGGCGCTGTACGTGGTACCTGTGGCGTCTCAATGAGGTGCCGTAACGCTTAGCCCCCCTCCCTAAATCCCTCCCCCACAAGGAGGGCGGGACTTGAAAAACGCTGATGTTCACCCCTTCCCTCCGGGCCAGCGTGGGGGATGGGGGGGGAAGGTATGCCACCCCTGTCACGCGAACTTATAGCCAAACTTGCGCAGCAGGCCCTTGCGCCACGCGATCCCCTCGTCATCCTCGACGCCTAGGCTGGTGAAGCCGTCCACCACGCCCAGGATGCCCCGGCCCTGCTCCGTCTCCGCGATGAGGACCTGCGTCGGGTTGGCGGTGGCGCAGAAGATACGCACGACTTCGGGCACGTTGCGCACGGCGTTGAGGATGTTGATCGGGAAGAAGCCCTCGCCCAGAAACAGGATGAAGCTGTGCCCCGCCGAGATCGCCTGCGCGTTCTTGATGGCATAGGCGATCATCTCGTGATCGGTGCCGGTCCAGCGGATCAGCCGGTCGCCGGACGCCTCGCAGAAGGCCAGCCCGAACAGGATGCCGGGCACGGTGTTGACCAGGGCCTCGTGAATGTCTTCGACGGTTTTGATGAAATGGCTCTGGCCGAGGATAAAATTATTCGCCTCAGGTTTTTCGATCTGTACCACCTTGATTTCCATCGCGCGTTTTCCTCTCGTGCTGCTCGCTGATTCGGGCCTTGAGCATAGCGCGAACCCGCGCCAGTTCCAACCACTGCCCGGGAATAGGACCGCCGGAGCGCGAACGAATCCGCGCCCCGGTGATTGCGGCATACTACAGGCGGTACAGCTCGCCGTACTTGGCGCGCAGATAGTGGATATACGGCTCGATGCTCAGCGGGCCGCCCGTCACACGCTCGATCAGCTCCGAGGCGGTGAACTTGCGCCCGTGCTGGTAGATGTTCTCGCGCAGCCAGCCGTGCAGCGTGCCGAACTCGCCGTGCCTGATCTGGTCGGGGATTTCGGGCTGCGCGGCCAGGGCGGCAGCGTAGAACTGCGCGCTGAGGATGTTGCCCAGCGTGTAACCCTGGAACGCGCCGCCGATCGTGCCACCGAACCAGTGCACATCTTGCAGCACGCCGTCGCGGTCGTCGGGCGGGACAATCCCGAAGTCGGCGCGGAAGCGCTCGCGCCACGCGTCGGGCAGGTCGCGGATTTCCATCCGGCCTTCGAGCAGCGCCAGCTCGAAATCGAAGCGCAGCATCACATGCAGGTTGTAGGTCACCTCGTCGGCGTCGGTGCGGATCAGCGAGCGCTCGACCTTGTTGATCGCGCGGTAGAACGTATCGAGCGAAACATCCTTCAACTGGGCCTGAAAGACCATTTGCAGTTGGGGATAGAAATGCTCCCAGAAGCCATAACTGCGCCCGACCAGGTTCTCCCACAGGCGCGACTGGCTCTCGTGCACGCCCGACGACGCGCCGCGCCCCAATGGTAAGGCGTCATAGGCCGGGCTGACGCCCTGCTCATACATCGCGTGGCCGGATTCGTGCAGCGTGCTGAACAGTCCTTCGGCCAGGAAATCTTCCTTGACGCGGGTCGTGATGCGCACATCGCCTGAGGCCAGCCGGATCTCGTAGGGGTGATGCGTCTTGTCCTGGCGGCCACGCTCGAAGTCGTAGCCGAAGCGTTTGATCACTTCCAGGCCGAAGCCGAGCTGCTGCGCTTCGGGATAGTGCTGGTGCAGGCACGCGTCATCGAGCGGCTCCTGGGCGGTGATCGCCTGCACGATGGGGACCAACTGCTCGCGCAGCTCGCCGAAAATCTGGCGCACCGTCGAAGCTTTCATGCCATAGTCGCTGAAGTCGATCAGCGGGTCGGCGATATGCTCGTAGCCGGGGAAGAAATCGGCCAGTTGGCGACTGAGGTCGAGCGTCTTTTCGAGATAGGGCTGCACCCGCGCGAAGTCGTTGGCGGGCCGGGCCTCAGCCCAGACCTGGTAGGACTCGGCGGTGTGGTGGGCGAGCAGCGCTGTGAAGTCCGCCGGGACGCGCACCTCGCGTTCGTACAGCCGCCGCGTGACACGCAGCAGCGCCGCGTCGTCCGCGTCGTAGGGCAGGCTCGCGGCGTATGGCTCCAGCGCATCCAGCAGCCGCCCGATGGCCGGATCGGTGAATTTCTCGTGGGCCAGCCGTTCGAGCGTCGCCATCTGCCGTCCGCGCGCGGCGGCCCCGCCCGACGGCATATAGGTCGATTGGTCCCAGTAGAGGACGGCGGCTGCCGTCGAGAGGTCGTTGGCTTCGATCAAACGCCGTTTTAGTTCGTGCAGTTTCGCTTCCACGAGTGCGTATCTCCTGGTGATGTAGAGCCGGTGCGTTTCTGTATTATACGCTTCCCAGGCTCCGATCAGACGAACATTTCAGGTTAGTCACGAGTTGCTTGACATTGCCCTTGGGGCAAACCCTATACTCGATATAAAGCCTGAAAATAGAAAGGTGAATGGTATGTCATCGCGGCTCCTCATTCACGAAGCCGCCGATCTGCTGGGGCTTACCCCGAAGGCTTTGCGCCACTACGAAAAGATCGGCCTGATCAGTCCAAACCGTTCGGAAAACGGCTACCGATTCTATACGGCTGACCATATTCTGCGTCTGCTTCGTATCCGGCGTCTGCAATCGTTGGGTCTTTCGCTGGCTCAGATCAAGCAGGTGCTAGAGGAAAAGGATGATACGGAAGTGTGGCAGACGATCCTGCAACTGCTGCTGGATCAGGTAGAAGCACAAATCGACGTGCTGCAACAGCGCCGTGACGAGCTGATAGACCTGCTGGCGGACGGCAGCATCGGCATCCTGGCTGTAACGGAAAAGGAATTGCCCAGCGACCTACAGCCAGCGCAGGAATATCTCGACCGGCACCTGATCGGCTCGCAGGCCAGCCTGTGGGCCAGGGAGAAGCAGCTCGATGCACTGCTGGCGAGCGCCGCACAGGATGCTTATCTTGCCGTCCTGACTCAGCGGCTTATGGAGCCGCCCCTTGCTATCGGCACCCGGCAAGTTGCTTCGGCCCCTCATTCATACCCTTGTCTTCAGGCTACCAGGAGTTGGTCCTCGCTGGCAAGGAAGGAGGATCAACCATGATCCCTGTGGTGGTCGAGAGTACCGAACGCGGCGAGCGTTCCTACGATATCTACTCCCTGCTGCTCAAAGAGCGCATCGTTTTTCTCGGCAAGGAGATCGATGACCAGCTAGCAAACTCGGTCATTGCGCAGCTCTTGTTTCTGGATAACGACAATCCAGAGCGCGAAATCCAGCTTTTTATCAACTCTCCGGGCGGGCAAATATATGCAGGCTTGGCAATTTACGACACAATGCGGCAGATCAGAGCGCCGGTCCGCACAACAGCGATTGGTTTCACCGCGAGCTTTGGCACCATATTACTGGCGGCGGGCACGCCAGGCCGCCGCTATGCGCTGCAAAATGCCACGATTCACATGCATCAGCCGCTAGGGGGCACACAAGGGCAGGCCAGCGATATTGAGATTCAGGCCAGTGAACTCTTACGGCTGCGCCGCCAGGTCGAGTCTATTCTCGCATTTCATACGGGGCAGGAAATTGAGAAGATCCGGCAGGATACCGAGCGGGATGTCTTTCTGACCGCGACGCAAGCGGTAGCCTATGGTCTGATCGATGGCCTGGTCGAGAACTCATCGACACGATTCCATCGAAATGGTTCTAATAACGGGAGTTGATCATGTTGTACCCATCGTGGGTTGAGACGCCATCGACTGCGCCAGTCCTGTCCGCGCCTGTCCCTGTCGTTTATGTGTCCGAGCCGGTGAGGTGGGAGTATAATCAAGTGACCGCTGAGCGCGCGCTCGATGAGACTGAGTTGAACAGGCTCGGTCACGAGGGATGGGAGCTTGCTGGAATCCTCAACCAGCAAGCGGAGGTGCGCTTTTTCTTCAAGCGGATCGTTCGTTAGCGCGCGTTCTGACCTCAGTTGTCGCCGCTTTCAAGCTTCTACCAGCAAAAAGAGGCAGCGTGTGCTGCCCCTTCGGATGTTCGGTGAGAGCCGGAATCGCCCTATCCCGTAACGGTGAACGGGATTTCGGGCGAAGTGGCGGCCCAGTTGGCGTCGCGCCCGATCACGATCAGCCGGATCACGTAGTTGCCGGGCATCAGGTCATAGGGCGCGATCGATTCGAGCATCCCATTGGCGACCGTGTTGGGGTGATCCTGGTGCACGGTGACGTAGTTCTCCCAGGGCCCACCCTTGATCTCGACCTTGTAGTGCGTGGCCTGCGATGGTGAGAATGCCGCCGTGCCGATGATCTCGACCGGCTGCGAGTTGGGGATCGTTGCGCCAGGCGCGGGCGACATGATCTGCGCCACAATCGGCCCGCTGTAGTCGCCGGGCGCGGCCTGGAGCATCTGCTCGTTGCAGGCGAACTGCGGCAGGATCGCCACGCCGCTCGACTGCGCCCACAGCCGCGCGTAGAAGGCATCTTCATCGACCGGCGGCGGGGCCAGGAACAACTGCTCCTGCACGCCGGGGACCGCGTTCACGACTTCAATCGGTACCTGGCAGTAGCGCGGCGGCACGGTGCGCCCGCCGGTGTCCATCGCCGCGATCGTGTTGGCGATGTCCGGCGCGACGGGATAGACCGCCACGCGGTACAGGCCCGGCTCGACTTCCATCGGCTGGGGGCCGGTGGTGCCGGGCTGGGGTGCGGGGGTGGGGGGCGGCGCGACAAGCTGACCGTCGTTATTGGGCACGGCTGCCGGGCTGTCCAGGAAATACTCGGTGCTGCCGGGTGAGCAGGCCGTGGCCGGATCGCGCAGCGCTGTGCGCGAGATGTTGCAGATCTGGCGCGCGGAGACGCCGCCCGGTGGCTGGATGTGGCCGTCGTCCGGCCCGCGCCCGACCAGCATATCCAGCAGGGCCGGGCGGCCATAGATGCCGATCATCACATCCTGCCAGATCGGGGCCGCGCCCTGCAAGCCGGAGACGCCGCTCATCGGTGAGTTATCGGTGTTGCCGGCCCACACGCCGACCGCGATATTGCGCGTGAACCCGACCGTCCAGTTATCGCGGAAGTCGTCGGTGGTCCCGGTCTTGACCGAGGTCGGGATGCCGGGCGTATAGAGCGGGCTGTTGGACCCCATCGCCGGGGAGCGCGCGGCGTTGTCGGACAGGATATGGCTGATCACAAACGCGATGCGCGGGTCCAGCACTGGCTGTCCGCTGGCGACGACGCTCTTGGAGCGGTCGGTCAGGTTGGTGCCGGTGGGGCACATGCGCTCGTATTCGTACAGGATGCTGCCGTCCGAGTCGGTCACACACAGAATCGGCGTGGTCGGCACGTAGACGCCGCCGTTCGCCAGCACCCCATAGGCGGTGGTCAGCTCCAGCGGGGTGACTTCGCCGCCGCCCAGCGTCAGCGAGAGGCCGTACTGCGAGGCGTCGCTGCTGAGGCTGGTCACGCCGACGCGGTGCATCATCCACAGCAGGTAATCGACACCAACCTGCCGCAGCGTTTGCACCGCCGGGACGTTGTACGAGTTCGCCAGGGCCTCGCGCATCCGCACCGGGCCATGAAAGCCGCGATCATAGTTGACCGGGCTGTACATCGGCTGGCCGGGTACGCCGATATGCGTCTCGGTGTCCCAGATGACCTGCGCGGCGGTCCAGCCGTTTTCCATCGCGGCGGCATAGGTGAAGGGCTTCATCGCGCTGCCGGGCTGGCGCGCGGCGATGGTCACATTCACGTTGCCGTCAATCGACTCGTCGCCGTAGTTGACGCTGCCCAGCATCGCCAGGATTTCGCCGGTCTGGGGGTGGATCACCACAACGGCGGCATTCGTCAGGTGGTTGCTCGCGCTGAGCTGGCTAACCTGGCTGCGTGCCGCGTCTTCGATCAAACGCTGGTAGTCCATATCGATCGTGGTGTAGACGCGCAGGCCGCCGCGCCCGATCATCTCGCGGATTTCTTCCGGCGAGAGGCCCAGCTCGCGCACCAGCAGATTGCCAAGTTCGGCCTGGGCATAGACCACGAAATGCGGCGCGGATTCGAGCGCGATATCCGGGCTGGCGTAGGTCAGCGGCTCGGCATACGCGGCGTTAGCTTCGGCCTCGGTGAGGTAGCCCTCGTCCACCATCAGATTGAGCACCAGCCGGCGGCGCTCCATCACGCGCTGCTGCACGGCAGGATCGGGGTTGAGCGGGTCGAGATCGGCGGGGGCCTGGGGCAGACCCGCCAGCAGCGCCGCTTCGGCCAGCGTCAGCTCTGAGGCCGACTTGTCGAAGTAGGTTTGCGAGGCGGCCTCGGCCCCATAGGCCAGGTTGCCGTAGTAGATCTCGTTGAGATACAGCTCCAGAATCTCGTCCTTGCTCATGCGCTGCGTCAGGATCACGGCCAGCAGCGCCTCTTTCATCTTGCGGCTGATCGACTGCTCGGTCCGGTATTCGTAGTCGAACAGCACGTTACGGATCAACTGCTGCGTGATCGTGCTGCCGCCGGAGACGACGTAGCCTTCCTGGACGTACTGGCGCGCGGCGCGTAGGATGCCGGGGATGTCGATGCCCCGGTTCTTATAGAATGTCCCATCCTCGACCGCGATCGTCGCGTCGATCAGGTCCTGCGGAATCTGGTCGAGCGAGATACGCGTGCGGCGGCCTTCCTCGAAGACCTCGTGCAGCGCGTTGCCGTGCCGGTCGTAGAGCACGGTAGTCTCGAACGACTCGTAATTGGCGAGCTTTTCCAGGTCCGCGATCTCGTCTTCCAATTCGGCGCTGTAGTCGGCATAGACCAGCCAGCCGCCGATCAGAAAGGTCAGCATGAAGACGAATATCACGCCCAGACAGCCGAAGATCAGGCCCGGCCCAACGGCACACCCGCGCCGGCGATAGCGGCGGCGCGACGGCCCGCCGGGCGGAGTCGCATAGCTCGGCCCCTGGTATCCGGCAGCGGGCGGCTGGCCGGGATAGGGCGCGGGGCCAGGCGGCTGCCCCTGGTAGGGCGGCGGGCTGACCGGCCTGCCCCACTGCTTGCCGCGTGGCCGCCGGGCCTTGGGCGCGGGCTGCTGGCGTCCGCCGCCCACGAAGCGATGAGGCTGCATTGAATAGTTCACGGATTCATCTCCAACCAGGGGATGCCTACAGCGGCCCCCGGCACTGTTTTTCAGGCTTTAGCCAAAGTTGACGCGGGATCGCGCCGATGTTCCCATTTTAACATGGCGATAACAACGCCTGCTATGCCGTCACCCTACGTCCAAAAGACGCTTGGGCAGCGCGCCAGCAGGCGTGGCGTTGAAGATGAATGAGCGAGGGCTAAACGCGGTATCAGGCGGCGGATTTTGGCCCGCTGTCGTCGTCGTAGAAGCGGTCGATCTGCTCCAGCGTCATCGTGCGGAACCGCTCCGGGTGGGTCACGTTTTTCATCACGATTTCGGTCCCGGCGGTGCCCGCCGTCTCGATGCGGATGTCGCCGTGACCGAGCAGGCGGCGGATCAGCCCGTGACTGATCGAGATGTCCTGAATCTGGTTGAGCGGGACGGCGCGCTCTTCGCGGGTGAAAACGCCTTTGTGCCGCACGATGGAGCGCGGGGTCAGGGCGAGATAGTCGCTGCGCCACCAGATCACCCAGATGCCCAGGCTCAGGATCGCCTTGAGCCAGAACTGCGGGCGGCGTTTGCTCTGGCGCACCACGAGCAGAGTGGAATCGTTGCTAACGTTGGTCATCTGGTTGTGTCTCCTCGTGAGTGGCCCCCAGTCGGGCCTGGGCGGGCCGTTCGTTGGTGCGGAAGAAAGAAGCGATTGCGACGGTCGCGGCAGAGAATCCCAGCCCGACCAGGATACCGGCAAAAACTGCCTGCGCGGTGGACGTATCCTGCGCGGTGACGGCGTACAGGATCACGAAGGTCATGCTGAGGATCGCGCTCAGCGCCCCGGCATAAACCGTTGAGGTCCACGCCCGGCGCACGGCGAGATAGGTGACAAACAGCGTGACCGCGAATAACACTAAAAAGAGGGATCCAACCTGCATGGCTCTGGCTCCTTGCTGCACCTGCTATCTTAATCCCGTTTTGCTGGCGTGCAAGTCGTGATCCGGACCGCGAACCACCGTTGACCCCCTGGCCTGGCTGTGCTATACTACTCGCGCATCTGGGAGAGCCTTTCCGCCGGATGACGCCTGGAGGGATGGCCGAGTGGTTTAAGGCGGTGGTCTTGAAAACCACTGAGGCGTTTACGTCTCCGGGGGTTCGAATCCCTCTCCCTCCGCCTCTTAACAACATGAATATTCGGGGAGGTGCCAGAGTGGACGATTGGGGCCGCCTGCTAAGCGGTTAACCGGCCTTAAACCGGTTCGCAGGTTCGAATCCTGTCCTCCCCGCCACCAAAAAAGCCACAGCCGATATCCGGTTGTGGCTTTTGTGTTGCTGCCGGCAGGCTGCTGCGCTAGGCCGGGAGTTCTCCCCCGTCGATGTACTCGTCCTGGGCCTGCGCGATCATCTGCCCGTAGAGATAGAGATCGTGCCACAGGGCCGCGCTGCCTGTAGACAACTCGTAATAACCGTTCCGGCGCTGCGCCTCGTAGGTAACGTTTTGCTCGGCGGCGTGTTTTTCGGCTGCTTCCACCAGTGCGTTGAAGATCGCGATATTGGTGACGCGGATGAAGTAGCGCATGCGGGCGTTGCTCATTCAATCTCTCCGGCTGTGCTGCTTGAGCGATTAGGGGCCACACAGCGCAGGGGGCAGCAGGCGACCCCGGCTATACGTCGGCCCGACGGCGAGTTAGAATTCGGTTAGCGAAGCAGAGTAGATGGGGGCAGTCCGGTTTCCCCCGGCCCACGAATCAGATGTGCGCGATCCAGGACTGCCACAGGTCAGAAATGACATAGCACTCGTTATTATAACGGGGTTTTGGGGGCGTGTACAGAAAGAATCTGCAAAATTTGCCGGAACACAAACTGCCCGCCGAAATTGCCGGCAATACTTCGGAATGAGGAGTACGCCGAAAACGCGTACTCACTGCTGACCGATGGTGTTGTGAATCCGACGGGGCCAGCGTCGGGAACCGAGCGCGTGGTCCGGGGTGGCGTATGGAATTGGGATATTCCCGGCCCGTTCAGCGCGACATTTCGCAATTTCTTTCATCCTGCACTGATGGATCAGGAGATAGGTTTTCGCTGCGCGCGTGCCTGCTAGCGGCTGTGATGCGTTTTTGAGGGGCGGCGCGGGGTAGTGCTCCGAGTGGTCGCGCAGTGGCTCAGGCGAACTGATCAGCACTCGAATACGAACCAGCAGTACTTGTTGCGCAGCCGCTGATCGTCGAGCACGAGTTCTCGGATTTCGTCGGGAAGCTGCGCGCGCTGCCACTGGCACTCCAGGCGGCCCGCTTCCAACCGTTCCGCTTCAGGGGCTGCCGCGCGTGCAGCCCGGATCGCGTAGGCCGCTGCGCCCAACTCGTGAGCGGCCACATGCGCCACCGCGGCGGCCTGTCCGGCGGCATAAGCCGCTTCCCTGGCTGCGCCGCGCAGATCTCTGGCCGCGCCCATCGCATGTCCGGCGGCGGTACGGGCCTGGGTCATCGTCACTTCACCGCGTGCCCAGGCGCGCGCCTGCTCAATCGCCCGGCGTGGACGGTCGTCGCCGGGCTGCACACGCTCGAAGAAATGCAGGACGTGCTGCGCGCAGTCAGCCGCCCAGATGGCAAGCAGATGATGATCGGCATCCTGCAAGGTGCCGCCGCGCCGGACGGTGATCAACCTGGGGTCGCGGATTTCGCTGAAAATCATGTATCTACCTCGTGTGCACTGATGTTCGGCAGCGTGGCGAGGTACTAGGCTCCACTCTGAGTCTGCCCGCGTTCTGGTCTGCATCCCTTCCCTCGCCGCGCCGGACCAGGGAAGGGGACGCCGTATGCAGGCCTAATCCACCAGCTCGGCTTCGCTCTCGACGTTCTGCGGGCGCGGGACCGGGCGGGAGCCGGTGTTGTGTCGCGAGTTGTAGACGACCGGCCCGGTGAAGAGCGGCGGCTCGCTGCGCTTGGGCTTATATTGCAGCTTGCGCCTGGATGATGACGGCTGCCCGGCCAGATTGCGCAGCAGCAGGAAGCTGCCCGCCCCGACCAGCAGCAGCGCACCCACGCTGGCATTCCCCGGCCCGCCGACACCGAGCACCAGCTCGAACAGGAAGGCGAAGCCCATGAACCCGATCAGGCTGACGAGGATGAACCCCCGGCCCGTCGTTTCCAGACTCTCGCTGTTGAGCTGGCGGCCCATGATCATGAAGCCGGCCCCCAGAAACGCCCCGTAGAGCGTCCAGGCATAGCTCCAGCTATCCCAGTAGCCGGTCAGGTTTTGGACGAACAGCAGCGCCCCGGTCCCGGTGACCAGCGTGGCAGGGATGGCGAGCGTCGCGCCGACATGCCCCCCATAGACCGCCACCGCCAGCAGCAGCAGGCCCGGCACCAGCACAAACATCGGCCACAGCAGCGAAACGTCCATCCACAGCAGCAGACCCAGCCCGATCAGGACGCTTCCCACCAGGATTCGTTTTGCGGGTTGTTCAGCAGAGCTACTCATTTTCCGCATCTCCTCGCACAGTTTCTACCTCATAGGGCATTCTATTCAGTATTACGACTGTGTCTGGCAAAAGGTTGTGCGGCAATCTGCGCGGGTGTACGTGGGCAGCAAAAAGGCCGCACAACCCACGTGCGGCCCATGCCTGGTGGGACGAGGTGTCAGCTCACGGCGGGCTGCGTCGGCGCTTCTGAAAGCGTTGCGCGCCACAGCCGCGTCTTAGGGTTGATGAAAAGATAGTAGATCGCCAGCAGGCCGCTGCATACCAGAACGACGGTATAGGTGATCAGACTCGTGCGGTGATCGTCCCGCACCACGTCGAAATGCTGGACGAACGGCACAATCAGGATCAGGTCGTAGATCAGGAAGCCGAGAAGCTGCCCGACTGCGTTCGACCATTTCGGCACCAGCACCCCCCCGATGAAGTAGATCGCCGCACCGAAGAACACCCAGCCATACACGACCGACACTTCGTCGCGTAGCGGCCAGGGGAAGGTATTCTCGCGCTTGAGCACGAGCATCGTCGCCACGAGGATCAGCGCCACCGCAAAAAACGCAAACGCCGCGCGGACGGGAGCCGGCATCGGACGTGGGTCCTGGAACTTGAAGCGGCGCGATCCCAGGAAGGCCACTACCGAAAGGGCGCACATCCCGGCGCAGACCAGCCCGCCGATCAGCAGGCGGTTGTTGTCGCTGGATGCGTAGCTTTGCAGCATATAGATCGCGATGCCGCCCCACATCACTGTCAGATCGATCGCACCGGCTTTGATCGCTGCCGCCTCGCCTGAGAAGCCGATCCACAGTGTCGGCAGGGCGGTGGCGGCGATGATGGACGAGACGAAATAGAACGAAAGGCGGGAGAGATCGCCGGAATTCATATAGCCGCCGGACCAGGGCCACAACTCCTGAAGCGGCGACCACTGCACGTAGTAGGCTCCTGCCAGGACGAGTCCGAAAATGCCCCAGCCGATGAGCAGGTAACGTGTGGTTTTCGACATGTTTCCTCCGTACTGTGTAATCCTTCGGGTACCTTTCATTTTATATTATTTTTCTCATTAAAAAGAAGGAATCGCCGGAATCTTCGAATCTCATACTGCAGCCTAACCCTGGATACGGCAGACGGGGCGATCCATGCCGGGCAGATGCGGCGCGTGCAAAAGAGTTTGTTGGGTATAATGTGAGGAAACCGACCGCATGGCCCGTCACGCGAGGGCCGTTCACGTAGTGGGGAACTCATGTCCGATCAACGTGATTTTTTTCCACCGACGGTTGCGCCGCCCGCCTCGATTCCTGAGGCCGGAACGGTTACACGCGCGACCTCGATCCAGTGGCGCTGCCCGCGCTGCGGCTCGACCGATCTTGCCTCGGCCTACCTGATCGACTACAGCGACAAGTTTCGCCAGCTTCAGCTCGCGCCCAAAGCGCTCAAACTGGGCCGTATCGGGCGGCTGCTGCGTCCCTTTCGGCGGCTGGTCAAGGTCGGCGCGCAGGTGTGCCGCAACTGCGGTGCGGTGACGCTCGAAGTCGATCCCGAAGATTTTGCCGAGGCTGAGGGCCGCTACGGGCGGCGTTAGGGTAGGCCGGGCAGCCGCACATGCGCCGTAAGCTAACGTACGATCCCCGGCGGGATTATTACGCGATTCTGGAGCTGGATTCGTCCGCCACGAGCGAGGACATTCGCCGCGCCTTCCGGCGGAGCGTGCGCGCCGTGCACCCCGATCTGCACCCCGACCGCGCCGCCTGGGCGACCGAGCAGCTTCAGTTGATCAACGAAGCCTATGATGTGCTGGGGGAGCCTGCCCGCCGGCGCGACTACGACCGGCTGCGCTGGCTGTATGTGCCGCGCGCCCAGTCTGCCGCCCGTGCGCCACGCTACAGCCCGCCTGCCTACGATCCGGCCCGCCCCTGGTGGGACCAGACCACGATCCACCGCCCGCGCAGTGCGTCGTCTACGACAGATACGGCACCCGACCCGGCCTACTACCGCGGTCAGCGCTCGACGGGCGGTAACTGGCTCTATACGCACGGCCTCGGCCCGCTCGGACCCCACTGGCGGACCATCGTTGGACTGTGGCGGACACCTTATGCCGGGCTGCTGACACTGCTCTCGGCTCTGCTGGCGCTCAACCTCGCCGTGATCGTCTACATTTTTATCGGGCCCGACGCCGGCCAGGGCCGGCTCGAAATCCGGTTCTCCGACGAATCGTCATCGCTGGCCGACGTGTCGCTCTATCGTGCCTGCCTCGATCCCGGCCTTCAGATTCAGATTCCGCAGGAGTTCGATATGGTGGGCGAGACGTTCACCGTGATGGGCACGGTCGATCAGCCTGAGATGTGGAGCTATGTGATCGAGATCGGCTATCTCGGCCCGTCCGTGTTCGAGATCGCCGGGCCGGTGGCGTGGGAGACGGTCCGCGCACCCGATCCGCAGCAGAGCGCGCCTGAGGAGCCGATCCAGAATGATGTCCTGGCCGAAGGCGTCCCACTGGGCAGCACGCGGACGGGCTATTATGCCGTGCGGCTGCGCATCCTGCCGATAGAAGGCCCCGCCCCGGAGCCGTGCGATGTGGTTGTCCAGCACTAGAGGCGGTTATGCATTTTCACCCCCCATCCCCCGATCCCTTCCCCCACGTTTCACGGAGGGAAGGGGAGAACAGCGGCGTTTTTCAAGTCCTTCCCACCTTATGGGGGAAGGATTTAGGATGGGGGGCAATCAGGGTTTCGCCTCATTCAGCGTTCCGAAGCGCATAACAGCTTCTAGCCGCGCTCAGATCAGGCTGTCGGGATCGTCCCCCTGGGCATAGGCGATGCCTTCGATGAATCCCCGCGCGCGCTCGGTGTGTGGGTAGCGCGCCAGGTAAGCCCAGAAGTCCGCGCTGTGGTTGGGATATTTGCGGTGGGCCAACTCATGCGCCAGCACATAATCGAGCACGTAGGCGGGCCAGTGCCGGATGCGGTCGCTGAGGCGGATGTCGCCATCGGTCGCGCCGCCGGATGTGCAGCTTCCCAGGCGGTGGGCCATATTGTTTACCCAGCGGATCGTGTGCCAGCTCAGCTCGCCGTCGAAGTAGCGGCGGTTGATCTGGCGCGCGCGCTGTTCCAGGTCATCATCGTTGAGCCGCCGCGCCCGCGTGCGCTGCTTGAGCACCCGCGTCACGATCTCGTCCAACATCGACTCCAGCCGGTCGGCGGGCAGTTGGGGCGGCACGCGCACCTGGATCGTGTCGCCGGCCAGTGTCCAGCGTACCGAGCTGCGCAGCCGCCTGTCGCGTGTGACCTGGACAGTGAGCGTCTGGGAGCCGTCGGGCACCTGCCGCCAGACCTCGCCGGGCGGTGGATCTTTTTTTCGTTGGGGCATCAGGACTTATTCATTCCACTGGCACACTGCAAATAAAGTCGATTGTTTTTTACCACGAAGCACGGCCTGCGCACAAACAACGACGCCGCCCGGTTGGGGCAGCGTCGGATGTTCAGTCAAGCTCAGGCTGCGCAGGTGTTTAGACCGCAGCAATCACTTCATAGAGATGGCGCGTATCTTTCGAGGGCTGGATGCCGAACATGGCATCGAGCGTCTTCTCAAGTGCATGATACTGGTCGATGGCGTCGTCGCGCCGCCCCTGCTGATAGTAGATCATCATCACGTCGCGGTGCACGTCTTCCCAGTCCGGCTTCTCGCGCAGGGCGCGCAGCAGGTAGCCGAGCGCGTGATCCGGCTCGCCCAGCCCACGATGGTAGCGGCCCAGCCCGATCAGGGCTTGCGCGTACTTGTGCTTGAGCGCTTCACGGCGCGCCTCGACCCAGGGCAGGCGGATGCCCGGCAGGAAGTCGGAGCGGTAGAGCTGCACGGCCTGATACCAGCTGGCCGGCGATTGGCCCTCGGCCTCGACCGCTTCCTGCACCGACGTTTCGAAGTTGCGCACGTCGTAGTGCACGCTCAGCCGCACCGATGGCACATAGAACCCGCCGGAGTAGTTGGTCAGCTCGTAGCCAAGCCGCTCACTGATCTTCCGCTTGGTGACGTGAAAGACATTCGTCGCTTCTTTGACCGACATATTCGGCCAGAAGATTTCGAAAATTTCGTCGCGGGTGACCATTGGATGATCGACGAAATAGTAGAAGAGATGCCTGGGCAGCGAACCATCCCAGCTTGTTACCGGCTGCCCGTCGATATATACATGCCCGCCGGAAAGGGCGAAGACTTCAAGCTGGCCGAGCTTCTGCGCGCCGCCGTAGATACCGCCGTTGAGCGCGTCCTCATTGCCGACGACCGTTGCCTGGCCGCCCAGCACCAGGTCGTTCCACGGCTGCAAATCAAGCAGCCGGGCATTGATAACCACCTGGACATGGTCGGGCATCGCGCCGGGCAGCGCCCGGAAGAAGCGCGCGGCCTGCTTCGACATTTCCAGATTATCGAGTGCATCCAGCACGAAGGCATACGGCTCGCGGCGCAGCGCACCGAGATCGGCACCAAACGCCGCCGCGAGGTCTTCGGGCGCGGCTTTTTTCTGGCTCAGCGCTTCACGCGTCTGCCGGCCAAAATCGGCGGGCAGGCTCTCACTGTTCACCATATTGCCCAGCCAGGCTGTCAGCGATTGATCGGCCTCGCCAAGGCTGTAGTAGAAGACCTCGGCCCCATAGTGGACCAGTACCATGGCCAGTAAAGCACTGCGGTTACGGTTGCGGGGGTAGAGGATGATTAGGGGCTTATCCTGGCGTTTTTCCTCAAACGCTTCATAGGTGGTTTCTGTTACACGCTCAATGTCATTGATTGACATCTAGATATATCCTTAATAGTGATAAGAGTTGTGCATGAACCTACATGAGATGCACGGTCGCGGCCCCCTACGTGAAGTACATACACCTATCCCGTGCAATACTATAGATTACACGGGCGCTAGCGAGATACCTCACCCCCATCGTGAATACTCAGTTTAATTATCACTCTTTATTAACCGTATGTCAAATAATTAGTACTAACAAATAAGAGCAATTGTTTCCATATGGTTCTAGAATGATTTTACCCATGTTAGCATACCGTATGTAACCGTCTGTCGTTTTAGACACCAGGCTTTACAAGCCGCTATAATGCGAGTGGCTGTTTGTCTGGCTTGCCAGAATGGAGAGAACGACCCGTGCGCTTGCTATCCCCTGTGCTACTTCTCACCCTGATTGTGTTGAGCCTGGCTGGCGCGGCGTGCACCGCCGATCCGACCGAGGAACCGCTGCCTACCCTGGCCCAGATGGAGACGCTCCCCACCGCGATCTTCCTGACTGAGAACGCGCCGCCGCCCGGATTCGGGCTGGTGAGCTTCGACCCGATCGACGCCAATCTGGGCGACCGGCAGGGCTGGTTCTACACGATCACGGGCCGCTTCGATGGTGAATTCGTCGAGAGCGGGGACGAGGCCGAAGGTGAGTTCGAGATTCAGGTGTGGGCCAACGAGCTGGGCGAGGCGCGGCGCGTGGTGCTGGCCGTCGAAGGGCTGGCACTGTCGCCGGATGAAGGTGTGCGGCGGTTGGAGGGCGTGCGGCTGAGCAACGATTACTTCATCGTCGATTCCGGCGGACAGTGCACCCTGGGCGGCGAAGGCGCGACCGTGATCGCGGACCTGGCCGCCGGGCAGATCATCGGCGGAGTCGTGCGCGCCGTGCCGAACGGCTTCCGCATGGAGATCGAAGGCGTCCCGGCGTGGCAGTATACCTTCGCACCGGAAGACGCGCGCCTGCCCGCGCTGCACCAGGGATCGGACAGCGTGGTCGATCTGAGCGCCGAGCTGTGGATCGCGCCGCAGTATAATGCCGTGCTGCGCTACGACATCGTCGCCCAGGTCGAGAATGTGCGCGTGCTGTGGTCCGAAGCGCCGGTGAGCGGCCAGCTTGTGCTGCATTACGCCGTCGAGGCGGCCACACTCGACACGCTGCCGAACATCACCGTGCCGCACGGCTGTTAGAGCGATCGGCTGCTGGTGAGAAAGCCATACGCCCGATATAATTATCTCAGCTAAATCACCATGTAAAGCGCCGCGGTGCACGTAGGAGACAGGGTATGCGCGTTTCTGTGTTGCAAGAGAATTTATACAAGGCATTGAGCGTCGTGTCGCGCGCTATCCAGAGCCGCCCGACTTTGCCGATCCTGGCTAACGTGCTGCTCTCCACCGAGGACGCGCGCTTGCAACTGGCTGCCACCAATCTTGAGCTGGGCATCTCGTACTGGATCGGTGCCAAGGTCGAAGAAGGCGGCTCGATCACCGTCCCGGCCCGGACGCTGTACGAGTTGGTGTCTACCCTGCCGCCGGAGCGGATCGATCTCGATCTCGACCCGCGCACCCTGACGCTGCATCTGAGCTGCGGCGGGAAGACGGCCAACATCAAGGGCATGGACGCGAACGAATACCCGCTGCTGCCGCAGTTCGATGCGGAGCGGGCGATCGGTGTGCCCGGCCCGGTCTTCAAAGAGATGATCGAGCAGGTCGTGTTCTCGGCAGCCAAAGAGGACAACCGCCCGGTGCTGGCCGGGGTGCTGGCCCGTTTCGAGGGAGACGTGCTGACGCTGGCCGCCGCCGACGGCTACCGGCTTTCGGTGCGCACGACGGAACTAGAATTCACGGTGGGCGATCAGGAGCCGGAGCCGATGATCATCCCGGCGCGCACGCTCAACGAACTGAGCCGGATCATTTCTGACCAGGACGAGGAGGTGTTGATCTCGCTGCCGGATGGGCGCGGGCAGGTGATGTTCAGCCTGACCAGCGCGCTGGTCGTCTCGCAGTTGATCGAGGGCAAGTTCCCCGACTACGAGGCGATCATTCCGCGCCAGTCACAGACGATCGTCCGCGTCCGCACCAATGATCTGCTGGCCGCCTGCCGCAGCTCGGAAGTGTTCGCCAAAGACTCCTCGAACACGGCGCGGATTCTGATCGAGCCGAGCGGAAGCCACAACACGCCGGGGCAGGTGACGGTCGCGGGGCGCTCGCAGGAAAAAGGCGACGCGCGCGCGCCGGTCGAGGCCGACATCGAGGGAAATTCGGTCGAGGTTTCATTCAACATCCGCTACCTGATCGACGTGCTGAACGTGATTCGCGAGGATCAGGTCATGCTCGAAACGAGCGGCCCGACCGCGCCGGGGGTGGTGCGGCCTGCCGATCGGGATGACTTCATTCACGTCATCATGCCGATGTCCACCACCGGGCGCTAGCGCGGCCCGGCCACACTGGAAACACCATACTCCGGCATCGCCCGGAGTTTTCTTTTCGAATGAGTTGAACCAGGGAGCCGCTATGCCTTCGCTGCGCACCTTCTACGCCCTGCTGGCGACTCAGGTTATCTCGCTGATCGGCAGCCGCATGACCGGCGTCGCGATCGGCATCCAGATTTTTCAGGACACCGGCCAAAGCTCACCGCTGCTGCTGGCGGCCTTCTTCGCGGAGCTGCCAGGTATGGCCGGAGGCAGCCTGACCGGGCTGCTGGCTGACCGTTGGGACCGGCGGCGCGTGATCATGCTGGGCGACGCTGGGCAGGCGCTCGGCACGTGCCTGCTGCTGGCGAGCTTTGCGGGCGGCGTATTCGAGCTGTGGCATCTTTATGCCGTGATGCTGCTGCAAGGCATTTTCGCCACAATTCAAAGCCCGGCCAGCCAGGCGTCGATCACGATGCTGGTGCCCGAAAACCATCGCGATCGCGCCAACGGCCTGAGCGAGATGGGCTTCCCGCTGGCGGGCGTGGTGGCCCCGCTGCTGGCCGGGACACTCTATGCCCTGGTGGGCGTGACGGGCGTGATGGTGGTGGACCTGCTCACGTTCCTGGTCGCGTTCACCGTCGTCGCCCGGATCACGATCCCACGCCCGGCGGCCAGCGAAGACGCGGAAGCGCTGGGCGGGAGCCTCTGGCGCGATCTGTCGGGCGGCTGGCGCTACCTGGCCGGACGCCACGCGCTGCTGATCATGGTGCTCTACCTGTCGTTCGTGTTCTTTCTGCTCAACGGCCCGCTGGAACTGGCGATCCCCTACCTGATCAGCCGGACCGGCAGCGAGTCCACCGCCGGGGCATTGATGAGCCTGATGAGTCTGGGGGCGCTGGCCGGGGCGGGAGCCGTCGCGGTGGCCGGGCGGGTGGGCGACCGGATGCGCGTGATCCTGCTCGGCTATCTGATGGTCGGCGTGATGCTGGTCGCCTATGGCATGGCGTATCACCCGGTCGCGCTGGGTGTGATCCTGTTCGTGCTGTTCTTCCCGCTGCCGCTGGCCGGGGCGCTCTTTACCTCGCTGCTGCAAGCCAAGACTCCGCCCGATCTGCAAGGCCGCGTCTTTGCCCTGACCGGCCAGTTCTTCACACTGACCACGCCGTTTTCGTTCGTGCTGACCGGCTGGCTGGTCGATCGGGTGCTGGAGCCAGCGGTCGGCGGGCCGGGCTGGTCGCACATTGCGCCGCTGGTCGGTTCCGAGGCCGGGGCGGGGATGGGCCTGCTGCTGGTGCTCACGGGCGCGCTCGTGCTTGCCGCGACACTGCTGATCGCCGCCAACCCTGCGATCCGGCATCTGGAGCGTGATCTACCGGGCTATCAGGTCGGGGCGGAAGCCGCGACTCCGCCAGATGTGCTGGTGCCCGGCGAGACGATACAGCCAGCCGGGTAGGGCGCGCGGCTTACACGCAGCAGATTATGATAAAATTGTCACAACGCTCGACATATTACCTGCCTGTCTGTATACTCTAACGTGTGCTTCAACACGAAACGCGTTCGGATAACGGGCGCGTTTCTTGTGACGGAAAAGTAATCGACCAAATACCTGCTGCATAGCGGCGGGGACAGCCGCCAGCACGGGAAATGTGAGGTCGATATGTTGCCTGAAACGTCTACCCCTCGACGTCCATATTCAATCCTGCTCGTCGTGATAGCGCTGCTGAGCGTGTTCGGCATCTGGGCGACGCGGCTGGATACGCCCTACACCGGGCGGCACGACAACAACACCGCCTGGGTGCATATCGCCGCCAACAATTATCTGCGTCAGGGCTATCTCGATCTGCGCCTGGGCCAGGCGATGAACGTCGATCCGGCCAGCGACGCCGAGCCGTTTTTCTACCAGCACCACCCCCCGCTGATCAGCATCCTGGCGTCGTTCTTCGTCGCGCTGCTGGGCGATCATGAAGCCAGCGTGCGCCTGATGCCGATGTTTATGACGCTGATTGCGGCGGCGGCGGTGTGCACGCTGGCCCGCTGGACCTTCGGCCCGCGCGTCGGCTGGATCAGCGCGATCCTGTTCGTGGCAACGCCGATGATCGCCTTCTACGGCCAGATGGCGAATCACGAGCCGGTGACGCTGGCTTTCCTGCTGCTGGCCGGGCTGTTCTACCTGCGCTATCTGCGTGCAGACACGCCCTATCACATGCTGGCGGCGGCTGTGTTCCTGGTGCTGGCGATCTGGGCGGGCTGGCCGGCGCTGTTCTTCGCCGCCGGGCTGGCGGCACACGCCTTCCTGCTCGCGCCGCGCCGCTGGTGGGTGATCGGCGTGCTCTCGGCAGCAGTGGTGATCGCCCTGGCCGCGTTCGTCGGGGCGAGCGTCGCCCAGAACCCAGACTTCTTCCGCGATATGGAAGAGGCGTTCGTCCACCGCGTCGGCTCTGAAGACACGCAGTATTCCTACAACCTGATCGACTACCTGCGCCACCTGATCTGGGTGCTGATGCGCATCCGCTATACGATGGCGCTGCTGGTGCTGGCGGCGCTGGGGCTGATCGTGGCGCTGGTCACGCTGCGGGGGACGCACGCGCGCTTCCAGGTACAGGGGGCGGGCGTGATCGCGGCGCTGGCGTTCACGGCGGCGATGCATATTGCCGTGTTCCGGCAGGGCGCGCTGGTGCACGACTACTGGTCCTACTACTTCGCGCCGGTGTTCGCGATCCTGGGGGCGGTGGGCGCGTCCTATCTCTTTCAGCAGGCCGCCTACGCGCCAGCGGTGCAGCGCTGGGCTGCCGGGGCCGTGCTCCTGGCGCTGCTGGCCGTATTCGCGTTCAACGGCTTCCGCTACTTCTGGCAGCTCTACCAGTTCCGCTATGACCTCTCGACCAGCATCGCCCCGGCGGTGCAGGCGACGATCCCGCCCGGCGAGCCGCTGTGGATCGATCACCACTGGCGCCCGGCGGTGTGGTACTACGCCGAGCGCGATTTCGGCGGGTGGTCGGTGGCGGAAGAGGACGTGCCCGAAGACGCGCCCCGGCTGCGTTGTGCCGAGGGCCGGGAGCCTGATCTGCCGGACGGCGCGACCGCCGAGATCGTCCCTGCCGGGGGGTGGGTCTGCGCGTTCTACGCGGGTGGAGTCGAGGAGCTTGCCAGCGCGCCGTAGACGGTGGGACGCCTGATGACATGCGTGTCAGTGTCAATACTTGTGCCCCCAATTGATCTAAGAGAAGATTAACTATACAATTCATACGATCGCGCCGTACATTCAGCGGGGAGTTATAACTTATGTCATCCGATCATCTTATTGGTCACCTCGAAGTCGTACCCATTCGCGAGGCATTTCGCCATGAAGCCCTGGACTTCACAACCTGGCTGGAGCACAACATTGGGGCGTTCAGTTCCCGTGTTGGTCTTGATCTGACCGTGCTGGAACGTGAAAAATCGGTAGGCCCTTTCAATGTCGACTTGCTCTGTGAGGATAGTAACGGACGGCTGGTGATCATCGAAAACCAGTTTGGCAAGACGGATCATGATCACCTGGGTAAGCTGTTAACCTACCTTGTCAATCTGGAGGCGAAAGCGGCGATCTGGGTGGCGCCGGAAGTACGCCCAGAGCATGGGCGGGTGATCGACTGGCTGAATGAGATGACAGGTTCGGATATTGCCTTCTATCTCGTGCAGGTCGAGGCAGTACGCATTGGCACTTCACCTTATGCGCCATTATTTACCATTCTGTCCGGACCGGATGAAGAAACCAAAGATGTAGGGGAACAGAAAAAGGAGTGGGCGGAGCGTCATCATAAGCGTCACGACTTTTGGACTCAACTTACCGCGAGAGTCCGTGAACGAGGGATTTCTTTATTTGCCAACATTAGCCCCAGCACGGATCACTGGCTCAGCACCGGAGCTGGCAGATCGGGAATCGCCTTTAACTACCTGATCTGGAAAGATAGCGCAGGGATTGAACTCTATATTGATACGGGTGAGCAGGCACAAAATAAGGCTATTTTTGACGCCCTTTTTGCTGAGAGACAGGTAATTGAAACTGAGTTTGGCGACAGTCTAAGTTGGGAACGCCTGGATGAGAAACGTACAAGCCGGATACAGAAAACCTGGGAAGGCTACGGTGGGCTGTATGAGCCGGAAAGCTGGCCTGAGCTGCACGAGATGATGATTACTGCAATGTGTCGGTTCGATGAAGTCTTTCGCAAGCGGCTGCGCCGGTTAAAGGGATAAAATAGCGGAGAGCTATAAGCTCCACAGGCACGACCAGGATTGAGGACACGGAACATGGCAAGTGTAACGTATGAACTGAGCGTGGATGCGGAAGGTAATCTGGTACTCCCGCTTGAACTGCGCGAGGCGCTGGGTTTGCAGGCCGGGGATACGCTCAAGGTGATGCAGACCGAAGATCACCTGCTGCTGATTCCCCAACGGTTGCTGGTGCCCGAATTCGCTGATTACATGAGTAAGCTGCTGGCCGAAAAAGGGTTGACGGTGAGCGATCTGCTAGCAAGCGGTGAGGAAATCCGCGACGAACTATTCGACGAGCGCTATGGCGACCTCCTTTCCGATTGATCCGTATCTCTTGTGTTTCTGCGAGCATAGATCATGGACCGCCCTCTGAAATATCGCCTTTATGTTGATGAAGTCGGCAACTCGGATCTAGGATCATCACGCGATCCCAACCATCGTTACTTAAGCCTGACAGGAGTCATATTAGAACTTGGCTACGTTGATACCTTTGTCGCTCCCCAGATCGAAGCCCTCAAACGAAGCTATTTCGTCACGCATGTCGATGATCCGCTTATATTGCATCGCAAAGAGTTGGTAAATAAAAAGCCTCCCTTTGATGCACTTCGAGATCCGGAAGTGGAAAGTTGTTTTAATGCTGAATTGCTCCAATTGTTGCGAGAGTTAGAGTACGCCGTGATCACGGTAGTGATTGATAAACTCGAACATATGCAGCGTTATGAAGTATGGCGTCACGATCCTTACCATTATAGCCAACAAGTTTTACTTGAACGTTACGTACACTGGTTAAACAGGCAGGATGCTCAAGGTGACGTTTTAGCTGAGTCACGCGGCGGCAAGGAAGATAAGCGGCTGAAAGATTCGTTTGAGCGTATTTACGAACGGGGAACTGATTTTGTGAAGGCAGAAGTTTTTTCACGTTGCCTTACCAGCAAACAACTCAAAGTTAAGCTGAAGGCAAACAATATTTGCGGTTTGCAGTTGGCGGATCTGATGGCTCACCCAAGTTATAAGGCCGTGTTGGCACGACAACAGAGACAAGCTCTTCCGCCTAATTTTGGCGGTCAGATAGCTCAAATCTTGGAAGATCAGAAATATGTGCGCAGCCCGGATGGAAAAATAGACGGATGGGGTAGAAAATGGTTGCCATAATAGAAAAAACAAAAAGGCCCGTTTGGGCCCGAAGGCATAGCCTTCCACCTCCAGTAATCTGGATTGCCTAGATTGTAGCATATATTGTGCTTATCACAAATGAAAAATTGATGAGAAGCAATTATTTTTGGAACGCAACAGCAAAGACAAAGTCACCTACGACATGCTGCCCCGCTCGAACTTGCGCCAGGACGATTCAAACCTGTCCAGCAGTATAGCGCCCCATCTTCCCGTTGACACGCCTGGCCATCTTCCGTATAGTATGCAGTATGAACGAGCACAGTAGCTGGCACGACGTCTGGAACGTCATGATGCGCATGCGCCGCTTGCCGTGGTCGGAACCTCTCCGGCGATGGCGATCTGCGCGTGCCTAGCGCATCCGCCAGCAGACCACGGCAAGCGAACCGTCGAATAACCTTCGGCGGTTTTTTGTTGGTTATGCCGTGCGCGGCCTGTTACAATTCGCGCGGTCCCAGCGACCCTAACACGACAGAGGGAAAACCATGCCAGAACACATTCACGTTTCCGTCGCCTGGCCCTACGCCAACGGCGATCTGCACGCCGGACACCTGGCGGGCGCGTATCTCCCGGCGGACATCTTCGCCCGCTATCACCGGCTGAAGGGCAACCACGTGCTGATGGTCAGCGGCTCCGACGCGCACGGGACGCCGATCACGGTCGAGGCCGACAAGCTCGGCGTATCGCCGCGCGTCGTGTTCGAGCACTATCACCGGCGCTTTCTCGAAACGCAGCAGCAGATCGGCATCAGCTACGACCTGTTCACGCACACCGACACCGAGAACCATCACCGCGTAGCGCAGGATATCTTCCTCAAGCTGCTGAACGACGGCTATCTGTACCGCGAGACGCAGCGCCTGCTCTACAGCGAAGCCGAGCAGCGCTTCCTGCCGGATCGCTATGTCGAGGGGACATGCCCGATCTGCGGCTACGACCAGGCACGCGGCGACCAGTGCGACAACTGCGGCAGCCTGCTCGACGCGCTCGACCTGATCAATCCGCGCAGCAAGACCGACGGCAGCACGCCCGTCGTGCGCGAAACCGAGCACTACTTCTTCGATCTGGCCGCCTTTGCCGACCGCCTGCACGCCTATCTCGCGCAGGAAAAAGGGCACTGGCGCGATAACGTGCTCAAAGTCTCGCAGAACAAGGTGGACGATCTGCATGGCCGCCCGATCACGCGTGACATCGAGTGGGGCATCCGCATCCCGCTCGAAGGCTGGGAAGACAAACGGATGTACGTCTGGTTCGAGGCGGTGATGGGCTATCTGACGGCCAGCATCGAGTGGGCGCACAGCATCGGGGAGCCGGACGCCTGGAAACGCTGGTGGTATAACCCCGACGCCAAAGTCTACAACTTCATCGGCAAGGACAACATCGAGTTCCACACCATCATCTGGCCGGCGGAGCTGATGGGCATCGATGGGCTGTACGCCGGGCCGGATAACGGCTCGATCGCGCTGCCCTATGACGTGCCCGCCAACGAGTTCATGAACATCGAGGGCAAGCAGTTCTCCAAGAGCCGCAACTGGGCGGTGTGGGTGCCCGATATCCTGGAGCGCTACGATCCCGACGCGGTCCGCTACTACATCGCGATGACCTTTCCCGAAAGCCGCGACTCCGACTGGAGCTGGGAAGGCTTCGTCACGCGCAACAACACCGAGCTGCTGGCCGCGTGGGGCAACCTGGTCAACCGCGTGCTCAAGTTCACGGTCAAGCATTTCGATGGCGTGGTGCCCGATCCGGGCGATCTGCGCGAGATGGACCGCGAGATTCTGGCGCAGGTCGAGGGCGGGTTCGCCCGCATCGGCGCGCTGCTGGACGCGGTCCGGCTGCGTGAGGCGCTGACCGAGACGATGGCGCTGGCCCGCGAGGTCAACGGCTACCTGGATCGCGCGCCCTGGTTCAAGGTGATCAAGGATGATCGCGCCGAGGCGGCCAAGACGATCTATACCGCGCTGCGCTGCATCGACCACCTCAAGACACTGTTCGCGCCGTTCCTGCCGTTCACCTCGCAGCGTGTGCACGAATACCTGGGCTATGACGGGACGCTGTTCGGCGAGCAGGCGATCCAGTCCTTCACCGAGTCGGAGCGCACGCACGAGGCGCTGACCTACGACGGCACGCGCGCAATCGGGCGCTGGGAGCCGGGCGCGCTGGCCGCCGGGCAAAAGCTGCGCGAGCCGGAAGCGCTGTTCCGCAAGCTGGAGCCGGAGATCGTCGAGGAAGAGCGCGCGCGCCTGGGCCAGCCGCGCCAGATCGAGCAGCCCGGCCAGGTGAGCTAAGTGGGCGATACGATGCAGCCGGCGGGGCAGGAAGTGCTTGTTCCGCTGCGCCCGGCAACCCTCACGATCGGGCGCGGGGAGTGGGTCGCGCTGGCCCTGATCCTGGTGGTCTATGGGCTGCTGGCGTGGCAGTATGCCGTGCGCGTCCCGGACTGGCAGGCTCCCGACGAGCCGGCCCATTACAACTACGTGCGCCAGATCGCGGACGAGGGGCGGCTGCCCGTGCTGGAAATGGGCGACTGGCAGCAGGACTATCAGAACGCGCTGGTGGGCAGCGGCTTCGACCCGGCGCTGACGGACCGGATCGACACGCTCGAATACGAGGATCACCAGCCGCCACTGTATTACCTGCTGCAAGCGCCGGTCTATGCCGCCTCGGATGGCGACCTGGTCGCGCTGCGGCTGTTTTCGGCGCTGATCGGGGCGGGCGTCGTGCTGGCGGCGTGGGCCACGCTGCGGGCGCTGTTCCCGCGCTGGCCCGCCCTGGCCCTGACCGGCGCGGCATTCATGGCGTTTCTGCCGCAGCACGTCTCGATCCTCGCCAGCGTGAGCAACGACAGCCTGGCCGAACTGCTCGTCGGGCTGACGCTGCTCGCCAGCGTGCGCTACCTGGATCGCACTCAGCCGCGCCCCCCGATCGCGCTCGGTTTGCTGGTCGGGGCGGCGCTGCTGACCAAAACCACGATCTATTTCCTGGCCGGGATCGCGGGGCTGGCGGTGCTGCTGCGTTGGCGGCGGGCGCGCTGGCCGCTGCGCGAGGCGGCAGGCCACATCGCGGCGGTGCTGATCCCGGCGGTGCTGCTGGGCGGCCTGTGGTGGGCGCGCAATCTGGATGTCTACGGCGGGACCGACTTTACCGGGCTGGCGCGTCACGACGCGGTGACGGTCGGGCAGCCGCGCACGGATGATTACATCGAGACGATGTACGGCGGCAGCACGCGCCTCTATCTCGAAAACTACGCCCGCACGACCTTCCGCAGCTTTTGGGGCCAGTTCGGCTGGATGGGCGTCGTCATGGCGGGCTGGACCTACACCCTGTTCCTGCTGTTCGCGGTTGGCGTGGTGCCGGGCGCGATCCTGTTTGCGGGGCGGCACAGTTGGCCGCGCGGGCTGACTCCCGCCCAGCGCGAGAGCCTGTTCCTGTTTGGGATTGTGCTGGCGCTGGTGCTGGCCGCCTACGTGCTCTATAACCTGGACTTCGTGCAGTTCCAGGGGCGCTATCTCTACCCGGCGCTGGTGCCGCTGGCGCTGCTGGCCGCGCTCGGTCTGCGCGGCTGGGTCGATTGGCTGGCCGGGCGCTGGCCGGTGGCGGCCTGGCTGCCGGTCGCGGCGATGTTCGCGCTGGCGGCGTTCGCGTGGTACGCGCTGGACACGTATATCGTGCCCACTTTGCCCGCGTGGTGAGGAGCAAAAACGATGGCGGATGAGCGTTCCCGGCTGGAACCCGGCTTGACCGGCGAAGTGTCGATCACCGTCACGGAGAGCGTGACGGCTGCCGCGCTGGGCAGCGGCAACGTGGATGTCTACTCCACCCCGGCCATGATCGCGCTGATGGAAGGGGCGGCGATCAAGGCGCTGGAAGGGCGGCTGGACGAAGGACAGGTCACGGTTGGGACCCAGCTCGACGTGCGGCACCTGGCGGCGACGCCGGTCGGGATGACGGTGCGTGCCCAGGCAACGCTGCGGGCGGTAGACGGGCGGCGGCTGGTGTTCGACGTGGCGGCCTGGGACCCGGTCGAGCAGATCGGCGAGGGAACGCACGAGCGTTTCATCGTGGACCGTGTCCGTTTCGAGAGTCGCGCGGCGGGCAAGCTGCTGAAGTAGATGCTCGTACCGGTTGGTAGGGGCAGAGCTGGCTCTGCCCAGCGGGCGACGCAAGCCTCACCCCTACATGAAACGCCCGGACCAGCCGCGAGCGCGTGTGATGTCCTTTGGAACGCTGAACGCGGCGAACAACCCTTCCCCCCATCCTAAATCCTTCCCCAAAATGAGGGAAGGACTTGAAAAACGCCGCCAGTCTCCCCTGCCCTCCGCGCCAGCGTGGGGGAAGGGGCCGGGGGATGGGGGGTAAAAGCGCATCACAGCCTCTAGGCGAAGTGCGGCGGCTGCGCGATCACACCCGCGCGCCACAGCGATCCGTTGGTGTGCAGCTCGAACACGCGTTGATCGGGCACGCGCACCAGCAGGTGAATCCCGTCCTCGGTGCGCCAGCGGCGGCCAATGTCGATGATGGACAGCATCTCGCCTTCCCAGCGCAGCGCCGACGGGATCGGCCAGCCGTCCGGCGTGAAGGACGCCTCAACCTCAGTCACGCGCAGTTTCATGCGTCCCATCCAGATAATCGAGCAGCAGGCGGAAGGCGGCATCGGCGGCGCTCTGCCGGTTGTGCGTGCGGTCGCCGTGCCAGGTGTAACGCCGGACCCACGTACCGTCTGTCGCGCTCAGCCCGACATAAGTCAGCCCCACCGGCTTGGTTGCCGTCGCCCCGCCCGGCCCCGCGATGCCGGTCACGCTCAGCGCCACATCCGTCCCGAACAATGCCCGCGCCCCATCGGCCATCTGGCAGGCGACCGGCTCACTCACGGCCCCATGTGCGATCAGCGTTGCTTCCTGCACGCCGAGAAGCTGCTGCTTGATCCGGTCGGCATAGGCGACCACCCCGCCCATGACGTACTCAGAGCTGCCGGAGATCGCGGTCAGTCGCGCCGCGATCAGGCCCCCGGTGCTCGACTCGGCGGTGGCAATCGTCAGGTGGCGCGCGCGCAGCCGCTCCCCGACCTGGGCTTCAAGCGGCGGCGCGGTGTGCGCAGAATCGGCGGTGGTCATGGCTGGCTTGTTTCTTCCTTGAGCGTGAACTCCCAGCCACAGAACGCGCCTGTGACCGGATCGGGCGGGCACCCCAGGCAACGCGTCTGGATGCGCGGATCGATCGTCTCCGCGAATTTGGTGAACTCCATCACCCCGACCGGCCTACACGCGAACGGCGGCAGGCCCTTGCGCTGGCGTGTGATCTGCACCCGGCATTCGACCATGCGGAAGATCAGCCGGTCCGGCCCGGCCCACTCGATCTCCTGCCGGTTGATGCGCGCGTACATCCGCAGTTGGAGCGCTTTTTCGAGCGCGGTCAGCCCTCCATCGGGCGGCAGGTCGAACTCGCGCAGGATGCGCCGCGCTTCGGACACGGCGAAGCGTTCCCAGGCGCGCACGTCCATCTCGACGGCGGTCTCGGTGCCGTAGGCTTCCTCGATGGTCAGGAACCAGCTTCCGTCATGCGCCAGCCAGTTCTTGGCATACATATCGAGCAGTCTGAGCAGTTCTTCGCGTGAGAGCGCGGCGTAGATGTCGTCGGGCATGGTGCGCTGTCCTCTTGGCCTGGTGATGATTTCCCTGTGCAGAGTATAGGCGTTCCGGGACGAAGCACCACCCCGCCGCGCCAGATCGCATAAGATGCGGATTAGAAAAATAAACTTAGCCTTGACGGTCGCCGGTGCGGATGGTATTATAGCCAGCGTCGATGCGGGGTAGAGCAGTGGCAGCTCGTCGGGCTCATAACCCGGAGGTCGCAGGTTCGAATCCTGCCCCCGCTACTGTAGAAAAAGGGATGCACACCGCATCCCTTTTTTGTTTCCCGCGTATCGAATTTGGCGCGCCTTCAGGCCGAGATAGCGCCCACGCCGTCGCGCTGGACCTGGAGCAGGTGATAAAGCGCGTGCAGATTGGCGCGGTGCAGCTCCTGTACCAGCCCGTTGAGCGGAATCCGGCTCTTGCCGCAGCTCTCGATGCTGATGCCGTCCAACTCGCTGATTGGCTTCTGGCGTTGGAGCGTGCGCTCGACGTGCTGCCGGATGATTGCCAGATACTCCAGGTCGCTCTGAATCTTCTCCTCGACCTCACCCCGCAGCACAACCTCGCCGTGCCCCTGGACCACGTTCTCATAGCCGCCGTTGCGCAGCGCGTGCAGGCTGGCGACGAAATCGTCGTAGTTGCCATCCACGAAATAGGGGATCGGCATCAGCGTATCGGCGGCAAACAGCACGCGATCTTCCTTGACCAGGCACACGATCGAGTCCGGGCTGTGGCCGGGCGAGTGCCACAGTTCGACCGACTTGTTGCCGAGATGCACGGTCAGCGTGCCGGTGTCGAAGACCATATGCGGCAGCACCATCTGCACGTCGCGCAGTTCCGGCGCGCTCTGCTGAGCCTGGTACAGCCCGTCCTTGCCACGCGTGGCGAGCATCTCGTAGCACAGGGCGTGCGAGACGACCAGCGCGTCCTCGAAAAAGCATGTGCCGTAGGTGTGATCGGCATGGTAGTGGGTGTTGATGATGTAGCGAACCGGGCAGTTGAGCCGGTTTTCGAGAAAGTGCTTGATGGCGCGCGCTTCTTCGGGGAAGACCAGGGTATCGATCAGGATCGCGCCCTCAGAAGTGATCACAGCCCCGGCTGTGACCTGAGCGTACAACTCGCTGGTGAAAACGTAGATGTCATCGGCGACGCGTTCGCGCTGCATACTCACGATTGTCCTGATGTTTCGCCGCTAAGCCCATTGAGGGAACTCAGTATAACGATTTGGCAGGGCAGAATCAAGGTTATCGTTTGTCCAAGAGGGACAAACGCGGCGCGCCGCCGGGGCAAAGAAAAAGCCCGATCGATTGATCGGGCTGATGATGTCTCCCGCCGTGCCGTGTGCCGCGACGTTTTGAACCTGCTTTCGCAGGTGGGTGATCTAGCCCGCACTTCCCGCTTTAGAACGAGTCCTAATGCGTTTGCCCGGGAATCCGATCCCCTTCGTTAGGGTGTTGGCTCAAAACCTTGTGCGGATCACGCGCACAGCAGGTTACAGCATTTATACCACGCCCGGCCCGACCTGTAAAGTAAAAAATTGCAAAACGATACACTTCTAGCAGGACCTTTATCACTGTCAGGATTTCGCCTACAATGGTTGGATGATCGTTACAAGCAGGGCTGGGTAGGGTGTGCTGCAACTTCGGGCGGGCGGTGCGCGTACTCGTCTGTGAAGCAGGTTATGGGAGCCTGCGTATCACACTGCGAGGAAGAGATGAAATACCGTTTAGGCGCGCTGATCGTCGCCGTCGTGCTGCTGCTGTCGCTGGCCGCGCCCGTGTGGGCGCAGGCTGATCCGGCGGGCGATCTGGATGGAGTATGGCGCAGCGTCGGCTATGGCTACGTGATCGAAGTACAGGGCGATCTCCTGACGATCTATGGAGAAACCGCCGTAAGCTGCCAGGAATGGATGCAATTGACGGCAGCGGAGCTGGGCCTGACCCTGACTCTGGATGGTGATCGGCTGCTCGCCACCGACGAGATCGGCACGTATATCACCGCCGAACGTCTGCCCGCGCTGCCGGAGCTGTGCACCGATGGCGGCACCCCCGTTACCGACGACCCCGAAACGAACTTCGAGGTATTCTGGCACACCTTCAACGAGCACTATGCCTTCTTCGAGCTGCGCGAGGTGGACTGGCAGGCCCAGTACGAGCGCTACCGTCCCCAGGTGACGGCGGACACCACGCCAGACGAGTTGTTCGACGTGCTGGCCGAGATGATCACGCCGCTTGAGGATGGGCACGTCACGCTGGTGAGCGAAACCGATCTGTTCTCGCCGGGGCTGATGCCCGCCTGGGGCGCAGCCGAGGCAGATCTGCGAGAGGTCGTGCTGCATGAATTTGACCTGCTGGTGCATGAATATCTGCACGAAGATGACGCCTTCCTGAACGAGCATTTTATCGTAACAGACGCGGGCATCACGGTGAAGTCGCCCGTGATCTATGGGGAGCTGGCGGACGAGGTGGGGTATATCAACCTGATCTCGATGGTGCCCCCCGGCGAGGACCTGGCGAGCGCCGGGGAAGCTATCGACGAGGCGCTGGCCGCGCTCGCGGGTAAAGAGGCGCTGGTGATCGATGTGCGCTTCAACAGCGGCGGCCTGGATGCGGTCGCGCTGATTTTCGCCAGCCGGTTTGCCGATGCCGGGCGGCTGGCCTACAGCAAACATGCGCGGGTGGGCGACGGCTTCACGCTGCTGCGCGAGT
>JAAYCM010000024.1 GCA_012729765.1 Chloroflexota bacterium | reverse complement strand
GCGGCGGGGTGGCGGTAATCGGTGTGGGTGCGGCGACGGAGACGGAGCTGCGCGAGAAGAAGCACCGGGTCGAGGACGCGCTGAGCGCGACGCGGGCGGCAGTCGAGGAAGGGATCGTGCCGGGCGGTGGTGTGGCGCTGGTGAACGCGATGGCGGCGCTGGATAAGGTGAAACTCTCGACGGATGACGAGAACACCGGCGTGATGATCGTGCGCCGCGCGCTGCAAATGCCCATGCGCGGTATTGTCGCCAATGCCGGCCTGGATGGCGGCGTGATCCAGCAGGAAGCGCTCGGTCAGCAGAAGAGCAAGAAGAACACCAACATCGGCTACAACGTCATGACGGGCGAATTCGTGGACATGATCAAGGCGGGGATCATCGACCCGGCCAAGGTAACGCGCGGCGCGCTGCAGAATGCGGCCAGCATTGCCGGTATGATCCTGACCACCGAAGCGCTGATCAGCGATATTCCGGAGAAAGAGCTGCCCATGCCCCCCGGCGGAATGGGCGGCATGGACGGCATGGGGATGATGTAGGTCCTCAGTTTCTCGCCAGAAACGACAAGGCACGGGTTATACAACCTGTGCCTTTTCATTTGCGCGTCTTGCGCGTTCCTGCCAGTGCTCTATAATGCGGGCAGATTCATGACCTTTCCTTAAGGAGAGTTGCTCGTGTTAATCAAGCGATTGGGGCTTGTACTGCTGTGCCTGAGCTTGCTGGCGCTGCCGACTCCGGCTGGCGCGCAGGAAGCGCGGCTCGAATTCCGCCAGTGGGCCATCAGCGCGACGGCGACCAGCCAGTATGGCGAGTCTAGCTGGAGCGCGATGCAGGCCGCCGGCGAGCCGGATTCGTTCGGCTGTGGAGATTATTTGACGGCATGGGCCTCGGAAACCTCGACCGGGCAGGATCAGCTTACGCTGATGTACGCTCAGCCGGTGGTACCAACCGGAATCCGAATCTTGCAGACCTACAATCCCGGCGCGATCACCGGCGTGGAGCTGATCCTGGCCGATGGCAGCGGCACGGTGGCGATCCCCGACAGCGCCGATCCCGGCACGGAATGTGGCGAAGCCTGGCACCTGGACGTGCCCGCCGATATTGCCCCGGTCAACGGCGTGATTCTCACGCTCGATCAGACCATTACCGGCGGTTGGAACGAGATCGACGCGGTGGAATTGATCGGCACGGTTGCGGTGGGCGATCCGGTCGAGCTGTGGGCGTCCAATGCCTACGCGACCAGCCAGTATGGGAACACGAGCTGGAGTGCGCTGCAGGTCACGGGCCGGGCCGATACGCCGGAGTGCGGCGACAATAGGACCGCGTGGGCCTCGGAGTCGTCCACCGGGCAGGACAGCCTGACCGCGCTCTTCCCCTATGCCGTGATCGCTTCGCAGGTGGATATCTACCAGACCTACAATCCCGGCGCGATCACCGGCGTGGACCTGATTCTGCTCGATGGCAGCCAGGCGCCGCTCGAAAACAGCGCCGATCCGGGCACGGAATGTCCCGGCGTGTTCTCGCTGAACATCACCGAGCAGCAGCCGGTGATTGGCATCGTGATCCACGTGGACCAGACGAGCCTCAACGACTGGAACGAGATCGACGCGGTGAAGATCACGGGCACGCTCTCCGGCGAATGGCTGCGCCAGTGGGCCGCGACAGCCGAGGCGACCAGCGCGTATGGCGAGGTCGAATACGGCGCGATGCAGGCCACCGGCAGGCCGGATGCGACCGAGTGCGGCGACTCCTCGCGGGCGTGGGCGTCGGAGTCGTCTACCGGGCAGGATCAGCTAACCGTCACCTTCGGCACGCCGGTCATCCCCGCCGAAGTGACCGTTTACCAGACGTACGCGCCCGGCGCGATCACCGGGATCGAGTTTGTCCTGGCGGATGGCAGCGGCACGGTGCCGGTTCCCGACAGCGCCGATCCAAACACGGACTGCCCCGATGTGTTCCGCCTGCCGGTGCCGGATGGCTTCGCGCCGGTGAACGGCGTGATCATCAGCGTGGACCAGACGATCACTGAGAGCTGGAACGAGATCGACGCGGTGGAGCTGGCCGGGCAGCCTGTTTTCGAGTAGCACAGCCTGATACAAGCCCCCCATCCCCTGGCCCCTTCCCCCGCGCTGTCGCGGAGGGACGGGGAGAAGGCGGCAGCTTTGAAGTCCTTCCCACCTTGTGGGGGAAGGATTTAGGATGGGGGGCAGGTGCGCACTCCGCCGGTTTTTTGTTGCCGGGAGCGCGTTTGTTGGGTAGCCTCAGTTACACACGGCAATAATCGGTCATAGGCCCGTATTACATTTCAGGACCTCACGATTTGCTCAGAGGAAAAACCAATGGAAAAAGTCCAACAGTTGAAAACCCATCTGTCCGACGTGGTGCGCCTGAACCAGGCCGCCGCGCTGCTGGGGTGGGACCAGCAGACCTATATGCCCCCCGGCGCAGCCGAATCACGCGCCGAACAGCTCGCCACGCTCAGCAAGCTCGCCCACGAGATGTTTGTGGCCGACGAAACGGGCCGCCTGATCGAAGCGGCTGAAGCCGAGGTGCAGGGGGCAGACTATGACAGCGACGAGGCGGCGCTGGTGCGCGTCGTCCGGCACGACTACGATCTGGAAACGCGCCTGCCGTCGCGCCTGGTGCAGGACATCGCGCGCGAGACGACGCTCGGCCACGAGGTGTGGGCCAAAGCGCGCCAGGACAGCAATTTCGCGGCCTTCGCGCCCACGCTCGAACGCATCTACGATCTGATGCGCGAGAAAGCCGAGGCGCTTGGCTACGAGGATCGCATGTACGACGCGCTGCTCGACCAGTTCGAGCCGCACATGAAGACTGCCCACGTCGAGACGCTGTTCGACGGCCTGCGCGCGGAACTGGTGCCGTTCGTGGCGGCCATCTTCGAGCGGCTGGACCGGGTCGATTCGTCGATGCTGCGCCTGCCTTACGATGTCGAGCGCCAGGCCGAATTTGGCCTGAAGGTGATCAAGCAGCTCGGCTACGACTTCTCGCGGGGCCGCCAGGACAAAGCGGTTCATCCCTTTACCACCAGCTTCTCGATCAACGATGTGCGCATCACGACCCGCTACCTGCCCGACTTCCTGCCTTCGGCGCTGTTCAGCTCGGTGCACGAGGCGGGCCATGCCATGTATGAGCAGGGCAGCAGCCAGTCACTCGAAGGCACGATGCTGGCAGGGGGCACTTCGCTGGGCGTGCACGAGAGCCAGTCGCGCCTGTGGGAGAACATCGTCGGGCGCGGTAAGCCGTTCTGGCAGCACTTCTACGGCGACCTGCAGCGCACGTTCCCGGAGCAGTTGGGTGGCGTGGACCTCGACACCTTCTACAAGGCGATCAATTTTGTGTCGCGTTCGCTGATCCGTGTCGAGGCCGACGAAGTGACCTACAACCTGCACATCATGCTGCGCTTCGAGATGGAGAACGCGCTGCTGGAAGGCAGGCTGGCGGTCAAGGACGCGCCCGACGCCTGGAACAGCAAGATGCAGTCGTACCTGGGCATCACCCCGCCGGACGACGCCAAAGGCATCTTGCAGGATGTCCACTGGTCGTCGGGGCTGGTCGGCTACTTCCCGACCTACTCGCTGGGCAATTTCCTCTCGGTGCAGTATTGGGACAAGGCCCTGCAAGATGTGCCATCGATCCCGGACGACATCGCGCGCGGCGACTTCTCGACGCTGCGGCAGTGGCTCCAGGATCACATTTTGGTCTATGGGCGCAAGCTGTGGCCGGGCGAGCTGACCGAGCGCGTGACCGGCGAGCCGATCCAGACGCGCTCGTTCATGCGCTATCTCAAGGACAAGTACTCGGAGATTTACGGGCTGTAGTTCGACCGCTGCTCAAAGCGAATCAAAGTAAAAAGGACGGGTCACGGGGGCCTGTCCTTTTCGTTTATGCAAAGGAACATAAGTATGTCTGGTCATTTTTTCATACACTTTTCATAACTTCTACTACATTTAAACGTCGTCATGTAATACAATACCAAAAGTAGGAAGGTAAGCACGAATCAAGGATTGGGAGCAGTTTCTCTCAAACTTCTATCCAATCCGCAGGCAATAACAACCTGGAGGCAAAAATGGATTTGATCGATAGACTGTGCGAAATCGCGGCGCGCATTCCTAAGTTGAAACAAGACGGGCTTATCAAAACCGAAGAGGGGACGAAAAACGCCCTGATCATGCCCTTTATCAACGCACTGGGCTACAACGTGTTTGATCCCACTGAAGTTACTCCCGAACTGGTAGCGGATGTGGGAACCAAAAAGGGCGAAAAGGTGGACTATGCCATCTTGCAGAATGGCAAACCAATCGTTTTATTTGAATGCAAGTGCTGCGGAACTGACCTATCTACAGAACATGCTTCACAGCTCTATCGCTATTTTTCCGTCACCGAAGCGCGCTTTGGCGTATTGACCGACGGCGTGGTCTACAAGTTCTTCTCTGACCTTGAGGCCCCCAACAAGATGGATGATACGCCCTTCATGGTCATCGACATGCTCAACCTCAACGAGGCGATGGTTGAACAACTCAAGCGTTTTTCCAAGCCGATGTTTGATGAGGCAGAAATTATCAACACGGCTAGCGGCTTGAAGTACAAAAATGCCATCAAAGAGTATGTCGCGGCGCAGTTTGGCGATGGATTGTCAGAAGCATTCGTGCGTTTTTGTGTCCAGGAATCGAAAGCCTACAGTGGTCGTCTTACCCAATCTGCTCTGGATGTGCTCATGCCCGCGACGCGTGAGGCACTACGTGCGTTCATAACAGATCAGGTTGATAAGCGTCTCAAGAGCGCGCTGTCTGCTGAGGCTTCGAAACCTAAGCCAGAAGAAGAACCAGAGGAAAAACCGAGCGACAATGGCGACACAATAATCACCACCCAGGATGAACTGGATGCCTATTTGATTGTCAAAGCTATTGTCCGCGAGGTCATCGATGTAAGACGGGTTATTATGCGTGACGTGCGAAGTTATTGCAGCATCCTCATCGATGATAACAATCGCCGCCCGCTCTGCCGTTTACGTTTCACTGCTACGCGGAAACAGCTTGGCATCATTGATGCGGAGAAGCATGAGGAAATTGTATCGCTCGAAAGCATAGATGATATTTACAATTATGCCGATCGGCTGAAGGCTACAGCTATTCTGTATGTGGAAGCTAAGTCTCCTGAGCTTAACTAGCAGCAAAAGGCCCAGGAACTCAACTGGGCCTTTAAGTAGTTTTAGCTTGTTGCATACTGAAGGTTATCTGCCGTAGAACCAGCCGATAACGCGCTGCCAGAAGCGGGGCGGGCGCGGCTCTTTGATGTTGGTGTTGCCGCGCCGGTCGATCGTGATGATCAACACCTGTTCCCGGCTGATGGCGGTTTTCAGTTCCATCTGCTTGTCGCGCGGCAGCAGATAGGCTTCGAGCCGGTTGGCGCGGGCATTGGCCCAGATTTTCGCCAGCCGGAAGTCGGCTTCGTACAGCTGGATCGACTGCATCAGGGATTGGTACTGCTCCTGGCGCGTCAGCTCCCCCGCGTTGTAAGCGTCCGGCTGCGGCTGCCGGCTGACCGGCGGCGGAGCCTGTTCCTGGGGCTGCGGCGGGATAATTCTGGTTGGCGGGGGCGGATCGTCCGGCGGTGTGTCAAGCGGCGGGAAGATACTGCGCGGCGGGCGGTTCTTTTCGTTCTGCGGAATCGCTTCTTCCCACTGGGAGTCAGAGCCAGGATCGGGCTCGTTGACGTATTCCTCATCGGTGGGTGGCTCGATCTCACGCCGCTTTGATCTGCCAGCTTTGGTGCGGTGGCCGTTAGAGTGAATCTGCGTTACGTTTACATTTCCCCGGCGTGGCGACAGGTGGGTGGGGTGGTGCGCGACCTCGTCGTCTAGATAGTCGGCGCTGTTGTCACCCAGATCATCCAGATTTTGCAGCGACTCCAGCCCGGTATCCGCTCTAGAGCCGTCATCGATGATGGGTGGCGGCGGCTCGTGGCGCCCCGATCGTGGAATACGAATAGGTGCACGGTGATCGTCAACTGGCATGACAGTCCAAACTCCTCGAATTAGCCCCGGCGAATGGCTTCCCCACCCCCAAGCGCAGAAGCCTGAAACTGGCACTACTTTGTGGCACACCCCGCTTCAAAGAAACTCTTAGCGTTGACCCTGTGTTGATGACATAGAGGCAGAAATAGATTAATTTTGTTAAAGATTGTAAACTTCCTATTGATAATTATACAACTTTTTTATAACTTGCAACGGAACAAGTGTTCTGTTTGTCACGTGATATCGAAATTTCACCAATAATTCACAAACATAAATCTAACCTCAAGTAAACCTCACGCACGATTATCTGTCAATAGTGCCTTAATTCGCTCTTTTAAGTCAGATGGATCAGGCGGCAGCGGCTGCGCATCCCCGTTGAGCAGCAGCCGATTGCCGTCGCTGTCGGTGTCGAGCGCATAAACGGCGCGCCCCTGGCTCACGGCAAAGCGCGCAGCGTGCAAACTGCCGCTGCTGGCCCCCGCCTCGACCACGATCACGGCCCGGCTCAGGCCGCTGATCAGCCGGTTGCGGGCGACCAGCGCGGCGCTGTTGGGTCCGGCGTCGGGATGGACTTCGGCCAGCAGCGCCCCGTTTGCCGCGATCTCGTGGGCGAGCGGCCGGTTGTCGGGGGGATAGGGAACGCGCACGCCGCAGCCGAGCACGGCGAGGGTGACGCCCCCGGCCCGCAGCGCGCCCTGATGCGCTGCCGTATCGATTCCGGCGGCCAGCCCGCTGACGACGATCCCGCCCTGCGCGGCGATCGCGGCGGCGAGCGTCTGCGCCAGATCGCACGCCTGGGGACGGGGTTGGCGTGTACCGACGACGGCCACCGCCGGGGCATCGGGAAGCGGCGGCGGGTTCCCGCGCCAGAACAGGACCGGCGGGGCATCGGCCAGCGGTTTGAGCGCGGCGGGATAGGCGGCGTCCTCGCGCAGCAGCAGCCCGATCCCGGCGGCCTGCCAGCGCTCGATCTCGGCCCCGGTGCGCGCCAGGTCCACCGCGCGGATCGCGGCGGCCAGCCGGGGGCCGATGCGCGGCACGGCGGTCAGGTCGCGCTCACTGGCCTGGAGCACGGCCTCCACCGTGCCGAAATAGGCTACCAGCCGGTCGAGCGTCTTACCGCCCAGGCCGGGGATCAGGCTGAGCGCGACGATCTGCACGCGGGCAGTGGGATCGCCGGGCGTCATGCGGCGTCTCCGTCATCCAGCCGCTCGTGCAGCGAGGCGAACTGCCACGCGCTGAGAACTGAAAGCACCATCGTCAGCCCGAACAACGCCTCATACCCGATCGTCTTGGCGATCACGCCGCTCAACGCCCCGGTGAACATCACGACGCCGGTCCACGAGTTGAGCGCGCCCATATACAGCGGGCGCTCGTCTTCCGGCGTGACGTTCAGGCCGAGCGCCATCAGGTTCGAGAAGATCAGACCCTTCTGGATCGCGGTCAGGCTGTAGATCGGGATCATATAGTATTCGGCGGTGCGGCCCTCGATGCCGAGCGGCAGCGCCAGCAGCAGCATCGCCCAGCCGAGCGCCTGCGCCAGCAGCCCGACCGCGACCGGAATCCGGTTGCCGATGCGCACGCTCAGCCGCCCGGCCCACACGCTGAAGATCGGACGCAGCACCGAGCTGACCAGCAGATACATCCCGGCCAGTTCCAGCCGCACGCCGAGGACCTGGTTGGCATAGACGATGATCAGGCCGTTGCCCATGCTCGCCAGCTCGAACAGTGTGCGGCCCCCGACATAGTGCCGGTAGTTTTCGTCGTGCCGCAGGATGGTACCGACCGCCTTGAGCGAGGGCTTGGGGTGCTCGATCTGAGTGTTAGCGGGCGGCTCTTTGACCAGCGAGAACGAGAAAAAGCCGAGCATCTGTGTCAGCCCGGCGAAGGCGAACAGCAGCCCGTAGTTGATCGGGAAGTCGAAGCGTGCGCCAGGGCCGGTGAAGAGCAGCACCGCCTGTGCGCCGAAGATGGCCAGGATGCCGCCCAGCGCGCCGCGCCAGCCGAAAACGATCCCGCGCTGGCGGGGCGGAATGACCTTGCCCACCACCTCGATGAAGGGCAGCCCGGCGACACCCGCCGCTGCACCGCCCAGCGTCGAGAACGCGATCAGTGTCACCAGCAGCACGGTGGTGTTATCACTGAGTAGGGCGGTGAGAGTCAGCACGACCCAGCTAATCGTGCGCAGCACGGCGGCGAAGGTGTACATCGGCAGGGCACGTTCGGCGCGCTGGAGCCGGCCCACCGTCCAGTACTGCGGCAGCGAGCTGGTGGCGTTTTGCAGCGGCGCGATCAGCCCCAGGATCAGCGGGTTGCTGGTCAGATAGGCGGCGAAGGCGGTCAGAACGAGTTCGGGGCTGGCGACGGAATTACTGGTGCCGATCATGACCGCGCCGTTGAGAATGCTGAGACGAAAATTGCGGCGTGTGGCCTGGGGAGCGGGTTGGCTAGACACAGATGCGACCTGACGAATGACGGCGAATAGAGTCCAAGGGTGATACGCTTCTGTATGCGATCATCCATCTGCAGATCGGTGCTGCGGATGGTGCTATGAGCTTATCGGATGCCGCTATTCCTGCAACCCCGATCCCGTTTGGGAACCGGGCAGGAGTTGTGTTTTTGCGGCGAGAGGGCCAAAATCTTGCTGAGGCACTGCACCGCGCCGGGCAATCAACCAGGTAAACGTGAGCAGGCGGAGAGCGAGCTATGTCCAACAACTGGATTCGCGTAAGCTGTGCCACCCTGTGCCGGATCGAGCACCAGGGACGTTTCTTGCTGCTGCTGAACGCCAATCGCCGTGGGAAGGGGCTGTATGTGCTCGCCCCGATCGGAGGGGCGATCACGGTCTATGACTGGTCCGCCCTGGCCCTGATGGGCGCGCTGCCCGAAGAGCCGCTGACCCACGATCTGCGCTTTCAGATGCCGCTCGATCATCTTCAGGATTTTCGGGCCTGGTTCTATCGCGGTGACGAGCGCGAGCGCTCACCGTATCGTGAGCTGCGCGAGGAACTGGTGCAGGAAACCGACCTGCTGCCGGTGCTCTCACCCGATGACGTCACGTGCCGCTATCTGTGGACCGTCGAGGAAGAGCAGTTTACGGCGCGGCAGGGGCAGACCGGCCTGCTCACCCATTACTTTCTGGAGATCTTCGACATCAAATTCACGACGGCGCGCACCCTGGGTCCGCTGCTGGCACTGCCGCCTGGCAGCGGGGCGGCCTGGGTCCCACAGGATGTGATCGCCGACTGCAGCACGGTCACGCTCAGTGTCGATGGCGAGACGCGCACCGTCCAGGTCCACGCGACGGTACTGCTCCGCTCGCCCACCGCCCGGACCGATGCGCCCGCGCCCGACTGAGCCGCTGGCCACTCAGCCCCACAGATCCCAGGGGTTGTTTGGATCGTGTGCGCCGTAGATCACGGTCAGGCGCACCATATCGACCCACACCCCAAACGCCACCTGATCGCCATTGAGCCGCCAGCGCAGCCGCCAGGGGATGCGCAGCCAGGCATAGCCGAGCGTGCGCCGCTCCTGGCGGGTGGTGGTGCGCAGCAGCTCGAAGTACCAGCGCGGCAGCGATTCCCGTATCACCGGCTTCTGGCGGGCGAGCAGGCTTGCGCCAAAGGCCATGAACGCGAACACGACGAAGATCACCGGGGCGAAGCTGGTCTGAAACAAGGGTGTGTTGGCGATCAGCATGCTCACCATCAGGCTGGCGAGGCCCGCTGCCTCAAGAAAGCGGCAGAGCGGGTAGATCCGCCGCTCTTCGCCATACACGCGGAACCGGCTCATCAGCGGGTCTTTGTACATCCCGCTGGCGACCGCGCCCGCATAAAGCGCATAGCCACTGAGTCCCAGGGTCAGCAGCCAGACGACAGTCCAGGGCAAAGACAGGCCCATTGTGTGTCTATTCCTCGGTTAGAGTCACATCCTCAAAATCGAGCGGGACGACCTGGAACCAGGTGTTGCCGGGCTTGAGATAGAGCCTCGACGTCATCTCTTCGTCGGCCCAGAAAGTGAGCATATCCTCTTCTTGCCAGCGCATCCAATAGCCGCGATACACCCGCCCATCGCGGCAGACCACCGCCGGCCCCAGAGTCCAGATTTGGATCTCGGTCGAGAAGCTCATGCTGCCGGCGAACGAACTTTCCACGATAGCCAGATCGGGCTGGTGGTGCGCGTAGATTAGCACGACATTCGCCGCCGTGACCTGTTCCTGCGTGTTGGCGTCAAGGTGCGGCTGGCCATCCACCGTGCGCCGGTATAAGCCGCTGGCGGGATCATACGTCCACTGCACGTCGTCCGGCCCATAATCGATCGCGATCGTGGTGGCGCGCTCTGGGGTGTCGGGCGGCGCGGCGCGGAAGACCATGCCGCCCAGATCGGCGGGCGGATCGTTCAGCCCCAGCGCCTCGGCCCGCTTCCAGACTTCCGCCGGAACGGTGAACATATTGTGCGGCACCTCGATACCCATGTCGCGGTAGTAGAGCGGCGCGCCGGTCGTGACGCCTTCGAACGCGCGCGGCGCAAACGGCAGGTCCGCGATCTTCTGGCGGATCGGCTCGCTCGCGCCCGAATAGGCGAAGAGCGTGTCGTACATCGCCGGGATTTCAAGGTCCAGCAGGCGCGCGCTGCGCACCGATCCGACGCGCGGCGGGGTTTGCGACCAGAAAATGGCCGTGAAGCGCGTCAGGCTGCCCTCGACATAGTGCTCGAAGACGAGATCGGCCTGGCCGATGCCGGCCTGGGGCCGCACGATCGCCGGGGCATTGGAGATTTTGACTGCCAGGGGCCGCCGCTGGAGCACCGCCGGATCGCTAACCGTCTCGCCGGTGAGTGGGTTCACCGCCGGGGCGAAGTCATCCGGGCCGATGGCATCCGGCAGCACGGCAGCGACCGACGCGGCAGGCGTCGCGCTCACCTCGATGATGGTCGGCTGAGGGGCGCAGCCGGCCACCAGCAGGATGCTCAGGCCAGCGCCCGACAAAAAAAGGCGCGCCAATCGCCCGCACAGGACTTGCGTTAACATCCGTTTTGCCTCACAATACAGGTGGCTCTAGATTGCATTTTCTTTCTGAGCCAATTGGACGTAGAATTTATCATGGCTTAATGAATGATCTCTTGCTCGATCATACCACCCTGGAACACAAACAGGGAGTGGATCGTGAAAAGAGCGGCCCGACACGGGGCTGCAAGGAAGTGTCGGACGCTATGACGCAGCCCTTTGAGCACGGTTGACTCGCATTTGGGCGCAAGGTATAATGCCGACAGCTATGCGCATCGCGCACGGCCCCATGCTGACCCGCCCTAAATGACCTGATTCCCAGGGTAGGAACACTCGTAATGGCGCTTAAAGGTAACCTGGCCGACTTCAGTACCACGCAAATCCTGAACTTAATCAACCTCGCGCGCAAAACCGGCATCTTGCACCTCTATGAACCGATCATCACGGACGAAACCGTGATCGATGGTGCCGGGAACAAGCGTAAGAAAGTCGTGCCGGGCGAAGAGCGCGCGACGCTCGCCTTCCAGGAAGGTAAGTTGATCCTGGCGACGGCGGGCAATCAGGACGGGCATCTGGCAAATGTACTGCACAAGGCGGGCAAGCTCAATGCCGAGCAGGCCCGCGTGATCCGCGAGCGTGGGGCCAAGTATTCGGACAAGGCGATGGCGCTGATGCTGATCAACGCCAACTACGTGACCCAGGCCGACATCGTGCGCAGCATCCAGCAGTTCACGCTGGACATCGTGTATGATGTGACCACCTGGAAGACGAATCCGTTCGTCTTCGAGGAGAATATCACGCCGCCTGCCGAGCGCATCACCGTCCCGATCGATCTGAAGAACGTGATCATGGAGATCACGCGGCGGGACCAGAAGCTCAGCCCCGAAATCATCGAGGACCTGCCCAACCTGGATATGGCACTTAAATTCCCCGAATCGCCGGGGGATAAGTTCAAAGGTGTTCATCTGAGCGTTGACGAATGGCGCGTGGTGTCCTTTATCAATCCTAAAAACTCCATTCGCCAGATCGCCAAAGCCTGCAACATGACCGAAACCGAGATACGACAGGTCGTCTACGGGCTGCTGCAAGCGGGCCTGGTGCAGTTGGTCAAGCCGCCGGGAATGCAAGCGACCCAGGCGGGACAGCGCACCCCCCGCCGGATTCAGCCTGCAACCCAGACCATCGAATCCGGGGTTGTGAAGCGCTTGATCGCCAAGATCAAGGATATCTAATCGGATTTATCACGCATTTATCTCTGGCATGCCTGCCGGCTGGCAGGCGCTGTGGTACACGGAAGAGCGAGGCCGATCATGCCGCCCACCATGCAAACCGTCAAAATGGTGATTACCGGACCGTTTAGCGCGGGTAAGACTGAATTCATTCGCTCGATCAGCGAGATCGACGTCGTCAGTACCGACGAGGGGATCTCGCCCGAATCGGCGGAGTATGGGACCAAAGAGGCAACGACTGTCGCCATGGACTTTGGGCGGATCACGGTTGACGATGATCTGGTCCTCTACCTGTTTGGGACGCCTGGCCAGCGCCGCTTCGACTTTATGTGGGAGATTCTGGCCGAGGGCATGCTGGGCTTTGTGGTGATGGTGGACAGCGCCAAGCCGGAAACCTTCCGGGAAGCCAAGAGCATTCTCGAAACCTTCCGCGCCTATGCGCCGACCCCCTATGTCGTGGCGGCCAACAAACAGGATCACCCCGAAGCCTGGTCGCCCGACGATCTGCGCATTGCTTTGCGCATCGAAGAGAATGTTAAGCTGCTGCCGTGCGTGGCGACCGACAAGGAAAGCGTCAAGAATGTGCTCCTGGAGCTGCTCTACTCGATCCTGGAGGAAATGGACACCTAACCAGAGCACTCCGCCACCAGACTGATCGGCCCGCACCACTGCCGGGAACGCTGCCTGGCGCGCGGTTGTGCCTGGCAGCAGCGTTGCGCCGTATGCTAACGGTCTGGAGGATGCACGGGCCGTGCCATCACTTGTTACTGATCCAGGAATTATCCATTATGAAACCTACGGGCGCGGGCGTCCGGTGCTGCTGCTGCACGGATGGCTCGGCTCGTGGGCGCTTTGGCGCGACACGATCGAAGCCCTGGGCCGCGATTATCGCACGTATGCCCTGGACTTTTTTGGTTTCGGCGAATCGGGTGTGGTTAACAACCTGGAGACGCCGCGCGCGCTGGATGCCTTCACCGTCCCGACCTATGTCGAGATGGTCTACCAGTTCATGGAGCGCCTGGGCATCAAAAAAGCGCCGCTGATCGGGCACTCGATGGGCGGGACCGTCTCGCTGAGCACGGCCATTCACTACCCCGAAAAGGTCGTCAAGGTGTGCGTGATCGGCTCCCCGATCGCCGGAAAATCTCTGAATCTGCTGCTCAAGCTCTCCGGCTATCCGACCCTGGCCTCGGTATTCTGGCTGTTCGGCGGGCGCGGGCTGCGCCTGTTTTTGCGCGGCTACAGCTACTTTATGGCCCAGGATGGCAGCGCGATGTCGCGGATGATCTCCAAAGACGTGTCGATGATCAGCATGGAGTCGTTCTTCCAAAGCATCGGCACCCTGCGCCAGACCGATCTGCGCCCGGACCTGTACCGGGTGAAAGTCCCGACGCTGGGGATGTATGGCAAGAAAGATATTATCGTCCGGCCAAGCGAGCACCAGACGCTCAAACAGGGCGTGCCCCACGCGCAGATCGAGTGGTTCCCCGATGCCGGTCACTTCATCATGATGGACTCGCCGGAGCGGTTCATCACCACGCTGCGCACGTTTCTCCAGTCGAGCTGATCGCCTGCCGGTGGTTTGGAAGCGAGAGCCAGCCCGTCCGTCTGATCGCAGCGCACGGGCAGTTGCTTCGCGTGCCGAGATGCAGGATACTTTACTTAGCGGCTGTGATGCCCACGTGCGGGACAGCCAGCAGCATGTTTCCAGGGCATTTCTATAGATGAGGCGATGCCGGTACCTGGGTACGCTTGGGGGATAAATAGGGATTGGGATGCGTAAGTTCATTATCGAAGATCACCACCTGATCACGCCGTTCAATGAGCCGGCCCGCGACTTGAGCATCCTCAACAAGCCGCTGAAGATTCACCACGCCGATATTCTGGACGAGGTGCTTGGGCCGACGCCTGCCGAGCTGTCGCTCGAAGCGGTGCACGACCTGGCGCGCTTTGCGCCCGAAGGCGGCGAGATCGTGGTCTATCGTGACAACCTGTACTTCGATATCGAGTTCTTCCGCGAGTTTTTCGAGCAGGCGCGGGCCAGCCGTCTGCCCAGCCAGGCCGCGCTGCCGGCCACCGATGCCGCCTGGATGAAGTACAGCATCCCGCTCTCGCGGCTGGAGCCGGTCAAGGACATGAACGAGCGACCGCTCTACTACCCGCTCGACCTGTGGTACTTCCCCAACGGCTACGTCGATCAGCGCCAGTGGCGCGCCGTGCCGATCTTCAGCGACTTCAAGGAGAAGGGCTACTACAACGTGCCCGACTCGATGTCGAACCTGCGCTCCGACGCGGGCGAGCAGTCGCGCGGGCTGGACCTGACGCACCTGTTGACCGAGCGCTCGTGCCTGTCGATCGATAGCTGGGTGCACGTCTATTTTGCCAATATCATCCTGGGCGTGTTTTCGCGCGGCAGCCGCTTCGAGGAATATCTCTCCAAGCACAACCTGTTCGCGCTCAAGGTGCTGTTCCGCGCCATCATCGAGCAAAAACAGGTGCTTTCGTGCTCCAAGCTGGTGCAGGTGGGCGAGGGCACGATCATCGACCCGTCGGCGGTGATCCTGGGGCCGACCACCATCGGGCGCGGGTGCTATATCGGCCCCGGCGCGGTGATCGACAACTGCGTGATCGGCGACTACGTGAATATCGCGCAGGGCTGCCAGTTGATGCTGAGCGTGGTCGGCAACAACTGCTTTCTGCCGTTCCGCGCGGCGCTGTTCATGACGACGCTGATGGAATATACCATCGTGGCGCAGAACACCTGCCTGCAAATGTGCGTCGTGGGGCGCAACAGCTTTGTCGGGGCCGGGACGACCTTCACCGACTTCAACCTGCTCCCGGCTGCGCTGCGCGCGATGAACGCCAGCGACGAGCTTGAGGACACCGGCCAGCCGGTGCTCGGCGGCTGCGTGGGCCACAACTCGCGGCTCGGTTCGGGGTTGATCGTCATGCCGGGGCGTGTGATCGAGTCCGACGTGGTGCTGTTTGCCGCGCATGATCGCCGCGTGATCAATCGCAACGTGAGCTATGAAGAGAGCGATCACCACAAGGTCCGGGCGTCGGTCGCCAAGCTGCACCGGCGGCGCTATCCGCGCCATATCGAGGCCGGCTCCGAAGAAGCCTACCTGGAACAGTGGGAGTAGGGCGGGCCGCCCGCTGATTTGATAGGCGCGATGGGATGCTTTGGCATCTCATTGTTGTTTCAGGGCCGGTTTGTAAGAAGGAATTTCAGCCAAGCATGAGGGGAAAAAGGCCCCATGCCTACGCAGACCCTATCGTCGGGCGGCGCGTTGGCCCAGCGCCAGCAGCATGAGCTAAGGACAGAGCACAAAACGTGGATACCCCAGACACCTTCGCCTTCATCATTCACCCCATCGATCCCAAGAAGGACGTGTCGCGCAAATATCCGCTGCTCGGCAAGATTCTGACCGAGGGGCAGATCAACTTCTTCTCGCGCTTCTTCCCGCCGGTATACATCTCCGAGATCACCGGCGTGCGCTCCGAGGCGACGGGCAGGGAGATCAAGGGCTGGTTCATCGCCTGCCCGTTCACGCCCAAGACGATGCTGGCGCTGCCGGTCGAGACGGTCTACCGCAAGATCGAGGCGTGCGGCGCGCTGGCCGAGAAGCTGGGCGCGCGGCTGCTGGGCCTGGGCGCGTATACCTCGGTGGTGGGCGACGCCGGGACGACCATCGCGGAACGGCTGGCGATGCCGGTCACGACGGGCGACGCCTACACGGTGTATATGGCGGTCGAGGCGGTGCGCGAGGCGGCCCGCCAGATGTCAATCGATCTGGGCGGCGCGTCGGCGGCAGTCGTGGGGGCGACCGGGGCCATCGGCAGCGTGTGCGCGCAAATCCTGGCGGGCGACGTGGCCGATCTGACGCTGATCGGGCGGCGTCCCGACGCGCTGGAAGCGGTGCGCGAGCAGTGCGAAGGCCAGCGGGCGCGCGTGCGGACCTCAACCGATCTCGACGCGATGTATCACGCCGACCTGATCCTGACCGTAACCAGTGCAATTGGGGCCGTCATCGAGCCGCAGCACCTCAAGCCGGGCGTGGTGGTCTGCGATGTGGCCCGCCCGCGCGACGTCTCGACGCGGGTCGCGCAGGTGCGCCAGGACGTGCTGGTGATCGAAGGTGGTATGGTTGAGGTTCCAGGTCCGGTAGATTTCGGTTTTAATTTTGGCTTCCCGCCCGGCAAGTCGTATGCGTGTATGGCCGAGACGATGGCCCTGGCGCTGGAAGGGCGCTATGAGGATTACAGCGTCGGCAAGCATATCAGCCGCGCCCAGGTGTATGAAATCGGTGAGATTGCGGATAGACATGGGTTCAAATTGAGCGGCTTTCGCAGCTTCGAGCGGGCCGTCACCGACGAGCAGATCGCGCAGGTGCGGCAGCGCGCCGCCGATGCGCGCCGTACCAGGCGGCCTGTCTGGTTCGCGAATAATTCATGAAAAGTCAGAAAACCATTAGGATAGCATGTGGCTCCTTATTGGTATTTCAACGTATTCGCATGTATAGTTAGGGCACAGTCCCGGTAGAGAATCGTGGAAGGCCCCAACACGGGGAGGTTGGCATGGGCAAGGGTCGAATTCTGGTCGTCGAAGATGACTTTGACATCTCAAATATGCTGCGCATTTACTTCAGCGGGCAGGGCTACGAAGTCCAGGTCGCGCCGCGCGGGGGTGATGCGTTGATGCTGACGCGTAAGCAGCTCCCCCAACTGATTGTGCTGGATATCATGCTGCCGGATATGAACGGCTATGATGTCTGCCGCGAGCTGCGCTCGACCACGCGCACCAGCCATATCCCGATCATCTTCCTCACGCAGAAGGACGAGCGGAGTGACAAGATCGCCGGGCTGGAACTAGGGGCGGACGACTATATCACCAAGCCGTTCGACATCGAAGAGCTGAAGCTGCGCGTCAAGAATCAGATCGAGCGTGCCGAGCGCGACAACTACACCGATCCCAACAGCGGCCTGCCCAGCAGCTCGCTGATCGAGGAGAAACTGCGCGAATTGATGCGCCAGGACGAGGTGTGGTCCTATCTCGATGTCAAGCTGCTCGGCTACGAGGCGTTCAAGGACGTGTACGGCTTCGTGGCCGGCAACGAGGTCCTGCGCTTCATGGCGCTGGTGATGGGCGAAGTGCTCGACGAGCGTGGCACGCCGGAAGATTTCGTCGGGCACGCCGGCAGCGACAACTTTGTGGTGATCACCTACACCGACCGGCCCCAGGCACTGATCGATGCGCTGACCGCCCGGTTTGCCGAGGAAGTCCAACAACATTATTCGTTTATCGACCGCGAGCGCGGCTTTATGATGAAAGACAATGAGAAAGTGCCGCTGATGACGCTGGCCGTCGGGTCGATCTCCAACGCCACTCGCCAGTTCGCTGATATCCGTGAGATCACCGAGCTGGCCGCCGAAAGTCGCCGGCGGGGTATGCCTGCCGACGACGACGCGCCGGTCGCGACCGAGTGGTAACGCAGTCCCGATCCTGCCCGACCATCAGCCACGCGGGCGCGCACTCAGCGCCGGGCGGGAGCAGCATGCCCGGCAAGCGAGCGAACCTCGATGGTTGAAGTCTATTTGATTGTCATTGGCCTGATTTTTCTGGCCTGGCTCTATGCCCTGGTGCGCCAGACCCGGCAGGGTTTGGCTGCCGGGCAAAACGCCGTACCACGCCCGATCGTGCCGGTCAACCTGACGGACGGCGACGAAGCGATCGTCGTGGCCGAAGGGCGCGGGCGCGTCGTTTATATTAACGATCTGGCGCGGAACTGGTTCGGGATGAACGGCGGTGCGCCCAACCTGAACCTGATGGCCCAGATGATCCAGCCGCCCGACACGCTGCACGATCTGCTGGCCGGGACCGGGCACGCCTCATTCCGCCTGGGCCAGCGCCGGATCGAAGCGGTATCGCATGCCATCCCCGGTGGCGACGGCCAGCGAATGGTGGTTGTGATGCGCGAGGTGAACGCCGCCGCGGCGCAGTCTTACCTCGACTTCGACCCGGTGCGCGCGCTGTCGGTGATGGCCGATGTCGGGCAGGCGACCGTCGCGGCCCAGGACCTCGACTCCGCGGCTGACCTGATCCTGCGGCACGTGGGGCAGGCCGTCCCCTTCGACCGCGCCGAGCTAACGCTCTGGCAGCCGGAGACGCAGACGCTCAAGCCGCTGGGACGCGCGCAGCACGCCTTCAAGACCGGGCTGCTGAATTCCCCCGAAAAAGAAGCCGAAACTGCCTACCCACTGGACGAAGGGTATGGTGGGTGGATCGCGCTCTATCGCCAGCCGCTCCTGATCAGCGACGTGAGCGCGCGCAGCGACGTGCTGCCCCGCGCCGTCGATGCCGACGTGCAAAGCTATGTCGGCGTGCCACTGATGATCGGCGATCGCTTCACGGGCACGCTCGAACTGAACAGCCGCCAGCCGAACGCCTTCAGCCAGGGTGACGTGTCGCTGCTGCAAGCCGTGTCCGGCCAGGTCGCCGCCGCGCTGGAAGCGGCCCGGCTCTATCAGGAACAGGCGACGCACGTCGCCGAGTTGAGCGGCCTGCAGCAGATCGCGGAAGCAATGAGCCAGCTTGGCGAGCCGAGCGAGCTGTATGGGCAGCTTACGCAGCGGATCGCGCACCTGATGGGCGTCGAGCTGTGCGGCGTGCTGCTCTATCAGGAAGACGAGCAGAACTTCCGCAGCCAGCCCCCCTTCTACGGCGTGCCCGATTCGCTGGTCCAGCCCTACCGCCTGAGCATCTCCGAAGCCAGCCCGCTCTATCCGATCTGGCGGCATCAGGCGTGGTGGTTTAGCAACGATCCCGAGTCGCCGGTCGTCAGGGCGCTGGCGCTGGACGAAGTGCTCTCGGCCATCGATCTCAACGCGCTGGCGCTGGCCCCGATGTTTGCCGGTGCGCGGCGGATCGGGATGCTGCTGATCGCCAACAAGCGCAGCCGGCAGGGCTTCGACGAAGACGATATGCGCGTCCTGATGTCGTTCGCGTCGCAGGCGGGTGTCGTCGTCGAGAATGCGCGTCTCTACACCGACGAACAGCGCCGGACGCGCGAGTTGGGTGGCCTGCAGCAGATCGCGCAGGCGATGGGCGCGGTGCGCAGCCCGGCGGATCTCTACGGCCAGATCACCACCCGCATCGCGGATTTGATGGGCGTCGAGATGTGCGGTGTCCTGCTCTATCACCAGAAGGCTCAGGTGCTCGCCAGCCAGGCCCCGTTCTATGGCATGGACGACGAGGTGAGCATCAATTTCTACCAGCTGCCTTCCGCGCCCGGCAGCCCGGTATGGGAGCTGTGGCAGGAGCGCAACTACTGGTACAGCAACAATGTCCGCCGCGATCCGGCAGTCGGCCAGACCGACCTGGCGCAGTTGGCGACGGCGGTCGGCATCCGCCAGACCGTGATCGCGCCGCTGGTGGTCGGCGGCACGCGGCTCGGCATCATTCAGGCGTCCAACAAGCTCGACGGGACCGACTTCACCGAGGACGACGCCCGCATCCTCTCCATTTTTGCCGGGCAGGCCGCCGTCCTGATCGACCACGCGCGGCTCTACCGCGAAATGCAGCGCCGCACGCACGAGGCCGAAGGGCTGCGCGCCGTGACCGAGATCGCGTCGCAGGCCGCGCCCGCCGACGAGATGGTCGAGCAGGTGATTGTCGCCATCGCCAACCTGCTCGAAGCTCAGGTCGTGGCGATTGGCCTGATCAACGAGGAAACCGGCGAGCTGGTGATCGATCCGGGCGACGTGCTGGGCGTGACCCTGCCGGAGCCGTACCGGATCGATACGTATGCGCCGGGGTTCGACCGCAGCGTTCTGGTTACGCGGCGGCCCTTTGTCAGTGACGACCTGCGCGGCGATACCGACCTGCTGGCGCAGTATCATGCGCTGGTGCGCTTGGCCGGGCTGCGCAGTGCGATTATCGTGCCGCTGATGGTCCAGGATCGCAGCATCGGCGAGCTGCTCGTCGCCAACCGGACCGGCGGCGAGCCGTTCGGCGACAGCGACGCCCAGCTTCTGACGGCGATTGCGACGCAGGTCGCGGCGATGATCGATCGGATGCGGCTGTATCAGGCTACCGACCAGGACCTGCGCACGCGCCTGCAAGAGCTGGCCGCGCTGGGGCGGGTGAGCCACGAGCTGAGCCAGACCATCGAGCTGGGGCGGATTCTGGAAGTGCTCCGGCACGAGGCGCTGCGCTCGACGGCGGCCAGTGCCACCAGTATCGTGCTGCTGGCCGACCGCGTCGATTGGCCCGCGCCCGATCAGCCGGTGATCGAGCAGCGCTTTGGCGAAAACGACGCGCTGTCCGAGCTCGCCCCAATCGAGCGGGCGGCGGTGCTGCGCGGCGACGTGGTGCTGGCAGCGAATTATGAGCACAGCGAGTTCGAGCCGATGCCGCGCAAGGCCCGCTCCGCGCTGGCGGTGCCGGTCCAGTTTGGCGAGGACGTGGTCGGGCTGATCCATTTCTACGGCGAGAGGCCGGACATCTTCGAGGCGCGCGTCGTCGATTTCGTGCTGGCGCTTTCCGACCAGGCCGCCATCGCGATTGGCAACGCGCGGCGCTACCAGGAACAGATCAACGCCAACCGCCAGCTTCGCATTCGGGCGGAGCGGATGGGGCGCATTTTCGAGCTGGGCGAGCTGTTCCGCCGGGGCGCGTCGCTGCCGGAGATGCTCGAAGAGGTCGCCCACAGCGTGCAGGAGACGGTCGGCTTCAACGTCGTGCTGATCAGCCTGGTGGACGCACGCGAGCAGGTGCTCCGCCGCACGGCGCAGGCCGGGCTGCCGCTGGCCGTCTTTGAAGAGACGCAGAAAGTTACGCCGCCGGTCGAGCAGGCGTATCACCTGATGCAGGACGCCTACCGCATCAGCAACAGTTATTTCCTGCCCGCCGAGGGGACATCGGATCTGGTGGCCGGCCTGCCGACCTACCAGGTGATGGAGCACCAGCTTGGCACCGGGCCGCGCGCCTGGCATCCCGACGACCTGCTGCTGGTCCCGTTCTACGGATCGGGCGGGCAGATGTTGGGCCTGATGAGCGTGGACGAGCCGCGCGCCGGGCGGCGTCCTGATCTCGCCACGGTCGAGGCGCTGGAAATCTTCGCCAACCAGGCCGCGTTCAGCATCGAGAACTTCCGGCTGATCGAGCGCATCCAGCAGGAAGCCGAAGCGACCCGCCGCGAGCGTGACCGCCTGGCGCAGCTTCACCTCGTCGCCAGCGAGATCCAGCGCGCGCAGGATGTGCCCTCGCGCCTGCAGGTCGTGGCCGATGGGATTCACGAAGCCGGGTGGGGGCGCGTGGTGATCACCCTGCGCGATGAGCACCTGGAGCCGACCGCTCTGATCCAGGCCGGGTATGGTCCCGAAGAGGCGCTGGAGCTTTCCGATCAGGTGCTGCCGGGCCGTGTGTGGCGGCAGTGGATCAATGACCTGTCGTTCTACGATCTGAAGCTCGGCGCGGGCTACTATCTGCGCTATGACCATCCCTGGGTGCGCCAGCACGCGCTGAAGGACCGGGACATCGAGCCGGCGGAAGTCGGGCTGGACGAGTGGCACCCGCTCGACGCGTTCTATCTGCCGCTGGTGGGGCAGGACCAGAAGCGCATCATCGGCATCATCGAGATGTACGACCCGGTCGAAGGGCGTATCCCGACCGAGGCGTCGCTCCAGCCGTTCGAGTTGTTCGCCTCGCAGGCCGCTGCCGCGATCGAGACGACGCGCCTCTACCTCGAAACGATGCGCGCCGCCGCCCAGGAGCAGCGCCTCAACGAGATGATGGAAGCGGTGTCGCGCTCGCTCGACCGCACGGCGGTGATCGAGGCGATTGGCAGCGACCTGCAGCAGATGGTCCCCTTCACGCGGATGAGCGTCACCCTGCATGACGAGCAGACCGGGCACTTCAACCGCCTGCGGGCCATGCTCGCGCCGGATGGCACGGTGCGCGTGGTCGAAGACGAGCCGGAGTCGCTGGAGAATACGGCGATGGGCCGGGTGTTTCACGAGGCTGAGCCGCGCCTGTTCCGGCTCCAGCACGAGGAAGCCCTGCGCCAGCGCTATCTCGATCTGCAGGCGTGGTACGACAGCGGCGAGCGCAGCACGCTGATCGTGCCGATGATCGCCGGTGGACAGACAATCGGCACGCTGCACCTGGGCAGCGAGCTTGAGAACGCATTCGGTTTCCAGGAGAATCTCGACCTGATCCAGCGCCTCGCCAACCTCTCGGCGGTGGCGCTCGACAATGCGCGGCTGTTCCAGCAGGCCCGCGAGCGCGCGACGGTGCTGGATGAGCAGGCGCGGCGGCTGGCGTTCCTCAACCGGGTTTCGGCCCAGTTCGCGCAGACACTCGACCCGCACGAGGTTTACCGGATCGTGCTGACCGAGCTGCAAGGCGCGCTGAATCTGCAATCTGCCGGGCTGGTGCTGATCCAGGACGAGGAAACGTCGCGGCTGGTGCTCAGCACACACCCGCTCGACCCGCCCATCCCCGATCTGATCATCCCGATCAAGGGCAATCCGGCGGCGGAGACGGTGCTGGAAACCCGGCAGCCGTTGGTCGCGTCCAACCTGCTGGCCGATCCGCGCTTCGAAGCGATGCACGAGATTTCGCGGCTGCGCAACACCGAGGCGATGCTGATCGTGCCGGTGATCATGGGCGGGCGCGTGATCGGGACGATCGGGCTGGACTCATCGACGCCGCGCGAGTTTACCGATGCCGAGATCGAGCTGGCGCTGACGACCGCCAACCAGGCCGCCCTGGCTATCGAAAAATCGCGCCTGTTTGCCGAGGCGCAGCAGCGCGCGACCGAGCTTGACGACCAGGCGCAGCGGCTGGCGGTGATCAACCGCGTGTCGATCCGGCTGGCGCAAACGCTCGACCCCAACGAAATTTACCGGATCGTGCTCTCGGAACTGGGCGAGAACCTGGGCGTGCAGCACGCGGGCCTGGTCCTGTTCGAGAATGAGACGACGGGCCGGTTGATGCTCGACTATCCGTTCGTCGAGCCGACGCCCAACCTGACGCTCGATCTGCGCGATAACGCTTCGATCCAGTACGTGCGCGAGACGCGCAAGCCGCTGGTTTCCGAAGACGTGCTGCACGATCCGCTGTTCCAGCAGGCCTGGACCAATCTGCGGCTGCGCGGCACGAAATCGCTGATGATCGTGCCGGTGACGGCTGCCGGTGCGGTGATCGGGACAATCGGGCTGGACTCGACCGATTTGCGGCGCTTTACTGAGGCCGAGATCGAGCTGGCCGAAACCATCGCCAGCCAGGCTTCGCTCGCGATGGAAAAGGCGCGGCTCTACAACGAGACGCTGGAACTAACGATCTTCAACCAGGCGGTGGTCGAGTCGATCCAGCAGGGTATCGTCGTGCTCGACCGCGATCTGCGCGTGCGCCGCGTGAACCGTTACATGACCGAGCGCTACGGCTGGTCGATCGCGGCGGTCGGGCAGGCGCTCTTCGAATACCGACCCGATTACGGCAGTTTTTTGCGCGAGTCGGTCGCGGTCGCGCTGGGGGTGGGCGAGCCGCAGACCTGCGACGAAATCGAGCGGCTTGACCCGCAGGGCCGGCGCTCGATCCGCAATTACTATGTCTACCCGATGCTGGAAGGCCGCACCGTGACCGGCATCGTGCTGCTGGTCGAAGACGTGACGGCGCGCGCCCTGCTCGAAGCAGACCTGAATACGCGCGCGGTCCAGATGTCGGCCCTGTCCGAAGTCTCCAGCCAGATCACGGCCACGCTGGAGCCGGACCAGGTGATCGACCTGATCCTGGACGCGCTCGATCAGGTGGTGCCCTTCGACGGGGTGTCGCTGTGGCTGCGCGCGACCGACCGGGATGAGCTGTATATCGCGGCGGCGCGTGGCTATCACGATCCCGACTCACCCGACGCCGACGAGTTGATTGGCCTGACAGTCGAAATCCCGTTCAGCCCGCTGTTCCGCGAGATGTCGGATCGCGCGCGTGTGATCCGGGTGGGCGACGTGGGGGCCGGCGATCCGCGCTTCCCCTACGGCTCGGCGGCGACTTACAAGAACTGGCTGGGGGCGCCGCTGATCAGCAAGGGGCGCGTGGTCGGCGTGGTGGCGCTCGAAAAGCGCGAGCCGAATTTCTACACCGAACTGCACGAGCAGTTGGCCCTGACCTTCGCCAACCAGGCGGCGGTCGCGCTCGACAACGCGCAGCTCTTTGAAGAAACGCGCGAGCGGGCCCGTGCCCTGGACGAGCAGGCGCAGCGGTTGGCGCTGCTCAACCGGGTATCGCTGGCGCTGGCGCAGTCGCTCGACCTGGAGAATATCTTCGAGATCGCGCTGCGCGAGACGGCGATCACGCTCGGCATCGAAGAAGGCTCGGCGATGCAGATCGACAATCCCAACCAGCTTGGGCATGTCGTGGTCGAATATCCACGCGGCGACGCACCCCCGCAGCAGGTTTTCGTCCTGACGCAGAATGAGGTGGTCGCGCGCGTTCAGCGCAACCTGATCCCGTTGGTGGTCGAGCGCAGCGAGAGCGATCCGCTCTGGCCGGAGCTGGAGCCGATGGTGCGCCGCGACAACGTGCAGAGCGCGCTGCTCGTGCCGCTGGTCGTCGGCGGCACCGTGATCGGCCTGCTGCGGCTGGACTCGCTCGACGAGCGGCGCGAGTTCACCACCGAGCAGATCGAGCTGGCGCAGACCATCGCCAGCCAGGCCGCGATCGCCGTGCAGAACGCCGCGCTCTTCGAGCAGACCTCGAACCGCACGCGGGAACTGGAAACGCTGTTCGAGTCGGCCCAGGCGACGGCGGTCACGCTCGACCTCAACGAAGTGGTCCGGCGGGTCACGATGCAGTTTCTCAGCGCGCTGCGGGCCGACGCCTGCACGGTCTTCCTGTGGGACGACGTCAACAACCGGCTCGAAGTGCGCGACGACATCAGCGCCCGGCCTACCAATGTCTCGCTGCAAGCCGGCGATCTGTTCAATCTGGCCGATTACCCGCTGCGCGAGCAGGCCTTGCGCGAGCGCGAGCTGGACATCCTGCGCGCCGACGATCCCGACCTGCCGCCGGGTGAGGCGCGGGTGATGGCCCAGCATCAGGCGGCCAGCCGCGTGCTGATCCCGCTGGTAGTCAACGAGATTTCAATCGGGCTGGTCGAGGTCGAAATCCTCGACCCCAACCGCTATTTCAAGACGGAAGACGCCCGCCTGGCGCGCACGCTTGCCAGCCAGGCCGCGATCTCGATTGAGAACGCCCGGCTCCAGACCGAAACGCGCCGCACGGTCGAAGAGCTGTACATCATCAATGATATGTCGGCGGCGCTGTCGTCGGCGAGCAGCCTGGACGATCTGCTGCTTGAGGTGGACGCGCAGCTTCCCAGCCTGACGGACGCGCAGGGGATTTATGTCGCGCTCTACGACAGCGCGACCGATACCCTCAGCTTCCCGCTGGCGTCGTTCCTGGACGAGCGCCACGATCTGCCGCCGCGTTCGTTGGGCCAGGACGAGTTCTCGCTGATCATCCGGCGGCGGATGCCGCTGCTGCTGGCGGGTGAGAACCTGGTCGATGTGCGCCGCAGCCTGGGGATCGAGTCGGTGCTGGAGCCGCATGGCAGCTTCGCCGGGGTGCCGCTCTTTGCCGGTGACGAGGTCATCGGGGCGCTGGCCGTGCGCGACGACGACGATCCGATGGCCTTCAGCCACAACGACCAACGCATCCTGAGCACAATCAGCTCGCAGTTGGGCGTGGCGATTCAGAGCGCGCGCCTGCTGCAGCAGACGCTTCAGCAGGCCGAAGAATTGGAGCAGCGCGTCCGCGAGCGTACTGCCGAGCTGGAACAGGAACGCCAGCACATCAGCACGCTGTACGCGATTACGACCGAGCTGTCCACCAGTCTCGACGTGGACCGGCTGCTGAACAGCGCGCTGGAGATGGTGGCCCAGTCGGTGAGCGCCACACGCGGCGCGATCCTGACGCTGGACCCCGGCGGCGACCGGCTGAACTTCCGCGCGCGGCTCAACTGGCCGGCAGGGAATGGCCGCAACGGGGCCGGCGAGTCACTGCTCACCAGCGAGGGGCTGGCCGGTTGGGCGATCCAGAGCCGCGAGACGCTGATCGTAGACGACGTGCAGCAGGACTCGCGCTGGCTGCGCCTGACCGCGACCGACGATCAGGCACGGGCGGCGCTGGTGGCCCTGATCGAAGGCAGCGAGGGCATCCTCGGCGTGATGATGCTCTTCAGCGAGCAGGTCGGTGCGTTCCATGCCGACGACCTGCGGCTGGTTTCGGCGGCGGCGCGGCAGGTTGCGACCGCGCTCAACAATGCCGAGCTGTACACGATGATCCGCGATCAGGCCGAGCGGCTGGCGACGATGCTGCGCCAGGAGCAGGTCGAGGCGACCAAGAGCAGCGCGATCCTCGAGTCGGTTGCGGACGGCGTGATGGTGTCCGACCCCGGCGGGCGCGTGATCGTCTTCAACCGCACGGCGGAGCGTATCCTGGGGCTGGCGGCGGAGCAGGTGCTCGGCCAGCAGGCGTCGGCCTTCGCCGGGCTGTATGGGGCCGGGGCTTCGAGCTGGGCAGATCGGATGGATCGTTGGACGAACCAGGCCGCCGACGTGCAGCCCGGTGAGTTCATGGAAGAGCGGATCAATCTGGAAGACGGGCGTGTGATCAGCGTGCGCCTCTCGCCGGTACACATGGCCGGGCAGTTCCTCGGCACGGTATCCGTGTTCCGCGACATTTCGCGCGAGGTCGAGGTAGACCGGCTCAAGAGCGAGTTCGTGGCGACGGTGTCCCACGAGCTGCGCACGCCGATGACCTCGATCAAGGGCTATGCCGACCTGCTGCTGTTGGGCGCGGCGGGCGAAGTCTCCGAGCCGCAGCAGCGCTTCCTGGAGACGATCAAGCAGAACGCCGACCGCCTGAGCGTGCTCGTCAACGACCTGCTCGACATCTCGCGCATCGACCAGGGCCGGGTGGAGCTGCGTTTCAGCGAGATCAATGTGGTGGACGTGCTGGGCGGTGTGCTGGAGCATCTGCGCGGGCGCTCGGAAGATCGCAAGCGCCCGATGAACGTCACGCTCGACGTGCCGGAAGGCGAGCCGCTGACCCTTTGGGCCGACTATGATAAGCTGACCCAGATCGTCACCAATCTGGCCGAAAACGCGTTCAACTATACCCCTGAAAACGGGACTGTCACGCTGGCGGCCAGCTTCAGCACCGACCGCAAGAAGATGATCATCCGTGTGGCCGATACCGGCGTGGGCATCCCGCCGGAGGTGGCGGGGCGCGTGTATGAGCGCTTCTTCCGGGGTGACGAGACTCACGAGCTGGTCATGGACACGCCCGGCACCGGCTTGGGCCTGTCGATTGTGCGCGAGTTTGTCCAGATGCACGGCGGGCGCATCTGGTTTGAAAGCCAGGTGGGGCACGGAACAACTTTCTATGTCGAGCTGCCGGTGAGCGCCCCCGAAGCGGCCAGCTCGCCACAAGTTGAAGCGCAGACGGAGTGAGAATCCGGGAAACGTATGGCGAAGATACTGATAGCTGAGGATGAACGCGATATTCGCGACCTGATCGAGTTTACATTGAAGTATGCCGGACACGAGGTAGTGAAGGCCGCCAATGGGGCCGAAGCGGTTGAGCTTGCGCCGCAGGTGATGCCCGACCTGATTTTGATGGATGTGCGGATGCCGCGCATGACGGGCTATGAAGCCTGCCGTGCGCTGAAGGAAATGGACGCGGTGAGCCATGTGCCGGTCGTCTTTCTCTCGGCCAAAGGGCAGCAGTCGGAGATGGATACCGGCATGGACGCGGGCGCCTACGACTATATTCTCAAGCCGTTCGCGCCCGATCAGCTTACACAGCGTATCGCGGAGATTCTGGCGAAGTTTGGGATCGAAGGGTAGCCGGGGCGTGTATTCCCGGCCAAGCGGTCACCTGCCCACCCATATCTTGCAGCAGCCGACCTGGGACATGGCATGAGCGCAATTACGATTGAAAATGATCTGGTGCACTATGAAGTGCTGGGGCGTGGTCGCCCGGTGATTCTGGTGCACGGCTGGCTCGGCTCGTGGCGCTATTGGATTCCCGCCATGCAGCAGCTCAGTCTGAAATACCGCACCTATGCCCTCGACCTGTGGGGCTTCGGCGATTCGGGCAAGGATCCCCGCCGCTACGGGTTCCCGGCGCAGGTGGCACTCCTGGATCAGTTTATGGAGAAGATGGGCATCGGCAAGGCCGCGCTGATCGGGCATGGCCTGGGCGCGGCGATCGTCGTGCGCTATGCCGCCCGCTTCCCGGATCGCGTGCCGCGCCTGATGGTGATCGCGCCGCCCCTGTTCCGCATGGCGCCCGATAACAGGCCGCTGACGCTCAACCCGCCCCCACCGGAACGACTCGCGTCCGGAAAGCAGGCCGCCGGACCGGATGTGCATCCCGAAGCCGAGACGATGCCGTTTCGTAACGAGGAGTTGAAGGCCCGGCTGCGCGCCGCCATCGAGCAGCGCGAGAATGGATCGCCGGACAAGCCCAAGTCGCCGCGCGAGGCCGCCATTCCGCCCACCGACCGGCCCGCGACCGCGATCAACCCGGCGCTGCCCAGCCCACTGCCCGAAATCCCGCAGATGCCGCGCGCCGATCTCTCCGACCCGCGTGAGGCGGAAGTCCAGAAGGCCAATCCGCTCAAGGAGCATCTCCAGGTGCTCGATCCGCTGCTGCTGCTGGAACGGCACGTCGATTCCGGCGCGGACCTGGAAAAGCTGAAGGTCGAGGTGGGCAAGGCCGACCGGGTCGCCGTCGCGGTTGGCGTCGAGTCGTTCGCCGGGGTAGACACGCTGCGCGAGCTGCGCGCGCTGCCGATGCCGGCGGTCACGGTCTTTGGCACGCACGATACGTTCATGCCGCCGCCCGACGCCGAGATGCTCGCCAGCCTGAAGGAAGGGCGCAGCACATTCCACGCGATCCCGATGGAAGACTGCCGCCATTTCCCGATGCTGGAAGCGATGGCGCCCTTCACGCGGATGCTGCTCGACTTCCTCGAAGTGCCCGACGTGACCAAGCTGGAGATCAAGAAGACGTGGGAGCGGCGCGTCCGCTAGCCTCACGGCGGGAATTTGCCGGTAGGCGGGCTGTGTGATTAGAATCTGATCGATTGACAATTCAGTTTCGCCGGGGGAGCTTGGGTTAGCCAGGCTGAGAGGCGCGTCCACCATACGACGCCGACCCCAGGACCTGAACCGGGTAATACCGGCGTAGGGAGCTGCGGCAAATCATCTGCCTCATGATCAACCACTCACTACGCTGGTCCCCATGGAGAGTGGTTTTTTGCTGCCTCAATTCGATTCCACACCTGAATCCGGACCGCGTGCGCTGGTGTTTGCCAGCGGCGCGCTGAATGACGGCCCGGCGGTGCAGGCGGCGCTGCGTGCGGCCCCTCACGCCTGGATCGTCGCGGCGGACGGCGGCGCACGGCTGGCGCTGGCTTGCGGGCTGACTCCGGCGCTCGTCGTGGGCGACATGGACTCGCTCGATCCCGCCGAGATCGCGGCGCTGGCGGCGGACGGCGCGGTGCTGCAGCGCGTTCCGGCGGCCAAAGACGAAACCGATCTGGAGCTGGCGCTGCTGGCGGCGGCTGAGCACGGCGCGACATGGATCCGGCTGATCGGCGCGTATGGGCTGCGGATCGATCACACCCTGGCGAACATCTACCTGCTGACGCTGCCCGCGCTGGCGGGGCGGGATGTGCGGCTGGTGGCGGGCGCGCAGACGTTGTGGCTGGCCGGACCGGGCGAGCATGTGCTCGACGGCGCGCCGGGCGATACGATCTCGCTGCTGCCGCTGGATGGCGATGCCGAGGGGGTGGAAACTGAGAGCCTGCGCTATCCGCTGCGCCAGGAAACGCTGCGCTTTGGCCCGGCGCGCGGGGTGAGCAACGTGATGCTGGGCGCGCGCGCCTGTGTGCGGCTGAGCGGCGGCACGCTGATCGTCGTGCACACGGTGGGGCGGGCCTGATGGCACACGAGCAGAGCACGGTTTCCGCGCTGCCCGCCAGCGCCCCATACCGTTCGTGGCAGCCCCTCTTCTTCGACGCAGGCCGCGCCGTGGTGATGGTCTTCGTGGCCGGGGCGGTGCTGCTGTTCTTCACACTGGGCACGCTGCAACTGTTCAACGAGGCACGCGCCGTCCAAAACCTGACGTTCGCGGACATTTTCCCTTCGCCGCGCGAGATTTACGCCGCGTGGCAGGAATTCGACACGCTGCTGCTGGAAGAGCATATCCCGGAGACGCTGTGGGAGACGGTCGCCGGGCTGTCGATCGCGCTGGTGCTGGGCGTGCTGCTGGCCGCACTGATGGACTTCTCGCGCATCCTGCGCTGGATTCTTTACCCGCTGCTGGTCGTCTCGCAGACGATCCCGACCTTCGCGCTGGCGATCCTGCTGATTCTGGTGTTCGGCTTCGGCAGCGGCCCGAAGATCATGGTCGTCGTGCTGTTCTGTTTCTTCCCGATCACGCTCAATACCTTCGCTGGCCTGCAGTCCTCTGACCCGGAGCTGCTCTCGCTGCTGCGTGCGATGGGTGCCAGTTCGTTCCAGTCGTGGACCAAAGCGCGGCTCCCGGCGGCGATGCCCTCGTTTTTCAGCGGGCTGCGCATCGCGGCGACGTACAGTGTCGTAGGCGCGATCTTCGGAGAATACATCACGGCGCAGCGCGGGCTGGGCGTGTTCCTCAAGCGCTCGTACAGCAGCTACCAGATCGACCAGGCGTACCTGGCGATTCTTGTCACGGCGGTGCTGAGTCTGCTGCTGGTGGTGCTGGTGAACCTGATCGAGCGGCTGGCGCTGCGCTGGTACTACACCACGCGGCGGGCGGGCTGGCGCGGTCCGGGGATTTATTAACGGGCGGTGCTTGCATTGCCCCTGCTGAAAATCGCAATACAACCCAGGAAGGAGAAACGATCATGAAGAAGCGAATTGGGCTGGCGCTGGCCCTTACGTTAATCGTCGCGGCGGCGCTGCCGGTCTATGCCCAGGGCGGCGACGGAGAAGAATCGCCCGGCGATCCGCTGGGTGGGGCGACCGAATTCGCCCAGGCCGGCCAGCCGACCGATGTCACCCTGATTCTGGACTGGACGCCGAACACGAATCACCTGGGCTTCTACGTCGCGCAGGCGTTGGGCTATTTCGAGGATGCCAACCTGCGCGTGACGATCCAGGAGCCGACCGATCTGCTGGTCGAAACGGTCGTGACCAGCGGCGCGGCCCAATTTGGCGTCAGCTACCAGGAGTTCTTCACCTATGCGCGCGCGGATGATGTGCCGGTTGTGTCGCTGGCCGCGATCATCCAGCACAACACGTCCGGCTTCGTGACGCTGGCCGATCAGGACCCGGTCAGCACGCCCGCCGATATGGCCGGTCTGCGCTACGGCGGGTTCGGCCAGCCCGATCTGGAGCAGGCGATGCTCAACCAACTGCTGGTGTGCGATGGCGCGGAGCCGGGCACAATCGAGTATATCGACGTGGGCTTTGCCGACCCGATCCCGCTGATGCAGCAGGACCGCGTCGATCTGGTGTGGCTCTACTGGGGCTGGAGCGGGATCGACGCCGAGCAGCGCGGGGTCGAGCTTGACCGGATCATGCTGACTGACTATCTCGAATGCGTGCCGGACTACTACACCCCGATCCTGATCACCAGCGAGCAGATGATCGACGAGCAGCCGGACGTGGTGGCGGCGTTCGTCCAGGCCAGCGCGCGCGGCTTCGCGTATGCTATCGAGAATCCGGCGGAGGCTGCCGGGATGCTGATCGAGGCCGTGCCGGAGCTGAATGCCGATCTCGTGCGGACCAGCGCCGACTGGCTCGCGCCGCAGTACCAGGCCGACGCGCCGCGCTGGGGCGAGCAGTCGCTCGATATCTGGGAAGGCTACACGGAGTTCCTGGTTGAGAACGGGATTCTGGCCGAGGGCATCGACGAGGAAGCCGCCTTCATCAATGAATTCCTGCCGGGCAGCGCCGACGCCGCCGCGCAGGAATAGCCGCACGATGCCAGGGGCGGGCGCTCAATCCCGCCCCGATACCGATCCGCTTTGCCCGATAGGATACCCATGAACGCCGAACCGTGTATCGAACTGATCAGCGTTTCCAAGACTTTCCGCGACGGTGGGCGCGAGGTCCGCGCGCTGGAAAATATCGACCTGGCGGCGCGGCCCGGCGAATTCGTGACGATCATCGGGCCGAGCGGCAGCGGCAAGAGCACGCTCTTCAACCTGATCACCGGGCTGACGCAGCCCGACAGCGGCGAGATCCGAATCGATGGGCGGCCAATCGGCAGCCGCACGGGGCAGGTGGGCTATATGCCCCAGCGCGATCTGCTGCTGCCCTGGCGGACCGTGCTCAACAACGTGATCCTGGGGCCGGAGCTGGACGGGCGACCGAAAGGGCCAGCCCGCCGCGAGGCACGCGCACTGCTGCCGCTCTTTGGGCTGGAAGGCTTCGAGAACGCCTACCCGGACACGCTCTCCGGCGGGATGCGCCAGCGCGCGGCCCTGCTGCGCACCTTTCTGACCGGGCGCGACGTGCTGCTGCTGGATGAGCCGTTCGGGGCGCTGGACGCACTGACGCGGCGCGAGCTTCAGCGCTGGCTGCTGGACGTGTGGCAGCGCTTCCAGAAAACGATCCTGTTCATCACGCACGATGTCGAAGAGGCGGTGTTCCTGGCCGATCGGGTGCTGGTCTTCAGCGCGCGACCGGGCCGGATCACCACCGTGCTGCCGGTCGATTTGCCGCGCCCGCGCCAGTCGATCTCGCTGCTCTCCGCCGATCTGCGCCGCCTGGAAGCCGAGTTGATCGAGGCGCTGGAAGCCGCTAACGGCGCGGCTGATTCTGGCTAGCGCGTGTGATGCACGGTTGCGCGGCAGGCAGAAGCGCTGATCCAGGTGATTTTACATAGGAGCGATGCTTGCATCGTCCGCCAGCCAGAACGGGGAGAGCAAGCCCTATCCCTACGCTGTGAGGCAGCCGCCCCCCCCATCCCCCGGCCCCTTTCCCCACACTGGCGCGGAGGGAAAGGGAGAATGGTGGCATTTTTCAGGTCCTTCCCACCTTGTGGGGGAAGGATTTAGGATGGGGGGCAACACAGGCTTCAGTCAAAACCTCACCACTACCCTAAAACGGTCGCAGAAATCTCCTGGCTAAGCCCGCGCCAGATAGTTCAAATATCACTTCCCCGCGCGAGAATATGATAACGTTCTAATATGCGCGCTTATATTATTCTAATCTTCTTATGGTATAAATGATGAAGCCGCAATTGCGGCTCGTACCCGGTAAGCGACGTATTGGAATACCATCGCACGGCTAGGTTTGAGAGGACGTACAACTCATGGGTGTGACCACCACCGAGAACGGCAAGGATACCCGCACCGCTCGTGAGGTTGAACTGGAAGGGATTGATCAGAAGATCATAGAGCTGGTCGATCTGGTGCGCGCCAACCAGCAGCGGATCGCCACGCTGGAAGCGCGGATCACGATTGCCAAAGACGAGCTGCGCCAGTTGATCGAGCAGCGCGGTGAGAACTGGTCGGATGACGAGGGCTACGCGCGCGTGTCGAGTGAGGGCGTGCGCAAGTTCTACGACACGCAGGCCTTGGACGAATTGATTATCACCGACCCGCTGCGCTACGGCTGGCTCAAGGATTACCGCCGCGAAACGACGGTTCGGGCGCGCGTGCTGGTCAAGTAGGACAACCCACAACCGAGCGCTTAACGGGCTGCGTGGCAGAAAACTCTGCCGGGCGGCTCGTTTCGTTATAGGATAGCGAAGCGCTCCCTGCCGTTTTTTTACCGGATTGTAACCGGAGTAGGGTTGTGCCAAACGGCCTAAGTGCTTAATATTTGGTATACATGCACGTGCTTCTGCCGCTGTGAGGTTGTGATGTCGTTACCTGCCGATCTCCAAAAGCTGCCCCCGCAGGCTTTGGATGTGCTGCGTATTCTGGATGGCCGCGAGAGCGGCCTGGACACCGAAGCGATTCTGTCGGGAACCGGGCTGAGCGAGCGCGCCTTTGGGAAGGCCATCCGCCGTCTGGTGACGCGTTATTATGTTACGATGCCGCGTGACGGGGTCTATGCGCTGACCAAAACCGGACGTGTCGCGGTGGAAGAGATTCATGCCTATGACCGCGTCGGGCCAGGCGGGAATGTCACACGGGCCGTGCTGGATGATGATGCCGGTTTCCCACCGGAGCCGCCCGCCGAAGTCGCAGTGGCGGCGGTGGCCGAGGCAGCGCCCCCGGCTGCACCGGCACCCGAGTTCCCGGTGCCCCCGGCTGCCCGGCACGAGCGCCGGCTGTCGCTACTGGTCCCCCGCGAGATGGTGCTGGGAATGACGGTCACGCTACTGGCCGGGTTCGACACGCCGCCGCACAACACCGTGCCGCTGGGCGAGCCGGCGCGGGTCGTGGTGCGCGTCAGCGCGCCGGGCTGCGATGTGGAGCCGGTCGAGCACGAGCTGGAAGTCCCGCCGGACCAGGCGATCGGGCCGATCAGGTTCCGGCTCAGCCCACGTCTGAATCAGACGGCGCGCGTCAAGGTGCTGGTTCACCAGTACACCGCCGGCGACACTTTGGAGCTGATGGGCGGTCTGTACTTCGATATGTACGTGCAGGAGATGCCCACCTCACAGAGCGCCGTGATTCAAACCCTGGGCGCGCGGATCGATCTGCTGCCCGGCCCGGCTGCCCCATAGCTGTTCCTGCCCCTGTTCCCCCAACCGGGCGCGCCGAGTCGGTGGTGTGCCCGGTTTTTTGTTCCCATAAACAAGACGCTGGTTTCATTAAATTTAAGGTATTATAGATGAAGGCAAGCGCCAGGGGGCGAACCGGCGGCAGCGCGGTCTGCGGCGCGGAGCGGGATGATGGGCGGCCCGGCTGCTGGAAAAGCGATCCGCCACCTGACAAAGGAGTATGAAACGATGCGCAATCTGCCGGCCCACTGGCTGGTCCGAAGTCGTCTGTTAACGTTTCTGGCCGGTATCGTATTGGGCGGCGGCCTGTGGCTGCTCAACCGGCTGGTGCGCGTGCTGCTGTTTTACGGCGAGGATGCGCCCGATCCGTTGCTGGGCCAGGGGGGCGAAGGCGTGTTCGAGCTGGCCGGCCTGATCGCGCTGGGAGTCTACCTGTTGTCGATGTGGCGCACGCGGCGCGAGATGGCCGAGAGCTTGCGCAAGGTGTCGTGGGCCGTCGAGCAGAGTCCCAGTTCGGTCGTGATCACCAATCTCAAAGGCAACATCGAGTACGTCAATCCCAAGTTCACCAACCTGACCGGCTACAGTCTGGACGAAGTGCGCGGCAAAAACCCGCGCATTTTGAAATCGGGCGAGACGCCGCGCGACACCTATGCCCGGATGTGGCAGACGATCACTGCCGGGGGCGAGTGGCGCGGCGAGTTCCACAACGTCAAGAAGAACGGCGAGATGTACTGGGAGATGGCCTCGATCTCCGCGATCAAAGACCACCAGGGGCGTGTCACCCACTTTCTGGCCGTGAAGGAAGACATCACAGCGCGCAAGGCCGCCGAGATGGCCGAGCGCGAGCAGCGGCGGCTGGCCGAAGCGCTGGCCGATATGGCCGCTGTGCTCAACAGCACGCTCGACCTCGACCAGGTGCTCGATCACCTGCTGGAGACATTAGGCCAGGTCGTGCCGCACGACGCGGCCAACGTGATGTTTGTCGAGGGCGATTTCGTGCGCGTGGTGCGCGCCTCGTACCGGCAGGGCGACGGGCGGCAGCCGGCCATCTCGATCAACTTCCCGATGCACGATCAGGCCCGGCTGCGCCTGATGCTCGACAGCGGCGAGCCGGTCGTGGTGGCCGATGCGCAGCAGTCGGGCCAGAGCTGGCCTGAAATCCCCGATTCCGCCTCGATCGGCTCGTATGTCGGCGCGCCGATCCGCCGCGAGGGGCGGGTGATCGGCTTCCTGAACCTGTATGGCGCGGCGCTGCATTTCTATGACCAGCGGCAAGCCGAGCGCCTGCAAGCCTTCGCCGACCAGGCCGCGATCGCGATCCGCAACGCGCAGCTCTATTTCGAGGCGCGCAGCCAGGCGGCGGAGATGGAGCGGCGCGTCATCCAGCGCACGGCGGAGCTGGATCACGAGCGCGCGCAGCTTCGGGCCATTCTGGAGTCGATGGGCGAGGGCGTGTTCTATGTGGAGCAGGGCGGGGTCCGTTATTCCAACCGCGCGCTGGCCCAGATGATCGGCTACAGCCCTGAGGACCTGCGCCGCGCGCCAGAGGTGCTCCATCAGATGTTGGTTTTCGGCTCCGAGAGCTACAGCGATCTGCGCCGCGAGGTTGACGCCAGCTTCGGCGTGGGACAGGTCTGGCGTGGGCAGGTGCGGGTCCGGCATCGCAGCGGGGCTGACCTCGATCTCGCGCTGACGATCACGCCCGTTTTCGGCTCCGACGATTGGCTGGTTGGCTCGGTGACGGTCGTGCGCGACATCAGCCGCGAAAAGGAACTGGAGCAGCGCAAGGAGCGATTTCTGACCAACGCCGCCCACGAGCTGCGCACCCCGGTTTCGAACATCAAGACGCGGCTCTACCTGGTGCGCAACCAGCCGCACAGGATCGAGCAGCATCTCGCCGTGATGGAGCAGGTGACGGAGAACATGCGCCAGTTGATCGACGATCTGCTGGACGCCGTGCGCCTCGACCGGCGCGGAATCCGTGCCCAGCGCGAGTGTCTTGATCTGTGCACGGTCGTGCAGGACGTGTGCCGGATGCAGCAGGGGCAGGCCGAGCGCCGGGGAGTCCAACTGATCACGGCCCTGCCGGATCGTCCGCTGCTGGCGTGTGCCCAGCGTAAGCGGCTCAGCCAGGCGGTCAGCAACCTGATCCTGAACAGCGTTTACCACACGCCGCCGGGCGGTGAAGTCCAGATTATGGGCGAGAGCACGCCCGATCAGCAGGCCGTCCTGCGCATCTATCACCAGGGGCCGGATCTGGAGCCGGGGCAGCTTGCGCAGGTGTTCGAGCCGTTTTTCCGCCCCAGCGAGGCCAGCGAGAGCCTGGGGCTGGGGCTGGCGATCGCGCGCGAGATCATCAAGCTGCACGATGGCGAAGTCACGTTCGAGAGTGAGCCGGGGCAGCCGGCCAGCTATACGATCCGGCTCGACCTGTACGACGACTGCCAGGAGTGCCAGGCAGACGATGGCGGCGGTTTATCGGTGCCACACATCGCGGGGGTTTCGCTGTGACGCTCACCGTGATCAAGAATGACCACACCGGGCGCGAGGTCTGGCGCTATGAGGGGCGGCTGCTGGAACGCGGGCCGACGTGGGTCAGGCTCGAAGCGCACTTCAACCGGGATGATGTTGCCGCCGGTTATCACACCTTCCGCCGGGGTGATCGCTTTGTCGAGTGGTTCTACAGCGACCGCTGGTACAGCATTTTCGAGATGCACGACGTGGACGACGATCACCTGACCGGCTGGTACTGCAACGTCTCGCGCCCGGCCCGCCTCGAAGATGGCGTGATCGCCGCCGACGATCTGGCGCTGGATGTGTTCGTCGCGCCGGATGGGGCGATCATGCTGTTGGACGAGGAAGAGTTCGCCGCGCTGCCTCTGGATGCCGCCACGCGCGCCGCCGTCTGGAGCGCGCTGGACGAGCTGCGGCGGCTGGTCGAGCAGCGCCACCCGCCGTTCGACATCATCCCCTGAACGCCCCCGTTTTTTCGTATTTGCCCCCCATCCCCCGGCCCCTTCCCCCACGCTCTCGCGGAGGGCAGGGGAGAATGGCGGCAATTTCAAGTCCTTCCCACCTTGCGGGGGAAGGATTTAGGATGGGGGGCAACATGCTCCAGAGACATATTCTCGCCCCTGTATATCAGCCCAGCGACGTAAACCCTTCCCAGGTGCCGGTCAGGGCATAGCGCGCCAGGTCGATCGCGCCGATCAGGGCGATGGCGAAGGCCAGCCCGGCCAGCCCCGGCACGGCCAGATCGCGCCAGGATCGCGCGCGGTTTTCGCGCCGCGTCACGGTGACGAACAGCACGGCCCCGATCAGCGCGAACATCAGCACGATACCGGTCACGCTCAGCAGGGCGAAGATCACGCGCAGCGCCGGGGCATCGATCAGCGCCAGGACGGCCACCAGCGCCGCAATTATCACCAGCGCCGCCAGTTCCTTCAGACTCGCCAGCGGGGCGGCAGAGCGGGGGGCGTGCCACATGGTCGCGTTGAACACCGGCAGCACGACCGTGATCATCGTCAGCCCGGCGGCCATGCCCGTGATCAGGCGCAGGGTGTTATGCGGCGCATAGACCGGGTGGTAGCCGGGAAACAGCGTCAGGTAGCTGTTCAGCCCATCGAGCGCGATCGACAGGCCGAACACGATCAGCACGGCCAGCACACGAACTCCCGGCAGTCTGGCCGCCCGCCCGCGCCCGCTCAGCAGGAAAACGATCAGCCCGATCATGACGCCCAGGTAAATCCCGGTGCAGCGCGCGCAGAGCGGCAGGGGCCGCCCGTGAAAATGAAAGCTGCGCGACGGGATGCGGTGGCAGATCGCGTAGCCGACCGCGTCCGCCTTGCCGAGCACGCCGCCGGGTGTCCCCAGCAGCCAGATCACGATCAACAGGGCGGCCAGCGCGATCACCACGCCAACGACCCGGCGCGAATAGAGGCGCGGGGTGATATGATCGGGGAGAGCGGCAGACATGAGCAGCAGGTTTCCTCATACGTTATAGCGAATCCGGCAATCGGGCTATAATGCCACATCACAGCCCGCTTGCGCCAGGGTTTTGGGGCCGGGGCGGCGGGCACAGAACCGGCACGAGCGGTAAGGATGGGCGCTATGCAGTTCCTGATTACGGGCGGCGCGGGCTTTCTGGGCAGTGCGCTGGCAAACCGGCTGGTCGAGTTGGGCCACAGTGTGCGCGTGGTGGACGATCTGAGCGCGGGCGATCCGACGAATCTGCCGGAAGATGTGAGCTTCGCGCGCGGAGATGTGAACGACGTGCCGCGCCTGTGGACGCTGCTCCAGGGCGTGGAGTGCGTCTATCACCTGGCGGCGCGGGTCAGTGTGCCGGAGAGCGTGCGCTACCCACGCGAATATAACGCGGTCAACGTGGGCGGCACGGTCAGCGTGCTGGAAGCGATGCGCGATGTCGGGGTGCGGCGGCTGGTCTTCGCCTCGTCCGGCGCGATCTACGGCGATCAGCAGCACCAGCCGGTACACGAACGTCTGCCGCCGAACCCGCTCTCGCCCTATGCCGTGAGCAAGCTCGCCGCCGAGCACTATATCCACACCATCGGGCGGCTGTGGGATGTCGAGACGGTCAGCCTGCGCATCTTCAATGCCTATGGCCCGGAGCAGCAGCTCCCGGCATCACATCCCCCGGTGATCACGCAGTTTTTGCGGCAGGCGTTGGGCAAAGGCTCGCTGGTGATTCACGGCAACGGCATGCAGACGCGCGATTATGTCTATGTCGATGACGTGGTGGACGCACTGGTCAGCGCCGCGACCGCGCCCAATGTGGACCGGCGCGTGATCAATGTCGGCAGCGGGCACGAGACGAGCGTCAACACCCTGGTGACGCTGATCGGGCGCGTGACGGGCAAGAATCCGCACCCGCTGTATGTGGCCGGGCAGAACGCGGGCGTCTCGCGCATGTGCGCCGATCTCACGCTGGCGAAGGAGCTGCTGGGCTACGAGCCGCGCGTCTTTCTGGAAGACGGCCTGCGGCGCGTGCTGGAAGAGGACCCGCGCTTCACGCGAGCGTGAGCAGCCCGGCGCAGCGCGTGTGGTGCGCTTTGGAACGCCAAAGCGGGCGAACGACACTGCCCCCATCCTAAATCCTTCCCCCAAAATGAGGGAAGGACTTCAAATTCTGCTCCCCTTCCCTCCGCGCAGCAGTGGGAGAAGGAGCCAGGGGATGGGGGGCAAAATGCGTGCAATCCCCCGGCGGTGGGGCGTGTTTTCGTCGGTTTGTATAAAGGTGCGGCGGTGCTTCTGCGCGTATACTGAGAGCATACCGAAGGGGTGCCTAGTACTACAGCCGCAGATCGCCCCCATCCTAAATCCTTCCCCCACAAGGAGGGAAGGACTTCAAATTCTGCTCCCCTTCCCTCCGCGCAGCAGTGGGGGATGGGGGGCAACAAAACGTCAGGTGCGGCTGTAGTACTAGACTGCATGAAGCGAAGGGGAACATGCCATGAAACGGGTACACGTGATCGCGCTGGTTTTGCTGTTGAACCTGCTGCTACCGGCGACGGCGTCGGTGGCGCAGGGGCCGCTCGATTATTCGGCTGAGATCGAGGCGGAAACGGTGATGAAGCACGTCCGCGCGCTGTCGGTCGCAATCGGGGCGCGCCCGATGGGCAGCGAGGCCGAGGCGCTGGCGGCGGATTACGTCGCGGCGGCGCTGGCGGATTGGGGTTATGAGGTCGAGGTCCAGACGTTCGAGACGACACCGCCCGGAGCCGAAGCGGTTGCCACCTCGCAGAACGTGATCGCCACACTGCCCGGCGACGAACAGATTCTCGTGGTCGGCGCACACCTGGACTCGGTGGATGCGGCGACCGGGGCGGGGGATAACGCGTCCGGCGTGGCGGCGATGCTGGCGGCTGCCGAAGCGCTGCGCGATGCCGAGTTGGTCCATACCGTGATGTTCGTGGCGTTTGGGGCGGAAGAAGGCGGCGATCCGTCCGGCGCGGTGTTCCTGGTCGAGCAGTTGGGGCCGGAGCTTGATAACGTGATTGCGATGATCAATATCGACTCGGTCGGCGTGGGCACGACGGTCAATGTTTACGCCGGGGCCACGATCACCTGGCCGGAAGACGAGAGCGAGGACGCCGCCCCCACCATCGAGGGCGGGCCAACCTGGGTGCGCGATCTGGCGCTGGACCTGGCCGCCGAGATGAATCTGGAGTTGGGGACGACGCCGGATGACACCTGGGGCGGTTATACCGGCGACTGGAGCGATCATTACGCCTTCGTGCTGGAAGCGGTGCCGGTCGCCTATTTTGAGGCGTGGCAGTGGGAAGATGCTGAGGACCCCTGGTGGGGCCAGGAAACCGCCGAGGGCGACGTGATGCACACCGAGGGCGACGTGTATGAAAGCGTCGTGCCGGAGAAGGTCGAGATGACGGCTGAAGTCCTGGCCGCGATGACCGCCGCGATCGCCAGCGGCGAGGGCGTCCCGGCGGAATAGCAGCAGCAGACACATTCAGCCAGCGGTATCGGGCGCCCGATACCGCTGGTTTTATAATGGGCGCGCTCTGGTCACGCTTCCGTCACGTATTCTGCTGTACAATGGGCAATATCGGGAGCCAGGGGGTTCCCGGCGCTCACTTTCGGGGAGGCTATTATGCAACGCTACCTAGCCTTCATCGCAGCCGCTATGTGTTTGTTGTTCGTTGTGCCGGTCAGTGCCCAGGACAGCACCCTGATCGAATACGGTCAGACCGTCACGGGCGAGATCACCAACCAGTTCTTCGAGGTCCCCTACAGTTTCACCGGGCAGCAGGGCGACGTGATAGTGATCGAGATGCAGCGCGTTGACATTTTTGGCGATTTTACCAGCCCGGCCCTGATCCTGCTCGACGAGGCGTACAACATGCTCGGCACGGGGCAGGGGTATGATAAAGTGGTGCTGATCACCGTGCTGCCGGCTGATGCCACCTACAATATCCTGGCGACGCGCCAGGACGGGCGCGCGGGCACCAGCGTCGGGGAGTACTCGCTGCGACTGCTCAAGCTCCAGCCGCTCAGCTTCGATCAGCCGGTGCGGGCGGCTCTCTCCAACAAAGAAACGAACTACTTCATGATCGAAGGGCTGAACAGCTTCGATCTGGTGTACAAGAAGCTCTCCGGGGACTTTAATCCCGAAGTCTCGCTGCATATCCTGGGCGACAACGAGATGCTGGAGCAGGTCGGCTCGCTCTATGGCCCCTACATCGCCAGCGGCACGCTGGGGATCAATGACCGATCTTTATCCAACCACCTCTACCTGGTCATCGTGCGCGAGCAAACCTACAGCTACTCCTTCGATGAGGTGACAGCCGATTACACCCTGACTCTGGTCGAGCCGTAGCACCGGGCTTCGAACTTCAGCCGACAGATAGACGGGCAGGCCGGGCAGCTTGCCCGTTTGCCTTGTTCTTCGCCCAGGCCGCGTATATAATTACTTCTACTGTTCGGAATTCAGATGGAGTGTCCTCGTGGCAACCTACTACATTCGGTTGCGGAACCTGGTCTAAGCACCCCCTTCGTGCTCCATTCCCTGGAACAGCCAGGGTAGGCGCGTCGGGGATCTGTGGGCAGCCCTCTGCTGTGCCACAGCGGTTCCTGGTCCAACACTTCCGCTTCTCGGAAGACGGTGGACGCGCCGTTGTCTGAACAATCGAACAGGATTTCCTCATGTCAAAACAGCATAAACGCCGCCCGCAAGGGTGGGACGCGCTGGCGACGTGGTACGATGGCTGGATGGGTCAGAATGGCAGCCATCATCACCGGCAGTTGGCGCTGCCGGCGGTCCTGGATTTGCTCCAACCGCGTGCCCACGAGTCAATTCTTGATGTTGGCGCCGGGCAGGGCGTTCTGGCCCCCTACATCGCCGAGCGTGGTGCTCGTTACACTGGGGTCGAGATCAGCTCGCGGATGGTTAATCGTGCCCGTCAACGGCATGGAGCGCACGGTACATTCCTGCGCGGGGATGCGCGACAGTTACAAACCCTCGGATTGGCTCCGGCCATGTTTGATGGAGTTGTCTTCCTGCTGAGTATTCAGGATATGAACCCACTCGACGAGGTGCTGCGGGCGGCAGCATGGGCGCTGCGCGAGGGTGGGCGGCTGGTCATCGTGATGACGCACCCTTGTTTTCGCATTCCGCGCCAAAGCGGGTGGGGACACGATGATCAGCGCAAGCTGTATTACCGGCGGGTCGATTCTTATCTGACCCCGCTGGATGTGCCCCTGAAATCCTATGGTCCAGCGCAAGGGGGGATGAGCATCAGCTTCCACCGCCCGCTGAGCCGCTACATCACCGGATTGGGGAATTGTGGCTTGCTGGTGGACCGTCTGGATGAAATTCCTGGGCTGGAGATGGGGAGCAGCAAAGCGGAACGCCGTGCTGCCCACGAGTTCCCGCTGTTTCTGGGACTCCGAGCGCGCAAGCTGGCAGCCTAGAGCGTGTTATGCACTTCGGAACACTGAACGAGGTGAATGGCACGTCCCCCCATCCTAAATCCTTCCCCCAAAATGAGGGAAGGACTTGAAAAACACTGCCGTGCCCCCCTTTCCTCCGCGACAGTGTGGGGGAAGGGGCCGGGAGATGGGGGGTAAAAGTGCATAACAGCCTCTAGACCGTTTTGCACTGCTGCCTGATGCTGGCCAGCCGGGCGGCTTGCCCGTTTTTTGTGCGCGCCCCGAAGGTCGATCACCTGCTATACTTGCCCGCGTGATTGGACTCTCTCCACAGCAGGAGCAGCAATGAGCGAGCAGCGAGGCGGAGCGCGCGCGCTGTCCGGGCGGCAGATCGCGCGGGCAGCCGGGATCGTGATGCTGGCCTATGTCGCCAGCGGCATCTTGGGGATCGTGCGGCAGGCGGCGATCTCGTCGGCGTTTGGGGCCGGGGCGCGTCTGGATGCGTTTGTCGCGGCGCAGCGCGTGCCAGAGACGCTGTTCGTGCTGGTAGCGGGCGGCGCGCTCGGATCGGCGTTCATCCCGGTTTTTACGCGCTTCCTGGCGCAGGACGACACGACCGGGGCGCAGCGGCTGGCGAATGCCGTGATCACGCTGCTGCTGGCGGTGTCGGGCGGGCTGGCGCTGCTGGCGTTCGGGCTGGCCGATCCGCTGGTGCGCTGGCTGCTCTTGCCCAACGCCGCGCCGGAGACGCAGGCGCTCACCGTCGAGCTGATGCGGATTATGCTGCTGACCGTGATCATCTTCGGCGTCAGCGGTCTGATGATGGGCGTCCTCAACGCGCACCAACACTTCCTGACACCCGCGCTGGCCCCCAGCCTGTACAACATCGGGCTGATCGTCGGGGCGCTGGCACTGGCTCCGGCCTGGGGCGTGCACGGGCTGGCGTGGGGCGCGGTGTTGGGCGCGGGGCTGCACCTGCTGATCCAGATTCCGGCGCTGCTGCGTGTCGATTTCCGCTTCCGCCCGCTGCTGAGCTGGCAGACTCCCGGTGTGCGCGAGGTGCTGCTGCTGATGGGGCCGCGCGTGCTGGGGCTGGGCGTGGTACAGGTCAATTTCTGGGTCAATACCGCGCTGGCGTCGGGGATGATGGTCGGTAGCGTGACCGCGCTCAACTTCGCGTTCGTGCTGATGTTCACCGTGATCGGCGTGCTGGGGCAGAGCGTCGGCACGGCGGTTTTCCCGACGCTCTCGACGCTGAGCGCGCAGCACGATGTGGCGGTCTTCCGGCGCACGCTGGCCGACGCGCTGAGCAGCGTGCTGTTCCTCTCGATCCCGGCGGGGGTGGGGTTGGCCGTCGCCAGCCGCCCGATCGTGGCGCTGGTCTACGAGCGCGGCGATTGGACCGCGACCGCGACCGCCGGGACCGCCTGGGCACTGGCCCTGTTCGGGATCGGGCTGGCGGGGCATACCGTGCTGGAAATATTGGTGCGCGCCTTTTTCGCGCTGCACGACACCTGGACGCCGGTCAAGATCGGCACGGCGACGATGCTGCTCAATATTGTGCTGAGCCTGGTGCTGATCCGCGTCTTTGGCTATCCGGACAGCACCGATTTCGCGCGCGGGCCGTTTGGCGGGCTGGCGCTGGCGATGTCGATTGCGACGGCGGTCGAGAGCGGCACGCTGTGGCTGATCCTGCGGCGGCGCATCGGCGGGATCGAGGACCGGCGGCTGCTGGTGAGCGGAACGCGGACGCTGCTCGCGGCGGGCGTCATGGCGGCGGGGATCGCCGGTTTTCGGGCGCTGCTGCCCGATCTGGCCGCGCTGCCGCAGACGGTCGGGGCGGTGGTGCTCGGCGGCGCGATCTTCTGGGCGGCGGCGATGCTGCTGCGTGTCGAGCAGGCCGTCACGCTGCCGCGCCTGGTGCTGCGCCGCGTGCGGGGCTAGCTGCCGCCAGTTTACGGACTCCGCGGCTTCGTGTACAATCTCGGTCTGGCCGTGCAGACACTCTATCCCATGAGAAGCGGGCATGTCCCATATCGTTCTGACGTGCGCTCAAGCCGAGCAGACGTTCGCCCAACAGCTTGCCGTCCAGCTTCAGCAGCGCGGGCTGATCGTCTGGCCTGTCCTGGATGAAGCGGACGCGAGCAGCATCCCCTTCGATTCCGAGCAGGCGCTGGAAGGCGCGAGCCACGTACTGATCATCCTCTCGCCGGCGAGCATGGCGTCCGATACGCTGCTGGAGCAGTGCACACGCGCGCTGAGCCTGAACCGGCCCGCGATTCTGCTGGTGCGCGAGCCGATCCCGATACCGGAGCGGCTGCACGGGCTGCCGCAGGTCAATTTTCACGGGCGCTTCCTGCTGGCGATTGAGGAGCTGGTCGAGCTGCTGCGGGAATCCGGCGCGCCGACCCGCCCGCTGACGATTGAGCACCCACCCCCGGTGTTCAAGGAGCAGCTTCTCCCGGCGACGCTCCCGGCGGAGCGCTGCTGGCGCGAGGACCGCCTGCGCGTGCATTACGAGCTGCCGATCATCCTGCCCGACGACGAGCTGGCGATCCGTCTGCCGGCCTTCTGGCAGGTCATGGACTTCGAGCCGCTTGACAGCGATCCGGGCCAGTTTCGGGCGCAGCGGCGGCGGCGGTTTGGGCTGTTCGATCCGCGCCGCGCCGAGCACACGCTGACGATTGTGCTGGAAGACGGGAGCCTGTCGGCGTTTTACCAGATGACGCGGCTCCAGGTGTATTACTGGTTCCCGGCGCACTACCAGGTGCTCAACCGCGAGGCGGCGGCCCTCTACCGCTACCTGGCGACCGGCACGCTGGCCGAGATACGCGAGCCGATCAACCGGCAGGCGCGCGTCGCGCAGGTCGTCGTGATCGCGGCGATCATCATCGCGCTGCTGGTGATCACCGGGCTGGTGCTGTTGCTGCTGGACGAGTTCCTGGGTGTGTCGCCATTCTAGGGTGTGTGATGCATTTTCACCCCCCATCCCCCGACCCCTTCCCCCACGTTTCACGGAGGGAAGGGGAGAACGATGGCGTCTTGCAAGTCCTTCCCACCTTGTGGGGGAAGGATTTAGGATGGGGGGCAGGTGCGGCTTCGCTTCGTTCAGCCTTCCAAAGTGCCTAGCACGTTCCAGGGTGCCGGACCCGCCACCCATTCTTCACTGCCTACATTGGAGTCACGTATGCCTGATCATCTCATAGCGTTTCTGGTGCTCGGCGCTGCCGCCGGGATACTCTCTGGCATGTTCGGGATCGGCGGCGGGGTGGTGATCGTCCCGGCGCTGGTGGTGCTGTTCGGCTTCGGGCTAAAAGAGGGGCTGGGGACCTCGCTGGCGGCCCTGGTCTGGCCGGTGGGCATCTTCGCCGTGTTGGCCTACTATCGCGCCGGGCAGCTGCAATTGAGGGCGGCGACGCTGATCGCGCTGGGGCTGGTGGGCGGGAATGTGCTCGGCGCGCAGTTGGCGCTGGGTCTGCCGGGCGATACCTTGCAGCGCATCTACGGCCTGTTTCTGTTTTTTATGGGCTGGCGCTTTGTCGAGCCGCGCAAGCTGTTGACGCAGCGCCGCAATGGTGCGCCCCCGGCAGCCGATCCGGTGCCGGTCGAGGTGGCGTGGTATATCCTGCTGGTAGTCGGCGTGGGGGCCGGGATCGCGTCGGGCCTGTTCGGGATCGGCGGCGGGCTGGTAATCGTCCCGGCGCTGGTGGTGCTGCTGCGCTACGATCAGAAGCGCGCGGTGGGGACCTCACTCGTGGCACAGCTTCCGCCGGTCGGGATCGGTGGGGTGCTGTCGTACTATGATGCCGGCGAACTCGCTCTCACCGCCTCGCTTGTCATCGCGCTGGGGCTGCTCGCCGGATCGCTCGCCGGGGCGCGGATCGCGCTGGGACTGCCCTCGGCCACTGTCAAGCGGCTGTATGGCGTGTTCCTGCTGGTGATCAGCCTGCGCTTTATTTTTCAACTATGAAACTTGCTTACGCTTTTACGCACTTCTGCCTGCAAAACCGACAGGAGCCCAGTGACAAGACGGGGCGTAGGGATTCCGTAGGTTAAGCGTAGTCCGAGCATTAGGAAAGAGTCGATAGAGGTTGCGTATTATATATACAGCGAAGGGCAAAATCTCTTCTTCTCCTCCTTTTTTACCGAGAAAGCGCCAGGGTCGGCGTCCCAGGCGCTTTCGAACTTTTCAGGCACCGGGCACATTTCTCAACACAATCTTAATGCAACGCGGCGCGCCAGGGCCGCTTGGCAAACCGGCCCGGAGCGTTCTACAATCAGCCCACACGAGCACCGACTGCTATCCTTCGCTGGAGATTTGCCGTGACTCAACGAGCTGCTCCCCGGCTGCGCCCGGCACCGTATTTGATCTGGATTCTGACTATCATCGTGTTGGCCGCCTGCGGCACCGGCAGCGACGACGACAGCGCGCTGCCCACGCTGGCGAATATGTCCGATCTGGCGACGGATTGGAGCGCGCAGGCTGCCGCGACCGGTACCACCGCCGCGCCTGAGACTGCCGCGCCGGAAGCTGTCACATCCGAAACCGCCACGCCGGTTCCCAGCGAAGCGCCTTCGGAGACGCCGCTCCCACCATCGGCGACCGCCAGCCCGCTCCCGGATTCGCCCACGCCGTCCCTGACGCCGAGCGCCACCGCGCGCCCCGCCGAGCAGCAGGCCGCGACCGGCATCCCGCTGACGAATACCGCGCTGGCCGCCGTGCCGACACACACGGCGACCGTCTCACCCCCGCCGCCAACTGACACGCCGCCGTCCACGCCTGCGCGCCCCTACGAGATCGTGTTCTACAGCAACCGCAGCGGCAGCGACGACGTCTATCTGCTGACGCTGGATGGCGACGTGCGCGCGGTCACGAGCGGTCCCGCCAACGAGCGCGAGCCGGTTTGCTCGCCCGATGGGCAGACGGTCGTCTACGCCTCGGACAGCAGCGGCAGCTACCAGCTCTATTTGCAGCGCTTTGACCAGTCGGAGCCGATCCAGCTTACCGATTCCGAAGGGGTGAACTTCGCGCCGGCCTTCAGCCCGGACGGCAGCACGATCGCGTTTGTCTCGACGCGCTCCGACGGAATTCCCACGATCTGGCTGATGGACGCAGACGGCGGCAACCCGCGCCAGGTGACGACCGACCTGGGGCGCGATACGTCGCCCGCCTGGGGACCGGATGGCCGCCAGCTTCTTTTCTCCAGCGATCAGAGCGGCCCCTGGGACCTCTACCTGGCCGTGATCGGTGAAGAGGTCGAGGGCGAGTTCCCGATCCTGCCGCCGGAGTTCAGCGACGGCAACGAAGTCTGGCCGCATTTCGACGCGACCGGCGAGCGCATCGTGTATACCTCGTGGGGCGATCTCGAAGACCCGCAGACATCCGACATCTACCTGCTGGACTTCGAGCAGCCGGAGCCGGTGGCGGTGCGGGTCGGCGAGGGGGCGGCGATCGCGTGGGGGTGGGGCGACGAGTCGCACCTGCTGGCCTCGGTCGGCGACCCCGACGACGTGCAGATCGCGCTGATCGACATCACGACCGGCGACGCCGTCCCGCTGACAAACGCGGGCACGTTCAATGGCGGGGCGCGGCTGTGCACCGTCGATCCGGTTGGGCTGCCGCCGGAGCCGACGCGCGCGCCCAGCCCTACACCGACCGCGACCGAAGCGCCCACCAAGACGCTCGCGCCGACGATTACTCCCGCCCGCGAGTCCGCAATCAGTCCGGCGCGCCATCTTGTCCAGGGGCGGATGCACATCGTCCAACCCGGCGAGAACCTGCTTGGCATCAGCTACACTTACGGCGTGCCGCTGGGCACCCTGACCGCGCTCAACGCACTGCCCAATCCGGACCGGCTCAGCATCGGGCAGACCTTGATCGTGCCGGTGACGCGCACCGGGCACCGCCAGGGTGGCTATCAACTGCCCGATTCGGATCAGACCGGGGCGAGCGCGACCCGCAAGAAGATTGTCGTGCGGCTCAAGCAGCAGCGCGTCTACGCCTACGAAAATAATCGGCTGGTGCGCAGCGTGATCGTCTCGACCGGGCTGCCCCAGACCCCGACGGTTGAGGGCGAGTTCAAGATTTACATCAAGCGCGAGAAGCAGACGATGACTGGCCCCGGCTACTATTTGCCAGATGTGCCCTACGTGATGTACTTCTACCAGGGCTACGGGCTGCACGGGACCTATTGGCACGATAACTTTGGCGAGCCGATGAGTCACGGCTGCGTCAACCTGCCGACGCACGAGGCGCGCTGGTTCTATGAGTGGGCCGAGATCGGCACGCCGGTCGAAGTGCTGTCCTGACGTGTTATGCGCTTTTACCCCCCATCTCCCGGCCCCTTCCCCCACGTTTCACGGAGGGAAGGGGAGCACGATGGCAGGTTTAAAGTCCTTCCCACCTTGTGGGGGAAGGATTTAGGATGGGGGGCGTGCATACCACGCGCTGGCGTGACCATTGCAGCCCCGGCGTGTTAATACTTCCAATTCTACCCACAGGAGGCAAAGATGGGATTACTGGACGGCAAAAACGCGCTGGTTTTTGGCGTGGCGAATAAGCGTTCGATCGCGTGGGGCATCACCGAGGCGTTTCTGCGCGAGGGCGCGACGGTCGGGCTGAGCTATGTCGGCGAGGCGCTGGAGAAGCGTGTTTTTCCGCTGGCCGAGGAAAACGGGATCGACTTTGTAGAGAAGTGCGATGTCACGTCCGACGCCGAGATCGAGGCGCTATTCGGCAAGGTGGGCGACCGCTTCGGCAAGCTCGACATTCTGATCCACGCGATCGCCTTTGCGCCGGGCGACGAGCTGGGCGGGCGCTTCCGCGACATCAGCCGCGACGGTTTCCGCCTGGCGCTGGATATCTCTGCCTACAGCCTGATCCCGCTGGCGAAGCACGCCGCCGAGCTGATGACCGAGGGCGGCAGCATCATGGCGCTGACCTATTACGCGTCGGAGAAGGTCATGCCGCGCTATAACGTCATGGCGATTGCCAAGTCGGCGCTGGAAAATATCGTGCGCTACCTGGCCGCCGATCTTGGCCCGCAGGGGGTTCGCGTCAATTCGCTCAGCCCCGGCCCGATCCGCACGCTGGCGGCGGCGGGCGTGCCCGGCTTCCGCGTGATGCTGCACTATGCCGAGAAGGTTTCGCCGACGCGCGGGCTGGCCACGCAGGAAGATGTCGGAAATGTGGCCGTCTTCCTGGCGAGCGACTGGGGCCGGCAGGTGACGGGCGAGACGATCTACATCGACGGCGGCTATCATGTGCTCGGCCTGACGGTAACGGAAGAAGAACTGAGCGAGGGCTAGAGGCAGTTATGCATTTTTACCCCCCATCCCCCGGCCCCTTCCCCCACGCTGTCGCGGAGGGAAGGGGAGCAGGGCGGCAGTTTTGAAGTCCTTCCCACCTTGTGGGGGAAGGATTTAGGATGGGGGGAGCAGGCGGGGCTTCGCCTCATTCAGCTTTCCAAAGTGCATAACAACCTCTAAGTGCTGGCCCACGGCATCGAGCGGGGCGTATACCACCATACCACCATACGCCCCGACAGGTTTCTGCCACCTGAAAAACGGCTACGGGCGCTGGTGCTTGAAGTTGACCGGGCGGTCCATCGGCTCGACCTTCGCCCCGACGTATTTGAACTTGACGCCGAGCAGGTTCCGGCGGCTGACGGGGCGGGACGCATCCGGATCGTCCTTCAGCTTCTTCGCGTCCGCCACTTCGACCAGGGTGACGCGCACATCCGCGTTCGGCAGCAGGAACATGGTGTGATACTCGTCCCAGATCGTGTTGCGCCAATATTTCATGTCGGCGTCCCGATCCAGCTTCACGATCTCCCGGCGTGCCTCGTTGAACTGCATGGCGCTAAGCCGTTTGGCAAGCTGCTCGCGTTCGGTTTCGTCCATCATGTGCTCCAGATGACAGTGGCAAAGCGGATCAAACCAGAGGGCGCGCGGCATCGGGCGTGTCGCAGCGCGCAAAATATAATTTTCCCGTAATTTTAACACAAGAATAGTCCCCTACCCATAGCCGCCACGCGCTGTGTGATGTACAATGCGTACACAATCGGGCGGCGATACCTTGCAGCATCCTATGACTGACCCTTACAGCGTTTACGACTTAACGACCACCATCCGCGAACTGCTGGAGCAGGACGAGCGGCTGTTCGATGTCTGGGTAGAAGGCGAGATCAGCAACTTCCGGCGTCATACGTCGGGACATCTCTACTTCACGCTCAAAGACGACCGCAGCGAGCTGCCCTGTGTGATGTGGAAGTCACGGGCGATGTTTCTGCCGTTCGATCCGGCGCACGGCGACGCCGTGCTGGCGCATGGCCGGATTACGGTGTACGAGGCACGCGGCCAGTACCAGTTATTATGCGATCTGCTCCAGCCGGCGGGCGTGGGCGAGTTGAACCGCCAGTTCGAGCTGCTCAAGGCCCGGCTGGACGCCGAAGGGCTGTTCGATTCCGCGCGCAAACGGGAGATCCCGCTCTTCCCGCAGCGGATCGGGGTGGTCACGTCGCCCTCGACTGCCGCGTTTCAGGATATCCAGAACGTGATCCGCCGCCGCTATCCTACCGTCGAGATCGTGCTCAGCCCGACCCCGGTCCAGGGCCGGGACGCCCCGCCGCAGATCATCGCCGCGCTGGAGCGGCTCAATCGCTACGGCAACGTAGACGTGATCCTGCTGGCGCGCGGCGGCGGCAGCCTCGAAGACCTGTGGTGCTTCAACGACGAGGCGCTCGTTCGAGCGGTGGCCGGATCGCGCATCCCGGTTGTGACCGGCGTCGGCCACGAGATCGACTTCACCCTGGTCGATTTCGCCGCCGACCAGCGCGCCCCGACTCCCTCAGCCGCCGCCGAGCAGATCACGCCGGACGGCGCGGCGCTGGGGCAGAGCGTGCGGATTCTGGCCCGGCGGCTGGACGACGCGATGCAGGCCCGGATCGTGACCCGGCGGCAGGCGCTCGCCAACAATGCCCGCTGGCTCGAACGTCTCTCGCCCGAAGTCCGCGTGCAGAATGCCCGCCAGCGGGTCGATGATCTGCTGGCACGCATCGAGACGCACGTCCGGCACCGGCTCGACCGCCGCCGCGACCGGCTGGTGGGGCAGGTGCGGGCGCTGGAAGCCGCCAATCCGACCGCGCTGTTGCAGCGCGGCTATGCCCTGGTCACGCGGGCAGGGGATGGCAAGCGTATCACCAGCGCGTGGGACGCCGCCGAACAGACGCGGGTGGACATCGCCTTACATGACGGTCACCTGATTGCTGTGGTCCACCAGCGCCGGTTTAACGATGATTCTCAGCAAGGGCCGGAATGAGCGAAAATAGAGTCTTTATTGCGCATCGTTACGAGCGCGGCGCTCTAATTGGGCGCGGCGGGATGGGCGACGTCTATCGCGGGCTGGATACATACAACGGCCAGATGGTGGCGATCAAGCACCTGCATCAGAGCGTCGTCCAGGAAAACCCGAATATCCTCGACCGCTTCCAGCGCGAAGGCGAGGCCCTCAGCCGCCTGGATCACCCGAATATCGTGAAGATTCTGGCGACGATTGAGGAAGAGGGCCAGCACTACCTGATTATGGAATATGTCGGCGGGGGATCGCTGCGCGATCTGATCGACAAGCAGTCGCGGCTGCCGATCCAGCGTGCGCTGAATATCGCGCTCGATCTGGCCGACGCGCTGGCGCGCGCCCACCGGCTCAACATTATCCACCGCGATATCAAGCCCGATAACGTGCTGCTGGCCGACGATGGCACACCGCGCCTGACCGATTTCGGCGTGGCGCATATGGCGGACCGCACGCGCCTGACCCTGACCGGGTCGGTGATCGGCACGTATGCCTATCTCAGCCCGGAAGCGTGCAACGGTCTGGAACTGGACGAGCGCGCCGATATCTGGTCGTTTGGCGTGGTGTTGTTCGAGATGCTGGCCGGGCGGCCCCCCTTCGATGGCAGCGGCACGGCAGCCGTCCTGACCTCGATTCTGACCAAGCCCGCCCCCGATCTCGCGCGCCTGCGCCCCGATACGCCCCCGACGCTGGTCAATCTGATCGAGGGGATGCTCGAAAAGGACCGCGAGCGCCGGATCAGCAGCGTGCGGATTGTCGGCGCAGAGCTTGAGGTGATCATACGCGGGCTGGCGACGCCGACGCGCGGCTTCGTGACCGGCAGCCTGCTCGACGGCTCGCGCTTCATCACGCCGCCGGAGCCGGACAGTGTCCGGGCGATGGTGCGCAGTACGCCCTACCAGACGCACGGCCCCAGCCTGTATCCCACGCCGAGCGGCCTGGCACCGCCCCCCGGCACACCGCCGCCGCCCTATTCACCGACTCCGCTGCCCGGCGAGACGCCTGTCCCGCCCGCCGGCAATACGTCCAAGTGGGTGTCGCTGCTGTTTATGGTGATCGTGCTGGCGCTGGCAGCGGTCAGTATCGTGTGGCTGGTGGTCAGCCGCGACGATGATGAGTCACCGCCCCCCGGCGCGACGCCGAACGCCGCCGCATCCAGCGCCACGCCGGAGCCGACCGCGACACTCGTGCCGGTCGCCGCCAGCGATTACATGGTCCTCGTCACCGATCTGGAGCAGCTTGGCCCGGAGCGGCGCCTGGTCCGGCGCACGATCGTGGATGATCTCGCGCTGCGGCTGGAGCAGGGCGTACCGTATTCGAATGTGCGGGTCCGCACCCATGACGGGGTGCTCACCTCGCCAGAGCAGGCGCGTGCCCTGGCCGAGGCGACCGGCGCGGCGGTCGTGGTATGGGGCAGCTATACGCCAGCCAGCGTCCAGCTTGAGATTCAGCTTGGCTCAACCATCGCGTTTTCGAGCCTGGCCTTCCCGCGCGATCTGCTGGAGCGCAGCGCCAATCTGCGCCTCACCATGACGGACGAGCGCGCCCAGTCGATCGCGCCGGATATCATCGGCATCCTGGCCCTGCTCAACCTCGCGTCGGGTGATGCCTTCGGCTATATGCGCACCCTGGCCGTGCTCAACGATCTCCAGGTGCGGCCCGCGCCGCTCGAAGGCACCACGTCCGCCGTCCATATTCATCGCTTCTTCCACCAGATGTTTGGCAACACGCCCGAAGCGCTGAACGCGCTCGACACGCTGATTGCCGAGGACCCAACCAATCCCTTTGGCTATATCCTGCGCGCGCAGGCGTACCAGCGCCAGGGCCGCGCCCAGGAAGCCGCCCAGGACGCGGAAACCGCCGCCCGGCTGGGGCCGCCCTATTGGGCCACGCCGCTCTATGTGCTCAGCAGCGAGAATCTGCCGTATCCCGACGCGCTGAACTACTACTCGCGTATCATCCAGCTTCGCCCGAACGACTGGTTCCCGCTGACACTGCGCGGCGCGACATATTACATGATGGGCGATCTGGCACGCGCGCGGGCCGATCTCAACCAGGCGATCACGTTCGGTCCGTCGGCCAATTTCCCTTATGTCTTTCTGGCGCTGATCCATCTGGCCGAGGGCGATTTTGAGGCCGCCGGTGCCAGCATCCGGGTGACGCTGCAAAACTTCCCGGACCCCGACTTCTACAGCCGGCTGGTGCATGCGACCCTGGGACGTGAGGATCGCTTCAGCCCGATCATCTCAGCTTTCACCCACCTGCTGCTGGGCCGCTACGATCAGGCGGTCGAGGCGGCGGAGCGCGCGCTGGGGCTGGTCGGCTTCCGCGCCGATCTCCAGATCATGTTGGGGCAGGCGTTGTGCAGCCGGGGCGACTATACCCTGGCCGAGATCGCGCTGACCAAAGCCATCGACGCCGGGAGCGACCAGATTGGGCTGGTGATCTTCCCGCACCTGCTGCGCGCCGATGTGCGCCAGTCGCGGCGGAACGACGCGGGCGCGCAGGAAGACCTCGACCGGCTGCGCGAGGTCGGTGGGCCGGGGCTGCTGCCGCTGATCGAGCTGGTAGAGTCCGGCGAGATCGGCTGCCAGAATGTGCTCGGCAATACGGCGCTGGCGAGCGCTACCGTCCCGGCCTCGGCCTCGGCCACACCTCCGCCGGGCAGCACCGCTACGCCGCTGGACGCGGGCACGCCGACTCCCGCGCTTGCGGTGGCAGACCTGTCGTTCGCTGTCGAGCCGGTCCAGGCGGGCGAATATATGGTGCTGGTGGCCGATCTGGAAGCGGCAGACGGGATCGAGCAGTTGGCCGGCATCCGCCCGCGCGACACGGGCCGCTTCATCGCCAACGATCTGGAGCGCACGCTCGAACAATCCGTGCCCTTCTCGGATATCCGCATCCGGCGCTATCCGAAGGCGATCACCTTCGACGACGAAGCGCGCGCGGTGGCGGCCCAGTATGGCGCGACCGTGATCGTGTGGGGCAGCTATGTTGGCGATATGATCGAGCTGGAAGTGCAGATCGGTATGATCGACAGCTTCGGCTATAACAACTTCAGCCGCGAGATGCTGGAGCGATCCGCCAATGTGCGCGTGCAGTTGACCGATGCGCGGCAGACATCGATTGCGCCGCACATCCTGGGGGCGCTGGCCGTGCTGCAAACCGCCGATGGTGACGCGCACGAGGCGATGCGTACCCTGGCGGTGCTGGAAGCGATTCAGGTCACACCCGCCGAGATCAAGGGGAACACAGTCGCAACCCACGCGCACCGGGGCTTCCAGTCGATGCTGGACAATCCGCGCGAGGCCGTTGATCAGATCGATGCGGCGCTGGACCTGGATGCAGGCAACCCGCTGCTGTACACCTACCGCAACCTGGCGAATCAGCGGCTTGGGCGCACGGAAGAAGCGCGGCGCGATGCCGAAACCGCGCAGCGGCTTGGCCCGATCAACTGGACGATGCCGATGATGCTGCTGACGAGCTCCTACTCGGATGCGGGCCTCGTGCTGGAGATGTTCGGGCGGATCATCTGGCTGCGTCCCAACGACTGGTACCCGTTTTTCGTGCGCGGCAGCCTGTACTACGACCTGGCGGAATACGATCTGGCCCGCGCCGATCTGGAACGTGCGATTGCGCTGGAGCCGAACGCGAACTATCCCTATGTCTACGCGGCGATTTTGGCGCTGCGCGAGGGCCGCCTGCCGGACGCCTGGACCGCAATCGGAACGATTCTGGGCGAGTACCCCGACCCGTCCTTCATGAACCGGCTGATCGAGGCGACCTTCGGCGAGAACTTTGCCCGCGGTCAGGGCGCGACGATCTCGGCGTTTGGGAATCTGGTGTTGGGGCGCTACTACGAGACGCTGGAAGCGACCGCCCAGGGCCTCACGTTTTTCGACGATTTCACCGACCTGTACCTGATGCAGGGCTTTGCGTACTGCGCGCTGAATAACTATCAGGCCGCCGAAGCCAGCTACACGCGCAGCCTGGAGATCGAGCCGGGCTTTGTGCTGGCCCACCTGCTGCGCAGCGAGGTTCGCATGAAGCGCAAGAACTTCGACGGCGCGGCGCAGGATGTGGCGGCGATCCGCGCCAGCGCCGAGTTTCCGACGTTCGAGCCGCTGGTGCGCGCCATGCAGTCAGGCACGCTGGGCTGCGGCAACTTCTTCAACCCCGACAACACGCTGTTTCAGGCCACGCCCACCCCGGCCCCAACCCTGGCAGCGACGGCTGACAGTGTCGATTTGACAGGCGAGTAACCATGACCGACGACTCCCACGATCTGACCTTTGAACAGGCTTACGAACGGCTGGAAGCGATTGTGGCCCGGCTCGAATCCGGCGATCTGTCGCTCGAAGAGGCGGTAGCGCTGTATGAGCAGGGGCAGGTGCTGGCCCAACAGTGCGGCGATTTGCTCGACGCCGCCGAGCTGCGTGTCCAGCAGCTTCGTGACGACGGCACGCTCGGCCCGCTGGACGAGTTGTAACCGGGCTGGGCCGGGCGTACCCTTGCCGGATGCCGGCTATCGGGTACACTTGGCCCCTAACGTATCGGTAGCTATCTGGTTATTGCAGCATGTCTTATCAACGGATGGCGCTGGCCCTGGCCCTGCTGGCCGCGCTGGCGCTTGGACCGGGCGCAGTTTCGGCCCAGGATGACGCGGGCTGGCTGATCGGGCAGGTGAACAACCTGCGGGCCAGCACCGGGATTGCGGGCGTGGTGCCCAACGGGCAGTTGGGCGCCGCCGCCTATCAACACAGCGAGTATATGGCGACGACGTGCGATGTCTCGCACACCGAGTCGAACGGCTCGACCCCGGCGGATCGCGCGGCGGCGAATGGCTATGCCGGCAGCCGCGTGATCGAGAATATCTACGGCGGCGGGAATGCCGGTCCATCCAGGGCATGGGAGTTCTGGATCAACTCGCCCATTCACTATAACGGCATGGTCAACCCCAGCGTAAACGAGATCGGGATTGGGATCGCCCGCGGGGCGTGCGGCACCTTTTTCACGATGGTGTTGGGCTACCGCGCCGATGTGACGGCTCCCCCCGCGCCGCCCCCACCCGCCGCAGCGCCCGCCGATGGAGTCGCGGTGGCTGCCGTGCCCCAGGCTGCTCCCCCGACCGCTGCGCCGTATGTGCCCCCGCCACCCAGCCGCACGCCGACCCCGACGATCCCCACGCTGACGCCGCTGCCGACCTGGACGATCACGCCGACCTATACCCCACCGCCCACCGGCACGCCGCAGCCGCCCACCTCGACCCCGCTTGTGCTGCCGACCGTGCCCGCGCCCGGCGAAGCGACTGCTGTCGCGCAGGTCCCGCCGCTGGCACCGGACGGCGAGCCGGTGCTGGCGCAGCCGTCGAGCACGCCCGCGCCGGTCGAGACGAGCGCGGCACTCGCGCCGGTGGCCGCTCAGGCCGCGAATACCGGCGGCGGATTCAGCGCGCGCGATCTGGTTCCGTTCGCGCTGGTCGGGCAGTTGGTGCTGATCGGGGTGCTGGGATTTGTCTACTTCCGCCGCACGCGCTAAGGCACAGTGCAGGCTGTACTCGACGCTCAGTGAGGAGATAGCATGGCTGAGGCAAAGGACCTGCTCCAGGTTTTGATCACCATTAAATTCAGCGAGGAGCTGCTGCAAGCGATTCGGGCCACTTCGGACCGGATCGAAGTTCTGTATTATCCGGTGGACGAAGCGAAGCGGGTGCCCGAAGACGTGTGGGCCAGGGCCGAAGTGCTCTATACCGCCCGCGTCGCCCCGGAAGCAGGCCAGGCGCCCAACCTGCGTTGGATGCATGTGCACTCCGCCGGAGTCGATCATATTCTGGATCAGTCGATCCTGAGCGAGCCGGAGATCACGCTGACGACCGCGAGCGGCATCCACGCGACGAATATGGCCGAGTATGCCTTTGCGATGATGCTGGCGTTCGGGCACCGGCTGCTGACCATGCTGCGCTATCAGGGCGAGTCGCGCTGGCCGGAAGAAAAGAAGTTCGAGATTTTCATGCCGCTGGAGCTGCGCGGCAGCACGGTCGGGATCGTGGGCTATGGCAGCATCGGGCGCGAGATCGCGCGGCTGGCAAAGGCGTTTGGGATGGAAGTGCTGGCCGTCAAGCGCAACGTGTTCGAGCCAGCCGACCGCGCCGGCTATCATCTGCCGGGCACGGGCGATCCTGAGGGCACGCACTTCGACCGGCTCTACCCGCCCGAGGCGCTGGCCTCGATGGTGCGCGAGTGCGACTTCGTGGTGGTGACGGCGCCGCTCACCCAGGGGACGCGCAATATATTCGGGGGAGAAGTCTTTGCGGCGATGAAGCCGACCGCTTTCCTGATCAATATCGGGCGGGGCGGGGTGGTCGATGAAGAGGCGCTGCTCGAAGCCTTGCAGAAGAAGCAGATCGCCGGGGCCGCCCTGGACGTGTTCGAGGCCGAGCCGCTGCCCGAAGACAACCCGCTGTGGAAGCAGCCGAACGTGATCATCAGTCCGCATATCTCCGGCAACACCGCCGACTATAACGACAAGGCCGCCGACCTGTTCATCGAGAACCTGGAGCGTTATCTGGCCGGCAAAGCGCTGCTGAACGTAGTCGATCTCACGCGAGAATATTAGAGCCGGCGCAACGAAGCCGCCCATCCTGCGTAATCATGGATAGAAGGACTGGTACCTAATGCTTTGGAAAAAAGGGGCAACAGACGATGAGTGACGAATCAAGGGACGAAGCGCGGCGTTCACCTCTGGAAGCCTTTGCCCGCCATCAGGTAGCGGCGTTGGAAGAGGTCGGGAAGGCGATTGTCTCGCTGCTCCCTAAAGAGTTTCGCAAGCACACCGCCAGCGCCATCGACGAGGGCAAGGCGGGCTTCGAAGCGCTGGTTGATGGGGTCAAAGAAGAGATCGAAGAGCTGAAGGATGACGTGGAGTACCGGATCGATTGCCTGAAGCGCGCGGGCAAAGGTAAGACGCCGGTCGAGATCGAAGGTGAAGACGAAGAAGAGGACGAGGACGAGACGCCGCGCGACGACGATTAAGGGTCCGGTCCGTTCCGGCTGGCATGATTCCAAAAGCAGCACCCTGACTGTCGGTGACGGCCAGGGCGTGTTGATTGTCAAAAGACGGTTAGAGAGCAGGTTAGCTGCCGACGCGAACGACCTCGCTGGCCTGCGGGCCCTTCGGCCCCTCGGTGATGGAGAACTCCACCCGATCACCCTCTTCAAGGTTGCGGTAGCCCTGACCAACGATGGCACTGTAGTGCACAAAGACGTCGGGGCCGTTTTCCGGCTGGATGAAGCCGTAGCCCTTCTGCGAATTGAACCACTTGACGACGCCGGTCAAACGTTGAGACATATTGAGAGTACTCCTTGCCCACTGCTAAGAACTAAAGGTTGTGGACGGGTGTTGCGGTGGGATGGCAAATAGAAAACCCGGTGTTGTTCCACACCGGGTCCCGTATGCATGCCGGTACTGCAAACAACCTGCTCCACTACACCACAAATTGTAATCGAACTGGTAGGTACTGTCAACCAGCTAATGAGCCTATGTCATGCTTTGCTCCAAGACGATTGTTTGAGGCTGCGTACCAGTTCGCAGACTCACTCCGCGCGCCTGGAAAGCGCCATGCCCAGGGCGACACCGATCGGCAGTCCGATCCCGATAAAGGCAAAGTTATCCGTCAGGGCGCCGATCACCACGCCGATGATCAGCCCCAGCCCGATCCCCAGCGCGAGCTGAGAATCGGGCTCCTGCTCTTCTTCGGGCTGGGCGGCTGGCTGCTGGACTTCTGAATTGTCAGGCATGGTGTGTCATCCTTTCGTAGACTGCTGTTCCATAGTCAGGGCATCGACGGCTTCTAGCGCCGTGAGAGCACGGCCCCCAGTGCTAGGCCGACTGCCAGACCAACGCCGATATATACCGGGCTGCTCGTTATGCTGAACATTGCCGCGCCGACTGATATCCCAAGCGCAAGCCATAATCCCTGCTGGTTTCGACGTTTCTTGCCCTCGATCCGTTCGCCTTGCTTCCTGTTCTCTGGGTTCTCGGCCATTTTGTCCTACTCCTTCATGTCAGCAACAACGGTTAGGGTGAAAATGAAGGGTAGCCTCGCGCGCCGGTTTATCGCCCATGTGCGAAGACGACACGCAGAAACGTGATGACGGCCAGCACGAAACCGATCGCGCTCAGCACGTCATCCCCCACAGTATAGAGCAGCGCACTGCTGATCGCCAGACCTGCAAAGACGACCGCGATCACCAGCCGCTGGGTGGCATTCTCCAGACGATCGATCTGGTGCTGCAGCTCCGAAGCCGGATCGATGCGCACGACCAGATCGCCGCGATCGGCCCGGCGCAGCACATCCTCGGCCAGCGCCGGAAGCTGCACGGCCCGCCGTGAGAAATCGCGCCCGGCGTCGAACAGCAGATCGACGCTGTTGCCGGAGAGCAGGGCGCGCATCGTTTCCGGCCGCAGCAGATCGCGCAGACTCAGGCTTACCGATGCGGCGGCGGGCGGCAGCTCACCGTTGGCGCTCAGTAGCGTGTGCACGAACGGTTGCATTTCGGCCCAGGGATCGAAGCCCGGCGAGAGGCCGGTACAAATGCCGACCAGGATGCCCACCGCACGCCCCACATACAGAAAATCCTGCGGGACCTGGACGGGCAGCGCGAACACCAGATCGCTGAATTCCCGCCCCAGGCTCGCCATCTCCGAGAGCGGCATGTCACTGAGCTCGGCCATGCTGAGCCCCCAGACCCGATCGAAGGCCGCACGCGAAGCCGCCTCGAGCCGGTCCAGGTCTGCGCCAGGCAGCAACACCCCCAGCCGCTGGTACGACTGCACCAGCCGGTGCGGATCGCGCAGGGTAAGGGCGATCAGCGTCTCGCGCAGCCCGGCCACGATCTCCGGCGTCACACGGCCAGCCATCCCAAAATCGACAAAGATCAGGTAGAACGGGCGGCCGTTGAGCGACTGCCCGTTGGCGTGCGTGCCGGCCTTCTCCGGCGCGTCCGGCGGCAGCGGGTAAACGAACAGGTTGCCAGGGTGTGGATCGGCGTGGAAATAGCGCTCGATGAAGATCATGCGCAGATAGGTCTGGATCAGTCGGCGTGCCACGTCGAGGCGATCCAGGCCAGCTGCTTCAATCCGCGCGTAGTCGGTGATCTTGATCGCCGTCACATCTTCGAGCGTGAGCACGCGCCGGGTCGAGAGCGCGCGGTAAACGCCCGGAATGTAGACGCCGGGATCGTCGGCAAACATCTGCCCAAAAGCTTCTGCGTGATCGGCTTCCCGTTCATAGTCCAGCTCTTCCCACATAACCGTGCTGAACTCGTCCAACAGAGCAGGGACATTAGCGCGGCGCGCGACAAAGCGGATTTTCATCGCCCATCTGGCGACTACGCCGAGCGCCTTGAGATCGGTATAGACCAGTGAGCCGATGCCGGGTCGCTGAATCTTGACGACCACGCGTTTGCCGTCGGGCAGGCGGGCGCGGTGCACTTGTCCCAACGACGCGGCGGCTACCGGTGCGGGGTTGAACCAGGCAAAGAACTGCTCTGGCTGGCCTAGCTCGGCAACAAACGTCTGGCGGAGCCGCTCGAAGGGCACGGTTGGGACTTCGTCCTGCAGGCTGGCCAGTTCGTTGGTGATAAAGGGCGGCAGAACATCGATCCGGCTCGAGATAAACTGGCCGAGCTTGATCATCACGCCGCCCATATCGACGGCCAGGGCGCGGAACTCGCGGGTCCAGCGCTGCCAGCGCCGCGCACGCTGGGGCGCGACAAATCGCTCGCCGGCCAGACGGCGCAGCACCACTTCCCACACGATCGCGCGTACAAACAGCCACGCGGCAAAGCGCAGTGTGCGCCGGTAGCGCGGCCACTGAACCGGATAGTCGTGGTGCTCCGCTCCGGTGCGAGACGATTCATGCGCCCCGGCAGTGGCTTCAACCGGGGGCAGGATCGTTTCAGAAGCTGCGCTTCCCGTTTTGTCTGGATGGCTGCTGGGCCTGGGCGAAGTGGATGCGGAGCCGGGATTGTTCGAAACGGGCATTTGCGATCTCTAGATTCCACAAGGCATAGGGCAGCACGATATTCCGACGGTAGGGACCAACGCGCAGCGTCAGCTCGTCGGCGGAGCGGTAGAGGTCTAGATCGCCGCGCTCGGCGAACGGCAGATTGACGATCAGGTAATACCCGTCGCCGCCGTCCGGCTCGATGCGGTGCGACTGCTCGCGCGACATGATCGCCGCCGGGTTAGTGTCGCCATAGAGCGCATCGGCCAGTCGCCGCAGCCCCTCGAACCCACCGACTTCCTGGCTGAAGAGCGGGGCGCGCAGCATCGGGAGCTGGCCGAACGCCTCGCCGATGAAGGCGATATTTTCGGCCTGCTGCTGCTTCCACGCGCTGAAGTACGGATCGGTCACTTCTTCCGGGATGACGCGGTTGCACAGCACGGCGTCGACCGCATAGCCGTACAGATTGAGATAGGTGTAGGTGCGCTGCGTCTCCTTGATCACCATCCGCTCCGGATTGATGACCAGGCGCAGGCTGCTGTGCTCAGGATCGGCCAGCAGATCGCGCACACGGTCGAGCGTGTTGAACAACCCGTCGATGCTGTCGAGCGTTTCCATATCGGGCAGGTCTGCGCCGATCAGCGGCTTGGAGAGCGGGCGCAGAATCTTACCCGCGCCGCGCATCAGCGACATGATCCGCTGGTACCACCAGCGCGAGGCGTCCGGCAGGCTGAGCAGGCGCAGCGTCTCGGCGGTCGGCGCGGCATCCACGATTAGCACATCGTAAGCGTTCTCCTCGGCGTAGCGATTGATCCACAGCAGGTGTGCGCCTTCTTCCAGGCCGGGCAGGATCGTGACTTCTTCGGCCACGATGTCTTGCACGCCGCGCGTGCTGAGGGCGTTGACCATATAGCGCTGGATGCGGCCCCAGTATTTTTCCATCGAGTAGCGCGCATCGACTTCCTGCGCCCACAGGTTGTCCGCGATAGCCGTCGGCTCCGGGCCGATCTTCAGGTCGAGTGAGTCGGCCAGCGAGTGGGCCGTATCGGTCGAGATAACGATGGTGCGCAGGCCCATTTCGGCGCAGCGCAGGGCGGTCGCGGCGGAGATGCTGGTTTTGCCAACGCCGCCTTTGCCCGTGTGTACGATAATGCGCATAGAAGCTTCCTTCGGGTACCAGTACGAGAATGAGCACGTGTAGCAACTCATTAGTTAATACGCAGAGTATGCCGGAACGATGCGCATCCGGCACGATCTCCAATACAGAATTTACACAATTTCGGGCAACGAGGTGACAATCGCGACCAGGGCCAGCCCGCCAAAGCCAGGAAGGCGCAGCCGCGAATCTGCGGCGACTTCCCAGCCGGGGCGTGATGGATCGCTAAACTACGTTGCAGGGTGGCCGGAGTCGTCGGCGGTGTGGGTCAGCGCGTCGCGCGCCTGCCACAGACGCGGAAACAGGCGTGTACGCAGTGTGGCGATCAGGTAATCGTGGGTCGTGCCGCCGGTCCCGATCGCGCCCGCGCCGATGGTCCGCTCGACCAACTGCACGTGGCTGAAGCGCCAGCGCGTGATCCTGTGATCGAGTGTCGAGAGCGCCTCGCACAGCGCATACAGATCGGGCTGGGTAAGCGGGTCGGCATAAATGGCGGCGAAGTCGGGCAGGCCGCGCCGGTCGAGCGCCGCGTCGAGGCTTTCGGCCAGCGAGGGGCGGTCGAGACGGCGGCGGACCTGCTCCCAGTGGTGATCCCGATGCAGCACACGCTGCACCCACGCGACGTGCTCCGGGTCGCGCCGCCCGGCCACGAACTCGATCTCGCGGAACTGGTACGATTGCAGGCCGGAGCCGGGCGCAAGAAACCGCCGGAAGTGGTGGAACGAGGCCGGCGGCAGCGTTTGCAGGTGCTCGACCGCATCGATCAGGTTGTCGAAGATGCCCGTCACCTGCTCGATCAGGCGCGCGGCTTCGGGCAGCAGGTCCGCGTCGATCGCATCGCGGGCGCGCTCCAGGTGGTGCAGCGCCAGCTTGAACCACAGCTCGTGGACCTGGTGCACCACGATGAAATGCAGCTCGTCAGGATGATCGGTCAGCGGGATTTGCACCGCGAGCAGGTCATCCAGCCGGAGATAGTCGGCGTAATGCGTGTGGATGTGGCTGCTCATACTGCTGGCTCCTGTTCTGGCTAGCCGCGCACCTGGGCGACCGCGAACCCGTCGCCAACCGGAATGATCGTCGAAAACAGGCGCTCGTCCTGAGACATCGCCGCGAGCATGCTGTGCGTCGCAATCGTGGCGTCGTCCCACTCCGCTTCCGGCGCGACGAGCCGCCCCTGGCGAAAGGCGTTGTGCCCTACGATCAGGCCGCCGGGCCGCACATTGGCGACCGACCAACTGAGATAGTCGGGATAGCGCTGTTTGTCAGCGTCGATGAAAACCATATCGAACGGGCCGCGCGCACGCAGATTTTGCAGCGTGGCGACGGCGTTTCCCTCGATCAGCTCGATCCGGTCGGACAGCCCGGCCCGCTCGAAATGCTCGCGCGCGATCTGGGCATGGCGAGGTTCCGCTTCGAGCGTGATCAGCCGCCCACCTTCGGGCAGACTGCGCGCCAGCCAGATCGTGCTGTAGCCCGCCAGGGTGCCAAGCTCGACGACCGTGCGCGCGCCGATCAGCATGGCCAGGAATTGCAGGATTTTGCCTTCTTCCGGGCGAATGTGTATCTCCGGCAGGCCGAGTTCGTTCGTGCGGCGGTGCACTTCGCTCAGCAGATCGTCTTCCTGTGCGAACAAGCGGCGTATATAGGCCGTGAGGCGCTCCTGAGTGGCGGTATCGAAGACCAGAATGCGATTCTGTGTGTTCATGGCGGAGTCCCTCTCCAGGCCAGGCGGCAGAGCGACAGTGGCTTAGAACTCCCAGCGCGCCGAGCCGCCGGGCAGCAAAATCACCCCGGCGAAGATAATGAGCAGTGATCCGATCGCCGCCAGCAGCGTATTGCGATAGCGTGTCGGTGCCGAGCTGGCCTTCCAGCGCTCCGGCAGATGCGCGACGATGACCGCGATCAGCATCACGACGGCATGCTCGATCCGGTGGCGTGTAAAGCCGCTGCCGGTGTCGATCTCGCTCCAGATGATGAAAATCACGCCGATCAGGAACTGGATATCGAGGGCGATGGTGTAGGCACGCAGACTGATCACCGCGAAGCGATCAAAGGCGTCGCGCCGCACCACACCCACTACCAGGCGGAGCAGGGCGATCAGGGCGAGCAGCACGACCAGCCAGCGAAAGTCTGAGTGAATCCGAAACAGGTCGGAGGGGTCCATGAGGCGGCTCCTTCGGTGCCATAGAGAGTGATCAGACCTGGGTGATCACAACCCACCCAGATTATGGCGACTTCATGGCGCGCTGACCAACGCGCTAGCTGATCCAGTCGCGGTTGTGAGCGTCCCACTCGCGGTGGCGGTACGTGTTCTTGCACTCCATACAGACGAGCGCGCTGTCGAGCCGGTTGGTGTCTTTCCAACGCCAGCGCACGCGCCCCATATGAAAGCGGCAGGCGGGCCGGTGACAGACCGGGCAATATTCGCCCTGGTCGAGTGAAGCATCGCCATACTGACGCTTTTCGGCTTCGTTTTGCTGGCACAGATGGCAGAAGGGAACGGCCATACAACTTCCTTACCAGGAATCAGGGTACTCACGCCCAGCGGCGCGCCGGGTATTATACCGTGTTATCGGCGGCATGACAGCCTGTTGCTATGCGACGGCTGGGCGACGCTAGGCTGATGCGGGCGGGCAGGTTATAGTTAGCGGGGATGCAACGGCCACGCACCACAGCGCATCCAAACAACCAGTTATCGCTCGTGCTCAAATTAGAGTTTAGATCAGGACAAAGACGAATGACGACAAAAACGCGCCCGCGCCGCGCGGCTAAACAGACCACACTCTTGAATCCGATGGTAGTCCTTGCCGGGGCGCTGGTGCTGATCACCGCCGCGCTGGTGCTGATCTACGTGCTGCGAGAGACGTCCCAGGACGATGATCGCCCGGTGATGGATTTCACCCTGCCGGGGCTGAGCGGTGAGGTGTCGCTGGCCGATTATCGCGGCCAGTATGTGCTGGTCAATTTCTGGGCGTCGTGGTGCCCGCCGTGTATCGGTGAGATGCCGATGCTCCAGGCGTACCATCTGGCGCACCAGGCCGAGGGATTCTCGCTGCTGGCGGTGAATCTGGGTGAGGACCCGGCCACTGTGCGGCGCTTCATGGAGTCGCAGAATTTCCGCTTCCCGGTGGCGCTCGATATGCAGGGGCGCGTGTCGGATGCATTCGGGGCCGACAGCCTGCCCACATCCTACCTGATTGGGCCGGATGGCAAACTGGTCAAGGCGTGGCGGCCCGGCGCGATCACGCGCGCCATGCTGGAGCAGGATGTCACGCCCCGGCTGCGCGGCTAGGGCGCCTGGCATTTCCCCCCATCCTCCGGCCCCTTCCCTCCGCGCCAGCGTGGGAAGGGGTGAGAACAGCAGCGTCTTCAAGTCCCGCCCACCTTGTGGGGGAGGGATTCAGGGCGGGGGGCAGCGTAACTCCGTCTGCTTCAGTGTTCCGAAGGGCACATCGTGCGCCGGGGAAAGTTGTTGACTCCGGCTTCGGAGCTGTGCTACACTGCTCGCAGTGTTCGAAGACCGTTTAGAACTCCAGAAAGGAAGGCATAGTGGTGACAGTTTCTGTATTGGTTCACGTTCAAAGGCATCGCTACGCCTGCCTTCTAGCCGCCTAAAACGCTTCCGGCTCGTTCCTCGGCTTTTCTCCAGGCGTCTACCCGGCGCGCCAGAGCAGGTAATAGCAGGTGCCTCAGACGGGGTTTGAGGCGCTTTACGCACGCCTGCGCGCGGGCTGGTCCCCTACCGCACCCGATTTTCTCTGCGAACGCTTCAAACCGTGGCACGGCGGCGCGATCACGCCTGTGATCGGCTGCAACACGCCCTGTTAGCTTTGACACCTTATAATGTGAATATCCCGGCAGCCGTGCCGGAAGGATGAATCCCGTGCCTGATCGTTCGTATCTCGACTCGGCCAATGACGAGTACGAAGCGTTTGAAGAACAGTTCGATCCCTTGCGCCACAACCGCCGGGCGCGCCGCAGGCGCAAACCCAAGGCGCAGCACACGCCCAAGAAAACACAGCATGACATCGTCGAGGCGATCGCGGAGACGGCGATCGCGCTGGAAGGCGGTTTTCAGATCAGCTACCAGCCCTCGAAATACGAGGCGGAATGGCTGCTCGCGTCGCTGGAGTCGTTCTATGACGAGCACCTGATCACGGACGTGGTCGCGCTGGTCAAGGGCGGCAAGGAAGCCAGCGTCTACCAGTGCGCAGCAGACCCCTCGACCGGCGTCGAGTGGTTGGCCGCCAAAGTCTATCGCCCGCGCAAGTTCCGCGCGCTGCGCAACGATGCGCTCTACCGCGAGGGGCGCGAAATCCTGACGCCCGAAGGTCGCCCGG
>JAAYCM010000023.1 GCA_012729765.1 Chloroflexota bacterium | reverse complement strand
GATCGCCGCCCCGGTTCGCCGTACCGGTCGCAAGTTGGCACGCCACTGGAGCTTATTTCGGGAAGGCTGGACCTGGTATCTCAAGTCCAGCCCTCCTCTCCGAATTTAGTGTCGCCCCCTCAGCGCCCACCACCGGAACCGGCGAGCGCTGGCTGCGCTGGAGATCGGCGCGCGTCAGGAACACCGCCGTGCCATCCCGCGCCACAAAGAAGCGCCCGTGCACCGCCGCGCAGATCGTGCGCAGTGCGTCCAGCGCGGATGTCTGCTCCGGCGGCCAGGCGCGGCCCACGTGCGCCAGCGTGTCGCCGTTGGCATGATAATCCGCCGCCGGGGGCGTATAGGCCGCGCTCACCACCGCCGCGACGACGGCATCCACCGGCTGGCTGCTGGCATAGCTCAGGCTGATCGACTGCCGGGCCAGCAGCGCGATCCCATCCACCGCCTCCAGCGTGACCTCACCCCCACACCACGCCCCGGCCTGCGGCGTGATGCGCTCGATCACCCCGCGAAACAGCGTCCAGCTTTCGGCCCCATCAAACGCCCGCACGCGCACGGCGCGCCGGGGCAGCAGCCTGCCGTAGAGCGGACTCCCCGCCGCGCCGGGGCTGAAGCGCCGCGACGTGTTATCCAGCGTCAGGCGGCAGCGCCCTACCCCCGCCACCAGATCGCCGGGCCGCTCGAACCCACTCCTGATCCAGATGTGGCGCGTGTAGGGCGTCTCGTCGGTCCAGGTGCCGTCGTGATTCCAGTCGATCTCGACGCGAAAAACGGTGGTCATGCACGCTCCTTTCGCGGGTCGGGCCACCCCGTGTGACGATTCCCCGGCTGCTGCGCGTATAAGGTTGCGAATGTGACACGGCTTGATCCGTGCTCGTGAAGCTATTTCCCGGTCCCCGGTGGGGTTTTGCCCACCCCACCTGCGCCGGTCACGGTCCGGTGTGATCGGCGCTCTCCGTTTTGCGAGGGGCGGGTCCCCGATCCGCCCCTACGCTCGCCTGACCCGATACCACAACCGTAAATCCCCCCATCCTAAATCCTTCCCCCAAAATGAGGGAAGGGCTTTGGGTTCGCTCCCCTTCCCCGCGTTTCACGGAGGGAAGGAGCCGGGGGATGGGGAGTGAAAATGCGCCACAACCCCTACAGATGCAGTGTCCAGGTGTGCACGAACGTCATGGCGTGATAGTCCACTCCGCCGTAAGCGCGCACCCCCGCCTGGACGGTACAGCGCAGCGCAATCGGCAGCGCCCCGCCCAGCGTCGGATCGGCGGCCAGCGCGCCCAGATAGGCATCCGCCGCCGCCGCGAGCGCCGGGATCGCGCCGCGCAGCCCCAATCCGCCCGCCACCGGCCCGACGAACAGCACATGCGCCACCCGCACGTTGACCACGCCCTCGCCCGCGCTGAACCCGTTCGGTTCCAGCCCCGGCGCAGGGCCGCCCAGCTCCGGCAGGATGATCAGGGCGGGAAGCTGCGCGCTGCTCAATGTTTCCGGCGCTGCACCCGGCGCATAGGATGTCACACCGCTCACCGGGACCGCCGCCAGATTCGCCAGTGCCGTCGTCAGGACTCCCATCGTTCACCCCCGTCAGGCAACGCGCAGCCGCACATAGGGCGCGAGAATCTGCTGGATGTCGCCGGGCAGCGCCGGGGGCACGACGATCTGGCCGCGCAGCCCGCCCGCCGTCTGGGTGAACCCGGCATCCTTCTGCTTGTAGAGCCACGCCGCCACCCGCAGACTCGCCTGCGCCACATCCGCCGGGGGCCGGTAGACATGGATCGCGGTCCCTGAGGCGTGCTCGGCGGCAGTCGTGCCGTTTGCGCCGCGTGCCACCATCAGCGTGTTGGCGTCCGCATCGACCGCCAGCACATGCAGATATTCGTTCCGAATGGCGAGAAGCTGGCCGGTGGCAAAACGCGGGCCGCGCTCGTCTGAGTCCGGCCCATCGGCATCGGTCACGTGCAGCACCGTCGCCCCGGCAGCCAGCGGATCGTCGCCCACGCCGTCGCCGGACTCCGCCCACGCGTTCGCCCAGTCCAGATGACAGCCCCACGTCCCCTCGACCGCGATCGCTTCGAGCGGGTCGGCGCGATAGATGAACACCGCCTGCGCGCGATCCAGCACGATCGCGGAGCAGAACGGCCCGCCCGGCGGGATCAGGTGGCAGGCCGCCAGTGGAAGCGCGCTGCCGTCGCCGTTGATCAGCGCGTGCAGATCGAGCAGATCGTCGCGCAGCAGCAGCATACCCGGCGCGTGATAGTGATAGCGCTGGGTCTGGCGCAGCGGGTAGAACTGCCGCCCGGTGTAGCGTTCGACCAGCCGCGCCGCCGCGTCGAGCAGGCCCAGCAGCAGATCGTCGTCCCCGGTTTGCAGCGCCGTCAGGCCCAGGTAGCGCCGCAGATCGTGCAGGGTTGCATAGAGGTTCAAGCCGCTCTCCTTTCCATCTGATGCGTTCGAGTCTTATAACGGTCTTTTCATGGGAAATTCATATCTGCGAAATGTGCACTTACCCATTTTCCGGTACGATAGGATTACAGACGCATGAACGAGCAAAGGTAAACCCTCATGGTTCAGACTACCCACCCCCAGGACGGGCACGACGCCTGCTGCAAGCAGTGCGGCAGTCAGGCTCCGCTTAACGCGACACACTGCCCCGCGTGTGGCCGGCTGCTCACCTCGCCAGAGGTCCATCCCACCGCCCCGCTGCGCCGCCGCCCTGCCGCGCTGCCCTTCGACTGCCAGGGCCGCGACGACTTCGAGCACACTTCCAGCGCAGTCCTGCAATTTCTGCCATCGGGCACGTGTATCGCGTTCGCGCTGGATCAACCCCTGGTGCTGGGGCGCGGCGCGCACTCCTCGCTGGCTGACATGTTCGACCTGAGCGATTTCAACGCGCTGGAGCACGGCGTCTCGCGCCATCACTGTATGCTCATGCGTCATGGGCGGCACCTGGTCGTGATCGACCTGAACAGCACCAACGGGACCAACCTCAACGGGCGCGCGCTGCTGCCCAACCGCGAATATGTGGTGTCGCATGGCGATAAACTGATCCTCGGATCGCTGCACCTGACCGTGGCTTTCACCCTCCCGCTCTCCGGCAACTAATCGCTTGGCCCGACCCATGCCGGTTTCCCCATACCACACTCCCACCAGGGGCTGCGGCGGCATGCCACCACACACATTGCAAACAAAAGAATTTACAACAACTTAAGCCCGTTTTAATGAGATCTTGAGCCAGCGCCGGTAAGATGGGGGCACAATTCGTGACTCTAGGCCCCAGGCCGGGATCCCTTTCGTATATGACGAACATCCTGCCCAGTTCCACCCCCCTTGAGCAGCCACGCCGGTGTGCCAGTCTGCCCGATGCGTGCACAGACTGTGAGCTGTACCACCGTTGTCACGAGAACAGCCAGCTCAAGCAGCTGCCGCCGACCACGCTGCTGATGCGCGCGCCGCTCGCCCTGCCCGACACCACCTCATACCACTTCACCTTCGAGCCGGGGGCGCTGATCGTCCTGCAGTTCCTGCCGTCGGGGGCATGTGTGCCGCTTACCCTGGACAATCCGACAATCCTGGGCCGGCGGCACGGCAAAATCACCGCCGATGCGATCGATCTATCCCCCTACAATGCCCTGCTGCACGGTGTATCGCGCTGTCACTGCCTGCTTCAGCGGGCCAACAATCAATTGAGTGTGGTCGATCTGCAGAGCGCCAACGGGACCCATCTCAACGGCCAGCGGCTGACGCCTTATGAAGAGCACGCGGTCGCACACGGCAGCCGCCTGATCCTCGGCACGCTGCATATGCTGGTCTTCATCCGGCCCCCGGCCGCCCCGCCGACAGAGTAGGGCACAGCCGGTTTGAAACAGACTGCTCCAGGGGCGCGACCGATGCGCCCCTGTTTTTGTGCCATGCCTACCCCAGACCGTGTTGTGCATCTTCGCCCCCCATCCCCCGGCCCCTTCCCCCACGCTGCGCGGAAGGAAGGGGAGCATAGTGACGTTTTTCAAGTCCTTCCCTCATTTTGGGGGAAGGATTTAGGATGGGGGGCAAACAGGCTTCAGCCAAAATTTCACCACTACCATCCGGGTGTTACCTGTAGGGGCGGTGCTTGCCTCGCCCGCCGGGCAGGCGGGTAGGGCAAGCCCTACCCCTACAACGTGATCCGGGTGTCTGCCTTTAGACCGTGATGTTGTACAGCGTGCTGGCGACGCTGTCGTCCAGGCGCGCAAAGGCCAGCCGCACCGTCGCCACCATCTGGTAGGCGTCGTAGTACGGCAGGTAATCCATCGTGGCCGCGATGCGCCGCCGGTAGCCGACCACCCAGCCGGGCCGGTAGACGCACACCGCCTGCCCCTTGGTGTTGGCGCTGGCGTCGGCCTTGCCGTCCGCCTGGGTGAGCGGCATCTCGGCGCTGACCAGGATCGGCACGCCGTCCACTTTGGCGATCTCGCCGGTGAGCACGGTGGCATACGGCCCGAACTTGTCTACGGTTGCAACTTCGGCCAGGCTGAGCAGCTTGGCGTAGGTGCTGCCATCCACGATCCAGGCACAGTCCTTGGGGCGCAGCGCGTAACGCGCCTCCATCAAAAAGCGTGCGGCGCGCAGCAGCGCCACCGATGGCGCGCCGTTGGCATCGAGCGTATTGGCGCTGTGCGTCACCAGCGGCAGCTTGCGCAGCCCGTCGAAGGCCAGATATTTGACCGTCGCGGCGGGCGCGGCGTCGTCGCTGTTGATGTTGCCGGTCGCGCCGGTTTCGGTATCGCCGTTGAGCAGCACATGATCGATCGCGTCGGCCATCGCGCGGAGCGCCTGCTCACGATAGAGCTGGATCAGCGGGATGACGGCATCCTCGACCATCTCCGCCGAAAAGCCGACCCGCAGCGCGAGCTTTTTGGCCGACAGCGTGACCTTGCCGCTGCCGATCTGGCTGTCCGGGATCGGGTTGGTGCTGGCCAGCGTCAGATCGTCCTCGTCCTGCGTTTCCGGCACATAGTAGACGCTCGGATCGGTGCCGGAAACGGGCAGTTCGAACGGGTTGGACGGCATCTCGACCACGCGGAACAGCGGCAGGATCACATTCTCGGCGCGGGCCTTGCGCCACAGCTCGCTCGACCAGATATCGGGCACCCAGTCCTGCCCATAGCCGGTGTTGTCGGTGTGCATCAGCTCGTCGGCCTTCACCGGCAGCGTCCGCAGCGCGCCCGATTCAAGCTGGCCGCGCTCGACCGCCCGGTAAGCCTTGTGCGCCAGCTCGCGCAGAAAAGCGGTCGAAGGGGTCCACTGCCCGCTGCGGCTGAGCCAGGTGTGCATGAACGCCATATCGACCGCGTCCAGGTCGGCATACTTGCTGCGCACCTCAATCGCCGGGCCGCGCGCCGGGCTGGCAACCGGCAGCCGCTTGATCGCCGCGCCCCGTTCATCCGAAAAAGCCTGTACCTGATCGCTCATTTCCGCTCCGTATCCCTCGTTTACCCCGCTGCCTGCTGCCCATTCGCCCACCGGCCCGGCGGCCTCGATCCGGTCGGTCGGCAGGCCCAGCGCCTCGAACGCCGCCTTGACCGCGACCGCATCGGTGTAGCGCGGCTCGGCGGGCGTGGGCGTCAGGCTCCCCTCGACAATCGGCCAGCGCCGGATATGCCCGCTCGCGCTCACCTCGACCAGGTGCGGCAGACTGCCGCTGCTCCAACCGAGCGCTTCACGCCGCGCCAGGTCCAGCACGGCCCGCGCCCACCGGCTGCGCAGGTCCAACTGCGCCTCGACCCACACGCCCACGCCGTCCGGCTTCAGGGCCTCGATCTGCCCGATCATGACCGGGCCTAACTCGCCGTCCAGCCCATGCTGGTAGAGCACCGGGCGGCGCGGGTACCAGTCCAGCCCCAGATCGGTGTCAGGCGTGAAGTATTCCCCGTGCAGATCGCGCCGCGACTCGTCGCCCCACACCACCAGGTAGCCACCGACTCGCCCGTCCTCGTTCAGTGCCTTGACCGCCGTCGTGACCGGCGCGCGGATGCTGTGTTGTGCCATAGCTGCTCCTTCTCGCCCCAGGACGATCATCTGAACATCTGATCGCCGCCTCGTGACGATCATCATTTTAGAACAGATATTCTAGGAGTCTACGCCGCTAAGTGCTGAACTTTAGGGGTGATTGTTAGAAGTGAGGGTTAAGAGTGAGGAAATCGGGTGCGGGCTTATTCTCCGGCCAGGGCGTCGCGTGCCGCCGGGGTATCGATCTGGCGCAGGCCCTCGGCGGCCACAGCGCGCAGATGATCGTCCTCGCTGCGCAGCGCCTCGATCAGCCCCGGCACGGCACGCGCATCCCCGATCTGGCCGAGGGCCAGCGCCGCCGCCCGCGAGACGAACCAGTCCCGCTGCGCCAGCGCGTCGATCAGGGCGGGCACGGCTGCGCTGCCGATCGTGGCCAGCGCCCGGATCGCGGCCCGCCGCGCCAACCGGCCTGGCCCGTTCAAGACCGCGTGCAGCCCCGGCACCGCCGGATCGCCTGCCGCGCTCAGGGCGTGGACTGCCGCTTCGACAACGGTGTCGTGCTCGTCGCCCAGGGCGAGCAGCAGCGCCGGGAGCACATCCTCGCCAGCCTGCTCGGCCAGCCGCTCGACCGCCCCACGCCGCACAGCGTGAAACAGGGGATGCCGGACTGCATCTGCCAGCGCCGCCCGTGCTACCGCGTGATCCAGCCCGGCGAGCGTTTCCAACGCCGTCTGCCGCTCGTCCGGCGACCGGCTGCTCAGATTCTCGACCGCTGCCACGACTTCGACCGGCGTACCATCCGGCACGACCCGATGGTGCGCGGCGTAATTTTCGCCCGCCGCCTGCACGCGCACGATCAGCGCGTCCCATGCCGGGCCGGAGCCGCTGCCCAGATCGAGCGGTCCCAATTCGCCCAGGCGCGGATGCAGCGCAGCCGCCCCCAGCACCACCGGGATCACCTCGATACCGGCGCCCAACGCCCGCGCCCATTCATACGTCACGAACGGCGACGCGCTGGCCGCCGGGCTTTGCAGCGCCAGCACGGCGAACGCCCGCTCCAGCTCGCGCTCGATCCAGGGCTGCCACGTCTCCCCGGCCTGCGGATCGGGGTTCAGGGCCGCGCTGTAGCCGATCGCTTCGATCCGGCGCTGGATCGCGCAGGCTGTTTCCAGCGCTTCGTAGTGGTAGGCGATGAAGAGATGCGCCATGACGCCGGCTCCTGTGCGTATGCTCGCGCCAACAAAAAACCGCCGGGCGGATGCGTCTGCACCCGGTTCCGGCGGCTAGTGTACCCTATCCGGCCTGTGAAAGTGTAGAGGTAGGGTAAGATCCTACCCGGCGGGCGAGGCTTGCCTCGCCCCTACAAAAACATCCTGGACCGCTACCTCTGGCTGTTCGTCAAAAAGTGCTTAACGCGCTCTAGCCTTCCGGCGCATCCGGCGTGTCGTCCGGCAGGCCCTCGCGCCAGCCTTCGACCGCCTTGAGCGCGTCCGGCGTGCCGATGTGTTTCAGCGCTTCCGCCGCCGCCCAACTGGCCTGCCAGTCGCCCGTTTCGAGCACGTCCAGCAGCGGCGCGACCGCAGCCGCGCCCATCTCTTGCAGCGCTTCTGCCGCCACCCAACGCACTTCCCAATTCGTCTCGCTAAGCAGATGCAGCAGCGGCGGGATCGATGCTTCCCCGATCTCGACCAGCGCCCGGATCGCGGCCCGCTGCACCGGCTCCTGGCGCTCGCGCAGCAGCTCGATCAGGGGCAGAATCGCCGGTTCCCCAATCGCCCACAGCGCTTCTGCCGCTGCCCAGCGCACCCGCCAATCGCGATCATACAGTGTCTTGATCAGCCCCGGCACCGCCGATTCATCTGCGATCTGGGCCAGCGCCCACGTCGCCGCCAGCCGCACCTCAGATGCGCTGTCGCGCAGTGACAGGATCAGATCGGGCACGGCGGTCACAGTGCCCAGCTTGCCCAGCGAGTCCGCGGCCTGCCAGCGCACCCGGCCTTCCGCATCGTGCAGCGCGCTCGCCAGCGGCGCGACACCATCTGCCCCGCCGATCTCGCCCAGCATCTCGGCGGCAAACTGGCGGATGCGCGGGTCTTCGTCGCCCAGCGCGTCGATCAGTACCGGCACGGCTGCCGCCCCGATCTCGCGGATCGCCCAGGAGACATTCGACGAGCTGGAGCCGCCGCCAAACGGACCGGGCCGCCCCAAACGCAGCGCCTCAAGCAGGCCAGGCACCGCTGCCGCGACTTTCATCTTGCCCAACGCCTGCGCCGCCGTATCGCGCACGCGCCAATCATCGTCACGCAGCAGCCGCAGCAGGCCGGGCACCGCCGCACGATCCCCGATCTCGCCCAAACGCTGGGCCGCCGTGATACGCGCGTCGCGGTCGTCGTGCTCCAGCATCTCCAGCAGGCGCGCCAGCGGCTCGTCGGCCAGGTCGCCGCTCTCACGAAAATCGGAGTCCTGCTCGCGGCTGCGAATCCGGTCGAACAGGCTGCCGGGACGGAGCGGAAACGGTGAGCCGGGCCGCTGGAAAGGGCTGGCCGGGCGGCGGCTCCCACTGGCCTCTTGAATCTGCCGGATCAAACGGCCCCAGGGCTGGTCTGCCGGGCTGGTGAAATCCAGCCGGGGCAGCATCGCCAGCCGGGGATGCAGCGTGGCTGGCCGGAGCATCACCGGGATGACCTGAATCCCCATGCCGAGTGCGAAGGTCCACTCGTACGTCACCTGATCCGATTGGATGGCTTCCGGCGTTACCAGCACGATCACAGCGAACGCCTCGCGCAGCGCCTGATCGGTGGCGTCACGCCACTTTTCGCCTGTCCGCAGCCGGGAGTGATCCGACCAGGTCTGAAAGCCTGCCCCTTCGATCTGGCGCATCAAACCAGCCGCAAATTCGCTGTCTTCACTGTTGTAGGATACAAAGACGTGGCCCATCCCCACTACTCCCTTACTGCTTTTCCGCGCTCAGATCAGATCGGAACCCGGCAGCCCGGCAAAAGGGCAGCCGGGTAGGCCGCGCAGAGAGTCCTCGCTCACCCCCATACTATCTCATACCGACATTAACATGAAATAAAAAACGTAAAACAGGTTGTTAATTTTCTGTATCACAAAAAAAGGTCACTGCCAGGAACAGCCTGCAGTGACCGGAAAACCGGGTATGCGGTTGGTGGACCAGGACACGCCGCCTGTCCGATCAGCGCCCCAGCAGCAGGTTGATCATCTCCAGCGCCGCCTGCTGGTTGTCGAAGAAGCTGAGGTTGGTGTCGCTGAAGAAGTAGAGCGTATCGCCGGTGGTCGTATCGTTGGGCAGCGGCCAGAAGATGATCGTGCGCGTCGGGTTAGCGTAGTAAAGCAGCTCGGACGTGCCCGCCGTATCGCTCGGCAGCACGCCGCGCTCGCCCGGCCAGTTCTGCGGCACGACCACAAATGCCTGGAAGGCAGCGCTCACCGTGCCCCCCGCCCCGTTGATGCCGATCTCCATCCCGCGCAGCCAGGGCGGCAGCATCTCCGCCGGGTAGAGAAAGTCGGCATTGGTCTGCGTGGCGAACGTGTCCTCGGCCAACGAGATGCCGAACAAATCCTGCGCGATGGTCGTCAGCGCCAGCCATGACTGGTCGTACATCAGCAGAATCCGCCCGCCGCGCGACACAAAATCGTTCAGATCGCGCATCCCCTCGGTGGTCGCCGCCGGACCGGCATAGATCGCGCCGACCACGTCCGGCGCTTCGAGCGCCACCAGAAAATCGCGCTGGTTATCATAGACCGTGATCACGGCGTTGTTGGCGAATCCGAACGCGATCAGCTTGGTGAACGGCTCGCTCTCCATCATCGAGCGCGCGGCAAAGACGATCACCCGGTCGGGATCGGGCCGGGGCGTGGGCGTTTCGGTCGGCATGGGGGTCGGTGACGGCGTGGGCGTGAAGAGGTCCTGGCCGCCGCCGCACGCAAGCTCGATCGCGATCAACGCCTGGCGCGCCTGGGCTAGCGCCGCCAACGCCGCCCCACTGTCCCCGCGCTCCCAGGCGCCCTGCGCCTCGCCCATCAGCAGATAGACCTGCGAGAGGTCCTGGGTGCACCCGCCGTCCTGCGCCAGCGCGGGCGGCACGGCTCCCAGCAGCCCCAGCACCAGCACGACACTGAGCAGTAACTTTTTCATACGGTTCCCTCGCCTGAAGTATAAACATAGCGTTGAGATGGCGTCATTATACACCCGATCTCAGAGCCTGCGGCCCGCGTCTCCGCCCACACCGTTTCTGTACAGTATAGCGCCGAAACCCAATAAATCGGGGCGTACTCTTGTGCTACGCCCCGACACATTCCCGCTGCTAGGCCGCGCCCGCTTCCGGCTCTGTCTCCGGCGGCGGATCGGATTCGGCCTCGGACTCCGGCTCCGGCGCGGTGGGCGGCGCGGATTCCGGCTCGCCCCAGGGCACCGGCCCCAACTGGAAATAGCGCGCCCGCAGCTCGTTGACGCTCAGCACGCCGCGCGCCAGCCGCATTTCCTCGAACGTCTGCGAGCGGTCGTGCGGGCGAATGTCGTCGAACTGCCCGACCAGGCTCGCCCCGTAGAACGGCAGCAGATCGGTCGTGATCTTCTCCGCGATGCGTACCAGCTTGGGCCACAACGTCCGCTCGACAAACACCCGCTCGCCGACCAGGGCATTGGCTTCGGTCGCGTTCTCGCTGAACATGCCGACCGGGATGCCGAAAATCTGGAAGATTTCCTCGCGGTTGAAGCACCGTGCGTTCAGAAAATCCATGTCCTGCTGGCTCAACCCGACGCTGTGCCACTCGACCGCCGCCCCGCGCAGAAACGCCGTTTTTCGCTCGCGCCCACCATACGCGCTCCGCCACTCGCGCTTCAGCCGGTCGAAGTCGGCATCGCTCACCCGCTCGCGGATCGCCACGATCCCCGCCGGGACCGCCAGCCCCTCACCGAAGTAGCGCCGGTTCCAGTCGGCCATCGCCCGATCCGATTCGACCGCCAGCCGGGCCGCTTCCAGCGCGCTCAGACCGTAATAGTCGTTGGCCGGGTGCCAGCGCCGGAAGTGCACCACCTCGGCCCCGTCGAGCGCGACGCGCCGCCCGTCCACCTCGTACACGTAGCCGCGCACGCCGCGTGCCGCGTCCGGCACGATGCAGACGCGATCCGGGCGCAGCGGCCACAGCTCCAGCGGCGTCCCGCCCGGCTGCCCGGCCAGGAACCAGTAGGCGTTGCCGTGAATCTCCAGGCTGCCGACCGTGTGCTCGATCAGCTCGAAGCGGCTCATGAGCGGGTTGGGCCGCCGCAGCAGCCGCTCGAAGGGGTGATCGTCCAGCGCGATCGCGTCCTCGCCCACCCGCGCCAACACGTGAAACGGCACCAGCGCCGCCGCTTCCGCGATCCGGTTGACCGCCACATACACCCATGGGCTGCCCATATACACGCCCGCATACTGTCCCGCCTGCCCGATCTCCGGCGCGAGCAGTGGGGCCGGATCGATCAACCCGCCCGGCTCCACGCGCTGGATCACGCTGGCGGGCCGCCACTTCACATAGCCGAGCCGCCGCAGCGCCCGGTCGATCACGTTTGGTTGTGCCATGCTTGACCTTTCCGGTTAACCGTCGTGGTGATTGTGTCGTAGTGATCGGATGACTGGTCGCGCTTGTGTCCCCATCCTAAATCCTTCCCCCAAAATGAGGGAAGGACTTGTAGCCCCCTTCCCTCCGCGCAGCAGTGAAGGAGCCGGGGGATGGGGAGTGCCCGCCATACTGCCGACGCGCTACACGAAGCTGATCCCGGTCCCGCCGCTGGTCGCGCCGTGCCACGCCAGCGCCAGCGCGATCACCGTGTCGTCGTGCTCGCCCGGCGGCGCGCCATAGCGAAAACGCCCGCTCGGCAGGCGCTCCAGCGTGTAGGCTTGCAGCTCGTGCAGCAGCACCGGCTCCGGTAGAATCGCCAGATCGCCGCGCTCCAGCGCCAGCGCCAGCCCTTCGATCAGCGGCCCCTTGCTGCTGGCCGTCGTGGTGAAGGCGCAAACGGGCAGGCCCTCGGCTTGCAGCGCCTCGATATTCGGCCCGCCGATGCTGTTCGCCTCGGCCCAGATCGCTTCCGGCTGCCAGGTGTGGGCCAGCGCCGCCAGCCGCCCGCGCTGCAACGACCACCCCACCTCGTTGAAGCGATCCAGCGCCACCAGCCGCCGCGCCCCCACCGCCAGCACCGCGATGCAGGTGAAGTCGTTCTCGCGGCCCCAGTCCACGCCGAACACGTAGCGCTCGCCCGGCTGCGGCCCGCTCTCGACCGCCGCGCACGCCGCCGCCTCGACCTTGCGGAACACGCCGCCCGCATCATCCAGAAACTCGGCCAGGTATTCCTGGCGAAAGACACGCTCCGGCAGCAGATCGCGCGCCGCGGTGATCTCGCCCGGATCGATCAGCGGATTCGACCCGGTCGGGAAGCGCCAGCTTTGCCACTGGGACTGTGCCGGATTCTGCCCCAGCATATACAGCCCCCAAAACCAGTTGCGCCCGCGCGGGGTGCTGAGGAAGAGCGCCTCACCGCGCCGGTCGGCCAGCGCCGGACGGATCGCGGCGCTCCACACGTCGGGATGCAGATAGGCGGCTTCGTCCAGCACGGCCAGGTCCAGCCCGGCCCCGCGCAGCGCATCGGGATCGTGCCCGCTGCACACGCGGATCACACCGCCGCCGGGCAGCGCCAGCCGCCGCATGGCCTCGTTCTTTTCGAGCGCGATTCCGCCCAGGCTGGCCTTCAGGCTGCGCCACACGTCGTCCGCCATGCGATAGCTGGGGCTGATCCACCAGCCGGTCTTACCCCTCAGCGCCCGCTCGATCAACAGAATCTTCCCCGTCTCGGTCTTCCCAAAGCGGCGACCGCACGCCACCACCTTGAACCGGGCCGGATGCCGCAGGATTTCGATCTGCCCAGGGTGTGGTTGAAACAGCTTGACCGTCAGGGTTCACATACTCCACACGAATCGCTTGATCGGACGGCGGCTCACCCGGCGGGCTGCCCTTGCGCCGCGTCAATCCGCTGCGGTCCAGCACCTCGCGCACAGCTTGCAGCGCGACGGCGGGATCGCTGCCGGACAGGGCGCGCCGCAGCGCCTCGATCGCTTCCGGCATGAGATGATCCAGGTTGTCCAGTGAATACTGAAGCCGGCGGTAATCTTGCAGGCAGGCCAGCAGGCGCAGGAAGTCTTCCTCGGCCTGCCAGCTTGCCACCGTTGCCGGGCGAACGCCGATCGCCCGCGCCACCTCGTCCACCGTCTGGCCCGCCGCCAGCAGTCGGATGGCCCGGCAGACGCGCGCTTCCAGGGGTGGACGATCACGCTGTTTGGTGCTGCCCATCGCTCTGCCTCCTCCTCGCCAGACGGCGTAGGGGCGTATCCTAATCCATACGCCCCTACCTCGCGCCGGCTCGACCGTTCCCCGGCCCCCTGGATAGAACTCGCCCTCTCGGCTGCCAACGGCTACCCGCCTCGCTGTCGAATTGGTTTGCAGGTCCGCGCCCATCCATCGTGCCAGGATGATTTCATTTTAGCACGTCTGTTCTACTCGTCTACGCTCTTAAGCGTCAATTTTAACGGTCATTTCTAAGCGTGACCGATCAGAACCATGTAGAGCCACTCGCCATGTACAGGCCGCCCGCCAGCCCGTATAATTCCCGTGTTGTGCTGGCTGCCTAAGGAAAGTGGTGAAATGATGTCCGGGCGTTTGGATCTGCTGCGCCAACACGGCGCCGAACTGGCGATGCTGCTGATGACGGTGATCTGGGGGATTCATTATGTCGTCGTCAAAGACGCGCTCTCGGACCTGCCGCCGCTCACCTTCAACGCCATCCGGTTCTCACTGGGGCTGCCGGTGCTGCTGCTGATCACGGCGCGCAGCCGCGCCCGGCTGCACATCGACCGGCGCGATATCCCGCGCCTGCTGCTGCTCGGCCTGATCGGTCCCTTCGGCTACCAGATTTTCTTCATCCTCGGTCTGGAGCGCACGACCTCGACCAACACCGCCCTGCTCTCCAGCACCATGCCCACCTGGACCGCGCTGCTGACCCTGGCGCTCGGCATCGTGATCGTCCGCCGCCAGTTGATCTTCGGCGTGGTGATGTCGCTGGTCGGTGTCGTGCTGGTCGTCCTGGGACGCTCTGGGGCCGAAGTCTCGCTCTCCACCACCGATCTGATCGGCAGCACGCTGGCGCTCGGCGGCGCGATCGTGGTGGCGCTGTATAACATCGCCATCAAGCCGCTGATCGACCGCTACGGCAGCGGCACAATCGCCGTCTGGACTTATATCATCTCCAATGCGGGCCTGATCATCGCCGCCTCGCCCGACCTGGTGACGCTCACACCGGGCGATCTGCCGGTCAAGGTCTGGCCACACCTGTTCTACAGCGGGGTGCTGTCGTGCGCACTCGGCTTCCTGGTCGAAAACTACGCGCTGCGCGCCATTGGGCCTTCGCGCACGGCGATCTATTACAACTTCATGCCGCTGATCGCCGCCGCTGCCGGGGTGCTGGCCCTGAGCGAGCCGCTGACCGTGCCGCTCGTGCTGGGCGGCGCGCTGACGATGGTCGGGATGCTGATCGTGCGCCAGAATACCTACCTGCGCCTGCCCCCCAAGGCAGTTTCAACCGTCCCGCACACCGGGCGCACGCGCGAGATGGCGCGCGCCGATCAGTCGTAATCCGAGGGGGGCGGTGCGCTGCCCCCTGTCGCGCGATTCTGTGCTACAGTCTGCCGGGACCGACCCCTATAAGGAGCAGTTGCCATGCGTCTTGTCCCGATGACCGAAGCCGATTACGCCGCCTATCTGGAGCGGCTGCTCCCGGAGTATGCCGCCGAACACGTCCGCGCCGGGAACTGGCCTGCCGAGCACGCCGAGACGATGGCGCAGGCCCAACTCCAGGCGATTCTGCCCGACGGCCTCCACACCCCCGATCATTACCTCTACCTGCTGCGCGTCGAAGGGGAAACCGATCCGGTCGGCCAGCTCTGGCTCGGCGTCATGCGCCAGGGCGGCGCCCCGCGTGCCTTCATCTACGACATCGAGATTTACGAGCGCTTCCGCCGCCGGGGCTATGCCACGCAGGCACTCCAGGCCGCCGAAGCCCAGGCGCGCGAGCTGGGCCTGAGCAGCATCGCGCTGCACGTCTTCGGGCACAACACCGGCGCGCGGGCGCTGTATGAAAAGCAGGGCTATGCTGTGACCGATGTGGTGATGGCAAAAGACCTGTAGCACACAATCTGGCGGCAGGGGATATAATTCAGCCGGAGCTGCTGGCATCCAGAAAAGGTCCCTCTACCCGGTGAACAGACTCAAATCCGCCGCCGTCCAGCACGGCCCCGACCTCAGTATGATGGTGATCCTCGTCATCTGGGGCTGCCATTACATCGTGATGAAAAATGGGCTGGCGACCATCCCGCCGCTGGCCTATAACGCCCTGCGCTTCCTGATCGCTACGCCGGTGATGCTCCTCGTCACGCTGCGCGATCCCGGCCTGATGCGTGTCTCGCGGCGCGATTTCGGCCTGCTGGCGCTGCTGACATTGATCGGCCCGTTTGGCTACCAGTTTTTCTTCGCGCTCGGCCTGGACCGCACCACCTCGACCAACAGCGCCCTGCTTGTCGCCACCATGCCCGCCTGGACCGCACTGATCAGCGTCTTCATGGGGCTGGTGATGCTGCGCCGGAATCTGCTGCTGGGCCTGGCGCTGACCCTGGCCGGCGTGGCGCTGGTCGTGCTGGGCCAGGGCGGGGCCAGCCTCTCGCTCTCGCATGACGATCTCATTGGCAGCGCCCTGCTGCTCGCCTCAGCGATCATCGCCGCCCTGGGCAATATCCTGGCCAAGCCCGCGCTCGACCGCCTGGGCGGGATGGCGCTGGCGGTGTGGACGCATTATTTCACCACCCTGGGCATGCTGATCTTCGCCGCACCGGAACTGCTCAGCGTGTCCATCAGCAGCCTGCCGCGCATTTTGCCCAACCTCCTCTACAGCGGCCTGCTCTCCGGTGCAGCCGGCTTCCTGGTGTGGAACTATGCTCTGCGCGAGCTGGGGCCGACGCGCGCGACCAGTTACCACAACTTCACGCCGATCATCGCCGCGGTGGCCGGAATCCTCGTGCTGGACGATCCGCTGACGGCGGGCCTGCTGGTCGGCGGCAGCCTGACCCTGGCCGGCGTGCTGCTCGTGCGCCAGAATACCTATCTGCGCCAGCGGCCCCAGCCTGCTCCCGACGCGCAGCCGGAGTTTATCGCCAGCCCGTCCGCAGCCGCGCGCGAGATCAACGCCGCGCTCGACAAGTGAGACTTGTCACAATTAGCCAACTGCCAGCGGCTCGTATACCCTATAATGGATACGGCGTAGGGAGGGGAACAGTATGGCTGAACACGGCAAGTCAGATGTCCTGATCGTCGGCGCGGGCATGGCGGGCCTGATGGCCGCTCACACGCTCGCCCAGCATGGACTGCGCGCACTGGTGATCGAGCAGCAGCCGGAACCCGGTGGGCGCCTCGCCACCCGGCAGATTGGCCCGGGGCGGGCCGACAGCGGCGCGCAGTTCTTCACGGTGCGCACATCCGAATTTGGCAGCTGGGTCGAGCGCTGGCGGGATGCCGGGCTGATCTATGAGTGGTCGCGCGGCTGGAGCGACGGCAGCCTGGGCGCGACTCCGTCCGACGGACACCCGCGTTACGCTGTGCGGGGCGGGATGCAGGCGCTTGCCGCCCACCTCGCCACCGATCTGTCCATCCGCTATGGCACACTGCTGGCCCGGCTGACGCGATCCGGCCAGGGCTGGCAGGCGGAAGACGCGCACGGCAGCACCTACAGCGCCTCGGCTCTGCTGCTCACGCCGCCGGTTCCACAGGCGTTGGCGCTCCTCGATGCCAGCGCGATCGCGCTCACCCCGGCCAACCGTGCCGCGCTGGAACGAATCGAGTATGCACCCTGCCTGGCGGGCCTGTACTGGATGGGCGGCGAGATCCGCCTGCCGGAGCCAGGGGCCGTCCAGCGCCCTAACGCCGCGATCACCTGGATCGCGGACAACCACTGCAAAGGCATCTCACCCGGCGTAAACCTGATTACCGTGCATGCCGGGCCGGAGTACAGCCGCCAGATCTGGAGCCAGCCGGACGACGCCGTTCTGCATGCGCTGGCCTTTGGCCTGGAGATTTTCAAGGATTTTCACACCGCGATCGTGGAAGCGCGGCTTGATCGCTGGCGCTATGCCCTGCCAACCGTCACCTACCCGGAGCGCACGCTGGTTGCGGATCGGCTGCCGGCGCTGGCCTTTGCCGGGGACGCCTTCGGGCAACCGCGCGTCGAAGGCGCGGCGCTCTCCGGCATGGCGGCGGGCGCGGCCCTGGCCGCTCAGACCGACTAGCGGCTGTTATGCACTTGCCAGGCGAGGATGCGCCAGCGGCAGGCGAGGCAAGCATCGCCCCTACACGAAACCCGGCATCTGTGGCTGTCCCTCAGACATGCATCACACGCTAGCCACCCGGCACGGCAAAAGGCGCAGGTCAACGTACCCTGCGCCCCCATATCCTCTATGCAGCCCGCTGCCGAGCGGGCTATTCGTCGTCGGGCATATCCCACGAGCCGCCGATCACCTCGATCGCGCGGCGGCCTACGATCCGAATCCGGTTCTCGCGCTCCAGCATCAACAGGTGATAGCGCACCGTCGAGACGCTGAGCAGGCACGCCCCCGCGATCTCTTTGACCGCCGGGGCCAGCCCGTCGTGCTCGCGCTTGTAGTCCACAATGAAATCGAATACCAGATCGCGTGAGGACGGGTTATTGTCGTTCATGCCCGCTCCTCTGCGCCTGACGATAGAATTGGCTGCGTTGCAGCCGAGACAGGCTCCCCACCTGCTGTGCCCGGCGCGCGCGGCCTGAGCCTCGCCTGTCCACCATCGTGCCCATCCTGACACCCCATGCGTGCGTCACAACTCAGAACATTTGTTCGTTTGTGAAGTCAGTATAGCGGAGCATCAGAACCGCTGTCAACGGGGACTCGGCTATCCTAACCGACTTCCACCGCGACCCTAACGAGATTTAGACTCCACCCCAACCCGTGCGGCGCATATGTCGTCTCCGGTGCGGTGTCGTCCGGCACAGCTTCCGGCGTCACAATCTCGATTTCCGGCACCGGGACCACGCTCTCGACACCCACCGGCACGACGAGATAGGCCACCACACTCAACAGCGCGCACAGCAGCAGCGCCAACAGCAGCGACAAGGTAGACAGGGGATTATCAGGGACCATCGCACACACTCCTTTCAGCAGATTGTGCCACGCTTCGCGCCGGCTGGCTACTGCCGCCGCCGCGCGGTTGCCGCCTGGCACCGTATGGTATAATGATGCCAGTATGGTTCGCGCCTGGAGCTAGCACACGTCAATGTCCGACTCACGCCATCAGGGTCCAACCCGGCCCTCTAAACCACCTACCCCACCGCTGGACGATATCCCGGTTGAGGAGTTGATCCGCCTCACCCGTGAATTTACGCGTCGCATCACCAATCAGGATCGCCAGCGGCTCGCCCTCGATCTGCGCGAGTCCGGCCACCAGCGTTTGGTTCAGGCCAGCGCGCCGGTTTTGCTCCAGCAGTTTTTCGCCGGCGAAACCGATCTCGACGCGCAGCTTGTCCGGCGCTACCAAAACGCGCCGCTGCTCTCTCACACCCAGTTCAGCCCCAGGCCGGGCGAGCCAGTCTCGCGCCAGGCCACCGCCCTGATCAGCAGCCAGGATGACTCGGCCTCGCTGACCATCGACGCTCCGATCGATCGCGGGCCGGACGCGACGCTCAATTTCACGTTCACCCTGTCCAGTATGCTGGGGCTGCGCTTCCCGCTGGTAGGACTCAGCACCACCGACCGGCGGCGCTGGCTCGACCTGATGCGGCGTGAGAACGGGATCGCCTTCCTCTGGACACACCAGCGCTGGGAGCAGCCGTACCTGATCTTCGTCGTGCGCGAGCACTTTGGCCGCATCTATGCCTTCGCGCCCCAGGCTTACGAAGCCGCCGTGCGCCTGACGCCGGATACGATCACCGAGACGCTCGACTGGCTGGAAGGCGTGTGGTTCGCCGACTCCGGCGAGGCCAGCCCGGAGCTGCCGCCCGCCACCGAAGAGCCGACTTATCTCCAGCGCCCGGCCCCGCTCCCGCCGCCGGAACATCCCCATGCCCCGGAAGAACAGTGGGACGAGCCGCCCGCGCCGGCTTCCGACGGCAGCGAAGACAGCGTCCCGCCCTCTGATCTGGAATGGTAAGGAGTACCTATTGGGGTTTTTGAATAAACGGGCCGCGATCAAGCGCTAGCGTTATCGCAATCTAATCTTTTCTTGGATAAAATGAGAACGCCAGTCGATCACGCGCATCTTTTGGTGCCGTGATTTGTTATACGTCATGGTGCTGGCATCCGGCTATGACTGAATCAGGAAGTTATGATCCGTCAACGCGAACGTCGCGTGGCGAGCAGAAAAGGGACCGATTGAAACATGGACCTATTTGATAAGACGCGGAGCTTCACCCGCGCCAAAGAAGCGATCGAAATGGGAGTCTATCCCTTTTTCCAGCCGCTCAGCGATTCCGAGGGCACGACTGCCATGTTCAAGGGCCGTGAAGTGGTCATGATCGGCTCGAACAACTATCTCGGCCTCACCACGCATCCCAAAGTGCGCGCCGCCGCGATCGACGCGATTGAGCGTTTCGGGACAAGCTGCACCGGCAGCCGCTTCCTGAACGGCACCCTGGAATTTCATCTGGAGCTGGACCGCCGCTTGGCGAAGTTCGTCGGCAAAGAGGCCGCGCTCGTCTTCCCCACCGGCTACCAGACCAATGTCGGGACCATCTCGGCCATCGTCCAGAAGGGCGACTATGTGATCATCGACAAGGATGATCACGCCAGTATCGTCGATGGCTGCCTGATGAGCCGGGGCGAGATGCGCCGCTTTTCGCACAGCGATCCCGACAGCCTGGACAAAGCGCTCAGCCGCCTGCCCGCCGACGCCGGAAAACTGGTGGTGGTCGATGGCGTCTACAGCATGGGCGGCGATATCGCGCCCCTGCCCCAACTGGTCGAGATCTGCAAGCGGTATGGCGCGCGGATCATGGTGGACGACGCGCACAGCCTCGGCGTGCTGGCCGGTGGGCGCGGTACAGCGGCTCATTTCGGCCTGACCGATGACGTTGACCTGATCATGGGCACCTTCAGCAAGTCGTTCGCGTCCATCGGCGGCTTTATCGCCGGGGATGCCGACGTGCTGCATTTCATCCAGCACCACGCCCGCGCCCTGATGTTCAGCGCCAGCCTGCCCGCGCCCAATGCGGCGGCGGTGTTGGCCGCGCTCGAAATTATGGAAACCGAGCCGCAGCACGTCGAGCGGCTGTGGGAGAACGCGCGCTATATGCTCGCCGGGCTGCACCGCCTGGGCTACGATACCGGCAGCAGCGAAACGCCGATCATCCCGCTCCTGATCCGCGACGATTACCGCACCGTGCTCGCCTGGCACGCCCTGGTTGAAGAAGGTGTCTACACCAACCCGGTCGTGCCGCCGGGCGTTCCGCCCAATATGAGCCTGCTGCGCACGAGCTATATGGCGTCGCACACCAAAGAGCACCTGGATCGCGCCCTGGTAGGGCTGGAAACAGTCGGCCACAACCTGGACCTGATCCCGACGGGGGCCACCCTGCAAACCGTGTAGCTGAATAGCTTACGAGGAAAAAACGGCGGCGGAAGCGTGGATGCTCCCGCCGCTTTTTTGTGTCCTTAACCCTGGCGGAAGTACACGCGCACCGCCAGCTTGCCGAAACGCAGCTCGTCGCCGTCGCGCAGCACGCGTACCTCGTGCGGCAGCAAACGCTGGCCGTTGATATAGGTGTGGTTGAGGCTGCCCAGGTCGGTGAGCACCAGCGCGTCGCCCTGGCGTTTCAGCCCGGCGTGCAGCCGCGAGATGCCCATCGTTTCACCCTGATAGGGGCCGAGATTGATGTCGGGCAGCATCACACCGTCCGGCGCGCTGCGGCCAATCACCATTTCGTTCTGGCGCGGCACGACACGGATCGGCTGCTGCACGCCGCGCACCTGGAGATAGAGCGCCATGCCATCCGAGAAGAAGCACGGGCTGTCGTCTGCCTCAGGGAGTTCCGCATCGTCGATCTGGCGCGTCTTGCCAAAACCGACTTCGAGCAGCGTGCCGCAGCGATAGCAGTAGCGCTCGCCGGGCTGGTTGGGCTGGTGGCAGACCGGGCATGAAATCTCCCCGCTGGCGACAGGGGCAGCCGTTTGGGGGCGCGCGATGCGCCGGATGACGTTGGAGCGCGGGGCCACCGGGGCCGCCTGGGCCTCTGCTTCGCGCTGAAGCACTTCCTGCACTCTGGCATAGGGTTTGATCTGGGTCGCGTAGGGATCGGGCTGCGCCGGCTGATAGTTGCGGCCTTCGCGCGCTTCCCACTCCACCAGGTACGAGAGCAGCCGCTCGCGCTCGGCGGAAGCCATCTCGTTCGCCCGCGACTCGATCTCCAGCCAGGCTGAATCGCGCGATTGGCCTGCCTGACGCAGCCGGACAAATTCCGAAAACAGGTCCTTTACCGCTTTATCCTTCATCGTTGTCCCTCTCACACCGGACTGGCGCGCTATCACCCACCTGATTAACGTACACAGTTTCTACCCCAGATTACTACCCTGATTAAACTATATCTCGATCAAGCACGCCTATAAGGAAAGTTATAAAATAGTAACAAAAATAAGGCTGTAAAGCGGTCCGCTCAAAAAAACCCCTGCCCGGTGTGGGCAGGGGTTGGATTCGATCGGATCGGTCGAGCCGGTGGGGCTACATCCCCAGCGCTTCGGCTTCGCCTTCCAACTCTTCCAGTGGGCGATAATCCGCCGGCGGGGTGATATCGAAGCTCTCGTTGAAGCCTGCCAGGTCCGAGGTCAGCGAGATATTACCCGTGATTGGCTCGGTCGGGGCACCCTCACCGGACGCGAACATCGACACGTCCAGCGACAGGTCTGTCACGAATTCGATGTGATGGATGTAACCATCATCGACGCCAACCCAGCGCGTGAGGCTGATCTGGGTGCCGGCCAGCATCGGGGCGAAGATCATGCCCAACATCTGCACGTCTTCCGGCGTCAACTCCATCTCTTCCATACCCGCCGTGTCGCCGCCCATCGCGCCCATCAACGCCTGAAGCACGGGCGGGAAGGTCAGCAGGGTGACGACCACCTGCGCGGCATCCACGTTCGTGGTGAAGACCGCCATCGACTGGCCCATCATTTCGGCGTCGGCATCGCGGGTCGTAGACACAGCCGCCGAGAGGTCCAGCCCTTCGAGCGCCAGGGCGATATCAGCCGGGTTGGCTACACCTGCGCCGCCCATCTCTTCACCTGCCGCCTCCTGGCCTTCGGCCATTTCATCTGAAATGTCGCCGCCGTACCATTCACCGTCGATATTCACATAGAGCATATTGCCCATCAGGATGAACTCGAGGCTGCCCGATTCGGTCCCATCGGGCGAGACTGCGGATGCTTCGTCGATGACCATATGCAGCACCATATCTTCGGCGCCGGCTGCCGGATCAGCGGGCAGGACAATCTCACCGCTGCCGCTGGCTGTCAGCGAAACGGATTCGCCTTCCGCCGCGAAGCTCACATTCAGGCTCCAGGCGGGTATGCTGAACGCGCTCACAGTGTCCATGGTGCCGTTGGCGCCCAACAGAATCTGGCAGTCCGCCTCGGCCAGACCGGTGCACTGGGGATCGGTCCCGCCCTGAGCGAATGCGGCCAGCCCTGGCGTGAGCATCACCAGCGCCATAACCAGCACGATCGATGCAATACGAGCAAGGTGTTTCATCAGGGTGTGTCTCCTTCAACATTGTTACTGGAAAACATAGGCTGCGAGCAGAAAGACGCTTTTCCGCTCGAGTGTAAGCATAATCCAGTACGAGTATAAGAATTCGCGCGTTGCGCGACAAGGCGGATTGGTTAGAAAACCCCTCGCTCACAGGTCTCAGCCTAACAAAACAGGCCGCTCCCAACCGGAACGGCCTGCTGTGCTGGTGCTCAGAAAAAAGAGCGTGTGTTACTCGGTCGTACCGAACAGGCTGCCGCCCAGGTCGCTGTCGCTGCCGAACAGGCCACCCTCGCCGAACACGCCCTCGCCCTCGACCGCGCCCGCCGGAGCAGCGATGCTCACCGGCTGGTTATGCCCGGTGATGTAGCCCGAAAGCTGGTAGTTCATGAAAACCGGCTGCTGCGTCGGATCAAACGCGCTCATGTCCATGCTGAGCACGAAATGATCTTCGACGTAGTGAATGTAGCCATCGTCCGCACCGATGTAGATCGTAGTGGACATTTCGGTGCCTTCGAGGAACGGCAGCATCATCGCGGCCACCATCGCGAAATCTTCCGGCGTCATCCCGCCCATTGCTTCCTCGTCCAGCCCGACATCGCCGCCAGCCGCCAGACCTTCGGTCAGCATGGCGCTGAGCGCCTCGGTATTGCTCAACAGCCCGGTCAGGTCGAGCGTGAGTGTCTGGACGTTCATCATCTGCCCGTTATACTCGACCGACTCGCCCGCCGTGACGGCAAAGGTCGTCGGATCGTTGAACATATCCAACCCGGTGCCGCTTGTCCCACCCAGGCCCAGGATCAGGCCCAGGCCCGACATCGCGTCCTGATCGAGGGCTTCCGACACCCAGGTCTGCCCGCCGTCGTTGCTGGTATAGCCCGTCGTGTCCATCACGATGAACTCCAGTGCATCGAGCGCTTCGGTCGAGCCGGCCTCGGTCATCTGGCCTTCGTCGATCCAGACGTGCACGTTGGCGCCCAGGGTGCTGGTTTCCGATACCGCCGCCTCGTAATCGAAGCGACCGGTCAGCGCGATATTCATCGCTTCGCCTTCAGATTCCATATCCATCGCCATCTGCAAATCGGTCACGCTCGCCGTCTGGAGCTTGCTCATGAGCTGGTATGCGTCCTGGCGCATCTGGCATGATTCCGTCGGCTCGCCTTCGGCGCAGACGGCCTTGCTCACTGCCATCATTTCCGTGCCAGCCGGGAGCGGGAACCCGCATGCTACCATCGGTGACGCGAGCATTCCAACCACCATCAAGAGGAGACCCCACTTCTTCATGCTTGCTTTGTCCTTTTCTGCCTGCCATAACAAAAAAACACTGTTGGGTGATCCACCGGCACAGCGCGCGGCAGCCCAACGGTTTCCATTATAGGTGTTTTGGAGAACCGCACAATCCAGAGTTTCCCCCCAAGATTGAGGTTATGCGAAAGCGGCGGGCAGCGGTAAGATTATGGCAGATAAGCGGTGCGGCCAGGGGATCATGTCCGGCTGCCTCTGGGCTACTCTCAAAGCGATCATGAGCGAAATCTTAGTCGTGCTGGGTGCGCTGGGCCTCTCCGGGGGGATCGGTGCCGCGCTGTGGGCCTGGGAGCGCCGGGGTCTGCGGGCATACGTCATCCGCGTGCGTACCGAGTGGGTGCGCGCCGGGCAGCGCGTGCATTACGGCCCCGTGTTCGCAAGCTGCCTGAGCACGCGCCCCCGCGAATCCTACAGCATGGCACAGGCCGTGTCCGGTGCGCTGGGCCTGACCGATCACCGGCTGGTGTTTGTAGGGCGGCGCGCCACAAGCTGCGATAGCAGCGTCCCGCTCGACCTGATCCGGTGGATCGAGGTGCGCTCCGTCCCGGTGGGCGAGGCTACAAACCGGCAGGCGCTCTTTGTGCACTACGACGGCCCGGCGGGCTGGCGCGTCTACAGTTTCGTGCTAGACAAGCCGCATACGTTCGCGCGGCAGCTCAGCCAGTTCAGCGGCGAGCCGCTGCGTGATGTCAGCCAGCGGCAGGACTACGGCCCGGCCAGCGCCACGCGCGTCTTTCAGGATATTCACGGGCAGTGGCAGACCGACCGCGAAACGGAACTTTATCTCGCCCCGGATCGTCTGTTGTTTGGCTGGCGCAGCGCCATCCCGCTGGCGAGCATCCGGCAGCTTGCCGTGATCGAGCGCGGCGGTCTGAGCGAGATCAATCCCTTCTCCACCGATCTGCTGCGCATCGAGCACGAGACGTCGACCGGCGAGCGGCAGATTACCGGCTACGTGGTGCGCCATGCCCAGCGCTGGGCCGAAGCCATCCAGCGCCGCAGCCAGGCCCCGCTGACGATTCAGGAAGGGCGTAAAAAAAAGCACGAGTGATCCTCAGGTCTGATGAAGAATTTATAAATTTTGTCTAAAATCTGGCGCCAGGTAGTTGAATTTTGATCGTAAACGCGTCACAATAATGAAGAATTCACAAAGATCGGCAAGCGGGGTAAGGAGACAGAGTGTGGTTGATCAGCCAGAGGTGCCAGGGCCTGGCGAGCTAGTTGGCCCGGACAACATCGACGCAGAGGCCCAAACCGGCCCCATCCCCGACGGTGAAATCCTAGACATCGATCCTGTGCTGGATCACCGCCGCAGCACGTTGGAACTGCCCCAGGTAGTTCTGACTGAAGCTGAAAGTGCTTTCGAAACCCGCGAGCGCGAAATTCGCCGCACCGGAACCGACCGCGACGATCTGCGCGCCATCCGTGCCCGGCTCGACACCGAAGAGCGGCTCGACCACACTGCCAGTAACAACGAGCGCGAAGTCACCCTCGATCCCGCTCAGGACGAATCCGGCCCACAGTCCGATCAGTCCTGACCCGCCAGCCTGACCAACCGCCCATTTCCTGCCGTGCCGGATGCCTGGCGCGGCGTTTTTATGCCCCACCCCGGCCCACTCGACTGCCGCCCCTAGTGGGTTTCGTCCGTAAACCGGACCTGCTCAATCACCCGCTCACGCTTAAGCCGCGTCACGTAGTCGTACAGGTGCCGCTCATACGGCTGGTCCATCAGCAGCGACGAGAAGATAAAATCCGCCGACGAGCGATTGCACGCGATCGGGATGTTCTGCATCACGGCCACGCGCAGCAGCGCCCGCACGTCGGGATCGTGGGGGTGCGATTCGAGCGGGTCCCAGAAGAAGATCAGCACGTCGATTTCGCCTTCCGCGATGCGCGATCCGATCTGCTGGTCGCCCCCCATCGGCCCGCTCATGAACGTCGTGACCTCAAGCCCCAATCGCTTCGACAAAATTGTGCCGGTGGTGCCGGTGGCATACAGGATGTGTTGGCTCAACTCGTCGCGGTTGTACTGCGCCCATTCGAGCAGATCCAGCTTGCGGTCGTCGTGCGCGATCAGTGCGATCCGTTTCTGTGCCGGCATTTTCGCTGTCTGAAAAACCATCGTCGCAGGTCCTTTTCGCCCCATACCTGGCCGGATATACTTATCTTGGAGCGGCCCGCCAGCCACCGCCCCACTTCGATCATAGCGTACTATATGTCCAGGAGAAACCAGACCGGGCAAATGATCGTACACTATGAACGTAGGGGTATATCACACAAGGACACCGCAGATGAACTCCGACCATGAACAGAGAACTGAACGGATCGTACTGTTCAGCGGCGCGTTCTTTTTGTTTGGGCTGGCGCTGCTGTTTGCGACCAACGCCTTTTGGCCCTGGATACTACTCCTGAGCTGGGTGGTCAGCATCCCGATCCTGGTCGCCGGAGCGGGCCGTATGGGGCTGTGGGTCAGCGCCCAGGCTTCGATCTGGCTGCTCGGCCTGGGCGTGCTGTTCGCCACCAATATGATCTGGCCGGGCGTGCTCATCCTGGCCGGGCTGAGCACGCTGCTGGTCGCCATCGTGCCGCCGGATAAGATCGAGCAGAGCCAGCGCCAGAGCGAAAAGCACAAGGCCAAGCGCAAGCGTGACGCCGGTCTGCCGCTGCCGTCGATCGCACACCCGGCAGACGAGGACGACGGCTGGCTCGCGGACGAGGATGAAGACGATCTGCCGCTGGAACAGCCGCAGCGGCGCAACCACTACCGACAGTAGCAGTCTGGCTCCGTGGGAGAGACATGCATTATGGGTAAGGTGAAAAACGATCAAAAGAACGCGCTCGAAGGCGTGACCGGCGGGATCATCCTGATCGGGCTGGGGCTGATCTTTCTGCTGGAGATCGACGTTTTCCCGGCTATCTTGCTGGTGATCGGGCTGGCGATGCTGCCCGGCAGCATCTCGCGTGATGGCCTGTGGGCCGGGCTGCAAGGCTCGCTCTGGCTGATCGGGATTGCCATGCTGTTCTGGCTCGATGCGTGGTGGCCCGGCATCCTGATCCTGGTCGGCCTGAGTACACTGGTCGGGGCGCTGGTCCGCCCGCCGATGCTCGAGGACAAGCCCAAGCGCGGCCTGCCCCCCGAAGAGGACGATTACTGAGCCGCGCCCCTGTCGTTACGCTGATGGCGGCGATTCTGTGGCCTTCCGCTCCTCAATTGCCGCCTCGACCCGCTTGATCGCTTCCGCCAGATTCTCGCGGACTTCCGGCCACTCGTCTGGGCAATTGTCGTACAGATCGCGCCAGCCCCTGAGCGACACGCCGAGAGTTTTAAAGGTGGCCTGTTTCATATGGATGGCACTATCCAAACGTTTGTGGGCTTCCTGAAAATTGGTCGCGTCGCGCTGCCCTAACATCATCATAGACTGTGCTATATCCATGACGTGATAGTAATCTGTCGGCATAATCGCCAACTCAGCAGTCGCAAATATCAGGGTGTCTGCAAACGTGACTGCCGCCCTATCCACCCAATCATCCCGCTGGCCCGATTCCGGTTCAGCTTTAGCCTTCATTAAGTACAACGCCGCCAGGTTGCCCATTGGATATGACGAACGCGGAGTCACTTCCAACGCATTCTGATAGGCGGTAATTGCCTCATCGATCGCTTTCTTTTCTCGCCGGATGCCGCCCACCGGCCCCCAATACGACTCAAAGTTGAGGTCAAGCAGCTGCGGACTTTCGCTTAAGGCGTAGATCAACTCCGCCTCGGCCCGGTTATACATCCGCCGTTGTTCAGCTTGATCTTCCACGTCTTTAGCTTTGCGCCGTAAGCCAACCCCATAGGCAGCTCGTAGAAAGGGAGAACGATCTTTGACGCTTGCAAGGCGTTCGAGACCATCTTGTTCCGGCTTCGAGATATATTGAAGTTCTAACCAGCCAGCAATATAGAGTGCATAATCGTTCTGCCCATCGGCAGCCGCTAATGCAGCCAGAACAGCCGCATAAGCTTCTGGATAATTGTTCAGCCTGAGCTGATCCTGCGCGAAAAGCAGATGATTAAGTCCCTGTTGCATCCCCTGAATCCGCCGAAAATCTTCAGGCAGCTTTTGCATTATCGCGTCGGCATCGGAGATCTGTCTCATCAACGCCTCAGCCCGCCTGAGACTATCAGGCAGATTCTTCAGATCGGCTTTATAGCCTTCGAGATCTTGGCGCTGGCTATTCAACTTTTCTATTTCTGTTTCGAGTTTATCGCGCGTCTCATTCCAATTGCGCATGCCAAAGAGCGCTGCTGCACCGGCTGCCAGCCCGACCAGCACCGCCGCGCCTTCAAGATAGCTCAGAATCAAATCGAGGTTATCGGATGTATTTTGCGCCGACTCGGCGGCCCGGAGCGCTTCGGCGCGGGCTTCCTGCGAGAGGCGCAGTGCTTCCTGGACACTTTGCGACGGGTCTACCGGGGCTTCTATCGGATCACCGTTTTCAGCTAAGCTGGTAATTTCTAATACTACTGGCTGCGGGGAGTCATCCCCGGTCCGATAACGATCGGCCCGTACAAAGGCAACGTACAACGTCAACAGCATAAAAAGAATAATCAGTCCTAGAATAATGATGAGCAACCCTTGCTGAAGCCAATCGAGCCGAGTCCTACCTTTGACGGGCTGTGGATCGCCAGTTCCGTTGCTCATAGTTCTCTCCCCCCTATTCTCCGGCGTGTGGATGCCAGCTTGCCGCGTCGAGCGCTTCCGGCGTGGCGGCAACCGCCGGGGTCGGCGTCGCTTCATCGCGCTGGAACGCCTGCAAGCCGATAATGCCCAGCGCCACACCGACCAGCAGCGCAACCAGAGTCGCCACGATCAGCAGCGACGCCAGCAGCTTCAGATTGGGCACGCGCACCGGCAGGCTGGCAGTCGGCGGCGCGACTGTGACCGCCTCGCTCCACTCGCTCGACGTGCGCTCGTCATCCGGGCGGCGCAACGCACGGACGCGGTAGATCGTCGGCTGCTCGGCCACCGCGCTAAAGCAGTTCACCGTGGAAACCATTTCGCCCTGGTCCAGCACGTCGAAGCCTTTGGCCCGCACCTGCACGATATACTGCCGCGCCCCCGGCACCGGCTTCCAGGCCACGCGCCGCTGCGAGACTTCGGTCCAGACCGGTGTACTGAGGCGGGCCGGTGACCGGCGCGGGTGGCTCCAGGCCGAAGGCGTATGCGGCGCATAGAGCACATTGATCGCCCGCACCCGGTAGAACAGGCTGCGCCGCGTCTCGTAGGGCAGCACCGTCTCAGCCAGGTCGCCCCGGTAGATCATCTGCGTTTCGTCCGGCTCAAATCCGGCGGACGCCGACGCCTGGACCTCGTAGCCGGTCGCCTGCGGGATCGGTGTCCACCGCAAGTGGTAGCCGCCATCCGACGACCACTCGACCGGCTCCATGATCGGCGCGGCCAGCGCCAGTGGCACGACGCTCACCGGCTCGCTTGGCTCGCCCGGCACGCCCTGGTTGTGGGGGATCACACGGTAGTAGTGGGTGCGGCTGGCCGGGGGAGAAAATCGGTAGCTGGTCTGGCGCTCGTCGTTCAGCTCGGCGAGCAGGCTGGCGTCATCGAACGCCGTCGAGGATGCTTCTTCGAGGCGATAGCCGGTCGCCGGTGAGCCGGGCCGCCACGTCAGGATACACTGTTCCGGCGCGACCCAATGATACGTCAGCAGCACGCTCGAAGGCGGGTTCTGCACCGGATTGAAGCGCAGATCCAGCACAGCCAGATCGCGCGCGGCTTCGCGGCCCCAGTCTTCGAGTGCCTGCTGAAGGTCGCCGCTGCTCAGATCGGCCAGATCGTCCACCAGCGGCATCGCGCCCGGCGAGGCGATCACCAACCGCTCCAACTGAAACAACGTCCCGCGATGCGCGTGCAGCGCCGTCCGGTCGGGACCGGGGCCGTGCTGCGGACTCCACCCGTCGTCCGGCTTCAAACGCGTATCCAGCGCGAGCGGATCGCGCATCCGGGTCAACAGGCGCACGCCGTTCATGCCGAGCCATGCCAGATAGATCAGGCCGCCCGGCACCAGCCGCTCCACCCGCCCGGCGATGAACGTCGTCCGGCCCGGCGGCAGATCGGTCCAGCGTGACGTCTCGGACAGCCAGTCCCACAGCGGCTCCGGCCAGTGCGCCGCAACGTCTTCCATCGTCCACAGATGCTCTGCCAGGTGGTACGCCAGCAGCGCGGCAGCCGGGCCATCCGCCAGCGCAAAGACCAGCCGGTCGGCGTCCTGCACCAGATGCAGCGCCGCCGGCGCGTGATCGTCGTGCGGCCCGGCGGCGGGCTGATACGCGCAGCGCCACCGACCGTGCACGCTCCGTCCAATCGTCAGGGGAACCGCCTGGGGGCCTAGCTGGACACGTTCGACAAAGTTCATAATTGGAAATTCCCCTTGCAGAGGCAACGCTTACCGTAGTGTAGCATTACCCGGCACACGAGCAAATCAAGAACTGCCCGCTTCAACCAAATTTTTGATGAATTCGCCCGCGCAACCCACCGCGCAGCCTTGCGTAATAGTGATTGAGGACGGAAAAATCCGAGTGATGAAACTGGTGAGGGATCGCAATGGCTGATAACTGGAACAATGGCGGCCCGGTGCGCGAGGCCGAACGCAAATCGAAACGGCAAGGCGGATCGCAGGGCGTGCCCGGCTTCGATATCCGCCAGTTAATCGAGGAGCGCAACTGGCCCGCGCTGGCCGGCCTGGCCCTGATCGGGATCGGGATTCTCTACCTGGTCCAGAACGTACTGGGGCTGGACTTCAATATCTGGAGCCTGGCGCTGCTCGGCATCGGCGGTTGGCTGATGTGGGATGGCTGGCAGAGCTACGAGGCGCATGGCCGTGTCTGGGTCGAGAACAGCCGCAACCGCATGACCGGCGGCGCGGTGATCGCGCTGATCGGCCTGTTCGCCATCCTCGATCTGAGCGGCTGGGGCTTCTTCCTGGTCCTGGTCGGCGGCTATCTGGCCTGGAACGCGTGGCGCAACTACGAGCAGAATGGCCGCGTCTGGAACCCGCGCGACCGTAACCGGATGTGGGCCGGCGCGATCATGGTTGGGATCGGCGTTTTCGGCCTGATTAACCTGTGGAGCACATGGCCGCTGCTGCTGATTGTGGTCGGCGCGGTCGTGTTATACAGGCAGTTTGGCAACCGCTAAACCGCCTGGCTTCAACCCCTACACCCTGGGCGGATGCCGTCCCTACCGGCATCTGCCCGTTCCTCTTGCCTGCGCCTCTACTCCCGCCATGTCTGCACCATCCACGCGAAATCGTCCAGCGTCGTCGTGCCCCGCACGCGAGCGCGCGGCATTTCCAGCAGCCGGTCGCTGACGTGCAGCGTTCCGGCATGCGTCGTGACCGCTCCTACGATCCCGACCTGCGGCAGAAGCTCCAGCACCGCCTGATCATAGCGCCCGCCCGGATAGCAGAAAAAGCGCGGGCGCGTGCCCAGTTCGGCTTCCAGCGTCTCGACGCTGCCCAGGATTTGATACACCAGGCAGTCATAGTCACAGTCGGCCCCGGCCAGGTTGGGATGCGTCCGGCTGTGGCTCTGGATCGACATCCCGGCGGCGGCCATCTCGCGCGCCTGCGCCCAGGTCAGATACCCCGGCGTGCCCGCGTCGATCCAGCCCGTGATCACGAAAAATGTGCCGGTCATGCCAAACTCGCGCAGCAGGCGGAAGGCGTGCTGGTAGGCGTCGGCGTAACCGTCGTCGAAGGTCAGCACGACCGGGCGCGGCGGCAGTGGATAGCCTTCGGTCAGCGCCAGATACACATCGTCCAGCGAGACGGCGCTGTAGCCGTTGTCGCGCAGCCACGCGAGCTGCGCGGCGAACTGATCGGGCGTGACGGAGAGATCGAGCCGGTAGCGGTCGGCATCAGGCGGCGGGACGCTGATGTAGTGGTACATCAGGATCGGGACGCGCAGGCGGCGGCGCGTCTCGTCGGCGTGCAGGGGACGCAGCAGCCCGGCCAGCAGCCAGACGATCAGCAGCCCGCCGAGCATGAGTCGGAGCAGAGTTGGTTTGCGGAGCAGGGGTTCGGTGCGCATGCTCCTAAAATTAGCAGCGCTCGCGCCGCGCGTCAACGCGGAGTTTGGCGCGCGATCAGCCGGGCAGCGTGCGCCGCAGCAGGGCCGCCGTCGCCGGATCGAGCAGGTGTTCCGGGTCGTGCGCCGCGCCGGATTCCGGCAAAGCCAGCGCGTGCCGCTGTTCCAGCACCAGTCGGCGCAGTTCTTCGCCCTTCTCGGCCAGGTAGCTGTCGATCAGGTCGAAGCGATCCGGGTCTACCACGCGGTCGAGCGTCACCTGGAAGCGCCGCAGGTCCACGCCGGGATACTGCGCCGGGATGCTGCGCGTCTGCTCGCGGATCGCGTCGTCGGTAAACAGGTCCGTCACGCGCTCCGCCCACTCGATTGCCCACCAGCCCGCCGGGGAACCGTAGGCCCGGTCGTAAACCTCGGTGGGCACATAGCCCGTCCCAAACGAGAACAGCGTCACGGCGGCGGGATCATACGGCTGCGCGGTGCTGCGCGCGTCCATCATCTCGCGGGCGACCACCAGCGCCGGATTGCCGAAGCTGCCCACCCCGCCATCGACCAGCCAGCGCGTCGGCGCGCGGCCAGGCTCCGCCGCGGGCACCGGGATCGGCTCGAAATAGGTCGGGATC
>JAAYCM010000154.1 GCA_012729765.1 Chloroflexota bacterium | reverse complement strand
TTGTCATAGTTCAGATCGGGCTGCTGGCTGTAAAAACGATGCCAGTAGTATTCGCCGGTGTGCTCGTCGTAGGTCCAGTTGGAGATCTCGGTGTCCAGAAAGATGATGCGCGCGTCGCGGTACCTTTGATCGGTTTCGCTCCAGACATACCAGTCGCGCAGCGGTGAGGTTTTGGCCGAGCGCGACTCGATAAACCAGGGATGCTGATCCGAGGTGTGGTTGACCACGATATCGATGATCAGGCGAATCCCGCGCTCGTGCAGGCCATCGACAACCGCCTTGAAATCTTCGAGCGTGCCATAGTCAGGATGGATGCCCCGATAACTGGCCACATCGTAGCCGTCATCGATCAGGGGTGAGGGGTACATCGGCATCAGCCAGACGCAGTCTACGCCGAGCGCTTGCAGGTAGTCCAGCTTGCCGAGCAGACCTTTGAGATCGCCGTGCCCGTCGCCGTTGCCATCCTTATAAGCACGGATATAAATCTGGTAGAAGACTGCATCTTTATACCACAGCGGATTGTTATCGATAGCCATGCTGTCCTTCTGTCACGATCGATCTCGCTCGCGGCGTGGCAGGCCGCGCGCGGAGTGGGAGTGTCGGGAGTTGGCCCGGCTCCTCGGTCTTATACTACGAATATGATGCTATTGTAGCGTGATGACCAATCTTTGTCGGCGGTGGGATCTTATTCATGCAAAATTGATGCGCATCACCAGCATGCCCAGGCGCAGCTCGTCACCGTCGCGCAAGATCCGCGCCTGGTGTGCTATCAACCGCTGGCCGTTGAGATAGGTTGAGTTGGCACTGCCCAGGTCTTTGATCTTGATGGCGTCTTCTTCCAGAAACAGCAGGGCGTGGCGGCGCGAAACCCCACCTTCTACCGCACCATAGTCGTCCAGATTGATGTCCGGCGCGGCGCCGCTTTCGGTATCCTGGCGGCCCAGGACCATCTCGTCCTTCAGGTGCACAATGATCGGCTGGGCGTTGTCACGAATGTGTAGCAGCAGCTTGCGCTCAGCCCCCAGCCGGGCCGTGCCCCAGCGTGGACGCGCCGCCTCTTCTACCGGCTCCAGTTTTCGGGTTCCCAGCGGCTCGACGCGCAGGGACAGCCCGCACTTTACGCAGTTTGTCTGGTCGTCGGGGTTTTCATGCCCGCAATTCACACACTGCTTCACGCGACGCCCCTATCGTGACTCAATTGTGGATAACACCTTTGCTCTGAGTATACCCGAAGCAGTTAGGCTGACAAGCAGCCATTGATCGGCCCGGCAGCCGGCGGGCGAGCGCGGTATAATTGGGCCATTGCACGGCAGGGGAACCACGTATCGAGCATGAAACAGCCAGCCTGGTACCAGCGTTTTGGTCGGCGCCTGAAGCCTGCCGACCGCTATTATGAGCGCGGCCTGTACTATTATGAGCGCGGCAAGTTTGATCTGGCGGTGGCCGATCTGGATGAGGCGATCACGCTGGCGCCCAAAAAGGCCGAGTATTATGTCGCGCGCGGGCTGATGCTGATCGACTATAACCAGCCGGCGGAAGCCGCCGAAGACCTGGCAGTCGCGTTGGAAATGGACCCGACACAGTGGCTGGCACACTACGGCAGCGGCGTCCTGGCCGTTGACGACGGTGAGTATCAGGATGCCATCCGGCATTTTTCGCGCGCGCAGCGGCTCGCTCCCCGTCGCCCCGAAATCTACTTCTACCGCGCTGTGGCGCTCTACTATGCCGGGCAGAACGACGAAGCCATCCGCGATATGTCGTTCGTGCTGACGCTGCTGGAGCAGGGCGACCGGCGTCGAAAAGATGCCGAGCACTGGCTGACGTTGTTCCGCGAGTGATCTCCAAAAGATAAAAAATGCATGAAGATACTTGCCTTGTCCCCACTCTAGCTTTACACTAAGTTATGTAATTCTAACCTGCGTCTCCCCGGTTCTGCGACTTCGGGCGCAGTTATTGACAGGAAAGCTTTCGAGATGGGTTCAAGATTATCGCGTTTGAACCGGCCCGCGCCGACTTCCGCGCCTGAGCCGGTTCAGCCTCAGCCGTTCGCGCCGGCTGCCGATCTGCCGTTTCCCGCCGATGAGCCTCCCAAGCTCGAGGAGCAGCACCAAGTTCCGCCCAAGCGCCGCACCACGCCGCGTATCGCCGCCCTGCGCAAGCAGCTTCGCGGCAAGCTGCTGTCGGCGCCCGACGAGTTCGACCAGATGGACAGCCGCAATCCGGAGCACCAGCAGATCGTGCGCGACCGGCTGCGGATCGTGCTGGAGCGCGCCCATATCCAGCTTTCGCCGCACGAGCTGGCCGAGCTGGAAAGCATGCTGATTCTCGATCTGCTGGGCTTTGGCCCGATCGAGCCTCTGGTGCACGATACGATCTGCTCCGAGATTATGGTCAACGGCCCCGATGTCATTTTTGCCGAGCGCAAGGGCAAGATCACCGAGACTGAGTATGTCTTCGACGACGAGGAGCATTTGCAGTGGACGACCCAGCGGATCGTCCGGCCACTCCAGCGCGAGTTCAACCGTAATAACCCGATGGTCGATGCGCGCCTGCCCGATGGCTCGCGCGTGCACCTGATCATGCCCCCTTCGGCGCTGCAAGGCACGACCGTGACCATCCGCAAGTTTCCGGCCAAGCCGCTCACCGTCGAGGACCTGATCCGCTTCGGCTCGTTTACCGACGATGTCGCCGAATTTCTGCGGGCGTGCGTGGTGGCGCGCCTGAATATCGTCGTGTCGGGCGGCACCGGCTCCGGCAAGACCACGCTGCTGAATGTGCTCTCGGCCTACATCCCAGACGACGAGCGGATTGTCACCATCGAAGACTCCGCCGAGCTTCAGCTTTCGCAGCGGCATGTCGTCCGGCTGGAAACCTGCCCGCCCGTGCCCAAAAGCGATGGCGCCGAGGGGCGACTGATCATCCGCGATCTGGTCAAGGGCAGCCTGCGGATGCGCCCCGACCGGATCGTGGTGGGGGAATGCCGCTCCGGTGAGGCGCTGGATATGCTCCAGGCGATGAACACCGGCCACGATGGCTCGCTGACGACAATTCACGCCAACAGCCCGCGCGACTGTATCGCTCGCCTCGAAACGCTGGTGCTAATGGCCGGGATGGACCTACCGGTTGGCGTGATCCGGCGGCAGATCGCCAGCGCCGTGCAGTTGATCATCCAGCAGAGCCGCCTGAAAGACGGCAGCCGCAAGATCGTGCAGATTTCGGAACTGCAGGGCATGGAAGGCGAGCAGGTGACGCTGCAGGACATCTTCGTCTACCAGACGCCCGATCACAAGGGCGGTGGCCCCAGCCTGCTGGGCGGCGGCACCCTCACCCCGACCGGCTTCCGGCCCGGCTTCATGGACCGGCTGGAGCAGGCCGGCTGCAAGCTCAGCGGGCGCATCTTCGGCGTCGGCTCCGGCAAGTTCGGCGCGTAGGCCGCTCACTCGCTTTATAGCTGTGAAATCAAGCGCCCTGGGCAGCAGTCCGGGGCGCTTTTGTGTTAGACTTAGAGACTATCGACCGGGCAGTAGAAGGCTGACAAGGGCGTGACAGAAGGAACCAGACCGACCACCGGGGCCGCCGCCGATCTGACGCCCGCCGAGGCGCAGCGCTACAGCCGCCACCTGATCCTGCCGCAGGTGGGCGAGGCAGGCCAGCGCCGGCTCAAGGCGGCGCGCGTGGCGATTGTGGGCACGGGCGGGCTGGGCAGCCCGGTGGCGATGTATCTCGCGGCGGCGGGTGTCGGGCGGCTGGGGCTGATCGACTTCGACGTGGTGGATGTGACCAATCTCCAGCGCCAGATCGTGCACGGCGAGAGCACGCGTGGCGTGCCCAAGGTCGTCTCAGCGGCGCGGCGGCTGGCGGACCTGAACCCGCACATCACGATCGATACCTATCACACACCGCTCACCAGCCACAATGCGCTCGATCTGCTGCGCCCCTACGACATTATTGTAGACGGGACCGACAATTTCCCGACGCGCTACCTGCTCAACGACGCGGCGGTTTTGCTCAAAAAACCGCTGGTCTACGGCAGCATCTTCCGCTTCGAGGGGCAGGTGAGTGTATTCGGCGCGCCGGACGGCCCGTGCTACCGCTGCTTGCTGCCCGTGCCCCCGCCGCCGGAACTGGTGCCGGGCTGTTCCGAGGCGGGTGTGTTCGGGGTGCTGCCGGGCACGATCGGCACGCTTCAGGCTACCGAAGTCATCAAACTGATTCTGGGCATCGGTGAGCCGCTGGTCGGGCGGCTGCTGCTCTATGACGCGCTCGACCTGACGTTCGACACGATTATCCTGCCCCGGCGGGCCAACTGCCCGGCCTGCGGCGAGAATCCAACCATTACCGGGCTGATCGACTATGAGGAGTTCTGCGGGATGCCAGCCTATGACAGCAGCGGATTTGGGCACGGCCAGGATGATGAAGCCGCCGTGCCGGAATGGTCGGTGAACGAGATCAAGGCGCGGCTGGACGCGGGCGAGCGCTTGAATCTGCTCGACGTGCGCGAGCCGGTCGAACTGACGATCAGCCGCCTGGAGCAGATGACGCAGCACATCCCGATGAGCGAAATGGCGGCACGCTGGCAGGAGATTCCGCGTGACGAGCCGGTGATCGTATTCTGCCGCAGCGGGGCACGCAGCGCCGACCTGATCGAGCAGCTTCGGACGCTCGGCTATGACAACCTGATCAACATGGCCGGCGGGATCAACGCCTGGGCGCGCACGATCGACCCGAAACTGCCCCTCTACTAACGCGCGCTGCCGCTCACCTGGAGATCGGCGGTGACGTAGCCCTGGAGACTGCTGGCGGCTTCCAGCAGGTCCACCCCGGCGCTGTTGAGGCGCTCCTGGCGTGCCCTGGCCCGGCTGAGCAGCCGTTGCACCTCGGTGCTATCGGGTAGCAGGGCGTTGGCTTCTTCCAGCAGATGCGCGGCCCGGTTAAGCTGGACCGTATCGTCCAGCAGCAGCCGGCCCAGTGCATACAGCGTTTCGCCCAGCGCGTCATCGTCCAGATCGAGGGCGACGCCGAGCGCCTGCTGATAAGCGCGTACCGCCGTCCGGCGATCACCTTTCGCCTCAGCCAGTTCCGCCAGCCGGATATGCTGCATAAAGACCGCGTCTTCGTCGCCGGATGCCTGCGCCAGTTCCAGGCCGCGCTGCTGGTAGAGCAGGGCGCGCTCCCACTGGAGCAAATCGGCGTGCGTGTCGCTGAGCTTGTTCAGCGTGTCGATCAGGTTCTCCGGGCGCTCCATGCGGTCGTAGATCGGCAGCGTTTGCTCCAGCACCCCGACGGCTTCCGGCAGGCGGTCAGTCTCCAGATAGAGATCGGCCAGCTTGTCGAGCGTGAGCGCCATCTCCAGCCAGGCTTCAACCGGGCGATAGGCTTGCAGCGCCTCCTGATAGGCCACCTCGGCCCCTTCGTCGCGGTTGAGCATGACCTGGAGATCGCCGAGCAGCACCAGCAGATCGCCTTCGCGCTGTGGATTATGAAGCTGCTGGGCGAGATCGACCCCCTTGTCGATGTAGGCCAGCACCCGTTCGAAGTCTTCCTGTTCGAGCGAGAGCGCGGCCAGAGCTTGCAGCGCGTTCAGCTCGTCTTCGACTTTCCCGTCGGCCTGGTACGCTTCGAGTGCCTCGGAGTACTCCTGAATCGCCTGGCCGGTCAGCGCTGGCTCAATCGACGGGCGGCCAAAAGGACGCAGCACCGGCGTCTGGGTTTCGGCGGGAGCTTCGAATTCCACCCCGGCAGCCTCTTCCGGCATGGTCGGGGGAGCTGTCGCCATCTGCTGCGTAGGGACGCCGGTTTCAGTCGGCGGCACGTCGGCCCCGACGCCCGGCTCAAATCCCACCGGCTGGACTGTCTCGACCGGCTCCGGCTCGATGGCGGGCAGCTCATCCGGCTCAACTTCGGTATAGGCCAGATCAGCCGGGATCGCTTCCTGCTCGAGCAGCGCCAGGTCTTCGCGGTCGAACGTCTCCGGCTCTGGGATCCATTCGGGCGGAACCGCTTCCGCTGCGGCTTCCGGCGCGCCCAGCGAGATGACTTCCTGCTCTGGCGGCTCGACCTGCGCCGTGCTGAACGTCTCCGGCTCTGGTGCCGGTTCGGGTTCCGGCGCGAACAGGCCCAGTGTGGGGCCGGGCGCGACGTCTGGACCGGCGAGCTGCTGCAGCAGCAGGGTGATCTCCGGCCCGAAGCCGGGCGCGGGCGCGATATCCAGCCCGTCGATCCGGTCGAGCTGCTCGATCAGTTTCTCAAGCTGCTCGGTCTGCCCGCTGCGTGCCAGATAGTCACCGGCGGCGAGCAGATTGGGCCGCTCCAGCAGCAGCCGGTAGAACCCGGTGGACGTGTTTTCGCGGGCATAGCGCTCGACATAGGTCAGCAGGCCCTTGAGGTGGCGCGCCTGCATGCTGTCGAGCTGGTGCTTGCCGCGCAGAAAGGCCTGCGCGAGGCTCTGAACCAGCTCGTGCATGGCGAAATAAGGCTCGCCGCCGAACCGCTCGACTACAAACCCGTGCACGATCAACTGGCGCATCGCGGCCAGCATCACTTTCTGGGGTGCGCCGCCCGTGTCGGACAGCAGTTCGGCGCTTGCCCCGCCCGAAAAGCTCGATCCGAGCAGCAGCACGAGGCCCTGAAGCTGCGGCGAGAGGAGCCGGTAGGCGGTTTGCAGGGCGCGCATCGGGCCGCTGGTGTCCGCGACGGGCGTATCGGCCATGCGCTGCAAGAAGTCGCCGGCGTCAAGCTGGCTGGTCGCAAGCTGGCGCGCCACGACTGAGATCGAAAAGGGATGACCGGCCAGTGCCTCGCTGAGTGCCACGATCTCGACCTGCTCGGTGTCGAGGGTGCGCCCGATCAGGTGCACCAGCAGCGCGGCGGCGTCACCCCCATTCAGCGGCGTGACGGCATACGGCGTCCAGGGGCCATCGCTTTCCTCGTGGTGCGTGAGCAGCGCCGGGACGCCGGGCGCGCAGACGCGCAGAAACTCGCTTGCGGCGGCGAGATCGGGCTGCCCGTCCAGCACGATGAGCGGGCGGCGTTCCTGGAGCACCTGCCGCACCTGGGCAGCAAGAGCGGCACTGTCATCGTTCCCCGCGAAGTCGAGGGCGTAGAGCCGCGCGACACGGCTGAGCAGGCTGTACGTCGAGTCGTTGTGGGCGTCCAGCCACACCACGCCGCCCGGTAGCCCGGCATAGTCGAGGGTCAGCGCCGCCGCCAGGGCGGTCTTGCCGATTCCAACCGGCCCATGCAGGAACACCGCCGAGCCAGCCGCCAGGGCCGAGCTGATCGCGGCCAGGACGCGTTCGCGCCCATAGAGCACGTCCGGCGGGCGGACCGGGAGATTCTGGCTGTCATGAACGAGGGCAGTATGTGGGACAACGGGCTGCTGATTCATTGAGCGACCATCCCGAAATAATCAGGTACGGATAGAGGAGATTTTAATTTTATATTCAGTATAGCAAAAGCTCGATTCTTCGCCTAGCGCCGCGCGAGGCAAAATAAAAAGCCCGGCCTATGTAACCGGGCTGGTGGCTGAAGCCGTTTCAGTCTTCGTCGGGCGGGGGAACCGGCAGATCTTCCACCGCGACATCCTTGTACTTTTTGCCAATCTCGACCAGCATCGCCGGGATGCCGTCACGAATCGGATATTTGTAGCCGGAATCGTTCGAAACGAGCCAGCAGCCATGCACCAGCTCCAGCCTGCCGGGGTCCTCACCCCTGTCCGTATAATGTACCGCGACCGGGCAGCGTAGGATTTCGAGCAGGTCGGCGCTGATCGGTGCATCTTGTTTCGCTTCGTCCGCCATGGGCGCGTCCTCACACAGTCCAAAGAAGCTAATCGTAGCGGCGAGTATAGCCAGCCGGCCCCCCTGCGTCAAGCCGGGGCTGGCAGCATCGAGCGGATCGGCGTTATGCTTAGACTGAACGCGCAGCGCGACTGATCGAGAGGAGCAGTGATGCCGACCGCCATCACGCCGCAGGGCGCTCTCTACTACGCCGGGCATGTCCCCACAACTGTTTCCTATCCGCCGCTGGTGCTGGTGCATGGCGCAGGGGGATCGCACCTGGACTGGCCGCCGGATCTGCGACGGCTGGCGGGGATGCGCGTGATCGCGCTCGACCTGCCGGGGCATGGGCGCTCGCCGGGGCCGGGCCGCGCCGACACCGCCGCCTATGCCCAGGACGTGATCGCGCTGCTGGACGCGCTCGATATTCCGCGCGCGATCATCGCCGGGCACAGTATGGGTGGGGCTATCGCGCAGCAGACCGCGCTGGGCTGGCCCGATCGCGTGGCCGGGTTGGTGCTGATCGCTACCGGGAGCAAGCTGCCGGTCGATCCGGCGCTGCCCCAGCGTGTGATCGACGAGCGCGAGCAGGCGGTGGCGTGGATCACGGAATGGGCCTGGAGCGCGGACTCGCCGGTTGAACTGCGTGCATTGGGCCAGCAGCGCCTGCTCGAAATGCCGCCGGAAGTGCTGCGCGGGGATTACCTGGCGTGCCAGGCGTTTGATGTGCGCGGGCGGCTGGAACAGATTAGCGCGCCGGTGCTGGTGATCGGCGCATCCGAGGATCGAATGGTCAGGCCAAAGTTCAGCGCCACGCTGGCCGAGCAGATTCCCGGTGCACAACTGGTGATGATCGAAGGGGCAGGACATATGCTGCCGCTGGAGCAGCCGCAGGCGGTCGCCGCAGCAGTGCAGGCATGGTTAGGGGGGCAGACATGGTAACACGAGTCGGACGCTGGCTGTTCAGCGCGCTGTGGCGGGCGGGTGCTCGCACGGCCATCGATACGGCGCTCGGAACGGCGGTCGAAGCCGTGCCGCGCGTTTCGCAGCAGTCGTATGTGCAGGTGTTCAACGTCCAGCCGCCGATCACGGTTTATGTACGCGCCAGTCACTGCCGCGTCGGTGTGCGGCGCGATCCGGCCCCGAAGGTGACGCTCCAGGCGGAGATGGTTCGCGCCTTTGGCCTGGAGTTCGCTACCGAGCAGGACGAGGCCGGAGTCTACATCGTCGTCAAGCGGAAGCCGGTGGTGGGCAAGCTCTCGCGCGCCGAGTTCACCGTGACGGTGCCGCCCGATACGCGGCTGGCCTTCCACTTGACACCGGGTGACGTGGTGTTGCAAGATATTGATGGTATGATCGAGTTGCCGTCGTAGCGGCGTGAGCCGCTGCCCGCGCCGGCAAGACTTCTGGCCGGGAGTCGCGCCTAACCACCTGGCAGGCATACGAAAGCCGGACTTGCCAGCCTGTCGGCATAGTGGTACCCTTCCGCGAGCTTTTCCGCCTGCGAACACGTTTTTAGCCGGGCCGCCGCCCGGCTGCGCGCAGTTGGTACCTGCGATTGAGCAGTAGTCAGTAATGGATGAAATTTAGTGACGAAACTGGTAATAGTCGAATCGCCGACCAAAGCCCGCACGATCCGGGATTTTCTGCCGAAGGACTATCAGGTTGAGGCCAGTATGGGCCATATCCGCGACCTGCCCGCTTCGGCGGCTGAGATTCCGGCCAAGCTCAAGGGTGAGGAATGGGCACGCCTGGGCGTGAACGTTGACGAAAACTTTGAGCCATTGTACGTCGTGCCAAAAGATAAGAAGAAGGTAGTCAAGGAACTCTCGGCGGCGCTGCAAGGCGCCGAAGAACTGATCCTGGCGACCGACGAGGACCGCGAAGGCGAGAGCATTGCCTGGCACCTGACACAGGTACTCAACCCGAAGATTCCGGTTAAGCGGATGGTCTTCCACGAAATCACGCGCGAGGCGATTCAGGCCGCGCTGAAGTCGTGCCGCACGATTGACGACGAGCTGGTCGAGGCGCAGGAGACACGGCGCATCCTGGACCGGCTGGTCGGCTATACCGTTTCGCCGCTGCTGTGGAAGAAGATCGCGCCGGGGCTGTCGGCGGGGCGCGTCCAGTCTACCGCCGTGCGGCTGCTGGTGCAGCGCGAGATGGAGCGCCGCAGCTTCCGGTCTGGCTCATACTGGGACCTGAAGGCGACGCTCGCCGCCGGGCGTGAGCTGTTCACGGCCCAACTGATCAAGCTGGGCGGGGTGCGCCTGGCGACCGGCGCCGACTTCGACGAGTCCACCGGCCATCTGCGCAAGGGTAAGAAGGTCGTGCTGCTGGGCGAGCAGCAGGCCCACGAACTGCGCGACCGCCTGATCAAGGGCGAGTGGCGGATCACGGATGTCAGCGAGCGCGAACAGACTCGCTCGCCAGGGCCGCCCTTCACCACCTCAACTTTGCAGCAGGAAGCAAATCGCAAGCTCGGCCTGTCGGCCCGGCAGACGATGCAGGTGGCCCAGCGGCTCTACGAAAAGGGCCTGATCACCTATATGCGCACGGACTCGGTGCACCTGTCGAAGCAGGCGATCGCCACCATCCGGCAGTGTGTTACCGACAAGTACGGGACCGAATACCTGCACCCGACCGTGCGCCAGTATCGCACCCGGTCGAAGGGCGCGCAGGAAGCCCACGAGGCGATCCGCCCCGCCGGGCAGCAGATGCCGCCTGCCGACAGGCTCGACCTGGTCGGGCAGGAGCGCGCGCTCTACGACCTGATCTGGAAGCGGGCGATTGCGACACAGATGGCCGACGCCCGGCTGCTGCTGAGCACGGTCGAGATCGCGGTGGACGATGCCGAGTTTCGCGCGACGGGGCGGCGGGTGCTGTTCCCCGGCTTTTTCCGCGCCTATGTCGAAGGGGCTGACGATCCGACCGCCGCGCTGGACGATCAGGAGACGATCCTACCGCCGCTCAAGGTCGGCCAGATCGTGGACTGCCGCAAGCTGGAGCCGGTGCGCCACGACACCAAGCCGCCGGCGCGCTACACCGATGCGACACTGGTCAAGACGCTCGAAAGCAACGGCATCGGGCGGCCCAGCACCTATGCTTCGATTATCAGTACGATCCAGGATCGCGGCTATGTGACCAAGGCGGATAACCAACTGATCCCGACTTTCACGGCGTTCGCGGTCAACTGCCTGATGGAAAACCACTTCCCCGATCTGGTCGATACGCAGTTCACCGCTCAGATGGAGCAGGTGCTGGACGAGATCGCCGAGGGGAAGGTCGAGGGGATTCCCTACCTCAAGTCGTTCTACCAGGGCGAGCAGGGCCTTGAGGGACAGATCAGGGTCAAAGAGCAGGAGATCAACCCGCGCGATATTCACGCGCTGACCCTGGACGATCTGCAGGCGCGGGTGCGCGTCGGCCCCTACGGCCCGTATATCGAGCAGGAGAGCAACGGCGATCTGATCCGCGTCTCACTGCCCGAAAACATGGCCCCCGGCGATCTGGTCAATGCCGAGGCCGAGCGCCTGCTGCGTCAGAAGGGCGAAGGTCCGACCGCGCTGGGCCGCCATCCCGCCAGCGGCGAGCCGATCTTTGTGCTGGTGGGACCCTACGGCCCATATGTGCAGTTGGGGCAGAACGGCGAAAACGGCACGACGCCCAAGCCGCGCCGTGTCTCGCTGCCCAAAGGCATGAAGCCGGAGCAGGTCACGCTGGAGCAGGCGGTCGCGTTCCTGGAACTGCCGCGCGCATTAGGGCCGCATCCTGAAACGGGTAAGACGGTCGAAGCGGGGATTGGCCGGTTCGGGCCGTTCGTGCGGCACGATGGTGAGTACCGCTCGCTGAAGCAGGACAGCGTGTTGACGGTCACGTTGGAGCGTGCGCTGGAACTGCTCGCACAGGAGAAGCAGACCCGCCGCGCGACTCCACTCCGCGAGTTGGGCGCGCACCCTGAAGACGGCGAGCCGGTGGCGATTTTTACCGGGCGCTATGGTCCCTACGTCAAGCACAAGAAGACCAACGTCTCGCTACCCAAAGATCTGCCGGTCGAAGCTGTGACGCTGGAACAGGCGTTGGCGCTGCTGCAAACCAAGCAGGCGTCGAAGTCCGGCAGGGGCAAGAAGCGCGGCGAGAAGACCACCAAACCGAAGACGAAAACCGCCGGCAAGAAGAGCGCCAAGAGTACGAAGACTGCGAAGAGCAGCAAGAACGGCAAACGTTCTGATTCCAAACGCAAAGAGTAGCCGCGCGCCGGCTCACAGGTTCATTCTGTATGCAAAAGCGCCCGGTCCAGTCCCGGACCGGGCGCTTGTCGTTGTCCCGGAGATCGCAGCGGCCAACCGACCGGCGCGCTAGCCCTTGACGGAACCCGCCAGCAGGCCGCGAATGAAGTAGCGCCCCAGCACGATATAGACCAGCAGCGTCGGCAGGGCCGCCATCACCGCCCCGGCCATCGGTAGATTCCAGCGCACAGCCTCGCCGCCGGCCAGCAGCGCCAGCGCCACCGTGACCGGCTCGGCGTCGGTGCCGCTGGTGAGCGTGACCGCGAACAGGAACTCGTTCCAGATCTGCGTGAACTGCCAGATGATCACCACCACGAAGCCTGGCAGCGAAAGTGGGAAGACGATCCAGCGGTAGATGCCGAAGAAGCCCGCGCCGTCGATGGACCCGGCCTCAAGCATTTCGGTCGGAACCTCGGCATAGTAGTTGCGAAAGATCAGCGTGGTGATCGGCAGGCCGTAGACGACGTGCGCGATGATCAGGCCCTGTATCGTTCCGCCCAGGTCGATATCCTGGATGAACTGGAACAGCGGGATCAGGATGCTCTGGTAGGGGATGAACATGCCGAACAGCATCAGTGGGAAGATGATGTTGGCCCCCAGAAACTTCCACTTGGCAAGCACATAGCCGTTCAGCGATCCCATGACGGCGGAAATGACGGTGGCCGAAATGGTCAGGATCAGGCTGTTACGCAGCTTGGGTCCAAACACATCGAAGGCGGTGGTATAGCTTTCCCAGTTCAGCTCGGACGGAAGCTGCCAGACCTGGTTCAGCTTCCCAGCCTCGACCGGCGTCTTCAGGCTGGTGGTGACGACCGTGTACATCGGCAGCAGGTAGAGGATCACCATGAAGATCAGGAAGGCATACAGCAGGAACCGCCACAGCGGGCGCAAATGAACTCCACGCCGGGAGACTGCTGCCTCTTCGGGGATGGCAGGCTGCGGTTTGGCCAGCCCCCCGCGCAGCGACAGCGCGCCTTCGCCGGCCAGCGCAAGCTGCGGCTGCAGCGCAGGGCGGTTCTGCCGGTAGAGATAGGCCCACAGCGGCAGCAGCAGCACGAGATTCCCTACCGCGCCGATCAGCGCCCCGATTACCGCGGCACGCTGTTCCTCTTCCTCGCGCCCGATAGCCCGGTAGAGCAGGTAGGATCCCAGGCTGCCGATCAGGATGCCGAAGATGATCCACAGAAGTATATTTTCCATTATTCGTTCACCCTTACAGCTCGTGCTCAGAGCGGAGCGAGGTCGCAAGGTAAGGAATGATGATCACGGCGACCATGATCAGCAGCACAATCGCAATAGCGCTGCCTTTGGCGAACTCGTTGCTGCGAAACATCGAATAGACCTGTACGCCGGGGACCGTCACCGGCAGATAGTCGGGGCCGGTCATGGCGAAGATCAGGTCAAAGATCTTCAGCGAGATATGCCCCAGCACGATCGCCGCGCTGAGCGTGATCGGGCTGAGCAGCGGCAGCACGACTTTGGTATAGACCTGAAACTCGTTGCAGCCGTCCACGCGCGCGGCTTCACGCAGCTCTTCGGGCACGCCGCGAATCCCGGCCAGGTACATTGCCATCGTGTAACCCGAAAGCTGCCACACCGCCGCGATGATCACGCCGACCAGGGCCAGGTTAAAGCCGTAGGGCAGCTCGGCTTCGGGGATGTTGAGGCGGGGCAGGCGCTCCGGTCCGCCGGTGACGTACCAGACCAGCAGCAGTGCCGCCGGGATACCAAACCAGATGACCGCGCGCCGTTTGCCCAACCACAGCAGACGGACTACGACCAACAGGAAGGCAACCACAAGCACCATCGAGACGAAGTCGAGCATGTCATGCCAGTGGAAGGTGCCGTGCATGTTTGAGTCGGCGGCGCTGGCGTCGTAGGTGAGGATGTCGGACGCGATCCACATCAGGATCAGCGCCATCACCACGCCGTAATAGATCGCCGCGAGGAAGCGCCGGCGTATCAGCAGCAGGACGAACACCGCAAGTAGAATCATCACGAGCACGCCGACCGCCAGATCTGACATCGCCCCCCAGTTGAACGTGTAGGCCTGGCGGTTGTTGAGCCAGCGGAAATCCCAGGCATCCAACCCTAAAGCAGTAGGGAGCTGGTTGATCCCACCGCGTGGGTCGAACAGCCAGCGCCAGGTGGTGCCCGTCACAGCAAAAGACAGTGCCATCGGGAACAAAAAAGTGGTACGGAAAAAACCTTCTCCCTTCACTTTTTGGTCGAGCAGAACGGCCAGCAGGAAGCCCAAAACGAGGCAGCCGATCAGAAAAAACAGGGTGAAGAAAAAGGTATTGATCAGGCCCTGGCGAAAACGCGGCTCGATGGAGCCAAACTCTGTAAATAAGTCGTCGTAGTTTTGCAGCGCGATGTAATGCTTGGTCGTGTCGGCGCTCAGCCCACGCCAGTCGGTCAGCGACCAGTAGAGGGTCTGGCCGATGAAGCCATAGACGAAGATTGCCAGCAGAATGATCGAGGGCAGAATCGTCAGCAGGGCAAAGAGGTGATCCCGATTGAGGCGCCCGATCCTGATGCCCAGACGCCCGAACCAGGGCGCAGAGCGGTTGACGTCAGTCGTTTCCATAGGTTTGCAGTGCTCCACCGGGGCTACAGTGGCTAAGTTTAAAAACAGCATGTGCTTTAACTGCGACTAAGGCCTCTGCGGTCCGGTGAGTTGGCAGAGGCCTTAGCGTTTACGAGTTGTCTATCTCGTCAGGCGAGATGAGACAGCGTGTGAAGCTCCGGTGCTTACTGGCAGATGCCGGCCTGGATGCAGACGACCTGCGCCGCGTTGGCCGCAGCGGTGGCGTTGCGCGAGGTCAGGAAGATTTCCATAACCGTGCCGAACTCGCCGCTGAAGCGCTCGTTGGCAACCGCGCCGTGCGCCAGGCTGCCGACGACTTCACTCGACTGCCAGTCGGCGGCGGCATCCTGCAGGTAGGTATTGTACAGGCCCAGATCGCTGTCGAGCCGGGCGGCGATGGAACCCTTGAGCGGGTTGAAGATGTCCTGGCCTTCCTGCGAGCCAAGCAGACGCAGCCACGCGATCGTGTTGTCGCGGTTGGGCGCGCCGACCGGCAGGCCGAACGAGTCAGACAGCATCATGAACACGCCTTCGGTCCCCGGTGAGGCTGCCCAGCCGAAGCCTTCACCCGGCTCCAGGCCCAGGGTGGTGACCATATAGCCGGCGGCCCAGTCGCCCATGATATTGAAGGCCACTTCGCCAGCGACCAGCTTGTCGGTCGCCTGCTGCCAGCTCAGGGTGGCTGCGTCTTCGTCCACATTCGTGCAGTCGAGGATCGAGCCAAAGGTTTCCCAGGCGGCGACCACGTCGTCATCTGTCCAGACCTTTTCACCGGCCCAGAGCGTGTTCCAGCCCTCGACGCCCAGCTCGGAGAGCACGACGCTTTCCCACAGGTGGTTGACGGTCCAGTTTTCACCGACTGCCAGCGGGGTTACGCCCTGTTCCTGCAGGGTTGGGCAGGCTTCCAGGAACTCGGCCCAGGTGGTGGGAACGGTCACGCCCCACTGCTCCAGGTTGGCCGGGATGTACCACATCACGTTCGAGCGGTGGATGTTTACCGGCACCGACCAGATGCCCTCATCCGTGCTCAGCAGGTCGAGCAGGCCCTGTGGGAAGACATCCATCCAGCCTTCTTCTTCATACAGGAAAGTCAGGTCTTCCATGCGGTCCGCAACGACCCAGGTCCCGATCAGTTCCTGACCCGCGTGCACCTGGAACGAGTCGGGCGGGTCGCCACCGAGCATACGGGTCTTCAAGACGGCACGCGCGTTGACGCCAGAGCCGCCGGTGACGGTCGCGTTATTCACTTCCACGTCCGGATATAGTTCGGCATACTTTGCGAGCAAAGCTTCGAGGGCAGGGCCTTCGTCGCCGGCCCACCACGAGAAGATTTCCAAATCGCCGGAGAGGTCACCCTGCGCCAGGGTGGGTACGGCCACCATCAGCGCCATGACCAGAGCGAGGGCAAGAGTGAGTAACCGTTTCATGATTCTGTATCTCCTAAAAAGACTTTCTAGAGCGAAAACCTAGTCGCCGGTGCCAACCTAGCTGGCGTAGTTCCTGATTCCGCGCGAACCTCCTTTCAGTAGGTACGTTTCTATTATAAATCTCTACCTCACAAAACACGAAATCGTGAGGGCCTTAGTGTACCGGAGAATCGGCACAAGGGGGTAGGCGCCCCCCGATTGCCAAATCTGCGGACTGTTGCCTGCCTCTTTCGTCCGGGTATAATGAAGCTCGCACCGTTTTAGCAAGGACTATGCGCTATGACCGGGTCCGCTGAGAGGCGCACGGTTGAACAAGAGATCCGCTACCTGGGCCATATCATCGAGCAACTGGGGGGCACCTTACACTCCCAGCACGATCTGCTGCGCCAGCGGGGAATGGGCCTGCCGACCGGCGTACTCAGCGGGCTGCAAACGATCCAGGATGATCTGACGCGGCTGGCCGGGCAGCTAGCGGATGAGTCAATCGAGCTGGAGCAGCTTCGTGCCCTGGCCGAAACCACCGCCCTGATCAATTCGTCGCTGGATCTTGATCAGGTGCTCAACGAGGTGATGGATACCGTCATCGCGCTGACCCATGCCGAGCGCGGCTATATCGTGCTGCGCGACGAAGACACCGGCGAGATGACCTTCCGTATCGCGCGCAACCTTGATCGCGAGACGATTGACGAGGGCGGCTTCATCGTCAGCCGGACCATCGTGGACGAGGTGGCGCGGACCGGTCAGCCGGTCGTCACGACCAATGCCCAGTCGGACCCGCGTTTCAGCGCCCAGGAGAGCGTTCTGATCTATGCGCTGCGCTCGATCCTGTGTGTGCCGCTGCTGGTCAAGGAAGAAGTTACGGGCGTGGTCTACGCCGACAACCGGATCAAGGATGGCTTGTTCGGCGAGAAGGAGTTGTCGCTGCTGGTTGCATTTGCCGGTCAGGCGGCGGCTGCCATCGAGAACGCGCGCCTGTTTCGCCGCGCCCAGATCGCGCTGGACGAGATCAGCGAGATGAAGGAATTGATGGACAACGTGTTCGCGTCCATCGCCAGCGGCGTGATCACCGCCGACGTGGGCGAGCTGATCACGACCTATAACCAGGCGGCGGAGCGTATCCTGGTCACGCCGCGCGACTCGGCCCTGGGGCGCGGCTTATCCGAGGCGCTGCCGCTGGTGTACGATTCGGTGCGCGACCTGCTGGCGCTGATCTACCAGCAGAGCGATCAGGAAGTCGAGCTGGACCCGGAACTGCCGGGGCGGGGGAAGGTCAATCTGCACCTGAAGCTCTCGCCGCTGAAGAACCAGGAAGCGACCGAAGGGGTCGCGATCGTGGTCGATGACCTGACCGAGATCAAGCGGCGCGATGCGACGCTCGACGTGGTGCGGCGCTATCTGCCGCCGACGATGATCGAGAATATCCAGAGCCTCGACGGGCTGGCGCTGGGGGGTGAGCGGCGCGCCATTACCACGATGTTCGTCGAGATCCGTCCGTTCGATACCTTTTCGCCGAACCTGCGCCCGCACGAGCTGATGGAACTGCTCAACCTGTATCTCACCATCGGGGCCGAGGCGATCCACAACCATGCCGGGGTGATCGACAAGTTCATGGGCGGCGAGATCATGGGGCTGTTCAACACGCAGCTTAACCCCAGCGAGGGCCATGCGTGGTGGGCGGTCCAGGCGGCGCTGCGGATCGTGGACGACTATCTGCGGCTGGCCGAGCGCCTGAACGAGCCGCCGATCCCCTACTATCGCATCGGGATTCACACCGGCGTCGCGACGGTTGGGAACGTCGGCAGCGCGACGCGGCGCGACTTTACCGCTATCGGTGACGCGGTCAACCTGACCAAGCGCCTGCAAGAGAATGCGCGGCACGGGCAGGTGATCATCAGTGATGAGACGTTCCAGCACTGCCGGGATCAGTTGAGCGACCCGGCGCACGAGATTCGGATGCTGCAATTGGGCAGCATCCAGGTCAAGGGCCGCCGCCAGCCGGTCGCGATTTATGAAGTCCAGCGCGGCCCGGCCAAAAGCGCGGATTGAGCGAGCTATGCTACATACAGCCAACCTGAACCAGGATCGCCACGATCAGCTTCGCCGTTTGAGCGAGCAGGTAGCGGCGCTCGAAGCGTCGCTGCGCGCCCAGCACGATCTGCTGCGGCAGCGGGGCATGGCGCTGCCCGCTGGCCTGCTGGATCAACTGTACTACGTGCGGAACGATCTCGATACACTTTCCGGGCGCGTTATCGATGAAGCGACCGAGTTGGACCAACTGCGCGCCCTGGCCGAGACGATCAAGCTGATCAACTCGTCGCTCAATCTCGACGAGGTTCTGACCGAGGTGATGGACACCGCCATCGGGCTGACCGGGGCCGAGCGGGGCTATATCATGCTGCGCGATCCCGAAACTCACGAGATGCATTTTCGGGTGGCGCGCAGCGCGGAGCGGACCGATCTCGATGAGGAACGCTTCACAGTCAGCCAGACGATCGTGAACGAGGTGGCGCAGACGGGCAAGCCGGTCGTCGCGCGGAATGCACTGCTCGACTCGCGCTACAGCGCCCAACACAGCATCGTGATGCACGCGCCGCGCTCGGTGCTGTGCGTGCCGCTCGAAGTCAAGGGGCGCATCATCGGCGTGGTGTATGCCGACAACCGGCGCGTCCCCGATCTATTCGGTGGGCAGGAGCTGGCGCTGCTGATGGGCTTCGCCAATCAGGCTGCCGTCGCAATCGAGAACGCGCGGCTGTTCAACCGCGTGCGCCGGGCGCTGCTTGAGATCACCGAGATGAAGCAGTTGATGGACAACGTGTTCGCGTCCATCGCCAGCGGCGTGATTACGACCGACCTGAATCACGCGATCCTGACCTTCAACACCGCCGCCGAGCGAATTCTGGGCATTCCGCAGGATCAGGCGGTGGGCAAGCCGCTGGAGTCGGTGCTGCCAACAGTGTTCGAGGGCTTCGACGCGCTGCTGCAAGCGGTCCACCAGGAAAACCGCCAGCAGGTGGTCGAGTTGGAGCCGGTGCTGGCCGGGCGCGGTCCGGTGAATCTCAGCCTGAAGCTGGCCCCGCTGCAGGATGCCGAGGGTGTGACGTATGGTATGGCGCTGGTGGTGGACGACCTGACCGAGATCAAGAAGCGCGACGCGACGCTGAACGTGGTGCGAACCTATCTGCCACCCAGCCTGGTGCGCAACATCCAGAGCATCGACGGGCTGGGGCTGGGGGGCGACGAGCGCGAGATCTCGGTCGTGTTTGCCGACGTGCGCGGCTTCACGTCGTTCAGCGAGCAGATTCCGCCCGAAGACGTGATGACGATCATCAACCGCTACCTGACGTCGAGCACCGAGGCGATCCAGCTTTTCGACGGCATCATCGACAAGTACATGGGTGACGCGGTAGTCGGGCTGTTCAATACGCAGCTCAACCCGCAGACCGATCACGCCGAGCGCGCGGTGCGGGCCGCCCTGACGATGGCCTACGACGTGCGCGCGCTGCACGAGGTGCTGGCCCCCGATCTGCGGCTGCATTACGGCATCGGCGTCGATACCGGGATGGCGATGCTGGGCAATGTGGGCAGCCCCAGCCGTAAGGAGTTCACCGCGCTCGGCGCGCCGATCAATTTCGCCAAGCTGCTGCAAGACAACGCGTTGCCCGGCGAGATCATCATCAGCGAGAATACGCTCCAATGCGTGCGCGATCTGTTCGAGGTCGAGCCGCTCCAGCCGCGCAAGGTCAAAGGCCAGTTCGAGTTTCAGGTGATGTACCGCGTGACCGGCGTCAAGCGGCGGGCGTAGGGCAGCGATGGGCTATCTGGACAGCGAAATCCAACGGCTGCGCGCCGAGATCGACCAGCGCGAAGGCGAGCTGGCCGGGCTGGAAGCCGAAGTGCTGGACATCCAGCGCGAGATGCAGAGCTTCACCGACCGCTACAACCGCCTGGTGCAGCCGCTCGCCACACGCCTGGAGATCATCCGCTCGGCGATCGCGGAACTGGAAGCGCAGCAGAGTCCGCCGCCGCAGCTTGGCCCACCGCCGGCCCAGCTGCTCGAACAGACCTGGACTCCGCCGCCCGACTATGTGCCGGTCGAGGAGCAGTACCGGCGTATGTGGGAGATCCCCAAGCAGCGTGCCGCCGCTGGATTGGATGTACCGGCGGCGCACCGGCCCGCCGTTGACGATTCGCCCGCCGCCGTCAAGACGCTTTACCGGCAGCTTGCGCGGCGCTATCACCCCGATCTGGCGGTCGATCCCCAGGAGCGCGCCCGGCGCAACCGGCTGATGGCCGAAATCAATGATGCCTACTCGCGGCAGGATGTCGAGGCGCTGCAAGCGCTGGCCGCCCAGTCCGAAGGGGCCGATCTCGACCAACCGCTGGCGGCATTCCAGCTACAACAGCTCCGGCAGGTCTATAATCAATTGGAGCAGCGGATTCAATGGCTCAAGCGCCAGCGCTCCGATCTGCTCAACGGCGAGCTGATGTGGCTGAAGATTCAGCAGGCATTTGCCGCGCGTCAGGGCCGCGATCTGCTGCGCGAGATGGCTGACCAGATGGAACAGGAATACCGCGATTGTATGCGCCGGCTGGATGAACTGCGCCGGTTATGAGTGCGTGTACCGGTAGGCGGGGCCGGGCGACGAAGCCTCATGAGGCGTTCACAGGCAGCATCACAAGAAGGAAGGCGACCTTTGGGCCTGGTGGAGAAACTTTTGGGCCTGGGTTATATGCTGGCCGCAACCGTTCTGGCGATCTACTCGGCCAGTTTTTTTGTCCTGATGGCAATCTATTTTTTGAAGCGCAAGCAGGTTCCGGTCGCGCCTGAAGTGTCCGAGGACGACCTGCTGTCGGTCACGCTCCAACTGCCGATCTACAACGAGCGGCACGTCGTGGACCGGCTGATCGACGCGATGGGCGCGCTGGACTACCCGCGTGATAAGCTGTACGTCCAGGTGTTGGACGACTCGACCGACGAAACGACCGAGGTCCTGCGCTGCAAGGTTGCGGAGTGGCAGGCGAAGGGGCTGAAGATCGAGCTGGTCCGCCGGCCCGACCGCGAAGGGTACAAGGCCGGGGCGCTGGCGTATGGCCTGGAGCGCGCGCAGACGGACTGCGTCGGCATTTTCGACGCGGACTTCGTGCCGGCCCCGGACTTCCTGCGGCGGGTGATGCCGCACTTCAACGCTGATCCCACTGTGGCGCTGGTGCAGACGCGCTGGGCGCATCTCAACGTGGACTACAACCTGCTGACGCGCGCCCAGGCCCTGGCGATGGACCAGCATTTCGCCATCGAGCAGGTGGCGCGCAGCCGGGGCAGCCTGCCGATGTCGATGAACGGAACCGGCGGCATCTGGCGGCGGCAGACCATCGAGGATGCGGGTGGCTGGTCGGCGGACACGCTGACCGAGGACCTCGATCTGAGCTATCGCGCGTTCCTGAAGGGCTGGCGCTTCCGCTATGTGGTCGATGTTGCCGTGCCGGGCGAGGTTCCGCCACAGCTTACCGCCTACAAGGTCCAGCAGGCGCGTTGGGCCAAAGGCTCGACGCAGTGCCTCAAGAAATACGCCGGGCCGCTGCTGCGCTCGAACCTCAACCCGCTGCAAAAAGGGATGGGATTGCTGCACCTGGGCCAGTACGCGATCCAGCCCTTCGTGCTGCTGCTGTTCGTGCTGACACCGCCGATCCTGGGGACGGATATGCTGACACGGCTGCCGCTCGGCCCCTTGGGGATCGCCGGGCTGGCCCCGCCGATCTTCATGGCGCTGGGGCAGATCGCGCTCTACCGCGACTGGCCGCGCCGCCTGCTGTACTTCCCGATGCTGATCCTGATCGGGACCGGGATGATGCTGAGCAACTCGCGCGCCGTGTTCGAAGCGCTGACCGGGTGGGGTGGGAATGTGTTCAAGCGCACGCCCAAATTCCGCGTGGTCCGGCCCACCGACCGGCTGGCGGGCCGCCGCTATGCCCTGCGCCCCGACTGGACGACGATTGGCGAGCTGCTGCTCGGTGCGTATGCGGTGGTGGGGCTGGGCATCGCGGTTGTGCACTTCCCGGCGATGATCATCTACATGGTGGTATATGTGCTGTCGTTTGGGCTGCTCGCGCTGTGGAGCCTGTGGCAGACCTGGTGGTCGCGCTGAGTGTGCCCAAGCAGCATGCCGCTGGACGGTAAACTGGCGCCTACTCTTTTTGGCGGGTCAAGGGTATAGTAAGCCTACTCCCTAGCAGTTGGAGAAACTTTTGTTTTCACTTTAACCAGGAGGCAGCTTTACATGAGTCGCAAGGGGCTTGGTGCCATCTTACTTATTTTAGGGCTGGTGCTGGTGGTTGGCGGGCTGGTGGTGATGCTCGTCATCGTGCCCGGCATGAAGCAGTGGCCGGAAGATGTGGACACAATCCGCACCTACAGCGGCACAATGCCGGTGCTGCTCAACCCGCAGAATTTCGAGTTCCTGCGCGATCTCGAAGTCGATATTCAGCGTCATGTTCGCACGGAAGAAACCGACGGTGAGGTCGCGCTGGTGAGCGAGGCGCAGCTGCTGGAAACGGGCGGGCAGCCGCTCCAACAGGTGTTCAAGCAGTATGCCATCGACCGCAAGACGATGCTGGTCACCGACGAGTATCCCGAAGAATGGGCCACGCGGGACGGCTTCTGGCCGCGCGAGGGGCTGGTGATCGGCTGGCCGATTGACAGCGAGGCCGAGGATTACCCCGGCTGGAGCGACGACTACCGCGCGACGGTGACGCTGGTTTACGAGGGCGAGGAAGAGCACGCGCGCAGCGAGATGGACACCTACAAGTATACGGCCAGCAGCGGCCCGCAGCCGATCGCGCCGGAAGCGGTCGAGCAGATGGGGCTGCCGCCCGCGCTGCCCGCAGATCAGTTGATGGGCCTGATCGAGCAGGCCGATCTCAGCCCGATGGTGGCGCAAATGCTGCCGTCGCTGCTGGAACGGCTCGAAGGCGATACCGTCCCGCTGCAATACTACTACGAGTACGAGGCTGAGTATTGGGTCGAGCCGCAGACCGGCGTGCTGATCGACACGACCAAGCACGAGCTGCGCAAGGTTGGTCTGGCCCCAGAAGTTACGGAAGGCTCGCCGCTGGCGGCCCTGCCCGAAGATCAGCAGGCCAATCTGCGCGTGCCGGTCTTCGAGCTGACCTACACCGCCACCGATGAATCGGTCCAGGACGCGAAGGACGACGCGCAGGAGAACATCGACCGGCTCAATCTCTACGGCACCTATCTGCCCATCGCCGCGATTGTGGTCGGAGCAGTGCTGGCACTGCTGGGACTGCTGTTCGCGGTGCGTTCCTGACGTTTTAAATCCAACAGCCTGAGTGACAGGGGCAGGGTGCATAATCCTGCCCCTGTTTGTTTCAGGGGCCGATCTCGACGGTGGTCAGCGGCGCGGTGATCGGGTCGAACGCACCCTGCATGTCGTAGAGGATCACACGCACCCCGGCGGGACCGGGCGGCGTTTCGGGCGGGACCCACAGCGCGAACCGGCTCAGGATCGGGATGCCGGGCGGCCAGTGCTCCTGCCCGAAGGACCACGCTGCCGGGGGCTGATCGATCTGGCTGTAGAGCGCGCCGTCGGCCCCATAGAGCCGCACGCTGACACGCACGTCGGGCAGCACCGTTTCGCCGCGTTTCCACCACGTCTGGACGTGCAGCAGGCTGCCAGGCGTGATCGGGTCGTCCTCAAGCGCGTAGCCGCCGTAATAGGCCGGGCCGTCGGGCGGAGCCTGGGCGACCGGCTCCAGCGCCGTGACGCGCTCGTAGAGGGCCTGGGGCCGGTCGTGCAGGGTGTAGAGCGACACGAACACATCCCCGAAGGCGCGCTCGATCGGCTGTGCTTCCCCGATGTATTCCAGCACTCCCGCGACCAAATCCTGCGGATCCATGATGTGCCCCTGCCACGCGACGACCCACACCCGCCGCGCGTTGTGATCCTCGACCAGGGCCGCGATCCCGTCCAGCGCCTCGTGGAAGAACAGGAAGCGGTTGACATCGGTCAGCTTGTCGGGCGGCAGACCGGCCCAGGGCACGGCGGCGTCGTAGTATCCGGCGGCGGTGAAGAGCGTGCCGTCGCGCAGCACCAGCACATCACCCGCCTCGGCGCGCACTTCGATATAGTCGAACGCCTCACGAAGCTGGCTGTCGTAGATCGGTTGGAGCGGGGCGCGCGCCGGGAGCCACAGGATCACCAGCGCCGCGATCCAGACCGGCCAGCGAACGAATTTCAGGCGGGCCAGCGCGGCCAGCCCCAGACCGATCAGCAGCGAGACGCCCAGCCATACCGGCCAGCCGTGCCGTCCGGAGAGCTTGGCCTGCACCGCGTAGACCATCAGCACCAGCCCGGCCAGTGGCAGGATCGCGGCCAGCAGGGCGTAGAACAGTCCTGGCGCGGTTGTGGGGCGGCGGCGAACGCCGATCACGGCCAGGATCAGCGCCGCCGCGACGACCAGCCCGCCGCCGATCAGATAAACCGGCGAACTATCTGGCGGCAGGATGTGTTGGCCGTAGGCGTAAAACTCGACGTAGGCTTGCAGCGCCTGTTCCGGCGCGATCTGCCCGGCGTAGGCGGTCCCGGCGCGTACATCACGCCCGGCCAGCGCGATCACCCAGGGCAGGTAGCCGAGGGCGATCCCCGCGCCGAGGTACGCCAGCACGAGCACGCGCCGCCGCGAGGGATGCCGCAGCGTTTGCGCGCCGAGATAGACACCCTGTGCGGCCAGTGCCAGCCAACCGGTATAGTGGGTATAGACCAGGGCGACGGCCAGCAGCAGGTAGAATCCCAGCCGCCGCGCGTAGTGCCGGTCAAACGGGTGGGGTGTGCTGCCGTAGCGCGTCCATAACTCCCACAGCGCCACACTCGACCACGCGAACAAGGCCAGTGCCAGCCCATAGGCGCGCACCTCGAACGCCGCGTAGAGGAATGCCTGGGTCACGGCCAGGGCCAGCGCCGCCAGCCAGCCCGCGATCCGGCTCCGCCCGGCGCGGCATCCCAGCGCGATCAATCCGGCCAGCGCCAGCAGTCCCGTCCCGGCGGAAAACGCGCGCAGGGTAAATTCGCTCGTGCCCGCGACGCCGCCCCACAGTTTGAGCAGGACGAAATGCAGTGGCACCTGGTTATCGATTTCGGTGCACCACTCCCAGATCGCGCCCCAACTGGCCTCGGCAAAATAGGCGTTGACCGTTTCGTCATACCACAGGCTGCGCTGCGGCCACTGCGCGACCAGCCACGCCGCCGCCAGGAGCAGCAGCAGGGCCGAGATGACCAGCGCCCGGCGCGTGTCAGTTGGGTGGGGCGTCTTAGCCTGCATCTTGGGCCAGCGTCAGAGCGGTGCCAGGGTCGGATGGGCACAGCGCGGCGCGGATCGTGATCTGCGCCTGTTGGTAGGCGTCTGCCGTACAGCCGGGCTGATTCAGCGGCCCGACCCGCTCCCAGCCGTGCCGCGCCAGCAGGTGTGCCAGCCAGCGCTGCGCCTGCTCGCCGGGCAGATCGAGTGTATGCGTCAGCGCTTCGCCAGCAGCGGGATCGGCCAGCCACGCGGCGGCGGCGTCGCGCACGGCGCGATCCGGCCCCGGCTGCCAGATTTCGTAGTTGAAGCCGTTCATCTCGATCACTTCGTCGGGATAGTAGGCTTCATACACGGCGTCCAGCACGGGCGGCGGGTAGAACTGGGCGCGGAACACGATCACGCTGAAGTCGTGCGCCCGGATCGCGGCGATCAGGTTGGCCGGGTCGAACAGGTCGTTCTCGTACAGGTTCTTAAGCTGGGTCGGGTTGGTGACGACATCCTTGTCAGCGTGCAGGCTGAAGGCTGCTTCCTCGCTCATGGCGGGGCGGGGATCGGCGCGCAGCCGGTCCACGATCTCCCACCCGGCGTCGATGTCCTGCTGCGTCGGGATGTGCCCGATAGTGGCGTAGCCTTCCACCCAGCCCGCCGCGTCGTAGAAGGCATAGCGTTCGCCATAGCTCGACTCCAGGCCGAGCCGGTCGGCCAGTGGGCCGAAGATCGCGCCCTCGGTCGGCAGGTGGATCACGCTCAGGCCGTAGACCAGATAGATCGCGGGAACGAGCACCCCGGCCCCGGCGACGATCTGCGGGGTGTGCGCCGCGCCCCAGCGCTGCACCGCCGCGAACCGGCGTGTGATCGGGTTGGGGGTGAAGGTCCACGCGCCGCGCAGAGTCCGCGCCAGGAAGATGCCGGAGAGGATGCACGACGCGGCAATCGCGGTTGCGAAATAGCTGTCGCCCGCGCCCCATTTGCCGGACAGCGCCGTATTGGCAACCGCTGCCACCCACCATATGCTGTACAGCGACAGGCGTGCGAAGTACAACTCGTAGGCGACAAACAGGGCACTGAGCGCGATCAGGACGTGGTGCAGGCTGACCCACTGCCTGAACAGCCCGACGAACTGGCTCGGAAAATAGGTGTTGACGTTGGCGGCGATGATGTTGGCCCACCATTCGCCCCCGGTCGCCCAGTTGATCCACAGGAACAGCCCGCCCGCCACCGCCGCGAATCCCACGCCCCAGATTACGCTGCGGCGCGGATTGCGCACGAACAGAAACAGGAACACCGCGATCACGGTTGCGACCGCAAGCTGCTTCGTGTAGCCAGCCGCCAGCAGCAGCGCCAATCCGATGATCATCGTCCGGCGACGGCGGCGCGTGTCAGTGATCGTGGTGACGTGCGCCAGCACGACCACACTTAGCGTCTCGAACATGACCATCGTCATATGCTGCCGGAAGAGCGGCCCGACGTGGTAGACGTAATTCGAGGCCAGGAAGGCCAGCCCGGCCAGGATCGGGACGGCGCGGTGACGGCCCTCGCGCTGGACCGCCCAGCCGATGGCCGTCGCCGTGATCAGCGTACCGAGAAAGCCCGCCAGCCGCCCGTACCAGTAGGCCGGGCCGAAGACCCACACGAACGGCACCAGGATCACGTGGAACAGGGGCGGGTAGTTGCTGGCGTAGAAGGGGTAGACCTCGTTGTCGCGGTAGGGCCATTCGCCCTGGCTGAACAGGATCGTATCGACCAGCTCGAAGCCCTCGCCCTGGTCATAGTCGAAGGGGAAACGCATCAGGCCGATGGCATAGACGACGTAGACGATCAGGTGTGCCGCGAGCAGCAGCAGCGCCAGCGCCCACAGGATGCGGCTGATCCAGGCGCCGAGATCGAGGCGCGCGGCTTGAGTTGAGAGGGCAGGCTGTGGAACCATCAGGACCTCGCTATGCCGGCTGGCTGCCCAGCGGCAGGAGTGCCAAACCGGCAACTAGGCTGAGCACGCCCACCACAACGCCAAGCTGCTGCACCATCCCAAACCCGCCGGACTGCGCATCGAGCAGTTCCGCCGCCAGCATGATCACGATCAGCAGCACGCCGCTGGCGCTCAGGATAAATCCAAGCTGGCGCTTGGTCAGGGTGAAATCGGGGCTAAAGATACGCCGCATCAGGCTTTTCTCCTTACAACCGGACCAGTATACCGTAGGGACGCCAGCCCGCGCGATAGCTGTCCGGAGCATTTTTGCGCCCGACGCGAAACTTATTAACGCGGGCCTGCGTATAGAACAGTGAAGTGTGACGCTCACATTGTAAAAGACACCGGCGCAGCCGTTGAAGAACCAGCATCTATGAGTAGGAGTAACACGATGGACGATCAAGACCGGACGGCGGATCTGGAAGGAACAGGCGTAGAGGACGAGAACGCCGCCGCGATGTATCCCAGCGACGAGGCTGCGCCCGTGCCAACGCGCCTGCGCGAGACGCTGGATCAGGCCATGCAGCGCGCCAGAGAAGAACTGACCCATGGCCGCGATGTGGTGCGCGAGTATGAAGAGCGCTATCACGGCTCACGCAGCCGTTTGCAGGCCGCCGACGATGACGGCGTGTACGGCACGCCGATGCCATCCAAGGCAAAACGTTATATGCCCGCCGAGGTGGATCAGAACGAGCGCAAATGGGCGGCGTTGGCCCATGCCAGCACGCTGCTCACGGCCCTGGTCGGCCTCTCGACCGGCGGGGCGGGCGTGCTGCTCACCATGTTCGTGCCCTTTGCGATCTATCTGGCGTTCCGCAAGCGCTCGGAATACGTCGCTTTTCACGCGCTCCAGGCCTTCACCATTCAGTTGATCGGCACGGTCGGCTGGCTGACGCTGCTGGTGGTCGGATCGGTGGTTTGGGTGGCGCTGATGATCCTCGCGGCCCTGCTGATCCTGGTATTGGTCGGCATCCTGCTCCTGCCGCTGGTCGTGGTCGCCTACGTGCTGTTTGTGCTGGCGTCGCTGGCGCTGCCGCTGGGCATGGTGATCTACTCGGTGATCGCGGCGGTCGAAACCTGGAACGGCCACAGCTACCGCTTCCCCTACATCGCAAGCTGGGTCGAAGGCCAGATGATGCAGGGCAGCACACGCTAAACGACGATGCGCTGGGGCAGGCCGAGCCGCGCCCCGACATTTCGATACCCCTTGAACAGCAGTGCCCCCGATGATCCGGGGGCCTGTTGTTTTGCCGGATATCCCCGGTGTGTGTTAATCTTTTCCGAATATTTTGGCCGAGAAAACGCCCGTTGAACGCGGCCTGCGTCTCTTGCCATCCCGAAGGGAATGGGGGTTAGAACATCGATGTTAAAAACACACACTTGCGGCGAGCTGCGTCTGGAACATGCCGGCCAGCAGGTGACTTTGGCCGGATGGGTGCACCGCTGGCGCGACCAGGGCGGGCTGGTCTTTCTCGACCTGCGCGACCGCTGGGGGATTACTCAGGTGACGATTGCCCAGGAGTCAAGCCCAGACGTGCACGCGCTGGCCCGCGACGTGCGCAACGAATGGGTGATCCAGGTGAGCGGCACCGTTGAGCAGCGCCCGGACGGCATGGCGAATCCGGACCTGCCCACCGGCGAGATTGAGGTCCGGGCGAACAACCTGGTCGTCCTCAACCGCGCCAAGACGCCGCCGTTTTACATCAACAAGGAAGAGAAGATCGACGAGGCGCTGCGGATGCGCTACCGTTATCTGGACCTGCGCCGCCCGTCGATGCAGTACAACCTGGTGCTGCGTCACAATGTAGTTCGCTTCATCCGCAATTTTCTGTCTGATCACGGCTTTGTCGAGATCGAGACGCCAATCCTGTTCAAGACGACGCCCGAAGGCGCGCGCGACTATCTCGTCCCCAGCCGCTTGCATCCGGGCAAATTCTTCGCCCTGCCGCAAAGCCCCCAGCAGCTTAAGCAGCTTTTGATGGTCGCCGGTTATGAGCGCTATTTTCAGATCGCGCGCTGCTTCCGCGACGAAGACCAGCGCGGCGACCGCCAGCCGGAGTTTACCCAGCTCGACCTGGAGATGAGCTTTGTCACGCGCGAGGATGTGATGGGCCTGATCGAGGAGATGATGACCTGCATTGTGGAGCAGGTGTCTGACCGCGAGCTGGTGACCAAGCCGTTCCCGCGCCTGACACATCACGAGGCGCTGCTGCGCTATGGCACCGACAAGCCGGACCTGCGCTATGGCCTGGAGATCGAGGACGTGAGCGACCTGGTGGCCGGATCGTCGTTCCGCGTGTTTACCGAGACGGTCGCGGCGGGGAACCCCGTGCGCGCGATCTGCGTGCCGGGCGTGGGCGACTACAGTCGCAAGCAGATCGGCGAGCTGGAAGAGATCGCGAAAGCTGCCGGGGCGAAGGGCCTGGCGACGATAGCGATTGAGGCGGGCGGGGAAGTGCGCTCGTCGATTGCCAAGTTCTTCACACCAGAGCAGCTTCAGGCCCTCGTGTCGCGGATGAAGGCCGGGCCGGGCGACCTGATCCTGTTCGCGGCGGACAGCGCGCCGGTGGTCGCCGCAGTGCTGGACGCGCTGCGCCGCGAGATGGCGGGTCGTCTGGGGCTGGCCGATCCGAACCAGATCGCGTTCTGCTGGATCATCGACTTCCCGTTGTTTGAGTGGAACGAGGACGAGCAGCGCTGGGACCCCAGCCACCACTTGTTTACCGCGCCGATGTGGGAAGATGTGCCGCTGCTCGATACCGAGCCGGGCAAGGCGCGCGGCCAGCAGTATGACCTGGCCTGCAACGGCTACGAGGTTGCGGGCGGCAGCATCCGAATCCACGACCGCGCCATTCAGGAGAAAATCTTTGGGCTGATTGGCCTGGACGTGGAAGACGCCAAACAGCGGTTCGGCCACATGCTGGAAGCCTTCGAGTTTGGCACGCCGCCGCACGGCGGGATCGCGCCCGGCATCGACCGGCTGGTGATGCTGCTCGCCGGTGAGCCGAACATCCGTGAGGTGATCGCCTTCCCGAAGACGCAGCAAGCCGCCGATCTGATGGCCGGTGCGCCGTCCGAGGCCGATGCGCACCAGCTTGAAGAGCTGCATATCCGCGTCGTCAGGCCGGAGAACGGGAAGTAGACGCGCCAGCGGCACGCCGGGCGGAATTCCCCTGGCGGCGGGCCTGATATATACTCGTCTCAAAAGCTGATGCAAAAGGAGCGTTCGGGATGGCTGAAGAGATTTCAGGCGTTCAAACGATTGATAGCTTGTCCGCCAACGAGTTCACGGTAGAGCTTGACGGCGAGGTGGTGACCGGCATTTTCAGCGTGAGCGGCCTGCATATCCGGTGCATGGACCTTGCCGCCGGGCAGCTTGTCAACCGGCCCGTGACGATCACCAAGATGGTGCAGCAGAACCCGGATCTACCCTTCAACCGCTGGACACGCGAAACGCTGACCTCGCCCACGTCGAAGGTCACGCGCAGGCTGGCGATCGTGGCGATGGACGAGGGCGTCGAGACGCGGCGCTGGGTGTACTCGGAAGCCTGGATCAGCGATATCGCGTTTTCCGACTTCGACATGAGCAGCCAGGAGTTGATCGCCGAGCGGATCACGATCCAGCACAACGGTGTGGAAGAGGTCTGGCCGGGCCGCTAAGCGCGGTACACAGTACGATCGACAGCGCCCGGTGATTCACGCTGCCGGGCGCTGCCAGTTTTGGCTGTATCTCAGGCTAATTGAGGTGGTACAGCAGCATAAACACGCCGACTGCACTGGCCAGCTCGGCCAGGCCGATGCCGGTTGCTACGGCTACCGCCTGCAAGCCCGGCACGTGGTTCATGCCCTTCGGGTTGTAGCGGTCCCAAGTTTCGGTGCCGAGCAGCATACAGACCGGCAGCGAGACGACCAGCGCCATGAAGGCGATCAGGGGGCCGCTGTTATCCTGGTCGAGCACCTGGGCGGCGTAGTAAAACAGCGCGAAGAAGCTCACGAACATGACCAGGCCGATCAGGGTCGCCAGCCGCGAATTCTTGCGCAGGTCGGTCAGGTAGGGGGCGTTATCGATATAGGGCACGGCCATCACGAACCAGCTCGCCAGCGCCAGGGTCGTCCCCCCCGCGCTAATCAAAACCCCTACCCAGGCATAATCACTCATCGACGAAACCTCTATGGAATGCGAGTCGAAAAACCGGACAATGTGCGGTGCTACCCCTTTGTACCCGCAAGTGTGGCTGGTGGTTCAATTTTGGGCGCGGGCGGGCGTTGGCTTGAGTTGCGTTTTTGGTGTTATGATTGTTCAAGAGAGCGCGCTTTTGGCAGGAGGAAATTCTTCTTTATGGCGACAAACGCGAGCACGTGGTTTTATACAGAGCCGGAGCACGAGCCGTATCTGATCGAGGAGCGGGTCAACCATACCTTCTGGAGCAACCGGATTCAGGGCCTGTATCTGGACTGTGTAAGCGCCACGCCCCCGTTTCGGATGGTAGGCGACTGGAACAATATGCCGATCGAGATCGAGTGGGTGCCGCAGGATTACTTCACCCTTATGACCGAGCCAGGCACGCCGACCGAGACGCTGATCGTCGGCATCCGCGAGATTCTGGGCTTCGTCCCCACGATCTCGTATGTGGACCTGGAAGGCCGCCAGATCGCTGAGTGGCATGTCAAACAGCCGACGGATCGCGTTCAGGAGATTCAGGGCAATCCCAAGTACCGGAACGTCAAGCGCTATAAGGCTTAGACACGTACCTGTGCCTGCCTGGATGAAGGTTTTGACCCATGAGTAACAGACAGCCGACCCTGGCGTTCGACCTCGCCCGCGATGTACGAGTTCTGGCGGCAATGGCATCCAACCTGACGCCCTACCTCTACGAGCAGGAAACCTACGGCTATCTCTCTGGGGACCTGCCGCGTCTGACGCTGGGGGGCCTGCTGCTGCGGCTGCACCGCCTCAGCCATCTCGAAGACGAACTGGATGCCGATCAGCAAAACCTGGTGCAGGACGCGCGCATCAACTTCGAGGCCGAGCAGGCGGAGTGGGCGGTGCATTATGAGGCCAAGCTGCAAGAGGAGCTGCGCCAGCGGATCGACGCGCTCGACCGCTATTTGCAGGAATGCAGCGAGGGGGGGCAAAGCTGCGCGGCGGAGTATCCCAGCCAGGCCGAGAAGCGCACCATGATCGAGCACCTGCGCGACGAGGCCGAGCGGCGTGACGTGCTGACCGAGGATCTGCGCGCGCGCCTCAAGCAGGTGGACGCCCGGCTCCAGCGCGTGCTGCACGAGGGTGACTTTATCATGGACGACATCCTCAAGAGCGCCTACGCATCCGACAAATTCTGGTGGATGTACGGCTATATCGCGGAGAAGCGTTAGCGCCCGGCAGTGCTCGAACGGCTCAGGAATATGAAAACGACCGGCGGCGGTTGTGGCCCCGGTCGTTTATGATCGGCGGAAAGGTGAGCGCTGCCTACCAGCCGTGCTCCAGGCGCGTGATCAGGCGCTCCGGCATGTCGAGCTTGCGCATTTTGTCCTGCGTGGTCTTGATCGCGTAGGGGACCCGGCGGTGCTCGAAAACCGCTTCCTGTACGCGTAGAATGCCATATGCCGCCTCGCAGTTCGAGTCGCGCGGCTGGCCGACGCTGCCAGGATTGATGATCAGCCGGTGGCCGTTGAGATGCTTGGCCTCACGATAGGCGGGCTGCACGGCCTCGGTATCGCCCCGGTCGTCGGTAAGCTGGAAGATGATCGGGGTGTGGGTGTGCCCGACCAGGCAGTACGGCGTTTCGAAGTGTGGGAAGTTGAGCGCGGCGATCAGCGGGTCGAGAATGTATTCCCAGACGGGTTCGCGCGGGCTGCCGTGGGCGAGCGTGTAATTCCCCAGGACAAAGGTCGTGGGTAGGGCCGCCAGATAGGCCGTATTCTCCGGAGTGAGCGTGTCGCGGGTCCAGGTGACGGCGCGGCGCGCATCGGCGTTGAAGGTGCGAATGTCCAGACGCCCTAAGGCCGCCCAGTCGTGGTTCCCGGCCAGGCAGAGGTGCGGCAGGCTTTTGAGCAGATCGCAGCACTCGTTCGGATCGGGACCATACCCCACAACATCGCCCAGACACCAGACATAATCCCAGCCGTCTCTGGCATCGGCCAGGACGGCTTCGAAGGCAGCCAGATTGGCGTGAATATCGGAGATGACAAGGACTCGCATACAGGTTTCCTACTGTCCATTAGTAACTAGACTGAATGATAGCATGATTCACCGGGCCACGCGAACGCGCGACGCTCCGTTCAGACTACGCGATCTCTACGCTTGCCAGGGCAGCAGTTCACCCTAGGGGCTGCGTCATCGCTCTGGGCGATCGGGGCCTGGTGCCGCATTGTAATGAATGGCTGAACGGGCGGAGCGGCATCAAAAATTATCGTCGTGAAAGCGGGCTGTGATACGCCGGGTCCGCTGCTGTGCCAATCTTGACGCGTCTTGTCTCTTATCCGCCGCGCAGTATAATCAAAACATTCCGTTTGCGCCACCAGGAGACGATCCGTGCCCGCTTTTGGCTCCGAAACCATGCAACTGACCAGCCACAGCGTGGAGCAGACCCTGCACCTTGGCCGGGCGCTGGGCGAGCTGCTGAGGCCGGGCGACCTGATCTGCCTGGCGGGCGATCTGGGCGCGGGTAAAACGGCGCTGACGCGCGGCATCGGCGCGGGGTGGGGCGCACGCGAGGCCGTCACCAGCCCGACCTTCACCCTCATTCACGAGCATCGCCGCCCCCAGGATGACCAGGTGCTTTATCACGTAGACTGCTATCGGCTGCACGGCGCGGAAGATGCCTGGAATATTGGCCTGGACG
>JAAYCM010000153.1 GCA_012729765.1 Chloroflexota bacterium | reverse complement strand
TTTCTAGAGGCGTTATACACTTTTACCCCCCCATCCCCCGGCCCCTTCCCCCACGCTGGCGCGGAGGGAAGGGGAGCACGGCGGTGTTTTTCAAGTCCTTCCCTCATTTTGGGGGAAGGATTCAGGATGGGGGGCAAAGCAGGCTTCAGTCAAAACTTCACCACTGCATAGCCGGCTATATCCACTGGTTCAGTAAGGGTTTCCAGAGGCGTTATACACTTTTACCCCCCATCCCCCGGCCCCTTCCCCCACGCTGGCGCGGAGGGAAGGGGAGCACGGCGGCGCTTCTCAAGTCCTTCCCTCATTTTGGGGGAAGGATTTAGGGTGGGGGGAGTATCGTGCAGCGTTCCGAAGTACAGAACACGCGCTAAGGCTCAAAAATCGGTTCTTGCAATCGCCCTGGCCGGGAGATGACGAGCGCTTGGCATCCGCGCCGTGCGGCGGTACGATCAGGGCGTATCCGGCACGCACTGCAAAGGCCCGCCCATGTCTCTGACCATCTACAAAATGACCCTCGGCCCGGTTTCGACCAACTGCTATATCGTCGGTGATGACGCCACAGGCGACGCGGTGGTGATCGATCCCGCCGACCGCGCCGAGTTGATCCACCACACCGCGCAGGAAGCCGGCTGGACGATCCGCGAAATCCTGGTGACGCACGCCCACTTCGATCACGTCATGGCCGTTGACGATCTCAAGGCGCTGACCGGCGCGCCCTTCCGCCTGCACCAGCTCGATCTGCCGCTGCTGCACAACATGCCGCGCTATGTCCAGATGTGGATGGGTATGGATGTCCCGCCCGCCGGCGAGCCGGATCGTTTCGTGCAGGAAGGCGACACGATCACCGTTGGCCCGATCACGCTCGATGTCCTGTTCACGCCCGGCCACGCGCCCGGCCATGTCAGCTACGTGCTGCGCAGCGAGCAGGCCGTGTTCTGCGGTGATGTGCTCTTCCGCGATGCGGTCGGGCGGACCGATCTGCCCGGCAGCGACGCCGATACGCTGATGGAATCGATCACGCGCAAGCTGCTGCCGCTCGGCGACGATTTTGCCGTGCTGCCCGGTCATGGCGCAAACACGACCATCGGTGAGGAGCGCGCCAGCAACCCATTTATCCTTGACTATCTGCGCCGCCACCCGACCTCGTGAGCCTGCTCAGCTTTCCCCTGCCCCGCCTGAACAGTCTGCTGGTTCAGCTTCCGCTGCCAGACGGGCCGGGCCGCCTGCTGGATGTCGGCTGTGGGGACTGCCCCGCCGCGCTGACGCTGCGCCACGCCCTGCCCGGCTGGACGATCTACGGACTGGACCTCGATCCCGGTGAGCTGCGCCGTGCCCACCTGCGCGCGGCGGACCTGCGCCTGATTTGTGCCGACGCGAGCCACCTGCCCGGCCTGCTGCGCCAGCGTTTCGGCCTGATCCTGGTGCGCCATCCCGATCTCAGCCTGCGCCGCCGCGCCTGGAGCCGCATCATCCCGCGCCTGCCGCTGTCGCTCGCGCCGGGCGGCGTGCTGCTGATCACGCTCTATACCGCGCCGGAAGCCGATCTGCTGCGCGGGCTGCCCCTGCCGCCGCCCTATCCCCTCGACGAAGGCGCCCTCGCCCCGGTCGATCTCGGCGGGCGCGACCGTTTTGCCGCCGCCTATCGCGCCGCTGCCATCAACCCGCCGCCGGAGCACAGTTGAGCCGCCTATGATCGCCCGCCACATCCCTCGACGTTTGCGCTTTGTCTGGCGCTATCTGCGCGGCCACACCCCCTGGGATTCCGGCATCGTCCCGCCGGAGATCACCGCCTGGGTCGCCGCCGCCGAAGCACGCGGGGAGCCGCCGGGCCGCGCGCTCGATCTCGGCTGCGGGACCGGCACAACCGTGATCTGGCTGGCGCAGCGCGGCTGGCAGGTCAGCGGCGTGGATTTCGCCCCGAACGCGATCCGCCGCGCCCGCCGCAAAGCGCATCGCGCCGGGGTGAGCGATCGCGCCGCGTTCTATACCGCCGATGTCTCGCGTCTGGACTTCCTGCCCGCCGATCCGCCCTGCGACCTGCTGATCGATATCGGCTGCCTGCACAGCCTGGAACCTGCCGTGCGCCAGCGGTACGCCGCCCACCTCGCCCGCCTGACGCGCCCCGGCGCGGCCTACCTGCTCTATGCCTTCATGCCGCGGGCCAGCCGCGACGGTCGCGGGATGGGCCTTGATCCGGCGGGCGTGACCGCGCTGTTTGCCCCGGCCTTCGAGCTGGTCGATTACACCCTGGGCGAAGAAGCGACCGCGCCCATTCCCAGCGGGTGGTATACCCTGCGCCGCACCGGAGATCTGGCCTGATGCCCCATGTGCTGCTGCTCTTCCTCGACGGAGTCGGCCTCGGCGCGGATGATCCCGCCGCCAACCCGTTCGCCGTCGCCCACACGCCCACGCTCGACGCGCTCGCCGGGGGGCAGAAGTGGCTGGCGGGCACGCCGCGCACCGACACCGGGCGCGCGCTGTTCGTCCCCACTGATCCGCGCCTCGGTGTGCCGGGCCGCCCCCAGAGCGCGACCGGCCAGGCCGCGATCCTGACCGGGCGCAACGTCCCGGCGGCCATCGGCGAGCACTACGGCCCCCGCCCAACCCCGGAAATCCGCGCCATCCTGAATGAGGATAACCTGTTCAAGCGCGTGATCACGGGCGGCGGCACCGCCGCGCTGATCAACGCCTTCCCGCCACGCTTTCATGCCGCCGTCGCGCGTGGCAAACGCCTGCCCTCGGCCAACCAACAGGCCGCGCTCGCGGCGGGACTGCCGCTCTTCACCGAGCGCGAGATCTATTCCGGCGCGGCGATGAGTCCCGACTGGACCGGGCAGGGCTGGCGCGACGAGTTGGGCTATCCCGATACGCCGCTCTACACACCCGCCGCTGCCGGGGCGCTGCTCGCGGACCTTTCCCGCCAGCGCACGTTCACTTTCTTCGAGCACTGGGCGTCGGATGTGATCGGCCATCGCGGGCCGTTCGAGCGCGGAGTCGCCCTGCTGGAACTGTTCGATGCGGTGCTGGTCGGGCTGCTCGCCGCCTGGGAAGACGCCCGCGATACGATTGTGATCACCAGCGATCACGGCAACTTTGAGGACCTGAGCACGCGCACCCACACCACCAACGACGTGCCGACCGTCGTCATCGGTGCGCGCCGCCACGTGGTCGCCGATCACCTGCACGACCTGACCGGCATCACGCCCGGCATCCTGCGCGCCCTCGAGCTTGACTCTTAAAGGGTGTGATGCACTTTGGAACGCTGAACGGGGCGAAGCCATACCTGCTCCCCCTATCCTAAATCCTTCCCCCACAAGGTGGGAAGGGCTTCAAAGCGCCGCCGTTCTCCCCTTCCCTCCGCAGCAGTGGGGGAAGGGGCCGGGGGATGGGGGGCCAACACACCCGGAGATGAATCCATGACCCAACCACGGCCCGGCAACACGAACCACCTGCTCGGCTATCCCGCCGATGCCCGCCTGCTGATCATCAACGCCGACGATCTGGGCATGTGCCACGCCACCAATGCGGCCATCTTCCGCGCCCTCACGGACGGTATCGCCACCTCCACCACGCTGATGGTCCCCTGCCCCTGGGCGCGGCACGCGATCCACTGGCTGCGCGAACACCCTGATATTCGCTTCGGCGTCCACCTGACCGCCCTCTGTGACGGCCCCGATTACCGCTGGGGGCCGCTCACCCCCCGCGAGCGGGTGCCCTCGCTGGTCGATGAGTCGGGCTGTTTCTACCGCTTCGAGCGCATGGCCGAATTTCTGGCCCAGGTGCGGCTCGACGAGCTGGAAGCCGAGTTCCGGGCGCAGATCGAAACCGTGCTGGCCGCCGGACTCGCGCCCACCCATCTGGACTGGCACGCCCTGCGCATCGCCATGAAACCCGCACTCTTCGACGTGATGTTCACCCTCGCGCGCGCATACGGCCTCGCGCTGCGCGTCCGCGAGCGCCCCCTGATCGCACGGGTGCAGCGCCAGGGCCTGCCCGTCAACGACTACGACTTTCTGGACAGCTACCTGCTCGGCACGGCTGACAAATCCGCCCGGTTTGCCCACCTACTGCGCGATCTGCCGCCGGGCCTGAGCGAGTGGGCGGTGCATCCCGGCCTGGACGATGGCGAGCTGCGCGCCATCGAGCCGGGCGGCGCGGCACTGCGCCAGGCCGATCTCGACTTTCTGCTGTCTGCCGCCGCGCGTACGATCATCGCGCACGAAGGGATCACGCTGCTCAACTACCAGCCGCTTCAGGAAATCTGGCGCAGTCAATAAATCCGGCCTACCGCTGCCGCCCGCATCGGCTATCATAGGGGCTGCTGATCCGCGCGCGTATCTCACAGGAGCTTACTATGTCTGCCCCCGCCTATACTGTCGTCACGATGGCCGAGCGCCCCGATCTGATCGGCCCCGCCGATGGCCTGGTCCCCACCGTCTGGGCGGAATTCATGCTGCATGACGCGGTCGCCAACCGCTATTGGGACGATCTCTACACCGTCTTTCCCGCCTACCAGTTCGTTCTGCTCGATCCCACCACCGGCGAGATCGCCGCCGTTGCAAACAGTCTGCCGCTCGCCTGGGACGGCGATCCCGCCGATCTGCCGGACGCCGGGTGGGACTGGGCGCTGGCGCAGGGCTTCGAGGATCATCACGCCGGGCGCGCGCCGCGCACCCAATGCGCGCTCTCGATCTCGATCATGCGCCCCTACCAGGGCACCGGCGTCAGCACGCAGGTCGTCCAGGCGATGAAGGCCATCGGGCAGGCGCACGGCCTGCGCAGCCTGATCGCGCCGGTCCGCCCCAACCTGAAGAGCCGCTACCCGCTGATTCCGATTGAGGACTATATCCGCTGGCAGAACGACGCCGGCCTGCCCTTCGATGCCTGGCTGCGCGTTCACCGGCGGCTCGGTGCGGCGCTGATCAAGGTCTGCCCGCTGTCGATGGTCATCACCGGCACGGTCAGCGCGTGGGAAGAGTGGACCGGGATGCAGTTCCCGGCCAGCGGCCAGCACATCATCCCCGGCGCGCTGCTGCCGGTCACCATCGAGCGCGACACCGATCGCGGCGTGTATGTCGAGCCGAACGTGTGGATGCACCACCCGCTCGCGTGAGCGATCCCCGTTCAGGTGAAGTAGGGTATACTGGGAGCAGGGCGTGAATCACCCGCCTGCCGCTGCGCCGTGTCTGAGGGAGGGCACCATGAACGCATATACCCCGGAACAGCAGCGTTTGCTGTTGGCATTCGCCCGCCAAACCCTGCAAGCCATCACCGCCGGAGAACCGGCGCCAACCGTTGACCTGAATACACTGCCGCCGGAGCTGCGGGAGCCGCGCGCCTGTTTCGTGACACTCCGCCACGCCGCGACGCACCAGCTGCGCGGCTGCACTGGCACGCTCGTCGCGCGCCGCCCGCTGGCCCAGGAAGTGGTCTTCATGACCATGCAAACCGCCTGCCACGACCCTCGCTTCTTCCCGGTCACGCCCGGCGAGGTGCCCGAACTGGCTATCGAGATCAGCGTGCTCACCCCGCCGCAGACGCTCGTTTTCAGCGGTCCCGACGACCTGGTAAGCCGCCTGCGCCCCGGCGTGGACGGCGTGACGCTGATGCTGAACAACCGCCGCGCCACGTTTCTACCGCAGGTCTGGCTGTCCTATCCCGATCCGTGTGTTTTTCTCGATCTGCTCTGCGAGAAAATGGGCGGTCTGCCCGGCGACTGGCGCAGCCCGCAGATCGAGGTCGAAACCTATGAAGCCATCGTCATCGAAGAAACCGGCAGCACCGCCCTGAACCGCTGAGCACGGAGCCGGGACGCCCGCACCATCCCTCAGCCCACACGGGGCGCGGGACTTCAAACCGCCGCCGCACCTTCTCGCGCAGGGGCAGCGCAAGCTCTCTCTGCCCGCCCGCGCTACCCGCCTTTCAAGCGGGCGATGCAAACATCGCCCCTACAAATCCCGCCGGGCCAGGACATAACGATTTTCTCCCCTTCCCTCCGCGCAGCGCGGGGGAAGGGGCCGGGGGATGGGGGGCTGCAGTCGGGGCCGGGGAATGAGGGGCAAGGCCCGCGCTGCCCTCCCCAGGCGTAGAGCACGGGTAGGGACAGCGCACGTTTGCATCACTCGCTCCCTTTGCTACAATCTGCCCGCGTAAACTTGTCCCAGGTGGACAAACACACGACCGGAGACTTTCATGCGTAAGTACGGACTCTTGCTGCTGCTCGTGCTGGCGCTGGCCGCCTGCAACGACGATCAGCCCCCGACCCAGGTCTATATTGTGCTGTCGCCCACGCCCGAAACACCCGTCGTGACCGAGCCGGCGGAGGATGCCACCGTCGCGCCGACCGCTGCCCCGGCGACGGCCCAGGCCACCAGCACCGCGCCATCGGGTTCCGGCGCGGCAACGAGCACGGTCCCGCCCGCTGCCGCGACCACCCAACCGGCCCCGCTCATGCCCGCCGCCGCAACTGCCGCCCCGGCTGGCTTCCCCGCCGCGACGGTCGCTGAGGTTCAGGCCGCCGAGCAGGTGTTCGAGAACGGGCGCATGTTCTGGATTCGCCACAACCGCCAGGTCTGGGTGATGCTCGCCACCGAGGAAAATCCTAACGGCGGCGACTGGTTCTGCTATACCGACTCCTTCCAGGAAGGCGAGCCGGAAGTCGATCCGGAGCTGATCCCGCCGCCGGATATGTACCAGCCCCGGCGCGGCTTCGGCAAGCTGTGGCGCGGCAATCCCGATATCCGCGAGGGCCTCGGCTGGGCTATCACGCCGGAATTCGAGCTGACCAGCAATTACAGCTACATCCCCGGCGGCTATATGGAAAACGGCGAATACTTCCCCGGCCCCGGCGAGCACCGCCTGACCACGCTCTACAACGAGACGATCTCGTTCTTCGAGGGCAACATTCGCGGCGAATGCCAGGGCGGCACCTGGCGCATGGCTCCCCAGCAGTAACCGTTACGCGGCTGCGATCGTTCCACAGGCGGGTCGAAACTGGCCCGCCTGTGCATTTCTCCCGCCAGCCTGACGTTTGCGCGACAGATCGGCCCCAAAACTCCCCGCGCCCTTTGCGCCCGGCTCAATTCGGTTTATCGTTAACTGTAAAGCGTGCGGCGCGAGCACCGTAAACCGCGCAAACACGTATAGTTTTTCAAGCAGATCTACAGACACGGACTCGTACCGAAGTGAGGATCGTATGCGCGACTGGCATCTGACCGCGAAGGACCCGTTAGCGCCCCGCATCGCCGCCGACGCCCGCGACGGGCGGACGAACTATGCCGATGATCAGGTCTGGCAGCTTCGGCTGGGCGCGCCCAGCGAGCCGGCCCTGGCGCTCGAAACCCGCTACGGCGGGCGCGTGGGGCTGGCGCGGCTGGTCCCCCAGTGGACCGTTGGGCGGCGGCAGGTCTACGAGGCGCAGGCCTACCACCAGCCGCCGGTTCTGGAAGCCTTTGCCCCAAACTGGCTGCGTGTCCGCGCCGGGCTGACAGCCACCCTGGCGCTGCAAATGGACTTCTGGGCGATGGAATCGCGGGCGGTCGGCGGGCGTTTCGTCTGCCAGAACACCGGCGATCAGCCGCAGACCCTCGGCCTGGGCCTTGCGGCGCAGATGGCGCGCGAGGGCCAGACGCTCCAGATGTTTTTCCTGACGCTCGAAAACAACCAGGTCGCGCTTCAGATGGGCCGCCTGCGCAATCTCCAGCCGATTCTGCTGGTCGAAGACGCGATCGGCACCGGGGCCAGCGCCCGCCTGACCCGTAATCTCAGCCTGGAGCCGGGCCAGTCGGTCGCCGTGCGCTGGGTGCTCGCCAGCACCGAGGATCGTGACTCCAGCCTGCTGCTGGCTCACCAGTGGCTCGCGCAGCCGTCCTGGGATCGTGATCTGGAAGTGATCGCGGCGCGTGCCGAGACTGAGCCGCAGATCGAAACCGGGCGCGCCGAATGGGATGCCGCCCTGGCCTGGAGCCAGCAGATGGTGCTGCGCGCCTTTCTCGCCGCCACCGGCAGCCTGCCGCACCCGTCGTTCGTCTCGTCGCGCAAAACGAACCAGGGCTACGCCGTTTCCGGGGTGCATCCCGGCGGCTTCAACGCGCCCTGGGGCGGACAGTCCATCCCCGAAGCGCTGCTGATCGCCCCGACCGTCGCCCTGGCCGCACCCGATCTGGCCGAAGGTATCGTGCGCAATTTCATCGCCGTGCAGCGCGACGATGGCTGGATCGACGCGCGCCCCGGCCTCGACGGTCAGCGCGCCAACGTCCTCGCCCCGCCGCTGCTGGCGACCCTGGCCTACACCGTCTATGAATACACGCAGCGCGACGGCTTTCTGCGCGACACCTTCGACGGCCTGCTGGCCTTCTTCCGCCGCTGGCTCCAGCCCGATC
>JAAYCM010000005.1 GCA_012729765.1 Chloroflexota bacterium | reverse complement strand
GAGGTCGACACGATCAGCATTTACGGCCGTTCCACCAGCGGCGTGAAGATGATCCACCTGGCCGACGATGACGTGCTGGTGAGCATGGCGATTGTGGCCGGCGCCCCCATCGAAGGCGAAGGCGGGCAGTTGTCGCCGAACGGCCATATCAGCGCCGAGAGCGAACCCGCCGCCGAGCCGGTGGCGATCGAGGGTGAGGCGCAGGTTCTGCCGGGCGATGAAGGCGACGCAGACTACGACGACTACGACGACGGCTACGACGCGTATTACGAGGACGAGGGCTAACCGGATGGGAAGACCGGTCTGTGAGCTTTCACGGTCCGGTCCCATTCTCACTGACAAGGTATCCAGGAGCGCGTCATGAACGCCAAACCACGCGGCCCACGCGGCTTCTCCGACGAAACGATTATCACGAAGACGGGCAAGCCGTCGGCTGAATGGACCGCGCTGCTCGACGCGTGGGATGCGCCCGCCAAGGGACACACCGCGACAGCGCGCTGGTTGGTTGAGGAGCACGGGCTGGATGGCTGGTGAGCGCAGGCGATCACCGTTCGCTATGAGTGGGAGCGTGGCTTGAAAACCGATCCTGTTGTCCCCGACGATCTCCCGGCAGCCCTGACGCAACAACCTGAGCTTAAGACCCGTTTCGAAGCGTTGTCGCCTTCGCATCAGCGCGAGCACATCAACTGGATCGAAGAAGCCAAGCGGCCCGCAACGCGCGCCCGCCGCGTCGAGAGCGTCATCGCCTCGCTGCAATCAATCTGAATCACACCCTGCCCGGCATCACCAGCCGGGCTTTTTCGCAACCCTCCAAACAGAGTCATCTACGGTTCATAAATTATTCGTGAAAAACCATTTCACTCCATCAAAATGATGTGTTTTCGGATAATATTGACTTATAGTTTTATCACAATATTGAAAGTGTACCCTAGTTTCAGCAAACCATGCCGATCCTCACTTCCTTGAGAGCGCATGTAATGCACGAAAACAAGTTACCCCTCGCATCTGGATTCGTGGTATTCGGCCTGCTGTTGGTAACTATACCAGTGATCTACGGCCTTTCGCTCTGGCTACCCCCTGCGTGTGACTGGGAAGGCACGTTTTACCCGGTGGCACTCAAAGTTACCACACTACAGTCGCCTTATGAAAATCCTTATTACAAATACGTTCCATGGGCCGTAGTGCCGTTAATCCCGTTTGCTCTTGATGAAACCATTGGCCGGGCTGCGCTATTTGTCGTGAGCGTGTTGGTCTATGCAGGAGTTGCGGTCCGCTTGGGCGCCCGTCCTCTCGCTATGGCCTTGTTTCTGATCTCGCCGCCGGTGTTACAGACACTGATTTCGAGCAACCTGGAATGGCTCGTTTTTGCATCATTTTTTCTACCCCCCTCGCTCGGCATGTTTGGCGTTCTCATCAAGCCACAGGTGGGCATAGGCGTAGCCATGCTGTGGGTAGCCGAAGCCTGGCGACTGGGCGGAATTCTACGAGTCGTGCGAATCACCGCCCCAGTGACAACAGCCCTGTTGCTATCCTTTGCACTCTACGGGTTCTGGCCGGCGAACAGCGTCGATACAATCGGCTATGAGCACAATGTCAGCTTCTGGCCCTGGGGCTTACCGGTGGGAATTATCCTTCTCTTGCTAAGCATCCGCTTGCGCGGGCTGCGCCCTGCCATCGCTGCTGCGCCGTTCTTGTCACCCTATCTCATGCTCCAATCATACGCCGGTGTGCTTCTGGCAGTGGTGAACCGCACGCTCATCTTAGGCCTACTTGTGACCGGCATGTGGGCACTCGCACTTTTGCCCTTTATCTTATAACGCTAGCTCGGTGGTGGGCATCCTCGATCATGCGTTCGAGTTCTCAAACTTGCTCCCTAACCCCTGGCCAAACCGCCCAGCCTGTCGTAAACTGGGGCCATGCTCACCTATCCGATCACCCTTCAGGCCGGGCCAGGACCCCTCCAGGCGTTCGTCCCCGATCCTGACCCTGACGCCATCGCGGCGTCGGCGGTCGCGCTCGCCAATACCGATGGCGGCGTGCTGATCGTGGGGCTGGACGAGCGCGGGGCGGCGACTCCCCTGCCGGACAGCGCGACGCTCGATCGCGCGCTCCAGCAGGCCGCCGAGCGCTGCACGCCGCCGGTGGCGTTTGCCTTTCGCCAGACGGTGATCACCCCCGCCGGGCCGGTGCTGGCCCTGGCGATCCCACGCGGGCGCAAGGTCCACGCCCTGCACGACGGGCAGGTGACTGTCCGCGCGACGCGCGGCAATCGCGTGCTCAACGGCGCCGAGATCCGCCAACTGCTCTCGTCCCGCTCCAACGGCGAGTTCGAGGCCGAGCCGGTGCCCGGTGCCACGCCGGGCAGCCTGGACCCCAATCTGGTGGCCGATTTCCTGATCCATCGCCGGGAGCGGCTGGGCCAGTCGCCGGCGGGGAGCCAGGACGATCTGCTGATCAAGATGGGCGCCGTCACGTCCGACTACCGCGTGACCGTGGCCGGGATGCTGCTCTTTGGGCGCGATCCGCAGCGCTGGCTGCCTGCCAGCGGCGCGCGTTTCGTGCGTATCGTCGGCGGGAATCACGTCGCGTTCGAGCGCACCATCGGCGGGACAGTGACGCAGATCGTCGAGCGCGTGTGGGAGCAGATCAG
>JAAYCM010000152.1 GCA_012729765.1 Chloroflexota bacterium | reverse complement strand
TTCAAGAAGTCCTTTACGGGTTGTGGCTGCGGGTGAGGTGGAGCAGCTTCAGGCTCTCAAACACTATTCCGCAAACGTCAGCCTGCCGATTTCGTCTTCCGGGTTTTCGATCACGCGCAGCAGCCAGTTCCAGGCATCCTGCAGGTGATCGCTGATCGCCTGGTAGGCTGCCTCGCTGTCACGCGCCTTGATCGCCTCGAATATGATGCAGTGGTAGTGGTACGCGTTTTCCTGCGCGCCGGGAAGCTGCCCGGTCAGGCGGCACTGGGCGTGCAGCGCATCCATGATCGTTTCGAGCAGCAGCGGCATGACCGGATTCTGCGAGGCAGCCGCCAGCAGCCGGTGAAACTCGACATCGAGCTGGGTGAACAGGTCCGAATTGTGGATATTGTCGCGGCTTCTTTTCAGACAGTCAGCCAGCGCCGCGATATCCCCGGCGGTGGCGCGCTGGGCGGCGAGGCGCACGTTCTGAAATTCCAGCATGCAGCGCGCCTCGTACACCTGGGCGATTGTCACCTGCTGGCGGCGCACGTAGAGCCGGACCGAGCGCGACAGGATGTCGGCTTCGCTGGCCGTCACGTAGACACCGCTGCCCGACTGCACGCTGACCAGCCCGCGCTCTTGCAGCAGCTTGGTCGCCTCGCGGATCACATTCCGGCTGACGCCAAGCGTCGCCGCCAGCTCACGCTCCGAAGGCAGACGGTCCCCCACGCGGATATGCTGGCCGATGATCAGTTCTTCCAGCTTGCCAGCAATAATCGTGGGCAGGTGTTGGGGGGTAATCTTGAGATCATCCAGGCCAGGTTGTTTCATCATATTTTCAATGCTATACTGATTGGTATAGCCATCCTACCAGTTTGGCTTCAAGTGTGGCACAAAAAGCCGATTTTGGAAAGGAGGCGCACGCACCAGCACCTTACCAATCGATCCTCACTGTAAAACTTCCTATTGTGTATCTATTAAATTACAGGAGTTTGATGTGTCTAAATCACAGCGTTTTACGAAACCGCTCTTCACGCTGCTCCTCCTAGCCAGCCTGCTAGTCAGCCTGACGAGTGTGTTTGCCCAGGACGGTGAGCCGTTCGAAATCTCGGATGAATATGCCGGCACGCAGATCCGCGTGATCGCGGCCAACCATCCGTGGAACGAAGCCTTGCAGCGCATCATCCCCGAATTCGAAGAGGCCAGCGGCATCACCATCCGCCTTGAGAGCTACTTTGAAGACCAGCTCTCGCAGCGTTTGCAGATCGGCCTGACGGGTGGCACGGCGGAAGCCGACGTGTTCATGTTCCGCCCGCTGCAAGAAGGTCTGCTGTTCGAGCAGAACGGCTGGGTCGCGGACCTGTCCGAGTTTGCCGCGAACGACGCGCAGTGGAACCTGGCCGACTGGCAGCCCGGCCCGATGGGCACCGTCACCTCTGGCGAAGTCCTGTTCGGCATCCCGATTGTGACCGAGCGCCAGGCGCTCTACTATCGCAAGGACCTGCTCGAAGAAGCTGGCATCGAAGTGCCGCAGACGCTCGAAGAACTGGCGGCAGCAGTCGAGGCGCTGCACGATCCCGATAACGGCTTGTACGGCATCGTTCTGCGCGGCCAGCGCAGCGCGGCGGTGACGCAGTTCAGCAGCTTCCTCTACAGTTTCGGCGGCGAGTGGATTGACGAAGAAGGCAACAGCGCGGTCGGCAGCCCCGAAGCGATTGAAGCCTACCAGTTCTACGGCGACCTGCTGCGCAACTATGGCCCGCCCGGCACGCTCAACATGAGCTGGCCGCAGGCAATCGCGGTCTTCGCGCAGGGGCAGGCGGCGTTCTATCTGGATGCCGACATCCTGTACACGAATGTGACCAATCCCGAAGCGTCGCTGGTGGTTGACAGCGTGGGCTTCGCGCCGTTCCCCGAAGGCCCCGCTGGCCGTCGTCCCTACAGCGTGACCTCGTGGGCGCTGGGCATGAATTCCGAGTCCGAGAACAAGGAAGCAGCCTGGGAGTTCATGCGCTGGGCGACCAGCCCGGATATCGTGGCCCGGATGCAGTCCGAGTTTGGGCAGTCGGGCGCGCGTGCTTCGGTGTGGGCTTCGCCCGAAGGTCTGGGCGGGTTCCCTGAGGACCTGGCGAACGCGATCGTGGTCAACGGCGAAACCGGTGTTGGGTTCGACCGTCCGCGCGTGATCCGCGTGGGTGAGGCGCGCGACATCGTGGGCCAGCCGATCGTGACCGCGATTGAGGGCGGCGACGTCGCTTCGGCGGCAGAGGAAGCCGACGGGTCTTTCCAGGAGTTCCTGGAAGAAGAAGCGGCTGAGTTCGCGGCCAGCGAGTAAGCGACCATGTAGACTTTACTGGGGTTTGTTTCTGGCGCAGGCCAGGGCAGACCCCAGTCTCTTTTTGCCAAAATTTTTCTAGAAGTCTCTTGAGTACCTGCCATGACTACCTTAACTGCAACCCGTACCCGGTTTCGGCTCGATCATCGTTTCAGGCGTCGTTTTTACCGGTTGAGCTTCATCCTGCCTGCCGTAATCTTTGTGGTCGTGATGATGGCGTTCCCGGTCGTCTACAACGGGTGGCTCAGCTTTCACGAGTGGACCGGCTCCGCCCGGCGCGACCCGGTCTATGTTGGCACGGAAAACTATACCGAGCTGGTGACCGAGAGCGATCGCTTTTTCCCGGCGGTCCAGCGCACCTTTTTGTTTACGGCGGTCGCGGTGAGTTTGGAGCTGGTATTCGGTATCGGCATCGCCCTGCTGCTGCGCGACGCGTTCCCCGGACACAACATCATCAAGACGATGATTCTGCTGCCGATGGTGGCGACGCCGGTTGCGATCAGCATGGCCTGGCTGTTGATGCTGGAGCCGACGATCGGCGTCTTCAACAAGATTCTGCGCGACATCGGCCTGACGCCCCAGCCGTTTCTCGGCTCACAGGACCAGGCGTTGTGGGTGCTGATGGCGGTCGATATCTGGCAGTGGACGCCGATGATGGCGATGATCACGCTGGCCGGGCTGCTCTCGCTGCCGGACGAGCCATATGAGGCGGCGCTGGTCGATGGCGCGACGGCGGTGCGAAGCTTTATCCATATCACGCTGCCGCTGCTGGTCCCGACCCTGCTCACGGCGGTGCTGCTGCGCTCGATTGAGGCGTTGAAGACGTTCGACATCATCTACACCATGACGCGCGGCGGACCGGGCTTTTCCACCGAAACGCTCAATACGCTGGCCTACGTGCGCGCCTTCGAATACTTCCGCCTGGGGCAGGCGTCGGCGCTGCTCGTGGTGTTTTTCGTGATCGTGCTGGGCGTGAGCGTGATCTTCGTTCAGATGCGCCGGGCAGTCAGTGTGAGGCAGGCCCAATGACCCAGCTCACCCAATCTACCCAATCCAGCGCACACACTGCCATCGAGCAGGAAGCGCTGCGCAGCAAGCGGCGGGCGATGGCCCGCAAGATCATCTTTGGCACGCTGCGCTACCTGCTGATCCTGCTGGTGGTGGTCATCTTTATGTTCCCGGTGGTGTGGATGGCCCTGGCGGCTTTTCAGCGCCAGATCGATATCATCTCGCCGGGATGGGGCTTCGAGCCGACCCTGCGCAACTTCGAGAATGTCTTCGGCGAATACAACTTCCTGCGCTTTATGTGGAACAGCTTCGTCGTTGCGACGTTTTCAACGCTGTTGTCGCTGCTGCTGGGCCTGCCGGGGGCGTATGCGATCGCGCGCTTCCACTACGACTGGCTGGGTATGGTGCTGCTGGCGGCGCGCATCGTGCCGGGCATCACCTTCCTGGTCCCCTGGTATATCCTCTTCAGCCGGATAGGACTCAACGGCACCTACGAGGCCCTGATCCTCAGCCACATGCTGGTGTCGATGCCGTTCATCGTGTGGGTGATGGTGCCGTTCTTCGAAGGGCTGCCGGTCGAGATTGAGGAGTCGGCGCGCATCGACGGGGCAACCATGCTCGGTACCTTCGTCCGGATCGCGCTGCCGCTGGCTGTCCCGGCGATTGTCACGGCGACCATCATGTCGTTTATCTTCTCGTGGAACAACTTTATGTTTTCGCTGGTGCTGTCTGGCGATGATACCCGCACGCTGCCGGTGGCGATCTTCAACTTCATGACCTACGCCAGCATCGACTGGGGTGGGCTGATGGCCGCCGCCGTGCTGATCACGCTGCCGGTGCTGATCATCACCATCTTCATGCAGCGCTATATTGTCTCCGGCCTGACCGCCGGCGCAGTCAAAGGTTAAGGTTACAGAACTCGTATGTCCGCAGAAGCAACAACGATGCAGGCTTTGAATCTCGCTGATTTCAACCGGCTGGAGCTGCAAACGCTGCCGGTGCCGGTGCCCACCGATCCGCAGGATGTGGTGGTGCGCGTTCGGGCGGCGGGGGTGTGCGGCTCCGATCTGCACGGCTACACCGGACGGACCGGGCGGCGTAAGCCCCCGATTGTGATGGGGCACGAGGCCGCGGGGGAAGTGGTCGCGGTCGGTGGGGCGGTGCAGCGCGTCAGGCCGGGCGACCGGGTCGCAATCCAGCCGCTCGTCTACCGGCCCGATCCGGCGACCGGGCGCGTGACGCGCTACCTGATCGGGATGAATCTGCCCGGCGCGTATGCCGAGTATACGCTTGTGCCGGAAGGCAATCTCTACCCGATCCCCGACACGCTGCCGTTTGCCCAGGCCGCGCTCACCGAGCCGGTCGCGGTGGCGGTGCGCGCGGTGAGCACGGCGCAGGTCCAGCCCTACGACAGTGTGCTGGTGATCGGGGCGGGCACGATTGGGCTGCTCACGCTGCAAATCCTGCGGCTGGCCGGGGCCGGATCGGTCGTGGTGAGCGATGTGAGCGATATCCGGCTGGATGCGGCGCGCGCGATGGGCGCAAGCGCGACGATCAACCCGGAGACGCAGGACTTCAGCGCTTTCGCCAACGAGTTTACCGGCGGCGTGGGCTTCGATGTGACGGTTGAGGCGGTCGGGATTACGCCGACGGTCGGGCAGTCGATCAGCGCAGTGCGCGACGGCGGGACGATCGTGTGGATCGGCAACAGCCAGCGCATGGTCGAGATCGATATGCAGGCCATCGTCACGCGCGAGCTGCGGCTGTTCGGTACATATGGCATGAGCGAGCGTGACTTCCGGCGGGCGCTGCACATGCTGTCCGATGGGCGGATCGCCACCGAGCGACTGGTCACGCGGTACGCCACGCTGGCCGAGGGTCCGGCGCTGTTCGACGAGCTGCTAAGCGATCCCGCCGTGATCAAGTGCGTGATCGAGATGGGGTAGGGTAGTCCCCCCATCCCCCGGCCCCTTCCCCCACGCTGTCGCGGAGGGAAGGGGTGAAGCACTGCGTTTTTTCAAGTCCCGCTCACCTGCGGGGGGACTCTGTTATCCAAACATAAAGGCTTGCCCGCCGATAGGGGACAAGCCTCTTTGATTCCAGCAATGGGATATGGCGTGTGAGGGTTATACCGCCTTGGATGCGTGCGGGTCGAGCGCGTCGCGCAGGCCGTCGCCCAGGAAGTTGAACGCGAACATGATCAGGAACAGTGCCAGCGCCGGGAAGATCGCCTGGTTGGGGAAGCTGATCAGCGCGTTCGAGCCGTCGGAGATCATCGATCCCCAACTGGGGGTGGGCGGGTTTACGCCCAGGCCGATGAAGCTCAGGAACGCTTCGA
>JAAYCM010000151.1 GCA_012729765.1 Chloroflexota bacterium | reverse complement strand
CGATCGAAGCGCCCCTGGATCACGAGGCCTATGGCGGCGATGACATCATGCGCTGGTTCAACCCCGACTATCAGCCTGAGGCCCGGACCAGGCGCTCCAAGGCCCCCGCGCCGACGGTCTCTCCGCGTCTTGTCCTGCTAGAGCAGGGCGACACCCTACTGCGGCTGGTCGGACGGTACATGCCCGATCACGAAGCTGTCTCCTTCCCAGACGCAGAGGGAGCTGTGGCCGAGCTGAGCCATTCACCGGCGCGGGCGTTGGTCGTGAACGCGCCGCTGGTATGGCCGGGGTCGGGGCTGTTGGACCAGGTCGCAAAGCCGCCCTACGGAACGCCGATGATCACCTGTTGGGTGCCGGGCACGGATGAGGTGGCCCGGCAGTTGGGGGTGGTGCGCTATCTGGTGAAGCCGATCACGCGCGATGCCCTGCTGGCAACTGTTGCCAGTCTTGGAGAAGACGTGCGAACCGTGCTGCTGGTCGACGATGAGCAGGAGGCGCTGCAGCTCTTCGGGCGTATGCTCTCCTCGGCGGAGCGGGGGTATCGGGTGTTGCGCGCCAAGAATGGCCAGGGCGCGCTAGACATGTTGCGCGACCGCCAGCCTGATGTCGTATTGCTCGACCTGGTCATGCCAGGCCTAGACGGGTTCCAGGTGTTGCAGGAGAAGAGCCGAGATCCAGCCATTCGCGACATTCCCGTGGTCGTGATCTCGTCCCGTGATCCCGCGGGCGAGCCGATCGTGTGCGATATGCTCACGGTCACACGCGCGGGCGGGCTACCGATGCGCGACTTGCTGGCCTGCATCGGGGCGCTCAGCGAGATTCTGACGCCGTCCGTTCGATCTGCTGGTCAAGCGCGGTCAGAAACGCCTGCTGCATGACAGGCTTGCCCACGAACGCGCTGGCGCCCAGCAGCAGAGCTAACTCCTGCTGAGCCAGGATCGTACAGACCAGGATAGGCAGACGGGAGGTGAGTGGGTGCTGCCGGAGCCTGCCGAGTAGCTCCCAGCCATCCACTTGGGGCATCATGACGTCTAGGACGATGATCTCTGGAGCGTGCTTGGCTGCCAGGTCGAGCGCCCTCTCCGGGTCCTGGGTGGTGATCAGCCGGTAGCGCGTGCCGGCAGCGTAGCGGCACAGCAGCTCGAGCGTGTCGGCGCTGTCGTCGATCACCAGCACGGGCCGCTGTTCGAGGACCGGGAGTGTCAATGCTGCGTCGAAGCGCGTCGTGTCGATGGCAAGGCGCAGTCGGCTTCCGCACAAGTCGGCCAGTTGGCCAGCTATGTTGAGCCTGTTGGCCTCGTCTGCCAGCGCGGGTTTGGGCCCCGAGGGATACTCTGAGCTGCGTACCCGCACGATGACCTCCCAGCGGGCCACGGTTGCGAAGACGTCCACCCGCCCCCCAGACGCACGCGGGATAGCCACAGTGAGCAGATTGAGCAGAATCTGGCGCACGGCGACTGGGTGGACCGAGACAGGGGGCAGGCCATTGGGCCGCTTGACCTTCAGGCGTGTCCCATGCTTGGCAGCCAGCCGCTGGGCCAGATTGAGAACGTCGTCCAAGATGCGGTCCAGGTCTGTCG
>JAAYCM010000150.1 GCA_012729765.1 Chloroflexota bacterium | reverse complement strand
TACTTGCTCCCTGCGCCGCCTGCGACTATCCTTATCAGTAAGCCTCTATGACTCGCGCAGGCAGCACCAGCATCCAGGGGTGAAGCAGCACATGGCGGACCTCACCGGGCAGACGCTCGGCCAGTACAAGCTCGAAGGACGCATCGGCAAGGGCGGCATGGCGACGGTCTATCGCGCCTACCAGCCCTCGATGGATCGCCGCGTCGCGGTCAAGGTCATGGCCCCGGAGCTGGGCGACAGCGCCGAGTTCGTGGCCCGCTTCGAGCGCGAAGCCCGCGTCATCGCCCGGCTCCAGCACCCCCACATCCTGCCCGTGTTCGACTTCGGGCGCGACGCCGGGCAGGTCTATCTCGTCATGCGCCTGGTCGAAGGCGGCGTGCTCAGCTCCCGGCTGGAACGCACCACCCTTTCGCTGGTCGAGATCAATCGCTTCCTGCAGCAGATCGCCGCCGCGCTCGCCTACGCCCACCAACACGGCGTCATCCATCGCGATCTCAAGCCGAACAACATCCTGCTCGACGAGCTGGACAACGTCTACCTGACCGATTTCGGCATCGCCAAGATGCTCGCCGGGACGACCAGTGGCCACAGCCTGACCGCCACCGGGAACGTCATGGGCACCCCCGCCTATATGGCTCCCGAACAGTGGCGCAGCGAGCAGGTCGATGCCCGCACCGATATTTACTCGCTCGGCATCATCCTCTACCAGATGCTCCTGGGCGATCTGCCCTTCCAGTCCGAGACGCCCTTCGGCCTGATGTACAAGCACTTCGACCAGCCACCCCCGCCCGCCTGCGTGATCAACCCGAACCTGCCCGACTCCGTCGAGGTGGTCCTGGCGCGGGCCCTCGCCAAGAATCCCGATGACCGCTATCCCGCCGCCGGCAGGCTGGCCGAGGACTTCAACCAAGTCGTGCTCGCCCTGCCGCCCGAACGCGCCGCCCGCCGCCTGCCACGCGCCACCCCCGACGAGATCGCGCAGGCCGCCGCGTCAGCCGCGCGTGCCAGCAGGCTGCCCCAAGGGGATACGACGCCCGCTTATGTGGCTCTCGGCGTGCCGGTGACACCCTCGCCCCGCGCCCCCGCGCCCACCACCGAACCACTGCCCGCGCCGGAGACGCAGCCCACACCTCGCCCGCGCCGTCGCGGGATGGCCGTCTGGATCGCAGCGGTCGGGCTGCTGGCGATCGCGGCCCTGGGCCTGATCTATGCCCTCAGCGGCGGCCCGCCGGATGGCAGCGGCACGCCCGATCTCGAAACGGAGCGCGGCACGGCGCAAATGAGCACGCGCGCGCTTGGAGCCTTGATCGGCACGATGAATGCCGGAGAAACGCGCACGCTCACACCGGGCGAAACGAGCGCGGCGGTGATCCCGACCACGCCTGCCGCGGCGACGGATACCGCGTCGCCTGCGCCCACCGCGACGCGCACCCCAACCGTGACCGCCGTACCTTCGGACACGCCCACCGCTACGCCGACCCGCACCCCATCGCGCACGCCCCGGCCCACACGCACCCCGACTGTGACTCAAATGGCCTCGCGCACGCCGACCAACACCCGCACGCCGGCGCCTTCGGACACGCCCGATCTCGAAGCCACCACCGATCACCTGCTGGCGCTGCGCCTCACCGCGACCGCCGAGGCGCAAACCGACACGCCGATTCCCACCGCCAGCCGGACTCCGACCGATACCCGCACGCCGACCGTGACTCAGACCGCTTCGCGCACGCCGACCAATACCCGCACCCCGACCCTGACTCAAACGGCCTCACGTACGCCGACCGATACCCGCACCCCGACCGTGACTCAGACTGCATCGCGCACGCCGACCAATACCCGCACGCCGACACCTTCGGACACGCCCGATCTCGAAGCCACCACCGATCACCTGCTGGCGCTGCGTCTGACGGCGACCGCCGAGGCGCGCACCGATACACCGACGCCGACCCTTACCCGCACGCCCGATCTCGAAGCCACCGCCGATTATCTGGTGGCGCAGCGTCTCACCGCCACTGCCAACGCCTGGACCGATACGCCCACGCCCGACGTTCCGGCGACGATCCTGGCCGGGCTGACGCAGACCGCGCTCGCCTGGACGGATACGCCGACGCCGTCCCGCACACCGTCGCCGCCGCCCACCCCGACGCCTTTCGGGATGTTTATCCCGACGCCCACCCCGCGCGCGGCTGCTTCGGCCTGCCTGCTGCCGGTCCGCGTCCAGGCCAACAGCGGCGCACGGACCACGCTCCTGCCCGACTCGCCTACCCGCATCCGTTCCGGCCCCGGCCTGAACAGTTCCGCCGTCCTGCACAGCATCCCGCCCGGCCAGACCTTCTGGATCGACCGGGGGCCGGAATGTGTGGATGGGATCAACTGGTGGCAGGTTCGGGCCTACGACGCCGCCGGCCTCTGGACCGGCTGGATCGCGGAAGGTGCGCCCGGCCAGTATTGGATCGAGCCATTCGCCACCGGCTCGTTCGAGTGCGTCGGCGCGCTCCCGCCTCGCCTGACGCCCGGCGAACAGGGCCGTATTACGCTCTTCCCCGCCCTGCCGAGTAATGTCCGCACCGGCCCCAGCCGCGCCAGCAGCCGCCTGGATCGACAGCTTGCCCCCGGCCAGACCTTCACCGTGATCAGCGGCCCGGTGTGCGATCCGATCGAGCCGTGGCGCTGGTGGCTGGTCCGCACCGGGACGACTCAGGGCTGGGTCGCGGAAGGTGAGCCGGGCGAATATTGGGTGGAACCCTGGCCCTAGCGCAACATAGGATGGGTGTCAGTAACTATGCCAAATGCATCGATCAGCGCGCGGGTGCCGCCCTGGGCATCCTGCAAGAAATAGCTGGTCGCGCCATCGCCAGTTTGTGAGAGCAGGCGGCTTCCGGCGAGCACATAGCTCGTCGTCTGCGTGCCGTCCGTTTCGTAGACGATGTCACCGTAGGGCGAGAACTCGTCCCACAAATAGGATGTTGTCGTTGAACCTATCGTCTGGCTGATGCGCCGCCCGCCCGCGTCGTACCCATAACTGATGTTCGGTCCGCTGGGCATCGAGGCGATGATGAGACGATCTTGGACATCTCAGGCGTAGATTGCGCTATTCGTGCCACCCACAATCTGCACAAGGTTGCTGCGAGCATCGTAATTGAAGATAGTAATCTCCGCCGGGCTGTCGCCGCCAGGTGCGTGAGTGTAGGTTACTGCCCGTCAGCCAAGTTAAGTCAGACGAATCAAACTTAGTTAGCCTATAAGTTTGAGGGCTTACATGCATCGATTGCTGCATTGAGTGATTCAAGGGAATTCTTACCGATATTTTCTGGCAGATGCTCTCTAAGAGTAAGGAGATAAGGATATAAAATAGGATTAGCTAGTATTGCTGCTGCTTCAAGGGCCCAAATTCCCTCAAACTTTCCTTCTAGTTCACGAATAATAGGTTGAATTACACGCTCGTCTTTTCGCCTAGCAAGACCAAGCAATGCTTCGCCTCGGACTTCGGGTATATTATCATTTAACCGATCAATTAGGGCGGCTCTGAGTTCAGGAATATTCACCTCAGTCAAGTCGCCAAGTCCGAAGGTCGCCCAGTTACGAATGTCATCATCTTCATCTTGAGAAAGTATAATAAGGCCTTTGATAGCCATCTCATTATCATGGCCGCTTAGACCCCAAACAACGCCAGAGCGAATTGATGGATTAGGGTGGTCTATGAGTTTTAGAAGATAGGGAATCGCTTTTGGGTGATTGCGATCTCCAAGTGATTTTGCTGCTGCCGCGATAACCTCTTCATCCTGATCTTGAAGACGTTCAATTAGTATTTGGACTGACTCATCAACAAACGTAGGTGTATCCCATCCGAGTGTACCTAGAATTCTTACGCCTAATTCACGTTCTAATGGCCTTTCACTGGCACACAGACCTTGTGCAGCTTCAAAAACTTCCTCAGATCCCCTATAGTGAAGCACACCTATTGCTCTTTGCGCAGTATCAGATTCGAGATCATCTAAAGCTGCCTTTATTAGCTCATCTGTACTGCGCAGATCCTTATCATATGAGGCGATATGTATCTTGGACATGCTTACTCCTTAAGTAACTGACATTACCCTAGTGCCAATTTAATTCCGTATTCCATTCACCCCACCTCTAAAGTGTGTTACAAACTTTTACAGTTCTTCCCTGAATCACGTCCGAAATTCGTTAGGCAGAGAGAAGAAGACTGGGTGAGTGCCTTGATCGGTTGAGCTTTCCTTCATCGGTACCCCCTGAAGTGGTTAATAACCTCTGAATCCTTTCTCCCCCATTGACAAAGAGCCTTTCAGCCAGCCCTCCCCATCGAATGAGCCAAACAAAAATTTGGACAGAGCATTGGTGGTAAGGTAAACAACATTAGTAATGTTCATCCCGCTTTCTCCAATTTACACATCCTACACCTTTGGCGTGCCCCTTAATCTTATTCGTGAGCGCAAAGTTACGGTTCTTCCGCGCTATCTCATATAGTTTTTTAAGAACCTCACAGATATTGTCAGGGCCAAAATCAATGTCAGCTAGAAGGTTCTCGACAGCATTGTCCTTCTTATTTTCCTTCCCTCCTCTACCTCGGTTTTTAGAAAAAAGAGCGTCGGTAATATAATATGTTACAAGAGCAACAGTTCCTATTGTGGCAATAACAAAGCCTGCCACCAGGGCACCACAGAAAAAGTTGGTTTCACCTGCTTTAATCCCAGTTATCGTTCCCTATGATATTAATGCTTCGGCGTATCCTGTCGGATCAAGCAGGTTAATTGGATTATTGGCCGCATACACATACCGGTTAATCTCGACCGGGTTCCACGTATCGACCCCCCACGTATCCCGGCTGAGGAAGCGCCCCACCGCCGGATCGTATTCCCGCGCGCGCAGATAGTACTGCTCGGTGGCGGCGTCGTAGCGCTGGCCGGTGTACAGATAGTCGTTGGGCGTGGTGCCGCTCTGGACATGGAGATCACCGAAGGCGGTGTAGGCGTAGGTGTCGGTGACGCTGCCGAGCGTGTCGGTCAGCGCGCGGGTGCTGCCCTGGCAGATCGGGCGCGTAGTTGATCAAGCGGATTATGATCAAAGACGCCAAGATTTTCAGCTACTATCTTCACTCTCGACTCATCCGCATCAGAAATAGGGGCGGTAAAAAACTTAAAACCCGATTGCAACAGATAATCGTCCGGTATTCCAGTGAATCTGCGGTCCTGGTGCAAAAACTGTAGACATAGGTGGTTCGATTCAAGCTGAAATCCCGCACTTCCTATCCACATCATGGGGCCTTCAAAATATGCTACAGTCTCAAAACCCCAGTACCGTTTTGTCTCCCCATTCTCCTCAAGAATAACCAGTTGTGAATGCGCATGTAGATAATCCAGCACAGAAAATTCGCGTTTCTCATTTTCAACGGCCATCATTTTGGCGCTCCTTTACTTTCCCAAGCTAATTATTCTCCCAAATTCACCATTCAGGATCGGATTCGTACTTCCTTTATCGCCCGCCGCCCCCCCTTGACCCCTCACCCCATTTCCGCTATCATCACTCTTACTTCGTCAACTGAAGGGTCGCTAGGGTTCCGCCGCCGCCCGGTGGGTCTGGTCCGAGCGCGACATAAAACCGCTGAGTCGGTAGGCACCTTGAGGCACAAAATGCCAGAGGGGGTAGGTTGATGCGATGATTCGCGTCCGCTGCCCAATGGCTTATTCGTGAGGTGCCATCACCATGCTTCGCCATTCCCCCTATCTGCGTGCCGTGCTGCAAGCCCTGTTCGTGACCTTTTTGTGGTCCACGTCCTGGGTCCTGATCAAGATCGGCCTGGAAGACATCCCGGCCCTGACCTTCGCCGGGCTGCGCTATGTACTCGCCTTCCTGGTCCTGCTGCCGTTCGTCCTGCGCCCCGGCCAGCTGGACTCCGTCCGCCAGCTCACCCGCCGCGACTGGCTCGGCCTGGCCGTGCTCGGCCTGATCTACTACGCCATCACGCCCGGCACGCAGTTCCTCGGCCTGGACCGCCTGCCCGCCATCACGACCAGCCTGCTGCTCAGCTTCTCCGCCGTCGTGATCGCCGTCCTCGGTGTGATCCTGCTCGCCGAGACGCTCACCCGCCGCCAGTGGTCCGGCATCGTGATCTATCTGATCGGCGCGCTGGTCTACTTCTATCCGGTCGAGATTCCCACCCGCGAGGTTCTTGGCCTGATCATCGTCCTCGGCGGCGTTCTGGCGACCTCGCTGGCAACCGTCCTGGGACGCGGCATCAACCGCGCCGCGCGCATCCCGCCCCTGACTGTGACCGTCGTCAGCATGGGCGTCGGCGCGATCGTCCTGCTGATCGTCGGCATCGCCACCCAGGGCCTGCCCGCCCTCAGCCTGCAAAGCTGGGCGATCATCGGCTGGCTGGCGGTGGTGAATACCGCGCTCACCTACACGCTCTGGAACCACACCCAGCGCACGCTCTCCGCCGCCGAGTCGGGCATCATCAACAACACGATGCTGATCCAGATCGCGCTTCTGGCCTGGATTTTCCTGGGTGAGTCGCTCACCCTGCGCGAGATCGGCGGGCTGGCCCTCGCCGCCCTGGGGACGCTGATCGTCCAGCTCCGCCGCCGGACGCCCGCCACCGTCCCCGTCGAAGAGCCTGCCGCCGTCGCCGCCGCCGAGTCCTGATCGCCCCATGCCTTTCTCCCCTTCCCTCCGCGCCAGCGTGGGGGAAGGGGCCGGGGGATGGGGGGCAGTGTGAGAAGGGGCCGGGGGTTGAGGGGCCGCCTTTCTCCCCTTCCCTTCGCGCTCTGTAGGGGTAGGGCTTGCCCTACCCGCGCCTTTCTCCCTTTCCCTCCGCGCAGCAGTGGGGGAAGGGGTCGGGGGATGGGGGGGTTCCTACCACCACCGGAACCGTGCCCGGCACGGCCCGTTATTCTCGTAGTCCTCGCGATACCCGCCGTAGAAGCAGTTTCCCCACGCATCCTCGCCCACGAACACCTCGCTCGCCCGGATCGTAGGCGACGTCTCGAACACATTGTTCGGATTGGCGCTGTCCCCCACGCTGAACTCGTCCGCCGTCGCCGGGTAATACAGCTCCCCCACGCTGCAATGCTCCGCCATCAGGTGCACGCCCCGTTCATTCGCCACGCTCGCATCGTTACATTCCCGCAGCGACGCGAACATGGCGTGCTTGCCCCGGCTGACATAGATGAGCGGTGAATCGCGAAAACACCGGATCTCCTCGGCGCTGTACGTCCGCAGAGTGCCATGCGGATACAGGCTCAGGCTGTCGATCTCCCAATATCCCTCTTCCCGCGACGGCTTCAGGTACAGCTCGAACATTTCCACGTCCCCGATATGCGAATCGATGTGGGCCTGTCCAAACACCCATCCCAGCGCGCGCAGCGCCGCCTTCGAGAGCAGGAACGAATGTTCGCTGTCCCCGATCCCGAACCGCACCCCAAACGACGACGCCCCATAATCCGTCGGATACGTCACCGCCCCGCGCCACACATACCGCCCGGTGTCGTCCCGGTCCGGCACGATCTGGTATGGCACCACCACCTCTTCCCCCAGAATCGCCGGCTCGCCAAACGAGAACACCAGCGTCGGCACGAACTCTTCCACCAACCGCCGCCGCAGCTCGCCCTCGGACTCGGCGTCGATATAGCGCGCGCTGCACACACTCTCCGAGATGCGCGGATAGCTGCCGGTGGAACGGTAATCGAACAGCACCGTCACGACCGTATACACCACGCAGACGATCAGGAATAAGCGCCAGGCGATGGACCTGGCCCTTTTCAACCGGGGTTTTATATCTGTCACTGCCTGCACCCTCACCCAACCCGCTACGAACTACCAGCCCTTACAGAACCCGCCCCATCACCCCCATCCTAAATCCTTCCCCCATCAGGAGGGAAGGACTTTCCTGCCGATCTTCTCTCCCCTTCTCTCCGCGCAGCGTGGGGGAAGGGGCCGGGGGATGGGGGGCCTATCCGCCCCCCGCCCGCGCCAGATTCAACGCCAGCAGCCGCCGCAGAATCTCTTCCTCGTCCTGCAACACGTCCTCCGGCCACCCATACGCCGCGCACACCGCCCGGTCCAGCGCCGCGTGCAGATCGGCCAGCCGGGGCGCGAAATCCCCCGCCGCCGCCGGAATCTTTGGGTGCTGCTTGCCGTTCGCGGGCGGATCGCCGCGAAACACCGCCAGCGCGTTATACAGGTTCGTCAGCGTCCGATCCGCCAAGGCCCGCTCCGACACCCCCGGCGGATTCAGCCACGCCGCGCGCTCCTCGTGCAGACTCTTCGCCGCCGCGCTGATCGCCTGATACGCCGCGTGCTCGCTCGGCTCCTGCCCCGGCGGCCAGGGGAACGGGAACGTTTCGAACGTCGTCGTCGGCGTGTAGCGCGGTCGATCTTCGAGCGATGTGCCCATCCGCAGCGCCCACACCTCGTGAATCTTCGAGTGCAGCACCCCGAAGAAGTAGTCGTCGTCGCGCGTTATAACCACAAGCAGGTTTGAAGGTAAAACTTTTTTTTCAAGCCAGACGAAGACGCGATGTTTGGATACTAACGGTGTGGCGATATAACGCGACAATCGTTCGATACCTGCACGCATTCCAGGGCGTGCATCACCATGTATCCACCATCTTCTCCTGTGAGCATCACGCCTAACAGTTTCTCGCACCGGATAAACGTGAGTTCGAACATGCTCAAATGGCAATTCAAAATCCGCGGCATCCTCTATAGCCATATCCGGACCAAAATCGATGATCCACTCATGACGTGGACGCCGCACTACATCTATAGCATTATAGTAGGGCTTGATTACGTCCGAGTTTCTAAGCCCGCTTGCATTCGGTGTGGCAATCATTTTGCGAGCCAGCTCTTCTGACATATCAAATAGCCCACTCTTTTGTACGCCAATAAAACTAAGGTTGCCGTTTTCCAGCAGAACGTGTGCCTGAGTAATGTCAACCGTTGCTGACAAATCAGGATTGATTTTTTCAACGGGAGCGCCATCCAAAAAACGAATGGATTCTTCCCCGTTGTCAAACCCGACCATAGCAACACGTACTGCTGCTCCATCCAGTACCCAGGGGCGATCAGACCACGCCATAAAAATATCGCCTGTGTCTTTGATTTTTTTCAATACCGGCAGGTTGGTTCCCATACCAAGCGAATTGGTAGCCAACAGGCCCACCCGCTTGACTTTTCCTTGTTCAAGTTGAGTACGTGCGCGCTCAAACCAAAATGTGACCAAGTCTGAGAACCCAGGCAAGCGCCCTTCATAAACTCCCCGAATGTGAGCTACGTACTCCTCGCCCAGTTCTCTGATCATCTTTTTCGCGCCCAAAAACGGCGGGTTGCTGACGATCACATCCACTTCCGGCCACTCCGGCTCGACCGGGTTTCCGTCCGCATCGTAGGCCAGAATCGCGTCCATCTGCCGGATGTTGTCCAGCGGCTCCAGAATCGGCTCCTTGAACGAGAGATAGCCGTTGTTCTGCTGCCACTGGATATAGCCGATCCACACCACGATACTCGCCAGGTCATGCGCGATCGGGTTGATCTCGATCCCGTACAACTGGCGCGGGTGCACTTCGGGGAAGGGCAGCGGCAGTCCGTCGAACAGCGGGTGATGGATCACCTCTTTTTCCAGGTCCTTGAGCAGTTGCAGCGCCACATACAGAAAGTTCCCCGATCCACACGCCGGGTCGAGCACGGTCACCGTCCGCAGCCGGTGCAGCATCTTCTCGCGCAGGGCTTGAAGCTGGTTTTCATAGCGGGTGATCGTCGCCCGCGTGCCGCCGTTCAGCGCCGCGTCATACTGCGCCCGCACCGGCTCCGCTTCCGCCTTCAGCGCGTCCCACTCGCGGCGGAGCGGCTGCATCAGCACCGGCTCGACAATCAGCAGAATATCGTCGCGGCTGGTGTAGTGCGCGCCCAACTGCGCCCGCTTGCTGGGGTCCAGGCTGCGCTCGAAGAGCGTCCCAAAGATGGCCGGTTCCACCGCCGACCAGTCGAGCTTGCACGCCCGTTCCAGCGCGGCCAGCGCCTCGGCGCTCAGCTCCTCGACCTGCACATCCTCGAACAGCCGCCCGTCGAACCACCGCACGTCGCGCAGCAGCACATTGCCGCCCTCGGCCATCGCCTCGAACAACTGCCGCGCATAGAGCACGAAATTACTCGGCTGCCGGTGCGACTGGCTCAGAATCTCGCTGAACAGCCCGCGCCCGCTCATGCCGACCGGCAGCAGCCCCACATCTTCCGCGAACAGGCAGAACACCAGCTTGGTCAGAAAGTGTGCGATCCGCTCCGGCGCGGCTTCCCACGCCCGCATGTTCTCCGCGATATCCTTGAACACCGTCGCCGCGTCAGCCGTCACCTGCTCCGCCGTGCGGTCCGGATGAAACGCGTACGGCTCGTAGAACATCTGGTGCAGCATCCGCTGCACGCGCTGCGACGTGCCGATGTCGCGGTTGGTGAATCGGTGGACCTTCTTTTCCGTCCCGGTGAAATTCGTGTGAATTTCCCAGTGCTCGATGTCGCACACGATCAGCAGCGGGGGATTGCCCAGGTTCTCGCGGTAGCGCAAAAGCTGCTGGTAGGCCTCGTCCAGCGACTTGTACTTGCCCTTGCCCTTGTACTCGATGGCGAAATGGTCCCTGAACCACACATCCGCGTAGCCCTGCCCGCCGCCGGTCTTTTGCAGGCTGTACTCATACGTGAAGCGCTCGCCCTTCGGGTCGAACTCGTGCGGCAGGGGGTGCCCCACCATCCGGCACACCGCCTCGAAATGGCTCTGGGCGCTGGCCCGCTCCTTGAGTTCGGTCCGTTCCCACTCGTCGGCAAACTGCTGTGGCGTATAGCTGCTCATCTTCTGCTCTCTTATCTCCCCCATCCTAAATCCTTCCCCATCAAGAGGGAAGGACTTTCCTACTCCCCCTCACCCCGTCCTTCTCTCTCCTTCCCTCCGCGCAGCGTGGGGGAAGGGGCCGGGGGATGGGGGGCGCTCGTCTCCCCCATCCTAAATCCTTCCCCCATCAAGAGGGAAGGACTTTCCTACTCCCCCTCACGCTGCCCTTCTCTCCCCTTCCCTCCGCGCAGCGTGGGGGAAGGGGCCGGGGGATGGGGGGCGCTCGTCGGGGCATGGGGGGCAAACCCCGCCCGAATCGCCTCCAAAACTCCTGGCAGATCGCCCTCGACCTGCGCCGCCGTCACCCGCACGAACCGCAGCCCCAACGCCTCTAGCATCGTCTGCCGCTGCTGATCGGCCTCGTGCTGGCAATCATGAATCGGCCCATCAACTTCGACGATCAGCCGCTCCGACGGGCAGTAAAAATCGACCACAAACGGCCCAATCGGCATCTGGCGGCGGAACTTTCGCCCGTCCAACTGCGCTTTGCGGATCGCCTGCCACAGCCGGTCCTCGCTCGGCGTTGGCTGGTTGCGCAGCAGCCGCGCCACCCGCATCATGGCCCGCTCTTGCTCCGGTGAAAGCTCCCAATCCTCCAACTCCCCTCCTCACATCTCTCATCCGCTTTTCCCTCCCCCTCCCTCCGCGCAGCAGTGGGGGAGGGGGCCAGGGGGTGGGGGGCCGCTCTCCCTCCGCGCAGCAGTGGGGGAGGGGGCCGGGGGGTGGGGGGCCGCTCTCCCGCCGCGTCAGCACTGGGAATCGCCGGGGGATGGGGGGGCGCTTTCTCTTACCTTCCCTGCTACCATCCTCGGCGCGACTTTTTAGCCCATCTGCCGCCCGCCCGCGCCTTTATTGTTGATAATCGTCGTAAAAATTGGCGCGTCAAAGATCGCACAAATCGCGCTTTTTGGCCCGTTAGTTGCAACTAATCGGCCTGAAGTTGAATCTTTTGGTTTGTTCGCATTTCGTCTGAAAAATCCGAGTCGCGCCGCATCCCCCAATCCGGCCCGCAAAACTCCCCACAAAACTGGTCTTGTCTTTCGCCGCCCGCGCGCTATATTCCGCTCAAAATCTGCCCCAAATTATAGCCTGCTCTGCATCTGAGGGAAATTTCCTGCTGCCCCGCGCCCCACATTCGCCTTATTCCCCGCCCGACACAAACCCTAAGTGATCACCACTGTTCGCTTATCTCGTAACCATCGTAATAATACGCCTTTCCGACGCTTGAGATCGCCCCTTGAGGAAGCGTTAATCTCACGCGATATTGCGCCCCGCCTTACAATTAATGTCCGCGCCCTTCCCCCTGCGCCCCACGCTCTGTAGGGGTAGGGCTTGCTCTACCCGCTTTCTTCTCCCCTTCCCTCCGCGCAGCGTGGGGGATGGGGGGCCGTCCCTACAGCTCGCGCGCGTCCACATAGATCGGTCCGTCCTGCCACTCCGGCGCCCACCCCAGCCGCAGCGACTTGAACACCATCCAGTAGTCAAGCTGCTTGTCCGCCTCGGCAAACAGAAACGTCGGCACGCGGTCCATCCGGTCGATCAGCAGTGTCAGCTTGCTCACGCTCGCCTCGACTGCCTGGTCGCGCAGCGTCGCAAACACACTGTGCAGCAGTCCGGCGTGGTGCGTCCCCACCTCGTTGAACAGCCGCAGACTCTTGTTGCCCCGCTCCCGCATCTCTTCCTCGGTCGGGAACGGCAGATGCGCCGGCCACTGCTGGAACACGTAGCTCTGGTCGAACAGGCTGATCCCGGCGAACTGCGCGTTCCCCAGGTCCACCGACCACCGCTGATAGCCCAGGTTCTTGACGCGCTCGGCCACGTCCGGCACATACAGATCGCGCGCGCTGTGCACCGCCGTCACCAGGTCGGCGTCACAGGTGAATTCCTCGCTGTGGCGCGGCAGCCAGTCCGGCAGCTCGAACACGGGAAACGGCTGGTACGACAGCATGAGAATCTGCCGCACCCGCTGGTAGCCGAGCTTGGCGAACAGCGCCAGCGACGCGACATTGGTCGAGAGGATGTGCCCGTACACCCCATCGACCTCGCGCCCGATCAGATAGTCGTCCACCGCCTCGACCAGCGCCGCCCCGATCCCGCGCCGCCGGAAGGTCGGGTCGGTCCGCACGTCGAACACGTACCCCAGCGACACGGGCCGCCCCCCGATCTGCGTCCGCTTGACGCACATCGCCACCGTCCCGACGATCTGCCCGTCGTCTTCCGCCACGAGCAGTTGGTGATCCGAGAAGATGGCCGCCCGGTCGATGAAGCGCCGCCGGTAATGCACAAACGGCTCCGGCAGGCCGCGCGGGCAGCGTCGTTCGAGTGCCATCAAGGCCGCGTCGTCTTCCGGGTGATAGTATCGGATATGCATGCGCGCCTGCTGTCCTGTTGGGTGTCATTGTCCTGTCGGGAATCACTTCACCTTAGCTTAATACAAAATCCACGCTCGCGACAATCCCCCGCGCAGAATAATTCGCCATTCGTCCATTTTTCTCTATAATTAGCAGCAGTCCGCGCCGGTCATCACGCCATCCTCGACTTGACAAGTGGCGCCAAACATCGCATAGTACGGGCGTCGGCACAGTCCAGGTAAGCGCACACCGCCGAACAGGCGCGTTGACGATTTTGGCGTATACTGGTCATGGAGTGGACGCCGTGCCCCTGGTTTGCCAGCATGCCCGGCTGATGCGCCAGGCAGGGAGCGGCCCGGTCCTATTCTATCGATTGGAGGTTCAGGCATAATGCCACCGGAGAAAAGCGGTTTTTATTACCCAAATAAGTTTGCCCGCATCACCATTCAGGCGCTCGAAGAGGTCATGGGCAAAAATGGCCTCAACGCGATTTTGAATCTGGCGGGCTTGCCGGACTTGATCAATAACTATCCGCCCGACAACCTCGAAAAGGAATTCGACTTCGCCTACTTCACGGCGCTGTGTATCGCGCTGGAAGATATGTACGGGCCGCGTGGTGGCCGCGGTCTGGCGCTGCGGGCGGGTCGGGCGACCTTTGCGGATGCCCTGCGCGGTTTCGGCGCGCTGGCCGGCGTCGGCGACCTGGCCTTCAAAGTCCTGCCGCTGGCCGCCAAGCTGAAGATCGGTCTGCCGGCGATGGCGAACATCTTCACGCAGTTCTCCGACCAGATCTCCAACGTGCACGAAGAGGGCGACAAGTATATCTATACCCTCGAACGCTGCCCGATGTGCTGGAATCGCAAAGCCGACCGTCCGGTCTGCTATGTCGGGCAGGGCCTGCTGCAAGAGGGTCTGCGCTGGGTATCGGGCGGCCACGAGTTCAAAGTGGACCTGGCGAACTGCATCGCCAAAGGCGATGACATGGGCCGCTACATTATCTACAAAGAGCCAATCGACTAGGCCGGTGCGGATGCCCGGCCAGACAACCACTACAGCCCCCATTTTGTATCCCCCAGGGGGCTTGTCGTGTTGTTTGTCGCGCACGCCTGCCCCACCGCTGCGGTTCGCCCGGTCTACGATTGCCCCGCTCTTGCGTGGCCGGTGTTTGCAGCGTCCCCAAGTTGCACTACAATGCAGGATATAACGCCCAAGCTACAAGCGCGTGCTGCCGCGCGTTCAGGAGCACCAATCTATGCACAGCCGACTCGTATTCTCACGCCTGTGGCTGCTCGTTAGCCTGCTGGTCCTGGCCTCGCTGGCCTGCAATCTGCAGCGCCGCAGCGACACACTGCCGACCCTGATCCCTTCTCCCAGCGCCCAACGCCCCAGCGCCGAGATTCTGGAACCGGCAGAAGGTGCGACCGTCAACACTGGCCAGACGGTGTCAGTCCGCGCGCGCGCGACCGGCGCGTCAGGCGTGACGCTGGTCGAGCTGCGGGTCAACAATCTGGTGGTAGACAGCCAGGTTCCGGCTGAAGCGCTCAGCCCGACTTCGCTTGACGTGGTGCTCGACTACACCCCCGATCAGGCAGGCCGGATCAGCCTGGCGGTGATCCCCTACAGCAACGCCGTCGCGGGCCAGCCGGCAGTCCGCACGATCAATGTGGTGGCGCAGGGCACCGGCACGACCGGTACCGGCACGCCCCAGGTGCGCGTGACGCCCATTCCAACGGTCTATAACCCGCTGTGCCGCGCGCGGGCCAATACCGCGCTGAACTTCCGGCGCGGGCCGGGTGTCGAATACGAGCGCGTTGGCACCTTTAACACCGGGCAGGAGCCACCGATCGCGGGCTATGCCGACCGGCCCGACGGGCGCTGGTGGCAGGTATCATGGGGCGGCCAGTACGTGTGGATCAAGGAATCGTACACGACGCCGCTCGGCAATTGCAGCGCGATCCGCCCGGCAGCCGTCCCGGCCACGCCCACGCCGATCGCCAGCGCAACTCCAGCCGCCACGCAGCCCAACGCGACCGCCGCGCCGACGCTGCCCGATCTGGTGGTCGGGGTGCTGGAAGGCCCGCGCGATATCACGCTGGGCGACGATGGCACGGCCCTGGCGACGTATGTGATCATCGTGCGCAACAACGGCACGCAAACTGCCGGGCAGTTCAACGTCGCGGTGGCGCTGCCCAATGGCAGCATCCAGGACCTCGGCAGTATCTCGTCGCTCAGCCCAGGCCAGGAAGTGCAGATTCCCGCCGGTGGGCTGCAAGTGACCTTCGACAGCCCCGGCGTCAAGCGGCTGCTGGTCACGGTCGATACGAGCAACACCGTCGCGGAGAACAGCGAGACAAACAACCAGACGTATATCGACATTACCGTCAGCGGCCCGCAGTCGCCGCCCACGCCCTCGCTGCCCACCTCGGAGCCGACCATTTCCAGCAGCAGCGTCGATGTGCTCGTGACCTCGGATGATGCCGCCGGCAGGGGCGATAACCGGGCAGCGGCGCGGGACGTTCCGTAAGGCGTGGGGGCAGGCTGATGCACCGGACGAATCACGCACGGTTTAGGGGTTGGCGCTGGCTGCTGGCGTTCCTGCCGCTGGCCGCCAGTCTGCTGGCGTGCAATATGACGATGGGCACCCGCAGCGAGGATGAGCCGGGCCGCCCGACCGCGCCGCCCACGCCGACGCGCGTCGCCAGCAGCGGCCCGCCCACCGTGCAGATTCTCTCACCGGCCAGCGGGCAGCAGGTTCCCGCCAACCAGCGCGTCGATATTACCGTCGAAACCGCTTCGGCCACGCGTCTCGTGCTCAACATCGACGGGCGCGTCGCCACCACCACCAGCCTGCCGACCGATCAGACCGGCCCGGTGCAGGCGATCCTGCCCTGGACGCCGCAGCGCGAGGGCATCTACGATCTGGAAGTGGTCGCCTTCAACAGTGCGCAGACCAGCCCGCCCGCCGCACTCACCCTTCAGGTGTCGGGCACGGCTGCCGGGCCAGACGCCGGGGCGACCGCCGGCTGTACGGGCCGCGTGATGGTTTCGGAGCTGAATTATCGCGACGGCCCCGGCACGCGCGCCGCCAAGCTGGGCAAATTCGACGTGGGCGAAACCGTCACGATCGCAGCGCGCAACGCCGCGACAACCTGGTATCAGGTCCGGCGCACCAACATGCAGCTTGTGTGGGTCATCAACAACCCGGACTGGCTCGCGGTTTCAGGGACGTGTGGTGATCTGCCGGTTGAAAGCTGAGCACCGGGCAGCGCTGGCCGTTGCTCCGGCGCGCCCAACGCTGTACAATGCAGACAGCCATAGAGTAAGGACCGACAGGCATTTGAGCTTATGCCCCTTCGACTGCTGATCATCGACCCCGACATTCGCTTCGTCGTGGGCGTCAAGCGCGCCCTGGAAGAAACCGGCGAATTCACGGTGAACGTTTCGGCCAATGGGCTGGCAGCGGTAGACGCCCTGCGCCAGCAGCCGCACGATGCCGCCATCGTCGCCTTCGATGTGCCCGAAATGGACATCGTGGAGCTGATCGCGCGCCTGCGGCTGATCCAGTCGCATCTCCCGATCATCGTCACCCCCAAGACACGCGACCAGCAGGATCGCGTCGAGTGGCTGGATGCCCAGGGCGCGCTGGAAAAGCCGTATACGGCCCGCAGCCTGATGGCGTATGTGCGCCGCACGCTGGACCGGATGCGGATCGCGCCCGCCGGCGACGAGCCAACGCCCGCGCAGACGGAATCGCCAGAGCAGGCCCGGCCCGATCAGCCCTATGAAAATCTGCTGGCCGAGTTCGAAGCGCTCGAAGCGATGGAGCGGCAGCGCCAGGATTCCGCCCAGACCGCGCACCTGCCCGAACTTGAGGCCCCCCCCGAGACGGATCGCCTGCCGGACACCGAGCCGCTGGCCGATCTGCTGCATGAGCAGGGCTGGCTGGACCAGTCGCCGTTGATACCCGAAGCCGATTTCCCGGTTGCCCCCGACGACACGCCCTCGTCCCCCCAGCCGCCTTCCGCCGATTTCGGCGCGGTGCTGGACGCTATCGCGCAGACGCCGGGTGACGCTCCGGCGGACTCGGAAGACGATCAGGCGTTCCGCGAGCTGGTCGAGTCGATGCGCAGCCCGACCCCACGCGGGCACAACCGGCTGGAAGAACTGCTGGCGTCGATTGCCGCCGATATTTCGCGCCAGGCCGACGAAGCGCCCCCGTCGCCCGACAACACGCTCGACTATGTGCTGCACGCGATCCGGCAGGGCACCTCGCCCGGCACCGGGATCAACGCCGAGCGCTCCGGCGTGTCGGAACTGGACGACGCCACGATCGGGGATGTGATCAGCGGCCTGTTCGATCCATCCTTCGAAGGCGTGCTGGCGGCGCTCTCCGGCCAGGATGTGGGCGACGATTTCGAGGAGCCGAGCTATGCCGCCGCGCAGGAAGGCCGCCCGCCCGATCTGCCCGAAGCCGACCGGCTGCCGGGTGGGGCCGAAGGCCGATCGGCGCGCGGCCCGGTGATCGAGGAGCCACCCTACGACGAGGGCGACTCGTCCCGCTATCCGGCGACAGCCGCGCTCAACGCGATCAGCAGCCTGGACGACAGCCAGGCTTCACTCAGCGATCTGCTGAGCCAGATCGAGCAGCAGCTTCCCCTCGATCAGGCCACGCGACCGCGCCTCAGGCCGCTGCCCTCGTGGCAGGATAACCCGCTGGAAGACGCCGCGCACCTCGAAGCGATGTTCGACCGGCTCGAAGGCCCATTGGGCGAAGAAACCCGCCCGTCGCAGCGCACCCTGGACGAAATCGCCGAATCCGGCCCGGAGCTGCCGGAGCTGCTGCAAGCAGACGAGGCTGAGGACGCGGGCTGGCATGCCGAGCCGGTCGATCAGGCCGATGCGCGGGTCGCCGCCGAGCTGGAAGAGATGTTCGAGCCGGAGTATGGCGCGCCGCAGGACCGGGCCGAAAAGCCGGAAGCCGGCGAGCCGATTGACCTGGAAGAGCTTTTCCGCGACGAATACGGCGTGGCCGAAGAGCCAGCGGAGATCGAGGAGCAGTCGGATATGCGCTCGATCACCGATCTGCTGGCGCTAGCCGGGCTGCCGACCGAGGAAGAGTATCAGCAGGCGGAACAGGCCGCGCAGGATGAGCCGGTCGAGGCGCGGGGTGAATCCTTCGAGGAGCGGCTGGCCGTTCAGGCCGAAACAGTGGACGCTGAGCGCGAGGCCGCCGACGACGAGGGCCTGATCCCGGTCCCGGCGGAGGCAGTTGCCAGCCTGTGGGGCGAGGATTATGACGCCGAGGCCGAGGAAGCCGCCGGAGAAGACGATGAACTGCTGGCGCATATCGCCGTTCAGCTCACCCAGTTCGCGCTCGAAAGTTCGGCCCAGGGGTTGCTGCTCTCGCGGCCCGGCGAGGTGCTGGCCGAAGCCGGCGATCTGCCGCCGCAGGCGATGACGCGCCTGTTCGAGACGGTAGACAGCGCGTGGCGCGCCAGCACGGTCGAGTCCGATTCGCTGATCCGCTATGTCACCCTGCCAGAAGCGGGCGAGTTCCTGCTCTACAGCGTGGCGGTCGAAGACAATCTGTTCCTGAGCATGGCCTTCCACTCCGGGACATCCGTGCGCCTGATCCGCCGCCAGGCCCGCCGCCTGAGCGAGTCGCTGGCCTTCGTGCCGGAAAACGGCCAGGCAGAAGGCGCGCCGTATGCGGTCGAAGACGTGCCGACCCGTCCCAGCCGCCCGACCGATCCGCGCGTGCCGCGGGAACTGCGCGACGTGCTCCAGGTCAGCGCGCCTGAGGCCACCGCCGAACCCGGCGAGGGGAGCGTCCCACACCGCCCACCCAAACCCCGCCCGGACGAGCCGTACGCCGCCTATACCTGCCTGTGGCTGCCGGACGATGCGGGCCTGGAGATGCCGGAAGACTTCGCCGGGGCGCTGGTCGCACGGCTGCGCGACCTGGCGGAAGACAATGCCTGGACGCTCGAAGACGTGGATATTCGCGCCGACTACGTGCAGATCACGCTCAGCGTACCGCACAGCATTCTGCCGGATCACGCTGTCACGCTGCTGATGGACGAAACGGCCCCACTCGGTGACGATTACTTTTTCAACGTGGCCGAGGACGACGCGCCCTTCTGGGCCGATGGCTACTATATCGTCACGCCGCCGCGCGACCTGACCGAGCGCGAGATCGCCCGCTACATCACCTATCAAAGGCAGGCGCAGGCCGGCTAAAGCAGCGCTTCCCCTGGCTACACGACACGAAAACGCCCCGGCTCAGCACCGGGGCGTTTTGGCTGCGAACCATTTCAGGGGTCGGGCGCTGCGCCCCAACGGCTGAGTGGTGGTTTAGTTTATACGCGAGGCCGTGCCGGTCACCACCCACTGGACATAGGTATTCGTCCCGGAGACGGCGGTGATCAGGACGGAGCCGGTGCGGCTGTCGTTGGTCACTTCGCGGTCCACAATCGTCTGGCCGCATGAATACGTCTGCCCACCGGTGAAGAAGGTGACATTCTGCGTGCCGGTCCCGAAGCACGACACGGCGAGGATCAGCCGCGCCTGCCCCCCGGACAGCCCACTGTTCGGGTTCATCCCCGTGATATTCCAGCTAACACGGTCCTGGGTATCGCCGTCCGGATAGGACACAAAGTCGGTCACCGAAGTTGTCGAATCCAGCGGAATATTCAGCGTGTAGTTTCCATCCGGCGGCGCTGTCGGAGGTGGGGGCGGAGTTGTCGGTGTATAGGAAGGCGTGTAAGTGAACGTTGGCTGGATAATTGCCTGTTCTTCCTGCACCGGGGCTTCCTGGTCCGCCTCCGGCTCGACCGTCGGGGTCCAGGTCGCCGTCCAGGTGGCGGTGGGCGGCGGTGTTGTCGGCGTCCAGGTGGCCGTCCAGGTCGGTGTATCAGTCGGCATATCGGTGTACGTCGGGGTCACGGTTGGGCCGCCCGGCGTGTAGGTCGGTGACGGGGTGTAAGTGACCGATGGCGTATAGGATGGCGTGTAGGTCGTCGTCGGTGTCAGGGTGGGGCCACCCGGCGTGATGGTCGGCGTTACGGTCCCTGTGATCGTGCCGGACGGCGTGCCCGACTCGGCGCTCACGACCGGCAGCGTGGTGCAGTTGCCCTGGCGGGTCACGCTCGCCAGCAGCGTATAAACCCAGCCCAACTGCCCATTCAGGTTAACCTGGTACCAGTCCCCGGCGGTGTTCTGCGCGATCACGGGCAGCGTCGTCCCGGCACCCACCGTGCCGATGACGTCGTTATTCGTGCCAGGGCCGGAGCGGACATTGACGTTCCCGCTGATCAGCAGGCTGCACGGGCCGGAGCCTGTGCCCCCGCCCGGCACAACGGGCACGACCGGGCCAGCGGTCGGGGCAGCGCCTGGCACACCATCCAGCAGCCAGGTGACGAGCGCCTGCAAGGGAGCCTCACCCGGCGCGAAGCCCAGCAGATAGGAACGGTTGGGCGGCAGCGTCAGCGAGACATAGGGGAGCTGGCCGGCTTCCACCGCCAGCAGCAGCTCGCCAGTTTCGGCATCGAGCACCACGAAGGCCGGCACAAAGTTGGGCGGCGCGGCAGGATCGGTCGGGGTCGGGATCTCGACGATCAACTGCGACGGACCGGCGCCGGGGGGTGGATCGACCGAGTAGCGCTGCGCGGTATCGATCAGGTCTACCGGGGTCTGGCCGGGCTGCAAGACGACCGGCTCGGCCTGCGTGCCGTTGAGCTGGAGTAGCATCTCGCCTGCGCCCTCACCCGACTGCACGACCAGCAGATAAGTTCCCCCCGCTGCCGTCGCAACCGCCAGTACGGCGTTGCCATCCGCCCCCATCGGCAGCGGTTGGGCCGCGCCAGCCGGATCGACCAGCACGGCATTGTAGGTGTATTCCGCCAGCCGCGAGAGGCGCAGCTCGAAGCTGTCGCCGGGCAGTGCGTTGAATGAGCGGGCGAGGATCCCACCGGGCGACAGCGTGACGACCGTTGGTTCATTGAAGGCCAGCAGGCCGTCGCCATCCTGGGCGCGGACGAGCGGCAGCGGGTGTGCCACTGTCACAGCCAGGATAGCCAACCCTATGATCAGGGTAATGAGACGATAGGTAGATTTAGACATAATGTGGCTCCTGAAAAGCTGGGACATTACCTTTGTTGAGAAATTAGCCCCCATCTTTCTCGGTAGTGAGTCCAGTATAAGGTAAGGCGATCCGAATAAACAAGTAAAATGTTATAAAAAATAAAATATTCAGTACGCGCCGCGCAGATCACAAGCCAGCGCTTAGCCACAAGCTGACCACGAAACTCGACACAGCCGCGCCAGATGGTATAATTCAGCACAGACGTTCAATCACTCTAGCCCCAGGATCGCCCTATGTCACGCCCGCAACTAATCCTCATTGACGGTCACGCGCTGGCCTACCGCCAGTATTTCGCCCTGCCGATGGAGAGCTTCCGCACCCGCACCGGCGAGGCGACCAACGCGATCTTTGGCTTTGCCCGCACCCTGCTCGATATTCTGGACGAGCAGCCCGATTACCTGGCAGTCACGTTCGATCAAGGGCTGTCGGGGCGCGGCGAACTCTACGCCGACTATAAAGGCACGCGCGACAAGATGCCGGATGACCTGCGCACGCAGATCGAGCGCATCCGCGATGTGGTGCGGGCATTCAATATCCCGATTCTGGAGATGGACGGCTACGAGGCCGACGACGTGCTCGGCACCGTCGCGCGGCAGGCCGCCGAACAGGAAATCCACGTGCGCATCATCACCGGCGACCGCGACCTGCTGCAACTGATCACCGAAGAGACGTGTGTTCAGCTTCCCGGCAAGCGTTTTGCCGATGCCCAGATTTACGATCTGGCGCGCTTCCAGGAAGAATATCTGCTGGAGCCGTGGCAGCTCGTCGAGCTAAAAGGGCTGATGGGCGACACCTCAGACAACATCCCCGGCGTGAAGGGTGTGGGCGAGAAAACCGCCCTGACGTTGATCCAGACTTACGAAACGATTGACGGCGTCTACGAGCACCTGGACGAACTGACGCCCGGCCTGCGTAAAAAGCTGGAGAACGACCGCGAGAACGCCTTCCTCTCGCGCGAGCTGGCGCGCATTCACGACAACGTCCCGGTGCGGATCACGATTGAGGCGTGCGTCGCCAAAGATTACCAGTATGCCGATGTCGAGCGCCTGTTCCGCCAGTTGGAATTCCGCTCGCTGATCGATCGCGTGCCGGGCAAGCCGGAGACGGACGCGGCGCCGGATATCCACCAGATGACGATGTTCGAGGTCGCCGAAGCCCAGCAGGCCGCCATCACTGCGCCCCCTACCGAGGGGGTCGTGCCCTATGTCATCGTGGACGACCCCGACAAGCTGGCGGCGCTGGTCCAGGCGTTGGAAAGCGCCGAGGCGATCGCGTGGGATGTCGAGACAAGCTCGCTCGACCAGATGCAGAGTGAACTGGTCGGGATCGCGCTGGCGACCAGCGGCGAGCAGGGCTGGTATGTGCCGGTCGGGCATGTCGCGCCGAACGCGCCGCCCCACCCCGACGAGCAGGCGCAGCTAGAGCTGGTCGCCGGGCACACGCCAAAACAGCTCCCATTAGCGCAGGTGATCGACGCGCTGCGCCCGGCCCTGACCGATCCGCGCATCCCGAAGATCGCGCACAATGCCACCTTCGATCATGTCGTCATGCGCCGCTACGGGATCGACGTGCAGCCGATTGCCTTCGACACAATGGTCGCCGAGTGGCTGTGCGATCCGGCCAGCCGCAACCTGGGCCTGAAAAACCTGGCCTGGATCCGCGCCGACGTCCAGATGACCAACATCCACGAGCTGATCGGCACCGGCAAAAACCAGATCACGATGGAGCGCGTGCCGGTCGAGCACGCGGCTCCCTATGCCGCCGCCGATGCCGCCATAACCTATCGGCTGATGGACCTGCTGCGCCCGGAATTGGAAGAGAAGCGGGTCTGGAAGCTGTTCAGCGAGATCGAGATGCCGCTGATCCCGGTCCTGTCGTCGATGGAGATGGCCGGGGTGATGCTCGATCTCGACTACCTGCGCAGCCTCAGCGCCGATCTGCACCGGCGGCTGGGCGTGTTGCAGCAGGAAGTCTTCGCCCTGAGCGGTGGCTACGGCGAATTCAATCTGAGCAGCCCCAAGCAGCTCAACGACGTGCTGTTTGGCAAGCTCGGCCTGCCAACCGAGGGCCTGCCCAAGACCACGCACGGCCTCAGCACTGCCGCCGAGGTGCTGGAAGGGCTGCGCGAGTATCATCCCATCATCAGCGCGATCCTGGCGTGGCGCGAGTTGAGCAAGCTGCTCAGCACCTACGTCGATGCGCTGCCGGCCCTGGTCAACCCACACACCGGGCGCGTGCATACTGACTTCAACCAGACCGGGACCGCGACGGGCCGCGTGTCCTCCAGCAACCCCAACCTGCAAAATATCCCGGTCCGCACTGAAGAAGGCCGCCGCGTGCGCCACGCCTTCGTTGCGCCGCCGGGCTATAAGCTGCTGAGCGTGGACTACAGCCAGGTCGAGCTGCGCATCCTGGCCCATTTCAGCCACGATCCCGGCCTGCTCGAAGCCTTCCGCCAGGGGTTGGACATCCACCGCGCGACCGCCGCCGCCGTTTACAATGTCCCCCAGGAGCAGGTGACCTACGAGCAGCGCGCCTTCGCCAAGTCGGTCAACTTCGGGCTGATGTACGGTATGGGCGCGTTCCGCCTCGCGCGTGACAGTCAGCTTACCCTGGCCGAGGCCGAGAATTTCATCACCAACTACTTCCGCCAGTTCCCCGGCGTGCGCCAGTATCTTGACAGCTCGCTGGCGTTCGCCCGGCAGCACGGCTACGTCGAGACGCTGCTGGGCCGCCGCCGCAACTTCCCGGAGCTGCACGAGAAACGCGGCCAGAAGGTCAGCTTCCAGATCCGCCAGCGGGCCGAGCGCGAAGCGATCAACATGCCGATTCAGGGCACTGCCGCCGACATCATCAAGATCGCCATGATCGAACTGGCGCGCGCGTTGGAACGCGACGGCTATGAGGCACGCATGATCTTGCAGGTGCACGACGAGTTGGTGCTCGAAGTGCGTGACGACGAGGTCGAGCGTGTCGCGCCGCTGGTGGTCCAGACGATGGAAGCCGCTTTCGAGTTGGAAGCGCCGCTGCGCGCCGATGCGCGGGTCGGCCAGAACTGGGCCGAGATGACCGCTCTCGATGTATAGCAGGCTGTTTGTCACGGGTTCCCCCATCCCCCGACCCTTTCCCCCACTGCTGCGCGGAGGGAAGGGGAGCAGCG
>JAAYCM010000149.1 GCA_012729765.1 Chloroflexota bacterium | reverse complement strand
ATGCGCGTGCTGAGGCCCCACGAGGTCGTCCAGCAGTGCTGCAACTCGTTGTTCTCGTCGGTGAACTGGATCTCGAACGCCTTGGCGAAGTTCTGCCCCAGGTCGTGGCTCGTCCCGGCCTGAAGCGCCTTGCCGTCGCGCATCATCGCCTCGATGCTGTAGCTGAACAGCGCCCCGGCGAAGCGCTCCTGATCGCTTTTGCGGCCCGGAATGACCGGGATCGCGGCATCGTTGACGGCGAAATCAGTATAGACGCCCAGCATCCGCATCGTCTCTTCTTCCGATTCTTCGTGCGTCGCGTGGGCGGTATGGCCTTCCTGCCACAGGAATTCCATCGTGCGCAGGAACAAACGCGTGCGCAGCTCCCAGCGCACGACATTCGCCCACTGGTTGAGCAGCAGCGGCAGATCGCGGTGCGACTGAATCCACTTCTGGAAGGCCCAGCCGATGATCGTCTCAGACGTGGGGCGCACGACCAGCGGCTCTTCAAGCTGCTTGCCGCCGCCGATGGTCACAACCGCCAGCTCCGGCGAAAAGCCCTCGACGTGCTCGGCCTCTTTCTTCAGAAAGCTCTCCGGGATAAACAGCGGGAAATAGGCGTTCTGGTGGCCGGTCGCCTTGAAGCGGCGATCCAGCCCACCCTTGACGCCTTCCCACAGCTCGTAGCCATAGGGCTTGATGATCATGCAGCCGCGCACCGGCGAATAGTCGGCCAGGTCGGCCTTCTGCACGACATCGGTATACCACTTGGGGAAGTCTTCGCTTTGCGGGGTGACGCCCTGTTGAGACACGCTCACTAGCTCCTTACGTTGGGATATTCAAAACTGGGATCATGACTGCCTGCGCAGGGCGTAATGTGTGACACGCGCCCGCCTGATTCGCAAGCCGCCCGATTGTACCGCATTTGGTGTTGATCACAGAGGGTCGGGCAAATTGCGCCGGGGTACGGCGGCTCATTCGTCGGGGTGGATGTACATCTCAAACGCCCGGCAGTAAGCGTCGGTCAGCGCCGAGGCATAGCCCGCCACTAGCAGCCGCCCCAGCCGCATCTCGGACTGCTCGCGCAGGAAGGCGTCGCGCGTGGGCTGGTCCCAGGCGTCCCACAGCTCGCGGAACCCTGGCCGGTCGTAGAACGGACCCAGCAGGTCTTCCGTCACCTGCGCTTCGAGCAGCTCCAGCGGTCCGCCGGCCAACCCCTGCCGGACTTCGAAATAGGCGGGCACAAACACGCTGTGCATGATCACCCCAAGCTGGCGCAGATCGGCCCCCTGGTGGCGGAAGTAATCCCGGAACCCCGCATCTTCCCAGAGTGTGTCGAGCACGGCGCTCGCGGCCTTGCAATACACACACATCGTTTTGGCCCCCTGCCTTGATGCGAGTCTGGCCGATCATGGCCTGCCGCCCGGCTGCCGGTCTGGCGGGCGCCAGAGGTAATATACGGTCCCCCCCCATCCCTCGCCCCTTCCCCACGCTGTCGCGGAGGGAAGGGGAGCACCACGATAGTTTTGAAGTCCTTCCCACCTTGTGGGGGGAGGATTTAGGATGGGGGGTAGAACTGCCCGACGCGCCCTATGGCTGAAAACTCTCGTCCCCGATGCGCAGCGGGATATCGGGCGGTGACTGCCACCACGTCGCCAGCGCCGGGACGACCTCTTCCGGCGTGTCTACCAGCGTCAGCCAGCGCAGATCGGCGGGGCTGATCGCGGCCTGCTCGGCAAACGCCTCGACGAACCGCCGCCACATCGGCCCGACCAGAATGAACGGACGCGCCGACATCTCTCCGACCTGGAGCAGGCTCCACACCAGCGAGATCTCGCTCAGCGTGCCGACGCCGCCGCGCAGCGCGACAAACGCGTCGGGGCGCTGCACCAGGAAGAACAGCCGGTCGCGCAGCGTGTCGAACGAAACCAGCTCGCTGATATACGAATTGGGCCGCAGCCCGCGCGAGTTGAACAGCCCGACCGCGCTGCCCATCACGTGCCCGCCCGCCTCAGCCGCGCCCCGGCTGGCGGCTTCCATCACGCCGCTGTAGCCGCCGGAAAGCAGCGCATAGCCGGCCTCGGCCAGCGTCCGCCCGACACAGTGCGCGATCTCCCAGTCCGGGCTGCCGGGCAGCACGCCCGCGCTGCCGTAAACGGCCACCACCTTCCGATCAGGATTCAAAGGATTATCGTTGTGAGTCATGATGATCCTGTCTGGTTTTGCAATCGTTTCAACTCTGTCGCCAGCATCTCTTTCAGGCGGTAAATTCTATCGTAGATCAACACGCGATGCCCGCGCACGTCGAAGGGGAGCTGCTCGCCCTCGTGCGCGATCAGGATCGTGGACGTCTGCACGCCCCAGGCATAGCCGACTTCCAGGTACACATTCGGATTACCGCCGTCCAGCAGCGCGATCACCAGCTCGGCACTGCGGATGCGATTCAACATCCGGTCCACGATGTCGCCGGTGAAGGCCTGAAAGTCCATCCGCTCGCACAGCAGGCCGCGATCGTGCACGGCGGGCTGGATGGCGAGATAGTACTGGTCGTCGTAGGCGTCACGGAACGGCATCGCCACGAAGATATGCGGCGCGCTGTCGTCGGCTTCGGGCTTGCGAAACTCCAGCTCGAACGACTCCGGCCCGGCCATGATCGCGCTCGTGCCCGTTTCGCGCCGGGCATCGGCTTCTTTGGCGGCAGGCGCCCCCGGCACGGGGAGATCGATGCTGAGGAATTGGCCGAGCAGCCCTTGCAGCATCTCAGCCCGGCGCGCGTCTTTCTCGACAAACGTGATGCGCTCCAGCGTCGGCGGGTAGCGCCCAGACTCGTAGGCGTCGGCCATGCCCAGCAGCAGCGAGCGGAACGCCTCGATCTCGTCCAGCCCGACGCCGGTCCGCACCCCGTGAATCGTCGTCACGAAGTGCTTCACATCCAGCCCGGCTTCCCACAGCGCGTCGAGAAAGCGCTGGCCCAGGTCGCGCAGTTGGGGATAGCGCAGCGTGAAGATCGGCCCGGTCCCGACCATCAGGATATATTCGGCCTTGGCCGCCTCGCCCGCCGGCCAGATGCGAAACTCCCCCACCTGCGGCAGCATATCCTCGTCGTCCTGCAAATACCTGCGCATCTGCGCGCCCAGCCCGCCCGATCGCGGCGCGTGCTTGACGCCCAGCACATCCGCCGGGACGGTCAGCGCGTCGCCCTGCACCACCTCGACCACAAACCCCAGGTGCATACCGTGCCCGTTATCCGTCATGCCCCGCCGCCCTCGTCTGCCCCGTGATCATCCCATGTGCGCCGATAATTCACATCCAGCTTGGCCAGGATCGCCTGCTCCAGGTCGATCCCGCTGACGCTCGCCAGTTGCAGCAGATAGAGCGCCACATCGGCCAGCTCGCTTGCCAGCGCATCCCGATCCGCGATCGCGCCGTTCCACTGGAAATGCTCCAACACTTCCGCCGCCTCGATACAGATCGACGTGGCGATGTTGCGCGGCGTCTGTGGGCGCGGGGTGTCCGGCTCGTACCAGCCCTTCGCGCGCACAAAGTCGTGCATGGCCTGAGTCAGTTCGGTGATGTCCATGATCCGATGCTTTATTGGTTAGTCGGCGCAAGCCCTATTATACACAGGTCCGCTGCCTTGCGTGCTGCCCAGGCAGACGCCAAAAGTCCTTCCTCATTTAGTACTACAGCCGCAGATCGCCCCCCATCCTAAATCCTTCCCCCAAAATGAGGGAAGGACTTCAAATCCTGCTCCCCTGCCCTCCGCGACAGCGTGGGGGAAGGGGCCGGGGGATGGGGGGCAACAAAACGTCAGGTGCGGCTGTAGTATTAGCGGGAAGGATTTGGGATGAGGGTAATAGCAGCGGCCTGCCCTTAATAGGCATTCTTGTTGCGGTGGAAAATCGTCTGGAAGATGGTACGCAGCACGATCTTGATATCCAGCCAGAGCGACCAGTTCTCGACGTACCACAGGTCATACTTGGTCCGCTCCAGGATCGAGGTGTCGCCGCGCAGCCCGTTGACCTGCGCCCAGCCGGTCATCCCGGCCTTCTCACGGTGGCGCTCCATATAACGCGGGATGAACTCGCGGAACTTCTGCACGTAGTAGGGCTGTTCCGGGCGCGGCCCGACCAGGCTCATCTGCCCGTAAAACACGTTGATCAGGTTGGGCAGCTCGTCCCAATTGGTGCGGCGCATAAAGCTTCCGATGCGTGTCACGCGCGGATCGCCCTGCACCGTCCAGCCCGGCCCGCTCTTTTCGGCGTCCTGGCGCATGGTGCGGAACTTGATCATCGGGAAGGGCCGCCCGTCGAGGCCCATACGTTCCTGGCAGAAGAACACCGGCCCCGGCGACTCGAGCTTGATCAAAATCGCGGTCAGCACCAGCAGCGGGCTGAGCAGCACCAGCCCGATAAACGAGCCGACCATGTCCATCGCGCGCTTCAGGCTCAGCTTCCAGCCGCGCAGCGCGACATCGCGCACCGACAGCATCGGCATGCCATTCAGGTCATCGACCGTCAGGCCGCCGGTCATATAGGCGAAGATGTCGGGGTAGACCTTGATATTGACCTTGCCGCGCTGGCACTTGCTGACCAGCTCGACCAGCTCGCGGTGCGAGGCTTCCGGCAGGGCGATGATCACCTCGTCCACTTCGTACTGGTCGATCAACTCTGGAATCTGCCCGGTCGTGCCGATGATCGGGATGCCGGCCACGCTGCTGCCGGGCGCGCCGTTGACCGCGCCGACGATGCTGTAGCCCAGGTGCGGTGAATTGATAATCTTGTTGACGATGGTATGCGCCACGTCACCGGAGCCGATGATCAGCGCCCGGTCGCGCCCGACGCCCTGCTCGCGCAGGTAGAGGGTCAGGTGGCGGTACAGCTCGCGGCCTACAATCACCAGGGCGATGCTGAAGATCCAGGCATAGACCACCACGCCGCGCGGATAGTCCAACTCCAGCGCGCTGTTCTTGAACGCCAGCGTCTCGACCGCGATCGCCAGGAAGGTGCCGATCGACACGTTCTGCGCGATGGCGTAGCCCTCGTCGATCCGGCTCACGGCGCGGCGCTGGTGATAGAGCCGCGCGAAATAGAACACCATGACCGTCGCCAGCACGTGCACCAGCAGCATCGGCACATAGCTGCTGAACGGGGGCGGATTGACCGGGAGCGCCGGCAGCGGCAGGTGGGCGCGCGCAAAATAGCCCAGCGCAAAGGCCAGCGCCAGCATCACCGCGTCCAGGCCCAGCAGCATCGTATGCAGCAGGCCGCGCACACGGCGCTCGGCTTCCGGACCTAGGCGGATGGGGTAGGCGTCGGGTGGCGTAGGTCGTGCCACAAAGGCCGCCCGCCCTTCAGCAGCAACCCCGTCACGATCAGGCTGTGCAGCCACAGCGGCGTTGTCGCCCGGTAATGCTTCCGGTAGAAGATCAGCATCGCCCGGTAAAACTCGCGCTGTGCCCGGCGTGACTGACGGCTGGCCGCCCGTTTGACGTGCGTCACCCTCACGCGCGGGTTGTACATCACTTTCCACCCGGCTTGTTTGATTCGAAACGCCCAATCCAGGTCTTCTCCATACATAAAAAACGCTTCGTCGAACAGCCCCACGCGCGCAATCGCCTCGCGCCGGACCAGCATAAACGCGCCCATGACCGCATCGACTTCCGTCTCGACCGATGGATCGAGATAGGTCAGGTTATAGCGCCCAAAGCGCCGGCTGCGCGGGAACAGCTTCGACAGCCCGACCATACGGTAGAAACTGATCTCCGGCGTCGGAAAGCTGCGGCGGCAGGCCAGGTCCAGGCTGCCATCGAGCAGCACCATGCGCGGCCCCGCCGCTCCGATCTGCTCGTCGGCGTCCATATAGGCCATCATATCCTGCAAGGCGGTCGGCGGCAGCACCGTGTCGGGATTGAGCACCAGCGCATAGCGCGGCGCATCCGGGCCGCAGCCCATATCCAGCCCCAGCAGGCGCAGGCCCTGGTTGTTGGCGTGTGTAAAGCCCGTGTTCGCATCGTTGGCGATCAGCACCACGTCCGGGAACTCGCGCGTCACCATCTCGGCGCTGGCGTCGGACGAGGCATTATCGACCACCACAACCCGGTAACTGCCCTCAAACTGTGAAGCCTGGATCGACTTCAGGCACTCGCGCAGCAGGTCACGCGTGTTCCAGTTGACGATGACAATGCCCAGGTCTAGCACGGCTGCCTCTTTCTGCGGCGAATGACAACGGCCATTCTACCGGAAGCGCCCCCACCTATCAAGTCGCTGCCGGGCCGGATGCTAGATTCCTGCTCTGGCTGCCGCGCAGAACGCTGCACTTCGTCCTACGTTACCACGTCTGCCCGCCTGGGGCTGGATGCAGCCCAAACGCCTGCCTGACGCCAGCCTAACGCAGCGCCCGCCGCACCTGCGGAAACGCGCTGGCCCACGCGGCCAGCACGCGGGCATGCAGGCTGCCGGGCGGCGGGTCGATGATGCGCAGCCGGTGATAGGTATCGTGATCGGCATACTCGACGATCACCGTCACGCCATCGTGAATATTGGCCGGGCGGTAGTCGTCGAGGGTTTCCACGCCCACGATCGCCATCTGTTCCAGAAACGCCGCCATCGGCTCCGGCGCGACCGCATCCTCGCGGCCTTCCTCGAAAGGTGCGTGCAGCCCGCAGTCATCGCAGGTCAGCAGCGTGCCGCCGCCCTCCCGCTGGATCAGCAAATAGCGGCTCTGGAGGCTCAACATCGGCGAGACCGCCGTCAGCACGAACAGGCGTAGCCCGCCGCGCGCTGCCAGAAATTGCTGTAACCGTTCCGAACGCTTCTCATCCGGTACCATTCCAACAACCCCTAACACTCCGTTGGTAGTGGCGAACAATCGACTGATAACAGCTGTTCAACTGCCCCCCATCCCCCGGCCCCTTCCCCCACGCTGGCGCGGAGGGAAGGGGAGCATGATGGCATTTTTTAAGTCCTTCCCACCTTGTGGGGAAGGATTTAGGATGGGGGAAAACAGACTTCAGTCAAAACTTCACCCCTACCACTCCGTTTACTGGGTGGCGGTCGGCAGGGTGCGCAGCGGTGCCCCGCTCAGGGCAGCGCGCATCGCCTCCCGATCATCCCAGGCATATTCCGTCGTGCCAAAACACATACTCTGCTCGTGCCCCTTGCCGCACGCGATCACCAGGTCGCCGCGCCGCGCCAGCGAGCACCCAAACGCGAGGGCCTGCCCGCGATCCATCACCCGCCAGAACGACTCGCCTTCCACCCCGCCCCGGCTCTGCGCGCCGGTCGCCATCTCGCCCAGGATCGCGGCCAATGACTCGGTGCGCGGGTCCTCAGCAGTCAGCACACAGCGATCGGCCAGCTCCATCCCGATCTCGGCCATCATGCGGCGCTTCTCGCGGTCGCGCAGGCCGGCGCTGCCGAAGATCGCAATCACGCGCCGGTCGGCGGGGATCATGGCGCGGGCGGCTTCCAGCGCGCGGCGCAGCGCGTTGGGCGTGTGCGCGAAGTCCACCACCGCCAGAAAGTCCTGCCCCTCGTCGATACGCTCCATGCGGCCCGGAATCGGCGGCATGCAGCGAATCCCTTCGACCACCCCCTGCCGCAGCCGGTCTCGGTCGTTGGGCAGCAGCACCCCCGCCGCCCCGGTCGCCGCCAGAATATTCGAGACATTGAACGGGCCGACCAGCGGCGACTCGACGCGCAGCCGCAGATCGTCCGGCCCCTGGAGCATCAGCCGCGTGGCGTCCGGCTCATAATCGACCGACTCGGCGCGCACATCGACCGGGAACAACGGCTGCGCGGCATACGTCACCACGCGATCAACCCCGGCGGCCATCTGCCGGAAGTAGTCCGTGCTCGGATCGTCGGCGTTGATCACCGCCGCTTTGGGTGTGCCAGGCTTGCGCGGCGACCGAGCCGCCATCTCGAACAGCCGCGCCTTGTCGCGCCGGTATCGCTCCCAGGTGCCGTGAAAGTCGAGATGCTCGTGCGTGACATTGGTCAGCACGGCCACATCGAAGGCGACCCCGTTCACGCGGCCCTGCGCCAGCCCGTGCGAGGTCGCTTCCAGCACGGCATGGGTCAGCCCCGATTCGACCATCTTCGCCAGATACATATGAACCTCGTGCGCCGGGGGTGTCGTGACATGCAGCCCGGTTTCGAGCGCTTCGTCACCGATCACGGCGTTCACAGTCGAGATCAGCCCGGTCGGGATGCCCGCCGCGCTCAGGATGCTGTGAATCAGCGTGCAGGTGGTGGTCTTGCCATCGGTGCCGGTCACGCCGATGATAGTCAGCCGGTGCGAGGGGTGGCCGTAGTAGGCCGAAGCCAGCAGCCCCAGCGCCGCCATCCCGTTCTCAACCTGTGCATAGGGAACCGCCGCCGCGATCTCGCCCGGCGGGCGCTCTCCGACGACCGCTACCGCGCCGCGCTCCACTGCCTGCGCGATCAAATCGTGGCCGTCGATGTTCGCCCCACGCCGCGCCAGAAAGACCCCGCCCGGCTGGACCGCCTGGGCGTTCTCGCTGATCGGCGCGGTGACGCGCGCATCATGTTCCGGGTATGCAATCAGGCCGGGTAAATCGGCCAGCAAATCACTGAAGTTCATGTTCTCCACCTATACGCACAGCACGACTGCCGTTTCGGGCACCACCCCGATCATAACACGTCCGCGCCAGGGCACGAAATGGCCTCGGACAAAGCGAAACGCCGGAGTCGGCGTTCTCCGGCGTTCTCGAACTTCTTCTCCTGCGGAAAGGTCGCGTCGTTAGCGCAGCCGGGCCGCCAGCGCGGTCATGTCGCCGCGCACGCTGCCATCGACCACCTGCTCCCCTGAGCGCAGCACCAGCCCGCCCAGGATCGCCGGGTTGACGTGATACTCGACCTGCTGCGCGCCGGTCACGCGCTGGATTTCGGCCTTCTCGGCGTCGGTCAGCGGCACCGCGCTGATCACCTCAATCGTCGCGCCGAGGTTGCGCGCCTCGGCGGGCACTTCGGTGAAGAAGCGCTGGATCACGCTGCGCTGCCGGTTGGTATCCAGCGACTCGCCCAACACGCGCTCGGCGGCGGCCATCGCCAGCGATACGATCTCCTGGCGGGCGTCGCTGAGAATCCGGTTGCGTTCCTCTTCGGCCTGGATGCGTCCCTGCGCGCGGCGCTCGTCGGCTTCGCGCGTGGCCTCACGCATCAACTGCCGCACCTGCTCTTCACCCCGCTGGCGCGCTTCGTCCAACAAACGCTGGCTGTCTGCGCGGGCCTGGCCCAGAATCCGCTCGCGCTCGCGCTCGGCGTTCTGCTTGGCTTCTTCGGCGGCGCGGGCGTCTTCGAGCTGGCGCGCGATCCGTTCCTGGCGCTCGTCCAGCATATTCGTGACGCGCGGCCAGACGAAGCGGGCCAACAGAAAGAAGATCAGGCCAAAGTTGACCAGTTGGGCGATGAAAAATCCGAGATTAATCCCTAATGCTTCCACTGATTCCTCCTGAAAGTGGCTACAGCACGAACAGGATAATCAGCGACACGACCAAAGCATAGATCGCCACGGCCTCTGCAAATGCGATGCCCAGAATCATGTTGGTCGTGATCTGCCCGGAGGCGTCGGGGTTGCGCCCGATCGCGCTCAGCGCACCCTGGACCAGCACGCCGATGCCGATGCCCGGCCCAATCACGCCAATCATCGCCAGACCGGCTCCAATGGCCTTTGCCGCATCTACAAGGTTGCCCGTAATTTCCATGAAAATCCTCCTGATAGGTCGGTGTGTAAAGGGAACGCTTCTGCCCTGTTGCAAACTTACCCGGTCGAGCTAGTGTTCATCTCCATGATCGCCGTGCCCTTCCATGGCGATCGCGCTGAAGACGAGCAGCAGCATAGCAAACACAAAGGCCTGGATCAGACCGACGAACAGCTCCAGCACATACACGCCCGCCGGAACCAGCATCGACACCAGGAACGACATCACGAACAGCAGCACGCCGCCCGCAAACAGGTTGCCAAAAAGACGGAAGCCAAAGCTGATGATCTTGGCGACTTCGGAGATGATCTCCAGCAGCCCGACGACGAAGTCCATCGCCCCCATCGGGCGCTTCGCCACGTTCGCCAGCGCGGGAGTGTTGATGAAGCGCGTGAAGTAGCTCACCCCGTGCGCCCGCACGCCGAAATACTGGATTGCAACGAACGCCAGCAGGCCCAGCCCCAGCGTCAGGTTGAGGTCGGTGGCGGCCCCGCGCACGAACGGCGTCACGGCGTAAATATCGTCACGCACGCCTTCGGTTTCGGTCATCTCCGGCTGGATGTCAATCGGATCAGGCTCGGCCTCACCGACCGCCTCGCCGGTGATCTCTTCCTGCTCGGCGGCTTCTTCGGCATGCTCCTCGCCGTGCTCACTGGCATAGCAGGCCTCGTAATCGGCTTCGGTCGCGCGCTCGCCGGCATCCATCGCCTCGTTGACTTCGAGGATGATGCCGTTGCGCGGATAACCGTTGATGCCTTCGTGCGCGCAGTGCATCAGCCCGACGCTTTCCGCGCCCGGCAGCAGCTTGATCCAGTTGGCGATTAGCAGAAACAGGAAGATCGTCGCCATGAGCGGGAAGATTTTCTTGGCGTTGGGGCCAGCCGTCGATTTCGCCAGGCCGTAGAGCGCGTCGGTGATGACCTCGAACAGCCCTTGCAGCCGCCCCGGCACGACCTTCATATTGCGCGTCGCAGCAAAGGCGAAGGCCAGCAGCACGATGTCGGCCAGCAGCGTGCCGATCAGCGTGTTGGTGATCGTCAGCCCTTCGACGCCGAGGAAGTCTTCCCAAACCACCTCACCGGGCACCATGATCACCGGCAGCGCCACCGCGATTCCGGCTTCAGGCATGAGCCAGAACGGGACGACGCCGCAGAAGACCACGGCCACGGCAATGATGCCTAAAAGTATCAGAACTCCCTTCAAGAGCCATTCTCCTTCTTGTGTGACTGGTCCGCCCGTTCTAAGGATGACGCCGGCGGGGTGCGCGGGGACTCGTCCGCCGCGGGCATTTTGATCGCCCCCACCGACGACAGCATTAACCGGATCATGGCATACAGACTCAGCGGCACGCTGATCAGCACCAGCCCAATGGTAAAGACCGGGTGCGTGTCCAGCCGGGAATCGAGGAAGATGCCCGCGAACAGCGCCATGAAGATCAGCACCACCGAGACACACCCGGCCTGCCCGGCCACACTCGCCAGCGCCAGGTTGCGCACATAGTCAGTTGACGGTGGTTTGCGACCCATGCGTAGAGTCCTGCCGATCGTCCAATACATGCTGACCGGAACACTGAGTATCAGCAGTGCAACGCTGAATACCGGATGTAGATTGGTGAACTGGAAGTCCAACAGCAGGCCGAGGCCCGTTGCCACCGCAATCAGGCCGATGGCCGCACAGCCGGTTTCGCCCGCCACCGTCTGCAGGGCTACCTGGTTCGAGTCCTGAGCTGTCCGGCGGAGCTGCATCGGGTCTCCTGCTGCGCGTCGAGGGGAAACAGAGTCACAGAGTGTGTGGAATGGCGTCCCCCATGACAAAGATCATACAGATCATGTGCCTAATTGCACAAGCGTAGCAGAGCCGGCGTAAATTGTCAAAAATTCATGTTCAAAAACGTGTAATTTACAGATTCCAACGAATTCCTGACATAATCAGGCTAACGTCGGCAGCCCAACGCGCATCTAACCTGTAGACCCAGGACTGCGATTCTATTCGAACTTCCGGTACATTCATAAATTGTAATCGAAAGAGAGGGAGCATCACAAATGCCACGCTTCGATACTCCGCTGCACACCGACGATCAGGGCCTTGAGCGCGTGCTGAGCGCCGGAATGCCGGTCGCCCTGGTGGTCACCGACGGCCCCGGCCTGAACGCTTCATTGGAAGAATCGCTGCGGCAGGTCGCCAAAGACGAAGCGGGCCGGCTGCTGGTCGCGCGGATGGATGCCCGCGACAATCCGAAATCGGCGGCGGGCCTGGGGAGCGCCCTGCCCGCCCTGATCGCGTACCGCGATGGGCAGGAAGTCGTGCGCGCCGAGCCGATCAATTCGCAGACCTTCCGCGAGCACGTCGCCTATCTGCTCGGACGTGGGCCGCGCCCCGCCGGACGCCCCACACCCCCGCCCCGCCCGGAACCGGCCTCGGCGCCCCCGCAGGCCGCGCGCGAGTCGGCGGTCAAGCCGATCACGGTATCGGATGAGTCGTTCCAGCGCGACGTGCTGTCCAGCGAGCTGCCGGTGCTGGTCGATCTGTGGGCGCCCTGGTGCGGCCCCTGCCGGATGATCGCGCCGGTGGTCGAGAAGCTGGCACGCGAGTATGCCGGGCGGCTGAAGGTCGCCAAGCTGAATGTGGACGAGAATCCGCGCACGGCGGGTATGTACCAGGTGCAGGGCATCCCGACGCTGCTCATATTCCGCAACGGCCAGGTGATCGACCGCGTCGTCGGAGCCGCGCCGGAGCCGATGCTGCGCCAGCACGTCGAAGCAGCATTGAAGTAACTTCCCGCCAGCACACATACAAACACGGGCCGCTCCGCGCAGGAATGGCCCGTGGGTAGTGGCGAACAATTGACTGATAGCAGCCGTTCAACTGCCCCCCATCCCCCGGCCCCTTCCCCCACGCTGGCGCGGAGGGAAGGGAGAAATGGGGGCATTTTTCAAGTCCTTCCCACCTTGTGGGGGAAGGATTTAGGATGGGGGCCAAGCAGGCTTCAGTCAAAACCTCACCACTACCGGCCCGTTTTGTTTCCGATGGGCAACCCAGGCGGAAATTTTATATATGCTATAATAGAACATGTGTACTTTTCTCACGCCGTCGTGATCGCATTGCAGGAAGGAAAACGGACATGAACAGCCTGCTCGAACAAGAGCTTCCCGGCAATACTGATCTGCGTGATCAGCTTCTGGACATGATCTCCGACCAGGATTTGACCTACAAGCTGCCCGGCCACAACCCCACCCTGGGCGAGTTGTGCGTGGAAATGGGCCATATCCAGCAGGCTTATATCCACTCCTTCCGAACGTTCAAGCACGATTGGAGCTACCGTGATTCCGAGCCGGAAGCCGCGCACAGCGTCGCCAGTCTCAAGACGTGGTTTCAAAAGCTGGACGCCGAGCTGCTTGAAGTATTGGGCGCGTTCTCGGAAGACGATATCCACACCCAACAGATCGATCGCGGGGGTGACGACATCGTCACGATATATGTCCAGGTTCAGATCTACCGCGAGGCGATCCTGATCTTTTATGCAAAGGCCAGCGTCTATCTGAAAGCGATGGAAAGACCGCTCAACGACCAGTGGAAAGCCTGGGTCGGCTAGCGCCAGCCGCCGCCCGCTCAAGAAAAGGGCGCGCGCCTGACTCAAAAGGGGCGTACTGCATACGCCCCTACCAAACGGCTCTAGTACTACAGCCGCACTTAGCGAGATAGAATAGAGGCTCACGTCAGGTGAGGATTTTGTGAGCAGACGATGGCAGAGTTGGAAACGGTTGAAGATTGGGCACGTGATCTTGAGCGATTGGGCGAACGAATAGGCGCACGGTTTACACGCGCAGAACCGCGCGCACGAGCGCTGGCGTATTTGAAAGGCTTGATGAGCGATATCCCGCGCAAAAATGGCTGACAGTTAGCTGAATTTGCCGGGGAAGCAACCCCGGATGGGATGCAGCGTCTCTTGAGCATCGCGGACTGGGATGTAGATGGGGGTGCGCGATGACCTGCGCGGCTATGTGGTTGAGGCCATCGGGACACCAACGGGCGTGCTGGTGGTGGATGAAAGCGGGTTTCTCAAGAAAGGCACACATTCGGTCGGTGTGAAGCGGCAGTACAGCGGAACAGCGGGACGAATTGAGAACTGCCAAATCGGCGTGTTTCTGGGATATAGCAGTGACCACGGCTATGCCTTGATTGACCGCGAACTGTATTTGCTCCAAGAGTGGGCCAGCGATGCGCTGCGGCGCGCCGTGGCGAAGGTGCCGGAGGAGATGGCGTTTGCCACCAAAGCTGAGTTAGCCCGGCAGATGTTGGAGCGGGCGTTTGCGGCAGGAGTGCCTTGCGCCTGGGTCACCGGCGACAGCATCTACGGCGGCGATCGCCGGCTGCGTCTCTGGCTGGAGGAACACGCCCACTGGTTGTGTTGGGTATCGCCAAAAACGAAGCATTGTGGGGCGGTTTTCAGCAACAACGAGCGGATGTTTGGGTCACTCGAATTCCCGATGATGCCTGGCACCGCTTAAGCTGTGACGATGGGGCCAAAGGACCCCGCCTCTACGACTGGGCGCTGTTGTACTTGCCCCGATGGGGACAGTCGCCCGACATCGCGCATGGCTTGTTGGTGCGACGCAGTTTGGACGATGGTGAGTTGGCTTACTATGTCGTCTTTGCTCCCGCCGGTACGCCCCTTGAGACATTGGTCACGGTCGCCGGACAGCGCTGGACGATTGAGGAATGTTTTGAACTGGGCAAATCGGAAGTCGGTCTCGATGAGTATGAAGTGCGCCACTGGCCGGGTTGGTATCGTCATATCACGCTGTCGATGCTGGCCCTGGCGTTCCTGACCGTCACCCGTTGTCAGGCGGTTGAAACGGAAAACGAAAAAAAACGAGGGGGTCAGGCGCGTTGACCTGTTACCCCTGACGATCTCGGAAGTGCGGCGGCTGTTGTATCACTTGTTGTGGCAGGTTGTCCGCTCAGTTGGGGACGTTCTGGCTTGGTCCATTTGGCGGCGACGGCACCAAGCGCGCACCAAAGCCGCTCATTACCGTCGCCGTTCAGCTCGTTCGCCCACTTAAGTGCGGCTGTAGTACTAGCCCTACTCGATCATTTTCTGAATGAAGGATTGCCTATTCCTGTTGCCTTCCAGGTGCCCATTCTGGAAGTTTGTTAAAAGTGTCCGGTAGTGAAAACCCTGATAAGCTTTTGAGGAGGTTACAATGCTCAAGCGATTATGCCTGTTGTTATGCGCAGCGGTGTTGGTAGGAGCGCTGGTAGCCTGCGGAGAGTCTGAGGATAAAAAAAGCGAAGACAAGCCCCAGGGTGCCAAGGCGCTCGAACTTACCCAAACGTTTGGTAAACAATATACAGGGCGCGACATCTCTTTTTCGTTTAAGTTTCAATATCCGGCAGAATGGACATTGTATGAAGAGATAGGTAATACCGTCTATCTCTATACTGTTCCGTCGGCTGTCCGGGCTACCGGTCATTGGTCCACCAAAACCGAGGCAATTGCTCGCCTCAAAACTGAATCATGTGCTGTCGAAGGTTACACTTATACCTGGGTTGCTTACAGTAGTCCAGGTGATGCTGGACCGGTTTATGCTCTCTGCCTGACCCATGATGCTACCGGCGACTCATTTTTTGCTGTTCCCGGCGAACCCTTGCAACCTGTCACGCCGTTTGAAACAGGCGAAGATTTCGACGAAGAAGGGATACCAGAAACTTTCGAAGAGTATCATCGTCTTAGCAAAGGAGAAAGTATTGCCATGTTAGGAGATGAGACTCTCGTGGAAACCTTTGATGAGGGCGAAAGTCCGATCATTTTTCAAGGCGGGACACGGGCGGCTGCATCCCAACCACAATATCTCTACGATGCCGAAACAGACACGATAGCCGATCAGTGCAATGGTACACTCTATTCGGCAGATGACGAACGGAGATCTTTTGTTTCCGCCGATGGCGAAAAACTTGCAGGGTACTGGATTCCAATACCCGACCAGATAGGGCTGACGATTTACTATGGGCGGGATGAAAGACACTTAATCACTGATCCAGCCGATTATCTATCCACACGCTTACCAGAGGCCGGGCAAAGTGACCCTGTCACTTATAAAGTTGGTGAATGGGATGCCGTGCGGATCACTATCACCAATGAGTCCGATGCCGCGATCGGTATTCTGATTGTCAACGATCAGGATTTCTACGTACTGATTATGGCCTTTATGACGCCTGAAGATATTGAGCAGTACGAATCGACAGTGCAAGCCATAGCGGCGTCGGCCCAATTCTCTATAGAAGATAAGCCCTCACAACAATAACATGAGAGGGCGTATACGCAGGACAGTAGCCAAAGGAAAAGTTCTCAACTCCTTATAGTACAGTCAGGGTCACCGTACACCCTGATAATGCTTATTCCCGGTAAAGGAGACTAGTACTACAGCCGCACCTGACGTTTTGTTGCCCCCCATCTCCCGGTCCCTTCCCCCACTGCTGCGCGGAGGGAAGGGGAGCAGAATTTGAAGTCCTTCCCTCCTTGTGGGGGAAGGATTTAGGACGGGGGGCGATCTGCGGCTGTAGTACTAGAACGAAATAGCGCGAAAAACGCGTGCCGAATCCTCTACAGCAGCACGTAGAGCGACTGCGCCGCCTCGGTCGCCCATTCAACCAGCGGCGTGACCAGGATCGTGCCCAGCAGCAGTACGCCCGCCGCCGCGATGCCCAGCGCCCAGGTGTACGGCGTGCTGACCGGGATCGGCTGGTCCTCGTCCGGGCTGCGCTCCATATACATCACCTTGACGATGACCAGGTAGTAGTACAGGCCGATGATCACGTTGACCACGCCGACCAGCGCCAGCGCCACCAGACCGGCATCGATCGCCGCGCGGAACAGCAGGAACTTGCCGACAAAGCCCGCCGCCGGTGGAATCCCGCCCAGGCTCAGCAGCGCGAGCGTCATCGCCAGCGCCAGCCCAGGATTACGGCGGCTCAGCCCGGCCAGGTCCGCGATCCGCTCGCTGCCGGTGGCGTTGGCAAACAGGATCACCACGCCGAAGGCCAGTGAGTTCGTCAGGACGTACATGAACATATAGAACGCGATCGCCGCCGCCCCATCCCCGCTGCGATCGGTCGCAATTGCCGCCACGCCGATCAGTGTGTAACCGGCCTGCGCGATCGACGAGTAGGCCAGCAGGCGCTTGATATTGGTCTGGACCAGCGCCAGCACATTGCCCAGCGTCATCGTGACGACCGAGAGCACGACCGCGAGCTGCACCCAGAGCTGGCTATAGTCTTGCACGTTTTCGAGCGATCCCAGCAGCTCTGGCGGGGGGAAGGCCGCCAGCAAAAAGCGCAGCAGCACGCCGAAGCTGGCCGCTTTGCTGGCCGTGCTCAGCAGCGACGTGACCGGCGTCGGCGCGCCCTCGTACACGTCCGGCGTCCAGAAGTGGAACGGCACAGCGCTGACCTTGAACCCGAAGCCGACCGTGATCAGCCCCAGCGCCAGCACGACCGGCGCATCGCCCAGCCCGCCCGTCGCCAGGGCGCGCCCCACCCGGTAGATATTCGTCTCGCCGGTGAAGCCGTAGAGCAGGCTCAGGCCGTAGAGCGCGATGGCCGAGGTGAACGCGCCGAACAGGAAATATTTGAGGCCGGCCTCGCTGCTGCGCACATCCTCGCGCAGATAGCCCGCCAGCAGATAGAGCGTAATCGACAGCGTCTCCAGCGCGAGAAAGACCATGATCAGATCGGCGGCGGCGCTCAGCAGACTGCCCCCGATCACCGACACGATCAGCACGGCATAAAAGTCGCCGCGCACGTTCAGCCGCGAAACGCCCATCGTCAGCAGGCAGCTCAGCCCGCCCGCCACGATCACCATCACGCGGAAAATCTGCGCCATCGTGTCGTGCCGGATCATCCCGCCGAGCAGCAGTTGGTCTGAGGTTTCGTCGCCGGGCGGACCGCCCACCAGCAGCACGATCAGCGCGACGGCCAGCAGGCCAAACCCGGCCACGTAGCCGAGATCGCGGCGGCGCGCGCGCGACCACACCAGGTCCAGCGCCAGCACGGCGATGGCGAGCACTGTCATCAGGATTTCAGGCAGGATCGCCATGATGCTTGCCTGCACATCAGTCGAGAAGTTCAACTCAACCTCCCAGCATCGACACGATAGGCCGCACACCGGACTCGATCATGGGGGCCATCACGCGGGGGTAGATTCCGACCAGCACCAGCCAGAACACCAGCATCACCAGCGCGATCTTGTCGTAGAGCGAGATCGCCGTCACACCGGGGAAGCGCTCTTCGTTGAATTCGCCGAAGAACACCTGCCCCACGATGCGCAGCACGTAGGCTGCCGTGATGATGATGCCCAGCACCGCCACGATTGCGATCGCGGCGTAGTAGTTGAACGACCCCGTCAGCCAGTCCGGGTCCGGCTCGAACACCGGCCCGTCCCACAGCCCGACGAAGATCGGAAACTCCGCGACGAACCCGCTCAGGCCGGGCATGCCCATGCTGACGAACCCGCCGATGATAAACGCCACCGCCACCCAGGGAAGTTTGCGTGCAAACCCGCCCAGGCTGGGGATATCGCGCGTGTGCGCCCGGTCATAGACCATCCCGACGCAGGCGAAGAAAAGGGCCGTCATCACGCCATGACTGAACATTTGCAGGCCCGCGCCGGTCATGCCGGTGAGGTTCATCGTGGCAAAGCCCATGCTCACCAGCCCCATGTGGCTGACCGAGCTAAAGCCGATGACGTATTTGAAATCGCGCTGGCGGAAGGCGATCAGCGCGCCGTAAACCACGTTGATCAGCGTCAGGAAGATGATCCAGGGCAGATGCATCCGCGCGCCATCCGGCAAAAGCTGCACGCCGACGCGCAGCGCCGCGAACGCGCCGAGCTTCATCAGCACGCCCGCATGGATCATCGAGACGGCGGTCGGCGCAGCCACGTGACCGTCAGGACTCCAGTTGTGGAACGGCCAGATGCCCGCCAGCACGCCGAAGCCGATAAAGATCGCCGGGAACCACAGCCGCGCAGTCGTCACGCCGGAGTCACCGAAGAACGGCAGATCGAACACGCCCGCCCGCGCCGCTTCGTTGAGGTGCACGAAGTCGAAGCTGTAGACGCCCGTCGCCTCGCCCGCCTTGAAGTAGAGCGCCAGCAGCCCGATCAGCGCCACCACCGAGCCGATCAGGATATAGAGCGTCAGCTTCATCGCGGCATATTCGCGCGTCTTGACCCAGCCCCAGATCACGATCAGGAAGTACATCGGGAAGATCGACAGCTCGTAGAAGAAGAACAGCACGAACAGATCGACCGCCATAAACACGCCGAACACGCCCGCCACCAGCAGCAGGAAGAAGGCCATGAACTCGCGTGTGCGGTCCTCGATCTTCCACGAGATCAGCACCCCGGTGAACCCGGCCAGCGCCGTCAGCAGCACCATCGGCGCGCTGATGCCGTCCACGCCCAGGTGATAGCTGATGCCCACCGACTCGATCCACTGGACGTGATCCTCGAAGGCAAAATAAGTTTCGCCGTTCGCGGCGGCAGCGTTGGCGGCATCGACGTCGTAGCCGAAAAACACTCCCAGCGCCAGCAGCAGCGCAATGCCGGTAGACATCGCCGCGATGATCCGCGCCTGCTCTCTGGATTCCTTGTTGAGCAGCAGGATGATGATCGCGCCGATGACCGGCGTCAGCAGGATGCCGGTTAAAGCTCCGCTAAACGTAATGACCATAAATGAAGGCCTCCTCGTTGGGGCGCTGTGGGAGACGCCCTGCCCCTACCGCCCACGCCATGCCTAGCTGCCCAGGAACCGGACCACGCCGGCGTTGATCACGTCCAGCACCCAGCTTGGATACAGCCCCGTGACCAGGATCAGCACCATCAGCGGCGCGATCGCGATCACCTCGCGCAGGTTGATCTCCAGCCGGTGCTCGGTCCGGTCATACTCGGCCCATTCCTCGTTGTAGGGGCCGTGCAAAATCTTTTGAATCCCCTTGAGAATATAAATGCCCGTTACCAGCAGGCCGAGCATACTCAGCAGGACGTAGATCGGGTAGGCTTTGAACGAGCCGGACACCACCAGGAACTCGCTCACAAACCCGCCGAATCCCGGCAGCCCCAGGTTCGCCATACTGGTAAAGACCAGGATACCGCCGAACACCGGGATGATGTCCCACAGGCCGCCAAAACGTCTCAGATCGCGCGTGTGGGCCTTGTGATAGAGCGCGCCCACCAGCAGGAACATGCCCGCGCTGGTCAGGCCATGCGTGAACATTTGCAGCACCGAGCCGTTCATCGCCAGCACGGCGTTATCGCGGTCCTCGGTGATGCGTTCATCCGGGTAAAGCTGGCTGACCACCTGCTGGGCGCTCTGCCCCGACGGCACATCGATCCCGGCCACCCCGGCCAGCAGCCGGTAGTCGTTATTCACACGCGCCCACAGTGTGCCGTACATCAGCGCCGCGACCGCCAGCCCCAGCACAACGAAGCCCATGTGGTTCACCGACGAGTAGGCCACCAGCCGCTTGAAGTCGTTCTGGCCCCACGCCGCCAGCGCCCCCAGGATGATCCCCAGCACCGCCAGCAGGCCGAGCACGTCCACCAGGTTATATTCCAGGCTGAAAATCTGGCGCGGGATGACCCATTCACGCGGGAAGAGCGGGATCGCCAGCCGCAGGAACCCATACGCGCCCAGCTTGAGCAGCACGCCCGCCAGCACCATCGAGCCGCCGGTCGGCGCTTCGGTGTGCGCGTCGGGCAGCCACGTATGGAACGGCCACGCCGGGATTTTGATCAGGAAGGCAACCGTGAAGCCGAGCAGGGTGTAATACTTGAAAACGTTGACATCCAGCCCCAATATCTTGCCGCCGTCGCCCTCAAACAGCGGCCACTGCGCGATCATGGTCGGGATGTCGAAGCTGCCGACCGCCAGCCCGACAAACTGCGTTGCCAGCAGCAACCCCAGCGATCCGGCCATCGTGTAGAGGAAGAACTTATTAGCCGCATAGCGCCGGTTTTCCCCGCCCCACAGAAAGATCAGGAAGTACATCGGCACCAGCCCGATCTCCCAGAAGACGAAGAAGATCAGCATATCCAGCGCGATGAACACGCCCAGCATCCCGGTTTCGAGAAACAGGAACAGCGCCATGAAGGTCTGCACCCGCTCCTCGACCTCGAACGAGATCAGGATCGCCAGCGGCATCAGGATGCCGGTCAGCAGGATCATCGCCGCGCTCAGGCCGTCTACCCCCACGTGCCACGAGGCATTCAGCAGTGGGAACCAGATGAAGCTCTCCTCAAACGCCCACTCGTCGATGCCGGGGGGATTGCTCTGCACCTCGATGAACACCCCGATCGCCAGGAGCATCACGACCAGGCTGAAGCCGAGCGCCACCCAGCGCGCGGCGTTGGCACGCTCGCGGGGCAGGACCAGCACCACCACCGCGCCGATCAGGGGCAGGAAGGTGAGCGTGGTCAGAATATCGAGCGGTAACAGATCAAACATGTAGTGTGCCTCTCCTTGCTCGCGCGGTTCCGCGCCAGAGGATCGCTGCGCGTCGTCAAGCGGGCAGGACGACTGCCCCGCCCGCCGGCCTTATCGTATCTGGATGAACATCAGCGCGCCGAGTGCCAGCAGCGCCAGCGTCACGTACAGCAAGTACTGCTGGATGCGCCCGGTCTGCACCTGCCGGAACCAGCCCGCGAAGCTGCCAATCGCGCCGGGGATGCCGTCGCCCACACCGTCGATTACGATCGTGTTGAAGCGCTTGAAGAACTCGCCCAGCCACACGAACGCCTCGCCGATCGTCTCCAGCACGCCGTCGATTGTCTCCTTGTCGATGGCCTGGATCACGATGTTGACCGCGAACCATTCCGCCGGACGCACGAGATAGCGCCGGTACAGGATGTCGATGTAGAAGCGGTTTTCCAGCACGCGCCAGATGCCCGCGCCGAGCGCCTGCTCAGCGGGATCGGCGTCTTCTGCCCCCAGCGGTCGCAGGCCATAGAGCCAGTAGCCCACGCCCAGCCCGGCCAGCGCCAGCAGACTGCTCGCCAGCACCGGCAGCCAGTTGAAATCAACGGCGGTAGGGTGTTCCAGCAGCGTTCCGCCCAGGAACTCGTGCAGCGGGTTGTCCAGCGCGCCGAGCAGCGGGAAGTCGGTATGCACGCCGATGAACCCGGCGAAGATCGCCAGGAACGCGAGCACGATCAGCGGGACTTCCATCCACAGTGCCGAACTGCGATCCTGGTGGCTGACGGCGACACCTTCCAGCCGGCGTGCCCGTGCCCAGCGCGAGCGGACCCACGCGTTACGGAACGAGCCGATCCCGGCGTGCTGCGCGGCAGGCGTGCGCGGCGCGCCCCAGAAGGTCATGAACCACATCCGCGCCGTGTAGAACGCCGTGAGGACCGCCGCCGCCAGCAGGCACAGCACCACCAGCAGCGCCAGCAGATAGCCCTCGCCCGCCCCGTGCCACGCGTCGGCGATGATCTCGTCCTTCGACCAGAACCCGGCGGTGATCAGCGGGAATCCGGCCAGCGACAGCCCGCCGATTGCCATCGTGATCGCCGTGACCGGGATACGGTCGAGCAGGCCGCCCATCCGCCGGATGTCGTTGGCGGGCGGCACATAGTCCATCACCAACCCGTCCGGCTGTTCGGGTTCGTGGTGCAGGTGCTCGTCGCCGTGCTCAGCCGCTTCGTGCTGCCCGTGCTCCATCGCGTGGATCACCACGCCGGATGCCATGAACAGCAGCGCCTTGAAGAAGGCGTGATTCACGAGATGGAACGCCGCCGCCACCCAGGCCCCGATGCCGAGCGCCGCGACCATGTAGCCAAGCTGCGAGATGGTCGAATAGGCCAGGATGCGCTTGATATCGTTCTGCCCAACAGCCAGGATCGCCGCGCCGAGCGCCGTGATCGAGCCAATCACGCCCATCACGATCATCGGCGCGCTGAAATCACCCGCGTGGAAATCGGCCCCCGCCGAGAGCAGCGGGAACATCCGCACCACCATGTACACCCCGGCAGACACCATCGTCGCGGCGTGGATCATCGCGCTGACCGGCGTCGGCCCTTCCATCGCGTCCGGCAGCCAGACGTGCAGCGGGAACTGCGAGCTTTTGCCGATCGTGCCCGCCACCAGCAGCACGCCGATCAGGGCCGCCGCGCTGCCGCCGAAGATCACCGCCGGGGTGCTGGCGAGATGCGCCAGCATCTCCTCGTTGTAGAGGATCTCGCGGAAGTCGAGCGTGCGCGCCACGATGAACAGGTAGCCGATGCCGACCATCATCAGCATATCGCCGACGCGCGTCGTCATGAAGGCTTTCACCCCGGCCTGATAGGCGCTCTTCTTGTGGAACCAGAAGCCGATCAGCAGGTACGAGCACAGGCCCATCACTTCCCAGCCGACGAACAGCAGCAGCAGGTTATCGGCCAGCACCAGCGTGAGCATCGCGCCCGCGAACAACGAGATATAGGCGAAGAAGCGCGAGTAATGCGGGTCGCTGCGCATATAGCCCACCGAGTAGGCGAAGATCAGCAGGCAGGCCAGCGGCACCATCAGCAGCATGTACGCCGTCAGCGGATCGACCAGCACGCCCATTTCGAAGGTGCGCGTGCCGAGCGTCATCCAGTCGATCGAGCTGCCGAAGACCTCGTGCCCCAGTTCGGCATCCGACGCCCACACCACCTTCACGAACTCGACCATGCTCAGGACCCAGGCGATGCCGATCCCGGCCAGCGCCACAAACTGGCTGACGATGCGGCTCCGCGCCGTGAACAGCACAATGATCACGAAGCTGAGCAGCGGAAAGAGCATAATCAGCCAGGGCAGATAGTCGGCGTCAAACCAGTTAATATTCATAGGCGGTTTCCCCTGTGGGTACGGCGACTCACCACTTCAGCAAGTCCACGTCTTCGGCAATCACCGTCTGGCGGCGGCGGTAAATATTGATGATCAGTGCCAGACCGACTGCCGCTTCAGCCGCCGCGACCACGAACACAAAGGCCGCGAACGCCTGCCCGCTCAGTGCCAGCGGTGTCTGGTAGCGCCAGAAGGCGACCAGGTTGATATTCACCGCGTTCAGCATCAACTCGATGCCCATCAGGATCGCAATCGCGTTGCGGCGCGCCAGCACTCCATAAACGCCGATGCAGAACAGGCTGGCCGCCACCATCAAATACATCCACAATGGAACCATCGTCGTCAGTCTCCTGTGCTTGAGCTTAGCTGCTCGCGCGTGTGCTCGGCAGCGGGCTGCGCCTCATCCGGCTGCGTCTCGCGGGGGCGCGTGTCCTCAGGCCGCACGAGCATCACCGCGCCGATCAGCGCCGCCATCAGCAGCAGCGACGCGACCTCGAACGGCAGCATATAGCGCTCCGGATCGACCAGCGCGCGGCCCAGCTCGGTCAGGCTGCCATCGGGCACATCCGCCGGGTCGTCCTGGGTAAAGCCCGCGCTCCAGTCGTCCAGGCCCAGCTCTTCCGCGATCGGCGTCACGACCGAGATCAGCATCAGGAACAAGATCACGGCCAGCACCAGGCCCGCCGTCCACTGCGTGTTACGGCCCTGCGTGTGCGTGACCTGCGGCGTGAGCATCACCGCGAAGATGATCAGGATCGCGATCGCGCCGATATACACGACCACCTGCACCCCGGCCAAAAACGGCGCGGCCAGCAGCACGAACAGCCCGGCCACGCCAAACAGGCTCAGCATCAGGAAGAGCGCCGCCCGAAACAGGTTGCGGGTCGTGACGACCAGCACACCGCCACCGACGGTGATCACGCTGAAAATCAGAAAAACAATCGATTCAACCGTAATGTCCACGCGCCTTCTCCTCAGTCGCCCGTTCCAGCCGGCGCAGCCTCGGCCAGGGCCGCATCGACCGCCGCCGCACTGCGCCGCCCTTCGAGGCGCGCCCGCTCGCGCCGGCCCTGCTCGCGCAGCAGCCAGCCCACGCCCGCGATCATCACGATGTTGGCCGCCAGCAGCACCAGCGACGGCACCAGCGCCTCGCCAAAGCTGCCAATCGAGTCCGTGCCCGGCAGAATCTTCCACAGGAAGGCGATCACCAGCAGGTTAACCAGGCTCAGCGGGACCAGGAACTTCCAGTTGAAGCCGAGAAGCTGGTCGATGCGGATACGCGGCAGTGTCGTGCGCACCCACATGATCACCCAATAGCCAAACAGGGCCTTGATCAGCAGGTAGAACAGCCCCAACACCGGCACATCCTCGGCAAATGGCCCGCGCCAGCCGCCCATAAACAGGATCGCCATGAGCAGCCCCACCGTGAAGGCGTGCAAAAACTCGGCGACGTAGAACAGGCCAAACTTCATCCCGGAATACTCGACAAAGTATCCGGCCACCAGCTCCGACTCGGCTTCGAGCAGGTCAAACGGCGCGCGGCCCATCTCGGCCAGGCTGGAGATGATAAAAATCAGCGCGGTCAGCGGCACAGCCACCAGATACATGATGTGCTGGCTCTTCACGATATCTTGCAGGCTCATCGAACCGGCCAGCAGCACCGGCACCAGCAGCGCCAGCACCATCGGCACCTCGTAGCTGATCAACTGGGCCACCGCGCGAAACGCCCCCAGCAGCGCGAACTTGTTGTTGCTGCTCCAGCCGGCCATCAGCACCGAGATCGTGCTCAGCGCGCCCACCGCGACGATGTACAGCACCGCGATATTCAGGTCGGCACCCACCCACACGACCGTGAACGGCAGCACCGCCCAGATCAGCATCACCGCCACCGTCGAAAGAATCGGGGCCAGATTAAACAGCGGGCGGTCCGCCCCCACCGGCACGATGTCTTCCTTCAGCACGATCTTGATCGTGTCGGCCACCGTCTGGATCAGGCCAAACGGCCCGACGCGATTCGGGCCAAGGCGGTCTTGCAGACGGCCCGCCACCTTGCGCTCGAGCCAGATGCCGAAGATCGTCCACAACAGGCCCGCCAGCGCGACCACGCTAACGCCGAGCGCCGTCGCAATGAAGACCGCCAGCCCGTGCGAGAGTCCTAAATCCACCAAGAAATCCGTCATGAAACCTCTCTCCGGCGAGATAAGGTGTAACAATTAAAAACGACCGGCTGGTCCCGGTGGACATAACCGATCGCGCGAGGCTAGACCCACTCCAGCGCACCTTTGCGCCAGGTGTACACCAGAGCTACGACCAACAGCAGGATGAAAACGGCCATCTCAAACAGCGCGAACAGCCCAAGCTGGTTATAGGCCAGTGCCCACGGGAACAGGAAGACCAGCTCGACATCGAACAGCACGAAGACCAGCGCGAAGATGTAATACTGGGCGCGGAACTGCATCCAGATATTGCCGTAGGCTTCAACCCCGCATTCGTAGGTGGCGCTTTTGCTCGGATTGGGGCGCCTGGGAGCCAGCAGTCTGCCCAGGACAATGGTCACAGCCGGGAAGATCCAGCCGAGGGCAAAAAACAATCCAATAAAAATCCATTCATTCCAATCCATAAGTTTTTCCCCTTTGGCGCGCCTGGGATGGTTGTATCCTGAATCCATTCCGGGTGGGCAGTTGGTTCGCACGCAAGTATAGCAATCGGGCGGCAGGCGGGCAATTTTCGCCCAACCAGCGGGTTTACGCCAACAGGTTTCATTCTAACATGTGCGCAAACGAATACAAAACCGCCCGGTAATCGTGCGCGGGGGCACAAAACAAACAGGCCGCCCGTGTGGAGCGGCCCGAATGATGCGGTACCAAACAGCCCAATGTCCGGCCTAAGCCGTGTGTCCGGCGAGATCGGATTCCGGCGCGGATGCGTCACGACGGTAGAAGCGCCGCCCGATCCACAGCGCCACATACACCAGCCCGATCAGCACCGGCACTTCGATCAGCGGCCCGACCACCGTCGCCAGCGCCTCACCCGACGCGATCCCGAACGCGCCGACCGCGACCGCAATCGCCAGTTCGAAGTTGTTGCTGGCCGCCGTGAACGAGAGCGTGGCCGACTCGTCGTAGCGGAAGCCGAGCCGGTGCGACATATAGAAACTGAGCGCAAACATTACGCCGAAGTACACCAGCAGGGGCAGCGCGATCCGCAGCACGTCCACCGGGTTGTCCACGATCTTCTCGCCCTGCATGCTGAACATGACGACGATAGTAAACAGCAGACCGATGATCGCGGTCCGGCCCAGGCGCGGCGCGAACTCGCCATCATACCACGTGCGGCCCCGCCGCTTGATCAGCGCGAAACGGGTGATCACGCCTGCGGCCAGCGGCACACCCAGGAAGATCAGCACGCTCTTGGCGATGTCGCCCATCGTCACACCGACTTCTGCTGTATCCGCTCCGAAGAGTTCGGGCAGGAACCTGAGATAGAAATAGGCCAGCGGGCTGTACATGATGATCTGGAACACAGAGTTGAGCGCCACCAGGACGGCGCAGTCCTCGTTGTTGCCGCCCGCCAGCATATTCCAGATCAGCACCATCGCGATGCAGCGTGCCAGCCCGACGATGATCAACCCGGTCCGGTATTCGGGATGGTCGGCCAGAAACAGCCACGCCAGCCCGAACATCAGCGCGGGACCGATGATCCAGTTCTGCACGATCGAGACGGCGAACAGACGCCCCTGACCGCGCAGGCCGCCAAGCTCCTCATACTTGACCTTCGCCAGCACGGGATACATCATCCACAGCAGGCCGATCGCGATCGGGAACGAGACAGTATCGATACGCAGCGAGTCGAACGTGTCTTGAATGTCGGGAAAGAGCGCGCCCAGGAGTACCCCGGCCACCATCGCCAGGAGAATCCACAGGGGCAGAAAACGGTCGAGCAGCGACAGGCGCTGAAAGATGGCCCCGGTCTGGGCGGCAGGAGTCGGTTGGGCTTGTGTGGTCATAGTCTCCTCAAAGGTCTGCGCAAGTTATATAGAAGATTATCTATGTACAGGCCGAAAAAAACGCCTCGATCAGGCGTCCCTTGCAGGCAATCCTTATTGCAGGCCGAGCAGCAGCCGGCGCAGGGGTTCGAGCGTTTCGGGTGCGACGCGATAGTGAACCCACAGCCCGCGCTGTTCCCCGTCGATGATCCCGGCTTCGCGCAGCACACGCAGATGGTGCGAGATCGTCGGCTGCGCCAGGTCGAAGTGCCGCTCGATGTCGCACACGCAAACCTCGCCGCCATACCGGCTCAGCAGCTCGACGATCTGCACGCGGACCGGATGCCCCAGCGCTTTCGCCAGTGTCGCCAGCCGGGCCGCTTCGTCGGCGCTCAGGCGCAGCTCGGTCGGCTGTGTCGCGCAGGTGGGTGCTGCTGCGGTCTTGTTGATATCGAACTGCATCAGTCAGTGCTCCATACCAGGATCGCGCTAAGTCTAGTCCTTATATAGACAAATGTCAATATAGTGGCGCAGCGGGAACAAGGTGGGAGCAGGCAGGCTGCCCTACGGCGTGCAGGGCGGCTGTTGATCCAGATAGGTGGGCCAGCGCAGCGCGTCGAGGGCCTGCGCGGCAAACGTGGCGGTGTCGTAATCGAGCATTGGATTCTGCTGAGTGCACTCGTGGCGAAAGTAGAGGAAGGCCCAGATCGTGCTCAGCAGGTAGAGCGCCAGACCATAGCGCAGCAGTTGGCTGCCGGTCGCCACGATAGCCTTGAGGGTCGTCGCCGTAAAGCCCTGGTTGACGCCCATATTCTCGACGGTTCGCAGCTCTTTACGGAGCTGCACCTGAAACAGCAGCAGGGCCAGCGCCAGCAGCGCCACCCCGCCCAGGATCACGATCATGCTGTCCATCATTCTCTCCCCCGCAGGTCTGGTCAGCTTGAAAGCGATTTATGTATCTCGAAGAGAGTCTATGACAGTATAGCATCTGCCCACTACGACGACTATAGCGCTTTTGTGCAGAAGTCGTAAAAAGCGTGGTAGTGGTGAGATTTTGACTGAAGCCTGTTTGCCCCCCATCCTAAATCCTTCCCCAAAAATGAGGGAAGGACTTGAAAAATGCTACCATGCTCCCCTTCCCTCCGCGCAGCAGGCGGGGGAAGGGGCCGGGGGATGGGGGGCAGCTGCACAGCCGCTATCAGTCAATTGTTCGCTACTACCAAAAGCGTGAGCCGGGGGTGCTCACGCGCGGATCTCGCGCAGGTTGTCCACGATGATCATCAGGCCGATGGCGACGATCCCGCCGACGACGACTTCCCAGAAAAACTCGTAGAGCAGGATCAGCCCGGCAGCGATGCTCAGCAGCACGGTCACGCCGACGATCAGGCGCTCGAAGCGGCGGCTGAAAATCGCTTCGAGCAGGCCGAACACGCCCATCAGCAGCGCCAGGCTGATCAGCCAGTTTTCTGCCGCGAGATAGAGCACGATCGTGCTCACCAGCAGCAGCCCGACACTGAATGCCGCCCAGCTTTCGGCCAGCCCGCTCATGCGAATCTCTTCTTCGCTCTGGGGTCGCGGCGGGTGGACGAGATGCGCGCGCGGCGGCTCGCTGTGCCCGGCCTCGATCTCGGCCAGGCGTTGGCGGCTGGCGCGCAGCACTTCGTCACGCTCGGCCAGCGTGTCGTACAGCGCGTTGAGCGCCGCTTCCTGCTGCTCGACTTCGATCCAGGCGGCCTTATAGGCTTTTTGCAGGTGCGGCTGATCGGCCACCGCGCGCGCCTGGGCGTGCATCCCGGCGAGCCGCTCGCGCTGCACCAGGGCCTGCGCCCGGTCGCGCTCCTGCTCGGCTTCCAGATCGGCGATCCGTTTGACCAGAATCGTGTCGCGGCAGTCCGTCGGCTCGACCTTTTGCAGGCCGCTCCACCCCAGCGGGTTGTGCCAGGTGCGGCGCACCGTTCCATCGCGGTTAAACTTGGGACCGGCGGGGGCGTTCTCGCCGGAAACCGGATCGCGGGCATAAAAGCCCCACAACCCGCGATAATCCATCACCCAGCCGGGCGCGGGATCGAGCAGCACCGGCGTCCAGCTTTTGAGGCCGCCCGGCCCAATCGAGACGCCATCCCCGCGCGCGTAGTCCACGAATGGGATACGCAGCAGCGCGGCGATATCGGGCGGGGCAGCGGTCGGATCGCCCTGGCGCAGCGTCAGCCGCCAGAAGCGTTGGGCCGCTTCGAGCACGCGAATCACGGGCCGCAGCCCGGCCAGACTGACCGTGACCAGATACTCGCCCGGCGCGAAGTAGGCGGCGTGTGATCCCGCCCCGGCATACACGACCGGGTGTGTGCCGACCTTTTCCAGCTCCGGATCATCCCAGCGGCGGCGGCGGTTGTCGCCGTGATAGTCGTGCGAGGCATACGCGACCCAGGCCGGGGCGGGCGGCTTGCCCTCGCAAACCTGCAAATAAACGAATACCTGCTCCCAGTCGCCCTCGTGATCGTTCACGCCGAAAAACGACGAGCGCCAGTCGTTCATGTAGTAGAAGTAGAGGTAATGCAGGACGATATAGTTGTCCTGCCGCACGACACGGCCATAGTAGGTGTAGCGCTGGGCGCGCGCGAGAAGCTGCTGGTAGGCTTCCTCGGCGGCGGCAGCCGTCCCGCCGGGCACGGTCCCGCGCAGCAGCAGCGTGATGCTGAACAGCGCATCCACGATGCGCGCCGACAGCCCCACCCGCGCCAGCCGTCCCCGCGCCCGAAAACGGGGCCGGTCGCGGCGCGTGAGGAACTTTTGCAGCATCCGCCCGGTCAGCGGCTCGACAAATTGCAGGTAGAGGGTGCTGTTCGGAAACTCCGGCACGATCTCGGTCAGCAGCTCAGGTGTAAGCTGCCCGCGCGCGACCAGCTCTTCTGGCGGCATATCGCGCCCGCGCAGCCACAGACTGCTGTGCTCGATATACGGCTCGACATCCAGCGGGAAGAAGTGCTCGCCGTAGGTATAGCGGATCACCGGCTCGTACTGGCGCAGCAGGTCCAGATCGGTGTTCATCACCCGGCTTCCTGGGGCTCACGCTCGCCCGGTATGTGGAACATCACCTGCACGTCGCGCAGGTTGAGGTAAAACACGGTCGCCACCGACAGCAGCATCTGGACGAAAACCTGCTCCCCCTGGAAGTAATCGTACAAGGCCGCCGCCAGATAGATGCCCTGCAAGGCCATCGTCGCAAACCAAGCGCGCGGGTGCAGCGTCCACATCCCCCACGCCAGCACGATCCCGGCGATGGTAAACGGCAGCGTCAGCCAGTCGAGCGCGGTCCAGTCTTCCGACACGCGCAGAAACGTCTCGGTTTCCAGCCGCCCTTCTTCCGCCTGGTAAAAGTCATAGATTTGCAGCCCACCCTGCACCACCGCCACCAGGCCGTTGAACAGCAGCAGCAGGGCGATAATCGACACACCAAAAGGCCGCTTGCGCTGCGTCGTCATACCGCGCTCCTTTGTCCTGCATCCCCACCAAATCGATTATAGACATTCGCGGGGCGAACTACCGCCAGGGCAAAATGGCCTGCTGCCGACAATGCTGTACAATCAGGGCAATGTGCCACCTGTCCCAGAGGAGTGAGCGATGAGCTTTTTTGGAGCGGCTGCCGCCAAAGACGTGCCCGCGACCGTGCTGGTGGAAGGCTTCCAGATTCAGGCCATGATCCCGACTGTCGGGCTGATACAGATGTTTTTGAGCGACGAGCAAAAGCCGATTTTGACCCTAAAAGATGCGACCGTCTACGGGCTGGAAGCGGGGAATCCGGTCGGGAGTATGCGCATCGCGGAGCTGCTGGTGCGCAAAGATCAGTGCCATGCCGTGATCTTCCACGAGATGCTCTCGCGTGAAGACAGCGCCCTGCTGCCGCGTGCCGAGCCGCTGGCGGTCTATACGTCGCATTATGTGGTTCAGGGCGAGTATCACATGGGGTCGGATGCCTACATCACCGACTTCATGCTGATGGCGACCTCGATGTTCATCGGCGCGGCGAACGTCACCATCTTTCCGCTGTTCCAGCCGCGCACGGCCATGATCCAGCAGGCGCCGCTGGCCTATGTGCACCGCAGCACGGTCCGGATGCACCACAAGATCTAGGGGCCGCCGGGCATTTTTACCCCCATCCTAAATCCTTCCCCCAAAATGAGGGAAGGACTTACTGCCCTCCTTCCCTCCGCGACAGCGTGGGGGAAGGGGTCGGGGGATGGGGGGCCGCCCTTGCTCCCCTTTGCTCCGCTCGCGAGGGAGAAGGGGCTGGGGGTTGAGGGGAGATTAGCGCTAGTGCTCGGCCATGTAGTTGAGCAGCAGCGCGGCGATCACGCCCGGCACCCACCCGACGATGGTCAGCGCGGTAACGATCAGCACCGTGCCGCAGCCCCGGTCGAGCACGGCCAGCGGCGGCAGGATAATACAGACAAGCGCGCGGAAGCAGCCCATAACCGTTCGATCTCCTCTTGGATACACCACAACCTGGTTCTACAGGTCTTTACGCAGCGAGCGCGAGAAAGTTGTATCCCGCCGGGCGCGTGAGTGGCCCCGGCAGAAAGGACCGGACAGCGAATGAACTATGTCCCCTGGAGCCAGAAGACGAGGCGCTGATCGCGGCAGCACGCGACGTGATCACGCGCAATTACCGTGAAGAGCGGCATACGGTGGGCGCGGCGGTGCGGGCGGCGTCGGGCCAGATTTATACGGGCGTAAACCTCGAAACGGTCGGTTATGGGCCGTGCGCCGAGCCGGTCGCCGTCGGTGCGGCCATCAGCCAGGGCGAGCGCGCCTTCACATGTATCGTCGCGGTCAACGGCTGGGGCGACCGGCAGAAACCGATCCCGCCGTGCGGGAACTGCCGCCAGTTCCTGATGGAATACGCGCCCGATGCATGGGTCATCCTGGAGCACGGCGGGCAGTTGGTCAAGGTGCGGGTGCGCGAGCTGCTGCCGGACCCCTACCTGCTGTTCCGGCCCTAATACTACAGCCGCAGATCGCCCCCCATCCTAAATCCTTCCCCCAAAATGAGGGAAGGACTTGAAAAGCGCCACCATACTCCCCTTCCCTCCGCGCAGCAGCGGGGGAAGGGGCCGGGGGATGGGGGGCAACAAAACGTCAGGTGCGGCTGTAGCACTAATTACGATATATCATATCTCCCGTAATGCAGGAACGCGGATTGCCTCGCCCGGCGGGCAGGGCTTGCCCTTACCCCTACAGATAGGCCGCGTATCCTAATACTACAGCCGCAGATCGCCCCCCATCCTAAATCCTTCCCCCAAAATGAGGGAAGGACTTGAAAAGCGCCATCATACTCCCCT
>JAAYCM010000022.1 GCA_012729765.1 Chloroflexota bacterium | reverse complement strand
TCTGATGATGCCCCAGATGAGCGGGTACGAGCTGCTCCGCCGGCTGCGGGCCGAACGACAGACCGCATCACTGCCCGTCATCATGCTGACGGCGCGCGGCCAGCCGATCGACAGGGCAGCAGCGATGGAAGCGGGCGCGACCGCCTTCCTGGCGAAGCCTGTCGGCATGCGAGAGCTGCTGAACACCGTCAGCGCCGTGCTGGGCGAGCGCAAGGAGCCCAAGACGAGTGCGGCCTCGATCGTGATCGCGGTGACGGGCCTGCGCGGCGGCGTGGGCGCCACAACGCTGGCCACCAACCTGGCGACAACGTGGGCGCTGCCATCCGACCGCGCTGTGTGCATCGTCGATCTCTCGGCATCGTCCGGCCACGTCGCGCTGCACTTGGGGCTGCGCCCCAATCCCAACTGGTCGAGCTTGGCCGATGTGGGCCAGCTCGATGCGGATGCCGTTCAGGCGTATATGATCCAGCACGCATCAGGGCTGCACGTGCTAGCGTCGCCCGTCATACCGGTCATCGGTCCGGGCCTGCTGAGAGGAACTGTAGCGACCCTGCTGAACCTCTTGCAGGAGCGCTATGCCGTGACCGTGGTAGACATGCCGTCCGTGCTCAATGACATGGCGGGCGCTGTACTGAACGCAGCGACCTGTATCTTGCAGGTCATCGCGCTTGAGCCCGCTGCGGTACAGACCGCGCTGGGCGCACGGCGCGCGCTGGAAACCTGGTCGGACCGCATCCAGGTCGTGCTCAACCACCCCAACCCCAGCGACCAGTGGCCGGCTGATGCTGTTCAGGGGTTGTTGAGGCAGCGCCCCATCGGCGAAATCCCCTTCGACTCAGCCCAGGCCGAAGCGCTGAAATCTGGCGCACCGCTGGCGTTGCGTTCACCGGATTCGCCACTGGCACAGGCCGTGCGTGCGCTGGCCGGAGAGCTTGATCACGCCGCAGGAGACGCACATTCTGGCTGAATCGCTACGCCTGCGGCCTGGACGCCACTCGATGTTGCGCCGCCGATGGGCCTCCCTACCGAAGACCCAACGGCCTGGAGCAACCCCACGTCCGCTTGTAGGATCGAGAGCCACTGAAGGGCTCTGACTTGGAGGATATCCCATGGTACATCGCTCACTCGCTGCTGTGATCGCTGCCGTCGTGCTGCTCGCCGCAGCAGCCTGTTGCTGTTGCGGTGGCGGCTTCGACTGGCCGCAGGTTATGGACCCCACCGCAGGCGGCTCGATCGCCACCTTGGTGGCGACCATGCTGCCCACCGCGGGCCCGATCTCGCCGCCCACCCCCGTGCCCAACATTGTGCTGACGCGCGAACCGGCCGGCGACGCGGGGCGCGAGACCGAGGAGCTGCTGGAGATGGCCGAGGTGCCGGTGCGTGATCTGCACGAGCTGGCCATCCGGCTCCAAGGAGTGCCCGCCGACACACCTCGCACCGTGAATCCGGAAGGCTCTCCAGACTACGAGCTCGGCGCGCGCCGCCTGTTCAACGTTTCGAACGTGGATACCGACGAGCAGTTCGACATCTACGCCACGT
>JAAYCM010000021.1 GCA_012729765.1 Chloroflexota bacterium | reverse complement strand
CGGAGCGGGGTGCTCTCGCCCACGCCTATCGCCCACAGGTCGAGCTGGCCCCGCTCGCGCATGGCATACGCCAGGCTCCCGCCGACCCGCAGCGGATCGGGCACGGGGGTGACTGTAGGAATGGCGGTCGGGAAAATCGCCGTTGGGGGCGCCGTGCCGCGTGCTTCTGGCCACTGACCGATCGCGCCCGGCGGGATGTTCGCATTGTCCTTGTCGTCGGACGTCTGCCAGACTACCACGACCAGCAGCACCAGCAAGAGCAGCACGGCGAAGGCGCTCAGCGCGCGATTTTGAATGAGGAGCGGGTCTTTCTGGATGGTGGGCTTCAGCTCGGCTTCCGCGGCTCGCTGCACCATGATCTGCTGGCGGCGGGATGCGGTAGCTTCGACCGCGCCGTGCGTGACCTGCTGGGCCGTCTTGCCGGTCCGCCACACGGCGTTGACCGTCCCAACGATCACGACCGTCCAGAATCCAACCAGGAGGTTGATCAGGCCCCGTTTCAGGCTGGCGGCCTGCTCGAGTGAAGTGTCCAGCGCCCACGCACTGATGCGCAGGAACGCATTGCCTAGCCGATCGGTGACGCGGAACGCGCGAACGAGCATGATGGTCCCTGTCTGATGGGTGCAGCCCTCGCCAAGTCCTGTTCAACACCGGATTCTACAGAAAAAGAAAGGGCCGGGCAAACTCCCAGATCAAGCGTCCGGATGCCGGTCATGGATCAGAACGCACCTTCCAGATCGCCGGGAAAGGCGAACAGCGCCGGCACACCGCCCGTATGCCAGAAGAGGACTCGCTCCGAGGACGCGAACGTCCCCTGGCGGATCAGGTCGATCAGGCCGGCCATTGCGCGGCCCGTGTACACCGGGTCGAGCAGAATGCCCTCGGTTCGCGCGAGCAGAGCGATCACCTCGCGCTCAGGCTCGCCGATGACCGCGTATCCGTCGCCCCGGTAGCCATCGTCGATCAGGATGTCGCGCGCGTCGATGCGCCAATCCGCGCCGAGCAGCGCCGCACCCTGGCTGGCCAGCGACGCCACGTCGGCGGCCACAGCGTCACGGGGGCGGTCGACGCTGATGCCCAGGATGCGCGTTGCGGAGCCAAGACCTGCCAGGTGCGCGCCAAGCACCATCCCCGCCTGCGTCCCGCCAGAACTGGTGGCGAAGACGTGTGCATCGAACGCGCCCAATGCTGCAGCCTGAGCGGCATATTCGATCATTGCGGTGACGTACCCCATGATGCCGTGCGGGCTCGACCCGCCGTAAGGAATGATGTACGGATGGCCCCCCGCGGCGAAAAGCTCCTCTTCGACCCGCTCGAGGGTCCGGCTGTACGGGGCGGCTTCGTCCGTCCAGTGAATCGTCGCTCCGAGAAGGTTATCGAGCAGTAGGTTTCCGTTGGGGAATTCGAGCGGCTGCCCACGCAGAACCAGATGACAACGTAAGCCTTGTTGAGCCGCGGCGGCTGCCGTCTGGCGCGCGTGGTTCGACTGCACCGAGCCCGCCGTGATCAGGGTATCGGCGCCCGCCTCGACCGCCTGGCCCAGCAAGAACTCGAGCTTGCGCGCCTTGTTGCCACCGGTCGCCAGCCCGGTCTGATCGTCCCGCTTGATGAACAGCTCGGGCCCGCCCAGGTACCGGCTGAGGTTGGGCAGGGGGGAGATCGGGGTCGGCAGGAACGCCAGCGGCACGCGCGGCAGTCTGGCCAGGGCAGCAGTCGGTG
>JAAYCM010000148.1 GCA_012729765.1 Chloroflexota bacterium | reverse complement strand
TGGGGACGTGCGACTGGATGCTGACGTGGTACGAGCGACCCGCGTGCCTCGGCGTGCCGCTGGCGAGCGTCGATCCGGCGGTCGTCAGCCTGACGTATGGCGACTCATTCCCCGCAATGCGCTACCCGGACGGCAAGCCCTGGCGCGGGCAGGTCTACACGCTCGGTGAGCTGCCAGACCTCATAGCGCGGTTCGGGCTGCCGCAGATCTGGAATGCGGACGGGTCGCTTGGCCCGGACCGCTACATCGAGGCGCAGGTGTGGAGCGACGCGCCGCTGCGCGCCCTGGGCCTGCTGGAATAAGCCGGTTCCACTTCGCGCCCTAGCCCGGCTTCTCGTCGTAGACGTAAACGCGCATGTCCTGGGTCACCCAGTTGTCCCACAGCCACTTCGCGTCGCTGACGGTCAGATTGACGCAGCCGTGCGACCAGTAGTACCCGAAATTGTCATGCCAGTAGACGCCGTGCAACGCCTCGCGCCAGTTGAAATACATGTGATACGGCACCTGGTCGAGCGCGTAAAAGTCGTCGCTGCCCGCCGCGCCAGACATCGGGCCGACTTCCCAGAATAGCTCGACCTTCCACACGCCTGGATCGGTGCGCTTCCAGTCCTCCTCCATATCGCCGGTCGAAACCAGCGTCGCCATCACCGGGCGCGTGCCCTCATACGCGACGAGGTTCTGCTCGTACGTGCTCACCCCGATCCAGCGCCAGTTGAAGACGGCAGGCGGCGTCGGGTGCACGATGCTCAGGTTCGTCTGCACCGTCCACTGCCCCGGCCCGACGAGGTGCCAGTCCCACTCCCCGACCTGCACCGTGGCGTAGATGTTCATCAGATCGTAGCGCCTGAACGAGCCAGACTGACGACAGTTACGCGGGCCGCCCGGCGTCAGCGACGTGCAATGATCGTAGATCGCCCAGGCGAACGGCATTTCCATGCTGTTGATCAGCACGCCAGTCAGCGTGGAAGGCTGGGCAAACACCGCATTTTTGAGCGACGCCCAGCGCCCAGGGCGGATCTCCGCCCAGCTACCGGACATCCGCAGCACGTTGACATAGCTGCTGCGCCCGGCAGTGAACGTGCCGATCACTTCGCCGTCCGGCCCGTCATAGAGCGGCACTTCGTCCGCTTTGAAGTAAATGAAGTTCTTCCCCGCGATCACGCCGAGATCGTACGGGATGCGCGACACATCGGGATATGGATGAGCCGCCATCACCGCGTCGCACTCCGGCGTTTGCAGCGTGTTGATGGTGATCCCCGCGCAACCGGGGTGCCCCTGAGCGACTGTCACCGGCGGGGATGGCTCGGCGGGGGCGGCGTGCACCGGAGCCAGCCCGGCGAGCGTGGCAAACAAGACGACGATACCGGTCAAGATCCGAACATTCAACATTCCCACAATACCCACTCCGACGTGCCTCAAAACGGTTTCGTTTGCAGCCATCATAGCAGAAAACGCCTGATTGCCAACGCGCCGTGAGGGAATCGCCGGTCATACGCCAGGAAGACTCGGCGCAGCGTTCCCGCGCAGAATAGGCGAACGCCCGCCAAATTGTCTATTATCCCAATTGCCGCGCCCTGCCCAACGCCGCGCAGGGACGCGCCTGGATCCACTCACGCATCAGGGGGCACAGCACATGATCACCGTCACGCAGATGGACAACCTGCCGGTTATCCCGAACAGCCTCGCGATCTGGGGACTGGGGCAAATGGGCGTCGCGATCAAAGGGCCGGATGCCACGCTTTACATCGACCCGTGCCTGAGCGACATCGTACGCGAGCTGGCTGGCGAGCGGGGCACGCGCGCTTTCCCCCCGCCGATGCAGCCCGAAGACATCACCAATGCGGACTACTACCTGATCTCGCACGAGCACGCCGACCACTTCGACCCGCTGACGGTCGGCCCGGTGGCGAAGGCGTCACCCCAGGCGACGTTTGTCACGACCGGCTGGTGCCTCGACCTGTTCGACAAAGTG
>JAAYCM010000147.1 GCA_012729765.1 Chloroflexota bacterium | reverse complement strand
CTGACGCCGGAATCGGTGGCGAAATTCTCGATCCAGCACCCGCGCTGCGGCACGGCCTTCCTGCTGACGCTGGTCGTGCTGTCGGTGATCATCCATGCCGTGACGGGGCGGCCCGGTAATGTCCCGATGCTGCTGGCGTCGCGCGTGCTGTTGATCTTCCCGATTGCGGGGTTGGCCTATGAGTTCATCCGCTTCACGGCCAAACACCTCGACAACCCGATCATCAAGCTGATCATCAAGCCCAACCTGCTGCTGCAAAAGCTGACCACGCGCGAGCCGGAGCCGGCAATGATCGAGGTTGCGATCGCGGCGCTGGAGCGCGTGCTGGCGGCGGAACGGGCGGGGGCCGCTGTGCCTGCGCCGGTCGAGCCGCCGCTGGCTGCCGATGTGCCGCCGGTTATGCCGGTCGGTGACTAGAGGCTGTTATGCACTTTTACCCCCCATCCCCCAGCCCCTTCCCCCACTGCTGCGCGGAGGGAAGGGGAGCACGGTGGCGTTTTTCAAGTCCTTCCCTCATTTGGGGGAAGGATTTAGGATGGGGGGCCGTGTCGTTCGCCTCGCTCGGCGTTCCGAAGTACATAACACGCTCTAGGGCGCGCTGAGAAGTATCGCAAAATATAAGGGGCCTTACGGCCCTTGTTGTTATGTGCCCTTATTCGGCAGGGAACCGGCACCTGTGAAGCGAGAGCGCGTCAGCGGCGCTTCTCAAGCGTACATAACATGCTTTAGGGTGTTTTCTCCCCCAGGAACAAAAGTACCTGGCTGCGGGGCAGGGTGGCCGTCACAATCGACGGCTCCAGCCCGGCGGCGCGCATCCGCCCTTCGACATCGACCGGCCAGGGGCCGCGCTGCCCGGTGGCGCGATAGGCGAATTCGAGCGCGTCGCGGGCCAGGCTGCCCCGCGTCAGCACGCCGTTGAACACCACCACCAGCCGCCCGCCCGGCTGCAAGACGCGCACGATCTCGCCCAGCGTGGCCGGATCGACGATGAACTCGGTCGGAAAGGTGCTGACGACCGCCGGAAAGCTCGCGTCGGGGAAGGGGAGCGCCTGGGCTTGGCCGCGCACCAGCAGCGGCAGATAGCCGTGCTCGCGCAGCTTGCGCCGGGCGATGCGGCCCATCGCGCGGCTGAGATCGAGCGCGACCGGGCGATAACCGGCGGCCAGCAGGTCCAATTCAAAATTCCCGGTGCCGTGCGCCAGCTCCAGGATGCGCGCGCCGGGCGGGGTGTTGAGATGATCCAGGGCGGCGCGCTGCCAGTTTCGCCACTGGCCGAGGCTGACGATCCAGCTTACGGCATCGTAGGTGAAGGCCATTTCGTTGTAGAGCAGGCGAAATCCAAAGCGTACCAGCCGCCACCAGCTTTTGACGAGGCGGCTGTGCCGGGTGGTATCCGGTGCGAGTGATCCCACAGCCAGTTTTCTCCGAGGCAGACGAGCGACAGCCCAATCGTGCTATGCATATTGCAGAACAGCCAGAGGCGCGGGCGCAAGGTTTTTTCATGTTGGGGCGAGGCTTGCCCTACCCCCACACGGCACCCGGCGTCCTCACCTGTCAGGTACCCGAACGGTCCTGGCGCGGTCGGCGCGTGCTGGCCCTGGCCCTACGACAGACTATACCAGAAGTCGGGCACGTTGGCGCTGGACATATTCCGGCGAGTGTGTAAAATCACCCCAGCCACCAAATGTTTGTGGGGTTATTTCCCGCTCCTCTGGCGGGTTTATTCCGTTGCGGACACGTAAGGAGATTTTTCTATGCCGTACGCCTGGCGTTTATTCCGGCCAGTCCTGCTGGTCACTCTGCTGGCGGCCCTGGCTTTTCCCCTGGCTACTCCACGCACCTATGCGCAAGACGACGACGGCGAGTCGCCGGTTGTGATTCAAGGCTCACTCCAGCTTGAGGAACTGGTGCAGACGCTGGTCGATGCCTATCTGGAGCGCAACTCGGACGCCGCTGTCACGGTGGACGCGCAAGGGCCAAGCCAGGGATTTGAGGCTTTGTGCGCTGGCGAAGCGGACGTTGTGATGTCTACCGAGCCGATCTCCGACCAGCAGATCGCGGCCTGCGATGCGGGCGCGAATTTTGTCGAGACGGTGATCGCGTATCAGGCGGTCGTGCTGCTGGCCCCGCCCACCGCCGAAGTCACCTGCCTGGATCGCAACCTGATTGAGTCGCTGTGGTCGTTGGGCGCACCGGCTGAGGTCACCTGGGCCGATCTCGCTTCGCCCACGCTGACCGGCCCGGTGAGCTTCTTCGGGCCGGAGTCGTTCACGCCGGCCTACCAGTTGTTCGCCGCGCTGCTGACGGCGGGCGAGCTGCGCGACGATATCCAGCTTCAGGAAGACCCGGCGGCGGTGCTCGACGCGATCACGGCGGCAGAGTCCAGCGCGCTGGGCTTCATGTCGCTGGCCGATTACGAGCAGACGGGGGCGGGGGGATTGGTCACGCCGGTTGCGGTGCGCAACGAGCGCGGGGAATGCATCACCCCGGCCCAGAGCACGCTCGAAGGCCGCAGCTATCCTCTGGCAAGCAGCGCGTATCTGTACGTGAACGCCGCGAGCGCCGACGATCCGGCGGTGGAAGGGTTCATGCAGTTCGCGCTGCTGGACGAAACCGGCGCGCAGACGATCGCCGCCGAGCAGGGGTACACCGTGCCGCTGCTGGCTTCACTCGAATATGGCATGAACAACCTGCTCGAAGGCCGCGCCGGGCGCACCTTCAGCCGCCCGATCACCCCGGTTGATGTCCCGACGGCGACCGAAGGCAGCGTGCGCGTGGTGGGCACGTCGCAGCTTTACAGCCTGACGCAGTCCATCGCGAATGAGTTCCAGGGGCAGTATATCGCCGCCGAAGTGACCTTCGACACCCTCGGCAACGATGCGGGCTGGCAGGCGTTCTGCGCCGGGGAAGCGGATGTGCTCCAGGCGACACGCGCCGCGACTGACGAGGAACAGGCGCTCTGCGAAGAGAACGGGATCGACCCCTACACGCTCGATCTCGGTTCCGAAGCGCTGATCTTCGCCGTACCCGCCAGCAACGACTGGGCCGAGTGCCTCAACGCCGAGAACGTGTCGGCGCTGCTGGGCCGAGGCACGGACGAAGCCCCGGCGCCTACCGCCTGGAACGCGGTCGACGGCGATTGGCCGGAGCTTGATCTGCTGCTGGTCGCGCCGCCGCGCAGCACGGGCGAGACGGATTACGTGATCATGTCGCTGCTGGGGGATCTGACCTTCGCCGTGCGTGGCGACCTGGTGACGGACGACGATCCGCTCTACCGCGCGCAGGGCGTGGCGAACACCGACAACGGTCTGACGTGGCTGTGGTGGAGCGAGTTCCAGGGCAGCGAGGCCGAGGTCAGCCTGCCGGCAGTGGACGCGGGCGAGGGCTGTGTCGCGCCGAGCGCCGAGACGATCCGCGACGGCTCCTACCCGCTGAGCTTCCCGGTGCAGATTCATTTCAGCCAGCAGGCTTTCGACAACCCGATTCTGCGCGCCTTCCTGTGGCATTTCTTCGAGCGCGGCTCGATTGAGACGCTCGGCGAGCGCCCGTTTGAGGGGCTGGACATCGAGGCGCTGGATACGACCGTCCGCGACGAGGTGTTCGATCTGCTGAGCGCGTATGAGGAAACCGCCGCCGAAGCCGCACCTGAGGCCGAAGCGACCGGCGAAGCGCCTGAGGCGACCGAAGAGGCCGAGGTCGCCGCAACGGAAGCTGCTCCTGCCGCCACTGAAGAAGCGGCAGCGACGCCTGAGGCAACCGAAGAAGCTCCGGCTGCGACCGAAGCCGCCGAGCCGGCTGCCACCGAAGAAGCAGCAGCCACACCGGAAGCGACCGAGGCTGCTGAGTAGCCGCACCCGCTTTAAACCTGAATCAAAACGTCCCCGGTTCACTGCGAGCCGGGGACGTGTGCTTGGTACGATTAGAGCGTGTCATGGGCTTCGGAGCGCTGAACAAGGCGAACGACACTTCCCCCCATCCTAAATCCTTCCCCCACAAGGTGGAAAGGACTTGACAAACGCCACCGTGCTCCCCTTTCCTCCGCAGAGCGTGGGGGAAGGGGTCGGGGGATGGGGGGTAAAACGGCATACCCACGCTACCCACGCTCGAAGCGCAGCTCACCCAAAAACTCGCCCCCCAGCAGCAGATCGCCCGCCGGGCGTGGCTCCAGCGGGATCATCTGGCCGGATTCGAGCGCCAACTGCCAGCGCGTCAGGTTCAGGCTGGCAAGCGTCGGCCAGAGGATGGGCCGGTCGCTGGGGCGAATATCCTCGAAGTCGGGGCAGACCAGCGCGTAATTTTCGACCAGGCGCGGCTGTTCCGGCACGAGGGTGAAGTCGGCCCAGATCTGCCCGTCCTGCTCGAAGGTCGTCCCGGTGAGGGTGAAGTTCAGCGGCGGGCTGCCATCGAGGACCTGCGCGTCACACTCCTGGTCGAAGGGGGCCGGCTCGAAGATGCCCTGGCCGCTGACCGTGCCGTTGAGGTCTACGATCAGCTCGGCGGCGCCGTAGTAATTCAGCTCGTCCACATAGTCGGTATTGCGCAGCTGCAAGTCCAGAAACAGAATCCAGCGCCCTGCCACCGCCTCGACCTCATAGGCCAGGGTTGGGGCCGGCGTCGGGGTGAAGGTCGGCGGCGGCGCGACGATGCGCGTCACGACGGGGGGCTGCGTCGGGGCGAGCGTGCCCATTGCGACGGGCGTGAGCGGTGTCGGCGGAGTGGCGGTCGGCTCCTCGCCGCACGCGGACAGGGCGGCAAGCAGCAGCACCGCGAGCACACAGCCTATGGTGCGGGCCAGGCGTTGTCTGGAATACATCGGCATATCCTTCCGGTGGGTGAGTGGTGCGGCTCAGCCTTCCGGCTGGCTGTCATCGGTCTGCTGCGTTTTGCGCAAACGCGCGAGGCGGTCGCGGGCGGCGTCGCGATCTTCCATCTGCTGCACACGATCCATCAGCACGCGCCACTGCTCGATTGGAATCTGAACGGCGATGATCTCGTCTTCTTCGTTACGGATATAGACTGCCGACTGCCAGACTTCGCGTAACTGCATCGTTCATTTCCCCTTCCTGGTGCGCATGCTGTGCCCCCCATTATACCCCGGCGCGCATAAAAGGCTGGAACATGCCGCGCGCCGCCGGGCCCAAAATTCGCCCGCCCGATCTGGCCCGGATATGCTACAATACGTGCCCGCTTTTGGCCTGCCCGGTTGTGCCTAGAAATGGAGTAAATCATGCGCGACGCGATCGTCGCCCTGGACCTGGAAACGACAGGTCTGAACAAGGACGAGGACGCCATCATTGAGATCGGGGCGGCCCGGTTTCAGGATGGCGAGCTACTCGACACCTTCAGCTACCTGATCAATCCTGGCCGCAATATCCCCGACAAGATCACCGCCCTGACCGGCATTCGAACTGAGGACCTGCTCGACGCGCCGCGCATCAACGACGTGCTGCCCGACCTGCGCCGCTTTATCGGCACCAGTCCGGTTGTCGGGCACCGGATCGACTTCGACCTCGGCTTTCTGAACCAATACCGTGTCGCGCAGACGAACCTCGCCATCGACACCTACGATCTGGCCTCGGTTATGCTGCCGACCACGCCGCGCTACAACCTCAACCACCTGACCGGCCTGCTCAATCTGGAGCTGGAGCAGGCGCACCGCGCGCTGCACGACGCGATCGCCACCGGGCAGCTTTATTGGACGCTGTGGCAGCGGGTCATGAATCTGCCGCTGCTGACCTTGCAAGAGATTGTCGAGGCGTGCGGTGACCTGAACTGGAGTGCCGCGCCGGTCTTTCTGGCGGCCTTCCGCGAGCGGAGCCGGACCGCCCTGGTCGAGGAGCCGAATCTGGGGGTGCGTACCCCGCTGCCCTTGCCCTATGAGAACGTGTTCCAGCCGCCGGAGAAGCCGGGCATCGCGCTGGAGCCGTCGGGCAACCCGCGCCCGCTGGACGTGGATACCGTCGCGGCGGTCGTCGAACGGGATGGGGCGATGGCGCAGGTATTCCCGGAGTATGAGCATCGCCCACAGCAGGTGTCGATGCTGCGCGCCGTGGCCACAGCCTTCAGCCAGGGCGATCACCTGATGGTCGAGGCGCCGACCGGCGTCGGCAAGAGCCTGGCCTATTTGATTCCGGCGGTCTACTGGGCGGTGCAGAACGGCGAGCGGGTGGTGATCAGCACGGCCACGCTCAACTTGCAGGACCAGTTGATCCAGTACGATCTGCCGGTGCTGGCGCGGGCGCTGCGCGTGCCATTCCGGGCGGCGGTGGTCAAGGGGCGCAGTCACTACCTCTGCCCGCGCCGCCTGGCGACGCTGCGCCGCCGCAAGCCGACAGCGGTCGGGGAGCTGCGCGTGCTGGCGAAAATTCTGGTGTGGCTGCTGGAATCGACCACCGGCGAGAAGAGCGAGATCTCGCTGCGCGGCTTTGAGGAAAATGTCGCGTGGGCGCGGCTGAGCGCCGAGGACGAGGGCTGCACCCTCGATCGCTGCCGGACGCAGATGCGGGGCGCGTGCCCGTTCTACAAGGCGCGGCTTGAGGCCGATTCGGCCCATGTGCTGATCGTCAATCACGCGCTGCTGCTCTCGGATGTGTCGATGGGGAGCCGCGTGCTGCCCGAATACAATTACCTGATCGTGGACGAGGCGCACCACCTCGAAGAAGCCACCACCAACGGGCTGTCGTTCCAGATCAACCGGATCACGTTCCAGCGCCAGCTCAGCGATCTGGGCGATGCGCGCCGGGGCCTGCTGGGTGACGTGATTCGCGGTACACGGGGCAGCATCCCGCCGGAGTACTTCAAGCAGGTCGAGGAATTTGTAGACATCGTGAGCAATACCATCCGCGCGATGGGGCATCATGTCGATGGCTACTTTGAGATGCTGTATGAGTTCCTCGACGCGACCGGGGCGTTCCGAACCGGCGACTTTCTGACGCAGGTACGCATCACGCCGGAGCTGCGCCAGAAGCCAGGCTGGACTTATATCGAAGAGGCGTGGCACGTCCTCAGCCAGTTCACCCAGGAGATCGCGCACGCCATGCGCCGCCTGACCAAAGCGCTGGTCGGGCTGCGCGATTTCGACGTGCTCGACTACGACGATCTGCTGTCGAGCGTGCAGGCTGCTGCCCGCCACCTGACCGCTGTGCACGAGGAGCTGAGCGCGTTTTCGTCCGAGCCGCTGGACAACACGATCTACTGGGTGCAGGTCGAGCAGGACCGCGCGCAGCTTTCGATCCACACCGCGCCGCTCAATGTCGGGCCGCTGCTCGAAGAATACCTGTGGCAGGCCAAGACATCGGTGATCCTGACCAGTGCCACGCTGCGCACGGGCGGCTCCTTCGAGTATCTGCGCGACCGGCTGAACGCTTTCGAAGTGAACGAGGCAGTCGTCGGCTCGCCCTTCGACTATAAGAGCACGACGCTGGTTTATGTGCCGGTCGATATCCCCAGCCCCGACCGGCGCGAGGACTATCAGCGCGCGGTCGAGCGCGGCATCATCGAGCTGGCCGCCGCGACCAATGGCCGGATGCTGGCGCTGTTTACCAGCTACGCGCAGCTCCGCCAGACGGCGCAGGCCATCGCGCCCCGGCTGGCGCTGGGTGATATCACCGTGTTTGACCAGAGCGATGGGACCAGCCGCCAGGGCTTGCTCGACGGCTTTAAGCAGACCGAAAAGGCCGTTCTGCTGGGCACGCGCTCGTTCTGGGAAGGGGTCGATATCCCCGGCGACGATCTGAGCGTGCTGGTGATCGTGCGCCTGCCGTTCTCCGTGCCGACCGATCCGATTTTCGCGGCGCGCTCGGAGCAGTTCGAGAACAGCTTCATGCAGTACGCCGTGCCGGACGCCGTGCTGCGCTTCCGGCAGGGCTTCGGGCGGCTGATCCGCACCCGCAACGATCGCGGGGTGGTGGTGCTGCTCGACAACCGGGTGATCACCAAGCGCTATGGGCAGGTGTTTCTCGACAGCCTGCCGGAGTGTACCGTGGTGCGCGGGCGGCTGGCGGATCTGCCGCATACGGCGTCGGCATGGCTGGCGCGCGAGCAGGCAGAGTAGACCATTCTAGGAAGCGGGGATTGCTGGTATAATGGCTCGCGCTCATTTCCCAGCGAACATTCACCCCCAGGGTTAGACAAGGACAGGCACGGCGATGATCGACGTAAATCAGCTCCGCAAAGGGACCAGCTTCACAGTAGATGGTGAAATTTACAAGGTGCTGGACTATCACCACAACAAGACGGGTCGCGGCAACGCCACGATCCGCACCAGCGTGCGCAACCTGCGCAGCGGCTCGACGATGGAAATGACCTTCACTTCGGGCGACCGCGTGCAGGACATCCGCATCGAGACGATTGTGGTCGAATATCTCTTCACCGATGGCGAATTCCTGACCTTCATGGATATCGAAACGTATGAGCAGCCGCAACTGCGCCAGGACCTCTTAGGCAGCGATTTCCTCTATCTCAAAGAAAACATGCAGCTCAAGCTGCTGACGTATGAGAGCGAGATTCTGGACTACGAGCTGCCGACGACGGTCGATCACAAGGTCGCTGACTCCGAGGTGGCGATTGCGGGCGATACGGCCACCGGCGCGACCAAGAAGGTCAAGACCGAAACCGGCTTGCAGGTGACGGTCCCGCTGTTCGTCAACGTGGGCGACGCCATCCGCATCGACACGCGCGACGGCTCATACGTGACGCGCGTCTAGCTTACGCTCGCACGACCGCACCCGACACAGCCAGGCCGGACCACGCATCCGGCCTGTGTAGTTTTTGCCGGGGACGCCTTTCACCGTCGGATTTGGCGGGGAATGGGCGATGGCTTACACTCAAAATGACGCTCGCTGGTTCAGTGGAATCGCCGCGCGGCCCTGGGGTGGTCGGGCGGCTGTGAGAAGGAACAGGGTACGATGCGAACACCCGCCGGAAAAGAATGCCCCCATTACTACGAAGACTTTCATCGCGGGCGCGGCCAGCAGGAATGCCGCCTGATCAAGGCCAACCCGGAATCGGCCCCCTGGCGGCCCAAAGACTGCTTCCGCTGCCCCGTGCCGGAGATCGAGCGCGCCAACGCCAGCGAAGACCTGGTGCTGCGGCTGACCGTGCGCCCCCGGCTGCTCGGCTTCGTGCGCCAGATGCACGTCGAGGCGTGGTGCGACAAGCACGACCGGGTCATCGAAGACCCATATACCGGCTGCCCGATCTGTGCCGAAGAAAACCCGGCCCTGCGCCTGTTCAAGGATGCTCTGGAGCAGAACAACGATGATTAAGGCGGTGCTGCTCGATCTGGACGACACACTGCTGACCAACCCGACGCCGCAGTTTGTCGAGCGCTACCTCGGCACGCTCGATCACTACCTGGCCGAGACGCTGGGCGTGCCGGGGCTGCTCAAGCCGCTGATCGAATCCACCCGTGCCGTGCAGACCAGCCAGGACCCGCTCCGCACCAATTTCGACACGTTCTTCGCGGCGATGACTCCGGCCCTGACGATGGGCCGCGCCAAGTTCGACCGCGTGGTCGAGGCATTCTACCAGACAGCCTATACCACCCTGCGGGAGCATACTGCCGTGCGGCCCGCGGCGCGGCGGCTGGTCGAGTGGCTGCTGGAGCGCGGGTATCGCGTGGTGGTGGCGACCAACCCATTTTTCCCGCGCGTGGCCATCGAGCAGCGGCTGGCGTGGGCGGGCGTGCCGGTCGATGAGGTCGGCTTCGATCTGGTGACGTCACTCGAAAACATGCATTTCTCCAAGCCGCACCCGCAGTACTACGAGGAAATCCTGGCGCGTGTCGGCGTCTTGGCGGACGAGGCGATCATGGTCGGCGACGACTGGGGGAACGACATCACCCCGGCGTGGCGCGCGGGCCTCAACACGTACTGGACGGGCGGCGACACGGCCCCGGCGGGTGAGATCGTGCCGGACGGCTGCGGCCCCTTTGAGGACTTCGCGCGGCTGGTCGAGCACGAGGGCTGGCTGGATCATCTCGCGCCGCGCCCGCTCGAACCGGCCCAGATCATCCCGCGCCTGAGCGGATCGCTGGCCGGGCTGCTCGGTATCGCCGCCGAAGTGCCCGCCGCCGCCTGGGAGACGCGCCCCGCCGAGGGCGAGTGGTCGCCGGGGGAGGTCATCTGCCACCTGGACAACGTCGAGCGGCTGCTCTACCAGCCCTGGATCGCGCGCATCTGCCAGGAAGATAATCCGCTGCTGACGGTCGATGCCCTGCCGCCCGCGCCGGCCTGCTCCGGCGATGTGACGGCGGCGCTGGCCGATTTTGGCGCGGCACGGCTGGAAACGATCGCGTTCCTGGCCGGGCTGGATTCTGACACGTGGCAGCGTCCGGCGCGTTTCAAGGGCGAGGATATCACACTGCTGATTCGCTGTGACCGCATCGCGCACCACGACCGCAACCATATCGGCCAGATTCGGGCGGCGGTGGGCACGTCTTTTTGATAAGACTCTGAATACTCAGGCTGGCAGAACAGAATGCGATCTGGCCTGGCGCATAAGCAGGAGGCAGACTTGAAACGGCTAACGATGGTGGTGATGATCGCGCTGCTGGCGGTGGGCATGCTGCCGGTCGGCGGAGCGGTCCGCGCGCAGGACGGAGACGGCCTCTCCGACGAGGAAATGGTCCTGTTGGAGCGCGTGTTCGAGGCGCAGCAGCGGCTTGAGGTCTATAGCAGCCACGCGCAGGAGCGGAGCGAAACCTATCTGCAAGACCTGGTGATCCGCTGGGCGGGCCAGACCCAGCAGCAGACCCGGCAGCGCGAGGCGAGCACGCAGGTCATATTCGTGAACACCGAGGCCGGGCGCGACTTCCAGGCGACGATTACGGCGACGGTCGGGCAGTCCGAAACCAGCGGCGACCAGACCGCGTCGGAAGCGTCTACGGTGGAAGCCGAGGCGCGCTATGTGGGCGGCGTGCTGTATGTCAACGCCGCTTATGCGACGCCGAATCCCGATTCCCCCGCGCTGCCCGAAGGCTGGACTGTCTTCGAGGATGTGGCCGAGGTGGAAGGCCATCCCGCCCTGGACGCGCTCGATCTGGATGGCCTGGTAGAGAACGAGCCGCTGGTCGAGGAGCAGACCTTGATCCAGGAAACCGCGTCGGCGGTGACGGTTGAGAGCGGCGTGCCCGAAGGCAATATCACGGTGGACGTGATCACCATCTCGTTCGACCGGGCGGGCGTCGTGGCGATCCTTGAGGCCGGGATGGAAGACGAGGGCGAAAGCGACCCGGTTTTGCAGGCGATCCTCGACGCGGCGGACGAGAGCAGCCAGTCGTCGCTGATCGTCGCGGTTGATCAGGCGGGCGACCCGGTGTGGGTGCAGTCCACCGTCATGATCCAGGCCCTCGATCTGCCCGGCACGGTGCTGCAATCGGATCAGGTGCCGGAAGGGCTGACACTCGATATCCGCTATGAAATCGTGCAGGAGCAGCGGTTCAGCGACTTTGATCTGCCGGTCGAGCCGATCCTGCCACCCGACGAGATAGCGCCCGACAGCACGCCGGAGATCGGCGCAGGGGGTGAGGCCGTGCCGTTTCGCAGCCCGACCGTGATCGAGGATATCGAGGTCGTCGTGATGGAGTCGATGCCGATGCAGGTCAGCCTGACCGTGACCGGCTACCAGCCGGACGGCTGCGAGCTGCCGGTGCAGATCGAGCAGCGGCGCGAGGGGAACGACATCTACGTCGAAATCTACCGCGAGATGGACCCGGCGATGGCCTGCCCGATGACGATCGTCGCCTACAACGAGACGATCCCGCTCGAAGGCGGTTTCGAGCCGGGCGAGTACACCTTCCATGTGAACGACTACCGCGAGACGATCACGCTATAGGGTGGTAACTCCCCCCATCTCCCGGCCCCTTCCCCCACTGCTGCGCGGAGGGAAGGGGAGACAGGCGGTTTGGAAGTCCTTCCCTCATTTTGGGGGAAGGATTTAGGATGGGGGGGGCTTCGCGCGGCGTTAGCGCCGGGCAGGGCGGGTCAGATATTCACGTTCAGGGCGCTGCCGCTTTCATAGCGGCGCAGGCCGAGCTGGAACACGAGCGCCAGCACGATCACGCTGATCAGGGCCGCGCCCGCCAGCCCGCCGAGCAGCGCCAGGCTGCGCGTCTCTACGATCTCGACCGGAACCGCCCCCACGAACGCCGCCGGAACGAGCGTATAGAGGAACAGCCGGATCGCGCCCTGGAACAGCCCGAAGGGATAGAGCGAGAACGTGACCAGCGAGTTCGCGATGTGGAATGACCACTGCGTCGCGTTGCCGATGAAAAACGACAGGCAGCCGGAGGTCGCGTAGAACGAGGCGAAGATCACGGCGGCCAACGCCGAGCAGGCCAGAAACAGCCCGATCGAGAGCGGATCGAAGCGCCCGGTGAACAGGTAGGCGATCACGCCGAAGCTCAGGTCGCCCAGGGTAAACGGGTCCATCCGGCTGAAGATCAGGTGCGGCAGGACCGGGCGCGGCAGGGTCAGGTAATAGTCGAGGCGGCCCTCGGCGATCATGGCGGCGAGGCGCGAGGCGTTGCCGGCAAAGACGAAGGCCAGCCCCCAGCCGAGCGCGACGATGGCGAACAGCAGGAAAATCTGCTGAATCTGGTAGCCGCGAATCTCTTCGAAACGGTCGAAGAACAGCAGCCAGAACACGAAGTAAATCCCGTTGTTGATGAACATGCCGATCGCCTGCGACAGAAAGCTGGCGCGGTACTCCATGTTGCTGGCGAGATTGAGCCGGATCAGGTGCAGGATGAACGCGGCTTCGGTGCGCAGACGGTTGATCCGCGTCATGATTAGCCCCCGTTGATGCTGAGGCGCTGCGCCCCATAGCGGAACGCCAGCGCCAGCAGCCCGGCCAGCACGGTGATCCAGAACACTTGCAGGCCGAGAAACTGCCAGAACTGCGCGCTGTCCCACGCCACGAACAGTTTGGCCGGGGCATAGAGCACGAGGTTGAACGGCAGCAGCCGCGTGACGCCCTGGATCGCGTCCGGCAGAAAGTCCACCGGGAGCAGCAGCCCGCCGAGCACGAACTTGATCTTTTGGTAGATCAGGCGGAAGGCCGAGGTGTCTTCGAAGACGAACGCCAGCAGGCCGATTCCCGCCGTGATGCAGTAGTCGAGCGTGAAGGCCAGGGCGGTGATCAGCAGGACGGCGGGCAGCGTCTCCAGGCGGAAGGTGGTCAGCGGCCCGACTTCGATCCAGGCGATCAGCGCGCCGAAGCCGAGCACGATGATCATCCGCGAGATGACGCCCCCCAGCCCGGAAAAGAAGTGATAGAGCAGGTAGTTGTAGGGGCGGCCCAGCGTATAGGCCAGGCTGCCGTCCTGCACTTCCTGCTGGATCGTGCCGGAGACGTTGATCCGCGACAGCTCGATCAGCTCTGCCCAGACGAAGTACCAGAGCGTCTGCACCAGGGTCAGCCCGCCGATCACGGTCGCGTCCTGGGCGCGGAAGGTTGCCTGCCAGAGCTGGGCGAAGACGAAGATGAACAGCACAATGAAGACACCCTGGCCGAGCGCGTCCCAGGCATAGGCGAGGCTGTTTTGCAGATTGATCCGCGCGATGGCGGCATATTTGCGCAGTTGGGCGCGCCACGTACCGCGATCGGCGGCGGCAAGGGTGAGGGTGGACATCAGGCCTGCTCCCTGGCCTGATCCGGCGTGGCGGCAGGTGCGTCGTTGGCCTGTCCATCGGCCCGCAGTGTGACCGTTTCATCGGCCTTGTAAATCTCGCGGATGATCTCTTCCATCGGCGGGTCCTCGACGGTCAGGTCCACGACGGGCGCATAGGCCATCAGCGCGGCGATCAGATTGTCCACCGGGCGGACGGTCGTATCCAGCTCGATTTTCGCACCCCACTGGCCGCGCTTGAGCAGGGTCGCGTGCGGCAGGTCGAAATCGTCGGTGATGGGCTGGCCGAAGCGCACGCCGATGATCTTGCGGTGCAGAAAACGGCGCTTGAGCGCGCTGGTGCGATCATCGAAAATGACCTGGCCGTGATTGATCACGACGACACGCTTGCACAGCGACTCGACATCGCCCACGTCATGACTGGTCAGGAAGATGGTGAGCTGTTCCTCGTCGTGCAGCGTCTTGATCGCCTCGCGAAGCTGCTGCTTGGCGACCACGTCCAGCCCGATTGTCGGCTCGTCCAGAAAGAGGATGCGCGGGCCGTGCAGCATACTGGCCGCGATCTCGCAGCGCATCCGCTGGCCCAGGCTGAGCTTGCGCACGGGCGTTTGCAAGAAGTCCGCGATGCCCAACGCCTCGACTAGAAACGCCTGCCGCCGCCGAAACGCGGCCTGATCCAGCTCGTAGATGTGCGCGAACAACTCGAACGTGTCAATCGGCGGCAGGTGATACCACAACTGCGGCTTTTGCCCGAACACACTGCCGATATGGTAGGACAGGACGCGGCGCTGCTTCCAGGGCACATAGCCGAGCACCTGGGCCTGCCCCTGTGTCGGGAAGAGGATGCCAGTCAGCATCTTGATCGTGGTGCTCTTGCCCGCGCCGTTGGGGCCGATGAACGCCAGCAGCTCGCCCTCGTCCAGTTCCAGCGAGATGCCCTTGACCGCCTCGACCGTCTGGTAGTGGGGGCGGACGAGCGCGCGCAGGCTCCCGCGCAGGCCGGGCGCTTTGCGCTTGAGGGTGAACGTTTTGCGGAGATCGTGCAGGCTGACGACGGACATACGGCACTCCACGCGGTGATTCCTGGCAAATATCAGCATTATACTGGCAGGCGCAGAACCGATCCAGATCCGGAACAGCGGCCCCATCCCCCCGCCCAGATGCGGAAAGTTTTGTAGGGGCAGAGTTGGTCTGCACGTTTTTTTATCCGGCGAGCGAGGCAAGCATCGCCCCTACAAATTTCCGAACGCGCCGCAAGGCGTTAGCGCCGGGCCAGCGCCGTTTCGATGGCCCAGATCGCCAGCGGGCGCATGTACATGCTGGCGCGGAAACCATGTTCGTTCCAGGCTTCGGGCGTGCGGAACCACAGGCCGCCCGTCTCATAGACGTGTTTAAACGCGCCGTAAGCCGTCGCCCAGCCGTGCTCGTCCAGCCCGTTCAGGATCATGTGCGCCGCCAGCATGTAGGTCGTCCCCGACCACACCTCGGCGGCCTGCTCGCTGTCCTCGACCGTGCCATCGAGCGGAATCCCATTGACCGCACCCATCTGCCCATCGTGGTACTGCTGCACGTTGTAGGTGTAGTTGGCCTCTAAGGCGCTGTGCACGTGATCATCGGGCAGGGTCGGGATGCCGGTCAGGCGCGCGTACCACTCCCCAGCAAGCTGATCGGCCATCACCGTGTTGGACGTTTCGTCATAGTCGTAATATTCGCCGTTCCACAGTGTGTCCTCGTAGACGGCCTGGGCCGTCGCCAACTGCTCGGCATAATTCGCGGCGGCTTCGTCGTCGCCAACGTGGAGCGCCATCTCGTGCATGGCGGCCAGCGCGCCCAGCCACAGCCCGCCGCTGTAGGCGCTGACCCCGGTTGCGATCCAGACGTCATAGGTCTGGTCGGGGATGCCGTCGTTCTCCGGGATGCCGTCACCGTCCTCGTCCATCGCGGCCAGATAGTCCATCGCCTGGACCGCCGCCGGCCACAGTTCTGTGATCAGATCGGGCTGGTCGAGCAGGATCGCGTCGCGGTAGAGCCGCAGCACGAACTTAGCGTTGAGGTCTTTCCAGCCGTTGACGTTCTGCCAGGTGAAGGCGTTGGGACGCAGCCAGGGCGACTCGTAGGGGCTGCCCATATCGTGCGGGACCGCCCCGGCGACCTTGCGCGGCGCGAGCTGCCTGTCGTAGCCGACGACGAAACGGCTCACATCTTCTTCCGGCACGGTGGCGGCGAAATCGCGCATGATGCGCAGCTCGATCTCCGGCCACAGTTCCAGCAGCGCGAACGAGGCGTAGAAATCGACATCGAAGGTGTTGTAGTAGGCATAGTCGAGCGATTCGAGGTAGGCGAAGCGGCCCAGGTAATCCGGCCCCGGCTCCGGCCCCCCGACGCGGCCATGCTCCCAGGCGGTGCCGCCATCGGCCACATAGTACAGCTCGTTGAACAGCGCGGTTTTGTACCATTCCGGGCGCGAGTCGTCGGCCAGGATGGGGGCCTGCCAATCCTCGATCGCGGCGCGCCAGTCGTCCATCTGCGCCAGACCATCGGCGGCGATGTCCCAGGCGTTGTCGCCGTCGCGCCCATAGAAGGCGGTATAGCGCTTGTACCAGCGGTCGCCGGAGCCGAAAAATATCACCGGCAGGTCCCAGGCCAGGGCGAAGGGCGCGCTGAGCGTCTCGCCCGGCTCCAGCTCGAAGGTAATCGCCACGCCGCTGCCCAACTGCTCGTTTTGGGCGGCGGGGGCCGGATCGTCCACATTGTCGAGCGCGCCATCGGCGGCGAAATCGTCCCAGATCTCCGCGCCGTCGCCGTTGGTCACGAAGCGGCTGCGGTAGCTAACCGTCACGCCGGGCCGCTGGGCCGCGACCAGCGCCAGCGAGATGGGAGCGGCCTGGTTGCCAGCCGCCTGCGACGTCCGCATCTCGACTCCGATCAGGCTGCCATCGGGCGATTCTTCGACGCGCGCGGTGTTGAACGGCGCCAGGTCGGGGGGGAAGAACGTCTGCCAGGTGAACATCACGCCGACCGTTACCGGCGCGTCGGTGGGATTGGTGGCGGTCCAGTTGAAGAGCGCAACCGGGTAGCTGCTTTCCTGATAATTGTGCGGGATGACGGGCGAGAACTGCTCGACGGACAGCTCGACCGGCAGCGCGTCCCAGTCGTAAACGAACCACGAGCGTGGATAGAGCGCGTAATAGGTCCCCGCGCCGACGGGATACTCCCACTGCCACGCGCCCAGGCCGGCCTGCGGCTTGCCGGTCCAGAGCGCCTGAGCAATACTGTCGTCGCCCTGCTGCACGTAGACGCTGAACATATCGGCGGGGAAGGTCTGGTACTGGTGCAGGCCGGCGTTGATATGCCAGCGCGCGAAATCACCGGCATAGGTGCGCGCAAACGTCCCCGCGCCGATCCCGCCCAGCGGCGCGCCTTGCAGTGGGCCATCGTCGATCATCTGGTAATTGGCTTTTTCACGCGAGGGGTTCTCGAAGGGCAGGCCGATCGGGCGCGACCAGGCAGCGGTCGGGATGCCAGCGGGCCAGGCCGGCTGCGCCGGATCGGAGGCGCGGGCAGGCAGCGCCGAGAGTGTGTTGAGCGGGCCGGCTGCGACGAGGACGATCAGAAACAGAATGGATACTGTGCGCTTTAACATAACGATCTCCCCGTGATACACGTATAAGAAGAGTATAGAGGCACGGCTGGTTGGGGTAGGGCCGCGGGGATAAAAGCCGTGTACGTCATTTCACTATAGCACGGAAGGGGGCGAAACGATGAAAATCTGGGCAAAGTGGATAGTCGGCGGGCTGGCGATTGTGCTGGCGCTGGCGGCCTGCGGTGACGGTGAGACGCAGGAAGGCGTCGCGCTGCGTCCGGTAGGCGAGCAGGCTGCAACCCCCACGCCGACTCCTGAGCCGACTGCCGAAGCGGCTGAGGGTGCGGCGCAGCTTACAGGCCGCCTGCTGGTGCTCAAAGGGAACACGTTCGAGGTGCTGGACCTGGCGACGGGCGAGACGACGGCGCTGGAAGGGGCGGCGGCATTTAGCTCGGCGGTGCTGAACGCCGACCGCACGCGCGGCGTGTTTGTGGCTTTTCCCAACTTCGGCCTGCTCGATCTGGTGCGCGGCGAGACGGCGGTGCTGGAGAGCGGCGGTTCGCAGCCGATCGGGCTGGGCATCGCGCCGGATGGGCAGTCGATGGTGGCGCTGACCGGGGGCGGGTATATCACGCAGTTGTGGTATGGCGACCTGGAAACACACATGCTGACCAATATCGCGGGCAGCAGCCAGACCGGCTACCAATGGGTCTGGGACACTGACTCGCAGTTGGTGTGGTGGGCGACCCAGGCCCCGGACGAGGTCATGCGTTTCGATCTGGCCAGCGGCGAATCCGTGCCGTATGAGCCGGAGACGGTGCAGGTCGCTGGCTCGCCTCTCGGCTCCATTGCGCCCGGCGGCGCCCGGCTGGCGATTATGCCGATTGCGCCGGATGTGGCCGGACAGCCGGCGGGTGAGGATGTGTGCGTCGAATCGGAGGTGCATCTCTATCCGACCAGCATGAGCCGGACCGAGACGGGGCAGGCCGCCGAGGTCGCCTGGACCGAGCCGGGACTGGTCGCGTCTTCGCCGGCCTGGCTGGACGACGACACGCTGCTGTTCGTCAAGCTCGGCAATGGCGCGTGCGGCGTGATCGAAGGCGAGCCTCTGCGCGAGATTATGCTGCTCGACCTGGGCAGCGGGGCCGAGCCGCGCACGGTCGCCGGGCCGATCGGCAACGCCGATGATACCAACGACGAGGAACAGCGCTATGGGCGGCAGTTCGGCCACCTCTACAGCGTGTCGCCGGACGGGCGCTATGTGGCCTGGGTAGCGGGCGGGCGCGCCGCCGATGAGACTCTGATTAACGTGACTGAGATCGAAACCGGCGCGACGCAGGCCGTGCTGCGCTATGGTGCGGACGAGGCGACCGACGCGGTAGACTTTATTGAAAACACATTGATCCGGCAGGTCGTGTGGCTGGAATGAGCAGCCCGCATTAAGGAATGGCATAGATTCAACCTTAAACTCAATCGTTCTATAACGGACATCGCACGGGCTTTGCTTTCACCCTGGCGTTGGTTGGGTTAAAATTGACGTCAACGGATTCAATCAGCTAACGAGGCTCCACCTAGTGTCCGTTATGCGAAAACTCTCTACGACCTCGGTGCCTATGCTCCTGGCCAGCGCTCCGGCGACGGTGCTGCTTGCGGTGCAGGATCAGGCTGAGGCAAACGCGCTGCGCGAGCTGCTCGAAGAGCAGGGCTATGGCGTCCTGGCGGTGCACACGACCGGGCAGGCGCTGGCGGTGCTGGCCGAGCATCCGCCGCATCTGCTGGTGGCGGACGCGGCCCTGGCGCGGGCCAATGAGTACGATCTGTGCCGGGCAGTCAAGATCGATAACCAGCTCGGCTTTATGCCGTTGATCGTCATGCTGGACGATGCCGAGGAGTGGTGGCCGGGCGATCCTGACTACGACGCCGACGCCCTGATCCGCCGCCCGGCGGACGGCGACGAGTTGTCGGGCTGGCTCTACTCGCTGCTGCGCGTCAAGCGCCAGACCGACCGCCTGCTGGAAGAAAACCGGCGGTTGGTCGAGACGGCGCGCTCGGTCGAGGTGCTGAAGGCCGACATCATCAACAATGTGCGGCACGAGCTTTCGACGCCGCTGCTCCAGCTTAAGTCGTCGGTGTCGCTGCTGCTCGAAGACCTGGCCGAGAGCAGTGGGCGCGACCGTGATCGGCTGGCGGAAATGGCCGAGGCGTCGCTGGCACGCATGGAGAGCGCGGTGGAGAGCGTCAAACAGTTGGTGCAGTCACACAACATCCGGCTGGATATGGTGATCGTGGCAGACGCGATCGACTCCGGGATGCGTTACCTGGAACGCGCAAAAACCACGCGCGATGTGCTGGATCGGGTCGAACTGCGTATCGATCCCGATCTGCCGCCGGTGCTGGCCGATAAGCTGGCGCTGGGCCGCCTGCTGCAGGTGTTGATCGAGAATGCGCTCAAGTTCAGCCCGCCCGAGTCGCCGGTATATGTGTTGGCGCGCTATGACGGGCACGATGAAGTCTGGATGGGCGTGCAGGATTTCGGCATCGGCATCGCCGAAGAGGAGCACGAGCACATCTTCGACGCCTTTTATCAGGTCGAACGCTCGTCAACGCGCCGTTACAGCGGCCTGGGGACCGGGCTGGCGCTGGCGCTGCTGCTGGCGCGCGGGATGCAGACCACCATCGGGCTGGACAGCGTTGTGAACGAGGGCAGCACCTTCTACTTCCGCCTGCCGGTGGTCCGGCCCGGCGACGACAGCTAACCGCGCCCGGCTTCTCCTGGCTGCCCGGCACCGTCCGCGCTGAATGCGGCGGATTCGGCCCATGCCCCGCCGGTGTTTTTGCGGGCCGGGGTTAACCCTTTTCCAATCGACAATCCCTCATTATAATTGAAAATGCACGCGGGGGAGTGGCGGAATTGGCAGACGCGCATGACTTAGGATCATGTGGAGCAATCCGTATGGGTTCGAGTCCCATCTTCCCCACAGCGCGGGGCGCAGGAGTGCGCCCTGTTTTATTGCGTAAGACGTGTGTTAGAAGCAGCGTAGGCGCTTGGTCGCCTGCTGGCAGAATGTTATAATCGCCATCGTGCGAGACTGCGAAGGACGGCATGTTGAACGTACAAACTGAACACCTTGAAAACCACACTGTTCGCCTGACGGTTGATGTTGAGCCGGAGCGCCTGGAAAAAGCGATGCAGGATGCTGCGCGCCGCATCGCCAAAAAAGGCCGTATTCCCGGCTTCCGGCCCGGTAAAGCGCCGGTGAGCGTGGTCATCAACCTGTATGGCCGCGAGTATGTCCTGAACGAAGCCCTGGACACGCTGGGGAATGACATCTACCGCGAAGCGCTCGACAGCATCGAGATCGAGCCGTATGCACCGGGCAGCCTGGAAAACATCAACGAAGAGGACGGGCTGAAGCTGACGTTTGTCGTGCCCAAGCGCCCGTCGGTCGAGCTGGGCGACTACCGCTCGATCCGGCTCCCGTTTGAGGTGCCCGAAGTGACCGACGAGATGGTCAACGACGCCATGGAAGAGCTGCGCCAGCGCCAGGCAGTCGTGGAAGACGTCGAGCGCGCGGCCCAGATGGGCGATCAGGTCACGTTCGATCATATCGAGGTAGTGCTGCTGCCCGAAGCTGGTGATGAGGCCGAGGCAGAAGCCGATGAGCCGGACGATCAGCCCGCCGCCGAAGAAACCGGGGCGGAAGCTGAAGCATCCGAGTCTGAAGCAGACGAGCACGATCATGAGCATGATCACGAGCATGACGACGATGAAGAGGTCGTGCTGCACCAGCATGGTTTCACGCGGGTTCTGCGAGACGACGATAAGGACCTGCTTGAGGGCTTCTCGCCGCAGATCGTGGGGCTGAGCGCGGGCGACAATACGGAATTCACGCTGACCATGCCTGACGATTACGCGGTCGAGAACCTGGCGGGGCGGACTGTGCGCGTGGATGCGATTGTGCAGCAGGTCCAGGCGCGCACCGAGGCCGAATGGTCCGACACGCTGGCCGAGACGATCAGCGATGGCGAACACAAGACGATCCTGGAGCTGCGCATGGACGTCCGCAAGCAGCTTGAGCAGGCCGCCGAAGAATCCGCCGAGCAGGAATTGATCGACAAAGCGATCGATCAGTTGGTCGAAGGCGCGACAATCGCCTTCCCCGATGAAGTCGTGCAGGATTACCTGGACGATATTCTCCAGGAGCTGGACAACAACCTGCGCCAGCAAGGGCTGCGCCTCGAAGATTTCCTGAGGATCACCGGGCAGACCGAAGACGACGTGCGCCAGCAGTATCGTGAGCGCGCGATCGTGCGTGCCCGGCGTGCGCTGTCCCTCGGCGCGCTGGTCGATCAGGAGCAGCTTGGCGTGCAGGATGCGGATATCGAAGGCGAGATCGACCGCCTGAGTGAAGCGCTCGGCGGCAGCCAGGCCGGCCAGTTCCGCCAGTTCTTGATGGCGGATGCCACCCGGAGCGATATCGCCAACCGGATGGTGACGAATCGGGCTTTGGCGCGCCTGGCGGCGATCGCCAAGGGCGAGAATCCGCCTGTCGGCCCGGATGAACCTGCCGAAGCGGAAGAATCCGCGCCCGACGAATCTGCTGAATCCGCTGAATCTGCCGCGGAAGCCGCTGCGCCTGTCGCCGAAGAAGAAGCTGCTGTCGAGGCGTCTGCCCCTGAGGAACAGCCGGCGGCGAGTGAGAACGAAACTTCGGAGTAGAACGGTAAAACCGAAAAGGAGCCGATTCATGGATCTGTACAATGGCCTGATTCCGATGGTGATCGAAACCAGCGGACGCGGCGAGCGCGCGTATGACATCTATTCGCTGCTGCTCAAGGAGCGCATCATTTTTCTGGGCACCGGGATCAACGACCAGGTCGCAAACCTGATCGTGGCCCAACTGCTGTACCTGAACCGCGAGGACCCAGAGCGCGAGATCCAGATGTATATCAATTCGCCGGGCGGCATGATCTACGCCGGGCTGGCGATTTATGACACCATCCGCCAGATCAGCGCCCCGGTGATGACGGTCGCCGTGGGGCTGACGGCCAGCTTCGGAACGGTGCTGCTGGCGGCAGGCACGAAGGGCCGGCGCTTTGCGCTGCCAAGCGCCACCGTCCACATGCACCAGCCCTGGTCGTCGGGCGGCGGTGGGCAGGCCACCGATATCCAGATTCAGGCGAACGAGATTTTGCGCCAGCGCGATCTACTGAATAACATTCTGGCTGAGCGCACCGGCCAGCCGCTGGAGCGTATCGAGCGCGACACAGACCGCGACTTCTATATGACGGCGCAGACCGCCATGGAGTATGGCCTGATTGACAACGTGCTGAATCCCACCGAAAAAGGCGAGCTTGCCGGAGTGAAGGAAGACAAGTCGAAGTGAGTCATCTCATAGGACCTCAACGCTGCTCGTTCTGCCGTCGCCCGGCGGATGAAGCCTCGCGGCTGATCTCCGGCCCCGAAGGCATCTTCATCTGCGATGACTGTGTGCACCTGTGCATGGACATCCTCAATGAGAGCGGCGCACAGGACCCGGAGAGCGAGTTTGTCATCGACCATGTGCCGTCTCCGCGTGAGATCGTGGCCGAGCTGGACCAATATGTGATCGGTCAGGAGCAGGCCAAGCGCGTGCTGTCGGTGGCGGTTTACAACCACTACAAGCGCGTCAACGCGGGCGGGGCGATTGCCGATGTCGAGATCGACAAAAGCAACGTGCTGCTGATCGGCCCGACCGGCAGCGGCAAGACCCTGCTGGCGCAAACCCTGGCGCGATTGTTGGATGTGCCGTTCTGCATCGCCGACGCGACCTCGCTCACCGAGGCGGGGTATGTGGGCGAAGATGTCGAAAATATCCTGCTGCGCCTGATCCAGGCGGCGGATTTCGACATCAAGCGCGCCGAAAAGGGCATCGTCTACATCGACGAGATCGACAAGATCACGCGCAAGTCGGGCGATAACCCGTCGATCACGCGCGATGTGAGCGGCGAAGGCGTGCAGCAAGCCCTGTTGAAGATCATCGAGGGCACGGTCGCCAATGTTCCCCCGCAGGGGGGGCGCAAGCACCCGCACCAGGAATTCATCCAGATCAACACGCAGAATGTGCTGTTCATCTGCGGTGGCACGTTCGCCGGGCTGGAAGAAGAGATCGCGAACCGGGTGGGCGTCAAGGGCGCGTTGGGGTTCGGGAGTGCCGGGCTGGCGCGTGAAACCACGCAGACGGCGCTGCTGCACAAAGTCGCGCCGGAAGACCTGGTCAAGTTTGGGCTGCTGCCCGAACTGGTAGGCCGCCTGCCGGTGACGACGGTCGTCGATCCACTGGATCGTGCCGCGCTGGTGCGCATCCTGACCGAGCCAAAGAACGCACTGGTGCGCCAGTTCCAGCAGATGTTCCGGCTGGATGGAGTCGAGCTGGTCTTTACCGAGGACGCGCTGAGCGCGGCTGCCGACCTGGCGTTTGCCCGCGAAACGGGCGCGCGCGGTCTGCGCAGCATCATCGAGAACGCGCTGCTTGAGGTGATGTTTGAGGTCCCATCACACGACGATATCGAGCGCGTGATCGTGGATGCCGACGCCATGCTGCGTCGCTCGCGCCCGAAGATCGTGGTCGAAGGCGAAAAGGTGCTCAAGTGGCGTGACGACGGCACGCTGGATACCGCCGCCTGATCGCTCACAGACAGGCTGATAACTCACAGGCCCGGTTGGAATACTGACCGGGCCTGATTATTTCTGATTAGTTGTAGGGCACAAACACGCCGCGACTTCAGATTCGCCGCCGGAAAAGCGTGCCGACTGCCATCAGGACCAGCACCGCCCCGACGATCGCGGCGACAATATCGATCCACTCGATCACCAGCTCGCCGCTCAGAGGGCCGGTCGGCTCGATTTCGAGCAGGTTGAACAGGAAGCCCCCCACGACCGCACCGATCAGGCCGATCATCAGGCTGCCGCTGAGACTCACCCCGCGCCCCCGGATCAGCACGCTGGCGAGCAGCCCGGCCAGCAGACCGATGATAATCCAGGTGATGACCTGTCCGACAGTCGTGTTGACAGTGATCGCACGGTCCATAATGCCCCCTTGAAAGAGTAATGGAAAAGACATGCATGCCCTCATGAGCTAGTCGCGTGACCCGGTCTGATTATGTTAGTTCTTGCCAAAAATGCAAATCTTAGCAGCGGCCTGACCGGATAGAATTAGGACATGTAATAATAGACGGTCAAGCGCCGAAATGCTATACTCACCGCATCCAGACCAGAGGAGTAGACTATGCGCCGCCTCACAGCGTCCCTCGTGCTGCTGGTCGGAGCCGCCGCGCTGACCGGCTGCACGCTCACCCAACGCGATTTGGATGACTCGGTCGTGGTCGTCACGGCGACGCTCTCGCGTCCGATTGCCGTGCAGGTCGCCACTCTCAGCCCGACGCCCGATATCCCGACTCCCGGCGAGCCATCCGCCACGCCAGAGCCGACCGCCACAACGGAGCCGATTACTGTCGCCAGCCCGATTCCCTCTGAAGCGCCCACATCGACCATTGAGCCGCCTGCGACCGCCGTGCTGGCCGCCTCACCGACGCTCGTCGCCCCGGCTGGCCCGCCGACGGTCGTGCCGCTGGACGATGGCAGCGGGGGAATCGTGCCCGGCACCGGCGATCAGTCGCGGGTGATGCCGGTCGAGGGGGTGGACGCGCTGCCCGAAGTGCTCTATTACCTCTCGGACCGCGACGGCACGATCCAGCTTTGGCGGCTGCGCGTAGGCCTGCCGGAGCCGGAACAGATCACGTTCAGCCCGTCCGGTGTGGCGGCGTTCGATGTAGCCACGAATGGGGCGTATGCCTATATCACGCCCGAAGGCCGGATGACGATTGAGGGCGTGGCGTTGCTGCCAGATGTGGGGCCGGGCCAGCCGGTGCCGGAAGTTACAGCGCTGGCCTGGTCGCCGGGCGCGGAGTGGCTGGCCTATACGCTGGTGACGCCCGGTGCAGATCAGGGCGGCGGCGGGGCGCATCCCGTCGATGGGCTGTGGATTCGCAACCGCGAGGGGCAAACCTTCCTGCTGGAGCCAGGCGTCTATTTTGACGGCAGCAACGCGGCGGCAGTGCGCGTGTATAACGGGCCGATTGAGTGGCGGCCCGATGGACGCGTGCTGCTCGTGGGGCACGATCTGGCCGATGGGCGGCGCGGCTACAGCCAGGTGGATGTCGTCAGTGGGGCGGCGGCGCTGCTGTGGCAGGAGCAAACGCTGGAGCTGAACGCGTATGAAACGGCGCGCTGGTCGGTCAACGGCAACGCGATCATTACCAGCGGGGCGGGGCAGGTGCTCCGGGTCGAGCCGAATACGCTGGGGGTGCAGGTGCTTGTCGCGCCGGCGCTCGGCTTCCAGCCGGAGAACGCGCAGCAGTTCGGCAACGGGACGGTAACATTCACCAGCGGGCACGACGGCGCGCAGCGGCTCTATGTGCTGCGGCCCGGCGAAAACGCACCGGCGGCTGTCTCCGATGATCTGACCGCAGCCGGACGGGTCGATTTCCTGTGGGACAATTTCGGCGAGCAAACGCTGCTGGTGGTCTACGAGCCGGGCGACAGCCTGCTCGGCACGCCCTATCTGCGCGATGTCTCCGGCGAGCGCGGCGATCTCACTGCGCTCACCGGGCCGGTCGGTCAGCCGCGCTGGGGGCCGCTTTTCCGCCCGCGCGATGCGGCCCGCGTCCAGACGATGCAGGGCGAGAGTCTCAATGTCCGGCAGGCGCCGGGCGGGCCGGTGCTGATCCAGCTTGCAACCGGCGCGCGTGTGACGATTCTGGGCGGGCCGCGCCTGGCCGAGGGGTATCGCTGGTGGTGGGTGCAGACGGCGGATGGGATGGCGGGCTGGGCGGTCGAGTCAGTAACGGATCCGACCGGGCGGCGGCTGCGGACTTTGCTGCCAATGCCATGAGCAGGGGGCTATAAAAGGAGAAGGCGGCTCTGTGCCTAAGAACCGCCTCGGTGTAAGGGTATAGTAACAAACAGCGACTAAGTAGCTCAAACTCTATTGGGTGATTGAGGTGATCAAAGCTCTCTTAGGGTACTAACTCTCTTTGGCTACAAAGTTCTCTTTGCAGGTTCCGATGACATACTTTTGAGCTGTTAACTGTCTTGGTCTACAAACTCTTTTGGGTGAGCAGTAAATATATTGGCCAAGTCTTTTAGGGGGTGATGCTAATTTTTTGACGAGCGCAAGGTTCTATTGGGTTAAATTCTTTTTAAGCTTAACGCACTTTTTCGGGCATCACAACTTTTGTTTGTCCATCCAGCGCACGGCTCAAAGCCTGTGCGTCGAGCAGTGTGCCCCCGGATGTACCCCAATGGCTGGGGATTACCCAGGATGGTTTGGTGCGGTTAATAAAGTCTAAAGCGCGGTCGAGAGTCATTGTACCCTGGCTGCCACCAACAGGCAAAATTACAATATCGGCCTGAATGTAGGCGTGTTCGGGCACGATGTCCGTGCAGCCCGCATAGTAAATATCATAATAGTCTAAAGAAATAACAAACCCCAGTCCGCCTTGGGACACGGGGTAGTGGTGAGTAAAGGTATAGGCTGGGACCGCCGCCACGCGTGCCGCACCGATATTCAGGCTCTGCCAGGGGCGCAGGACGGTCGTCTGGCTACCGAGCACATTCGCGGCGGCTTCGTTCCCGACGACAACTGTATTCGGCCCGCGCAGCTTTTCGACATCGGCGGGCGAGCAGTGATCGTACTGATCGTTCGTAACAAGGATGAGATTGGCAGGGGTGAAGGAGCGAGCGACTCGCCAGGGGTTGATATAGATACACGGCGGGCCTTGAATTCGAAAGCTGCCGTGTTCCAACCACTGGATGCGATCTATCATAATGCTCCCCAGACGAACGTGAGTGTCATTTCAAAGACGATTTCAGTATATCATCCGACTTGGGGCCCTGCAACCAACTGCCGGCCCCAATTAGATTAGAGCTTGATAAAAAAGAATTATATACGTCATAAAAAAGATATGCCAAAACGAGCTGGATAACGGCAGGGGATGCGCCGAGCATCCCCTGCCGCCCATAAAACTCAGTCCGCGCCCTGGCAGACCACGATCATCAGGCGGTCGTCCGGCCTCAGCGGGCGGCTGTCGTAGTCTCCATAGAGGCCGCTCACACTGAAGCCGTTGTAGTGTAGCAGGGCGTCCAGCTCCGCCGGAAAGAACATCCGCTGCTGGAGCGGGGCGCGCCGGACGACTTCGCGCCCATCGGTCCCGATCCAGCGCCGGATCGCCGTCTCCGTGCGGACCTGGCGGATCGGATCGTAATGATCCGTGCCGGTCACGGTGACAAGCTGCCCGCGCGCGTTCTCATAGCTGAACCAGTCCTGCTCGTCGGGTGAGGCTATCAGGCTGTCGGCGTGCGGGAAAAACACGTTGAAGGCGAACACGCCGCCCGGAGCCAGATGCTCACGCACCCGGCGCAGGACGGCCTCTTGATCGGGCCGCTCCAACAGGTGTTGGAAGAAGCCACCGCCGAAAATGACTTTGAACTGCTGTTCCAGTCGAAACGTGCGGGCATCGGCCTCGATCCAACGGACCGGCAGGCCGGCAGCTTTTTGCCGGGCACGGCTTAGCATCCCCGGCGTGATGTCCAGCCCGGTGATGTCGATTCCCGCCTGGGCGAGTGGAATGGTCAGGCGTCCGGTCCCGCACGCCAGCTCCAACGCGGGCTGTCCCACGCGCAGGATCAGGTCGTGGAAGAAGGGGCCATCTGGCTCGAACGCGCTGTTTTCGTCGTCATACAACGCCGCATCGGCATATTCGATCAGATTGTCGTCGTGCATGCTTATTCAGACCTCGCAGTTTTCTTGAGAATATCCAACGGGCAGGGATCGGTAAGTTCCCGTTCATCGTGTCTGCTCCTTCTGCCCGGTTGGACGCGGGCCAACAGCATGCGGACGATGGCGGCTGCCCCCTAGTATTACAGCCGCAGATTGCCCCCCATCCTAAATCCTTCCCCCAAAATGAGGGAAGGACTTGAAAAGCGCCACCCTGCTCCCCTTCCCTCCGCGCAGCAGTGGGCTGAGGGGGCGACACTAAATTCGGAGAGGAGGGCTGGACTTGAGATACCAGGTCCAGCCTTCCCGAAATAAGCTCCAGTGGCGTGCCAACTTGCGACCGGTACGGCGAACCG
>JAAYCM010000146.1 GCA_012729765.1 Chloroflexota bacterium | reverse complement strand
ATGGCGCAGGCAATCTCCGGTTGAACGGTTGAGTCTGTCAGGATACACCCCTATCCAGCCCGGCGGCGCGATCAGGTGGCGCGGCTGAGTCCCAGACTGGGCGTGGGGTCAATGATAGCGCCATTTTCGAAGATCATGTAGTGCAGGCGCGGGCGGCTGGCCGGGTTCCAGCGGCCGATGACCTGGCCCGCCTGGACAGCCTCGCCATCGGTGACCAACCAGCCATCCACTCCGGAGATGACTGCTGTGATCTGGGCGGCGTCGTTGGTGATCTGGATGCGGGTGCCGTAATGTACCGTCCAGCGAATGACATTGATCGTGCCGGACAGGGGCGCGATGATGTCCTGATCGCCGGGCGGCGCGGCGGTGAAGCCGAGCTCGATGGCCGGCTCGGCCAGCCCCGCCGTGGTCGCTTCCTCAAATGGCGTGAGAATCGCCACATCGGGATGGACCACCGGCGGCCCGTGGGGCGTGTCGAACGGGACGGCATGCGACGGGCGCTCGTCCCACGGGAGCCCGAAGTGTGACTGAATCCATTCGGCGGCGTTGATCCCCGGCTGCTGCGCCCAAAGTGAGTCACGCGGGCCGATGGCAAGATGCAGGTGCGGCTCGATGAATTGCGCCGTATTGCCCGTGTTGCCGACGATGCCCAGCGGCTGGCCAGGAGCCACGCGCGCGCCGTCGGGGAGCCACTGCTCGGCCATGTGAGCGTAGTAGTAATCCAGGCCATCGTCGCCGTGCAGCATGTAACCCTGGCCGCCGACACTGCCGCTGTAGTCCACGAGCACGCCGCCCGTCACGGCCACCAGGGTGCTGTTCGTGGCGTCGACAAAATCGGGATAGCTGAGCGCGGGATGGGCCTCGATGTCGGCGGCGTGCGTGCCATCCCAGTGCAGGTGCGTCCAGATCCACCGGGCGGGATCCCCGGCGATCGGGAAGGTATAGGTCCCAGTCGTGTCGAACGTGACCGGCGCCGGATCCGGCTCGCTCTCGGCGGGGTGTTCCGGCGCGACCGCAGCGATGGCGAGCGTGGCTTCGAGGGGCGAGGGAGGCGCGTCCGCGGGGGCGCGCTGTGGGGCGAGCTGATCGTAGGCCACCACGGCCGCGATGGCAAGGAGCAGCAGCAAGACGCCCGCGGCGGCGCTGAGGGCGGCTGTCAGGGCGAACGACAAACGGGGCAAGGCACCCCTTGCCCCTGGCTGGCGGGTTGTTGCTTGCCGCCGGCGAGTGACACCCGGCGGCACGATGGGCTGGTCAGTCACGAGTTACCCGGCGCTCGCTTGCTCGCCGTCTTTGGTCTGGCTCATGATGCCGGGAAGCTGGCTGATCGATTCGGCCAGATCCAGGCCGGTCAGCGCTTCGATGGTGGCGGGCATCTGCGCGATGATGCTGGTGATGTCGCCGCTGATCTTCGACGCGCCCGCGCCCTGGCCATCGCCGTTGCTGATGATGACGATGCGATCGGTCTTGGCCAGCGGCTCGGAGATCGCGCTGGCGAGCTGCGGCAGCGCCTCAACGATCTGCTGGATGATGGCGGCCTGGTTGTACTGCTTCCAGGCGGCGGCCTTCTTCTCCATCGCTTCGGCTTCGGCGAGGCCCTTCTTCAAGATGATCTCCGCCTCGGCCAGACCTCGCGCGCGGGCGGCGTCGGCTTCGGCGTCACCCCGCTGGCGGATGGCGCTGGCTTCACCGGCAGCGCGCGCCTCGATCTCGAATTTCTGCGCGTTGGCCAGCGTTTCGATCTCGAACTGCTTGGCCTCGGCGGGCTTGCGCACGGTCGCTTCCAGCTCGCGCTCACGTCGCAGAGCTTCTTGCTGCTGGACTTCGATCTGCTTCTGCTTCTGCACGACCTCGATCTGGACTTCTTCGGCAGCGATGGTCTGGTTGGTGATCTTCTCCTGGACCGTCCCAGCCAGATTGGCTTCAGTGCGGCGCCGCGCGACTTCGGAATCATAGGACGCCTGCTGGAGCTGGTAATCGCGCTTGGCCTCCGCCTCTTTGGTGGCGGCGATCTGCTCGGCGATGGTGGCATCGCGTTTCACTTCCGCGATGCGCGGGCGACCCAGAGCTTCCAGGTAGCCTTCCTTATCGCGCACGTCCTTGATCACGAACGTGTCGATGCCCAGGCCCATGTTCGCCAGATCGCTCGCCGACACATCCTGCACGCTCTGCGCGAAGACGTCCCGCTCGCGGTAGATCTGCTCGACGGTCAACGTGCCGATGATGGCGCGCAGGTGTCCGGCGAGGGT
>JAAYCM010000145.1 GCA_012729765.1 Chloroflexota bacterium | reverse complement strand
TATGCGCGTTTGAGCAGTCTTGCCGCAGACCTGCTGGAAGAAACCGGGCGCGATCAGCTTGACAGCGAAACAGCGGCCATTCAAGTCAGCATGGCTCAGGCCGAGGCCCAAACACTGAGCAACGCAAAACTCCTCGCCAACTCGCCAGGCCTGATCGACGCCGTGATGACACGCGACCTCAATATCGTGCGAACTATCGTGCTTACCACCGCGGCAGCGGCGACGTTCGATAAGATCGATGTCGTGGATGCCTCTGGCCAAAGCCTGCTCCCGCCTGCCGCCAGGGCTGCGTCCGCAGCCGGCAGCGAAGATATGCTGAGGCTGGGGCTGCTGGGCATCGAGACGACCGGCGTCGTAGCCGGTGGCCGCGCCAGCACACCCGTGCTCAGTGCTGTGACCCCACTGCGCGACACCCAAGGCGCGCTCGTCGGGGCGCTCGTCGCTGGCGTGGCGCTCGATGATGCGTTCCTGTCCACACTCTCGCGTGGCCGTGACGACATCCATCTGGCAGTCATCCATCAGAATGAGCTTGTCAGCACCAGCACCGGGCAGCATGAAACGCTTACGGTGAGTGCGCGTCTGGTCGAAGAAGCGCGCAGCCGGTGGATGCCGGCGGTGGGCGGGGTTGAAGATGATGGCAGCGGTATCCCGCACATTCAGGCCGTGATCCCGCTGGGATCGCGCCGCACGGCCAACGATACGTTTATCGCCGCCTCAGTCGATCTGGAGCGGCTCAGCAGCTTCCAGAGTCAGGTCGTGCTGGTCACAATGATGCTCACCACCGTAGCAAGCTTCTCGCTTGCCGGCCTGCTTGGGTTCGCAGTGTGGCGCAGCATCAGTATCCCCCTGCGCCGGCTCCAGAACGTCGCCGTGGCGATGGCCGAAGGCGACTATAACCAGCGCTTTTATGTGCGCGGGTTGGACGAAGTCGGCAGGCTGGGGCGCGCCTTCAACACGATGGCCGGTGCGATCCGGCTGCGCGACCGCTCGCTGATCGAGATCAACGAGACGCTGGAAAAACGCGTGCGCGACCGTACCCAACAGCTTGAGCTGGCAACGCGTGAAGCCCGCGAAGCCAACCGCCTGAAAGACGAATTCCTGGCGATCATGAGCCACGAGCTGCGCACCCCCCTGAACGCGATCATCGGGTTCCAGGGCATCATGGAGATGATGGGCGATCTCTCGGAGAAAAACGTGCAGCGCGTCAAGCGCACCCGCGCCAACGCCGAGCGGCTGCTCCACCTGATCGATGACATCCTCGACATCAGCCGGATCGAATCGGGCCGGTTGCAGCTTGTGCCAAGCGAGATCGAAATCCGCGATCTGGTCGATGGTCTGCGCACACAGATGGACGTGCTCGCTGCGGAAAAGAGCCTGTTATTCCGGGTCGAGATCGATGACAACGTGCCGGAGACGATCTGGATCGATGAAGACGCCATCACCAAGATTATCACCAACCTGCTTGGCAACGCGTTCAAGTTCACTCATAAGGGCGAGGTCGGGCTGCATGTCGGGCGTGAGGACGATACCCTGCTGATCCATGTGTACGACAGCGGGATCGGCATCCCGGCGCACATGCAGGAGATCATCTTCGAGCGCTTCCGCCAAGTTGATGGCTCAACCAAGCGCGAGTACGGCGGGTCCGGCCTGGGGCTGGCGATTACCCGCCAGTTGTGCAGTGCGTTGGGCGGCAGTGTGCGCGTCGAGAGCGTGCCCAACGAAGGCGCGACGTTTATCGCGACTCTGCCGCTCGCTCTAAGGCCTGATCCGGCAATCGAACAGCCGATCACGAAGCCTTTATCGGTCCTGTAGGAGGGCGATCATGGTTGACTGGAAACAACTGGCGGCCCAGATGGAGGGGTGGACCGTGCTGGTCGTTGACGACGAACCAGACAGCCTGGATGTTGCCAGCACACTGCTTGAGATGGTCGGCGTTTCGGTGCTGATCGCCAGTAACGGGAAGCTGGGTCTGGAACTGGCCCGGGCTCACCGGCCCAGATTCATCATCAGCGATCTGTCGATGCCGGAGATGAGCGGCTGGGAAATGCTGAAGCACCTCAAGGCGGACGTGGCGACGCAGGATATCCCGGTGATCGCACTGACGGCCCATGCCATGCGGGGCGATCGTGAGCGGGCGGTTGCCGCCGGGTTCCACAACTACCTGACCAAGCCGCTGCGCCCCGAAACGTTCATCAACGATCTACTGAAATTGCTGGTCGATATTCCGCAAATGGCGGGCATGCTGGGACTGTAGCCCACGCGAGGGGGAAGCTCATGTCAAATCTCGGTGAATGGTATGTGCTGGTGGTCGAAGATGAGCCGGATGGGCAGGACGTGGTCGTTCAGATTTTGGACCTGTACAACATCGCGACTGAGGTTGTTTCGACCGCCGAGAAGGCGCTGACCCGGCTGGATCAGGCGGCCTATACGGCAGTCGTGATCGACCTCAACCTGCCCGGCATGGACGGGATCGAGCTGGTGCGCGCGATTCGTGAGCACAAGCGGCTGCACGCGCTGCCCTGTGTCGCCATCACCGCCTATCATTCGTCAGCGGTGAAACAGCAGGCGCTTGCGTCCGGCTTCGACGCTTATTTCCCCAAGCCGCTGGACGATACCGCGTTTGTGCGTGAGCTGGAGCGCGTGATCACGCAAGGGTAAGGCCGGATGTCCCGCGCGGCTGTGGCCCCGGCAGGTCTGGGGGATCGCTTCGTGGTCTGCTGCATGGCTCAGGCCGGCGCAGCAGGTGAGACATATCAATCTGGATGTATTCTCGGCTGGGAGAAAAGCCATGGTAGCTATCAGGAGTGCTGGCATGTTAGATTGGCAGCAGATCAAGACCTGGAAAGTTCTGATCGTTGATGATGAACCGGACAACCTCTCGGTGGTAGCCGACGTGCTGGAGTTCTACGGTATGTCGGTCAAGACCGCGCGCGACGGGGAAACGGGACTCGGCATTTTGCAGAGCTATATGCCAACACTCATCCTGCTCGATCTCTCCATGCCTAAAATGGATGGGTGGGAGATGCTCAAGCGGGTGAAGGCCGAGCAGGCGCTGCAAACTGTGCCGGTTGTGGCGCTGACCGCGCACGCGATGCCGGGCGACCGTAAGCGCGTGTTTGAAGCCGGCTTCGACGGGTATCTCACCAAGCCGATCGCGGTCCCGACCCTGATCGAGGACCTGCGCACGGCGTTGGAGACGACAGCCGCCGCCAGTGCGCCAGTGGCCAGCAGCGACGAGCCGCCTGCCGCCGTTGAGCCAGTGGCCAGCAGTGACGAGCCGCCCGCTGCCGTTGAGCCAGTGGCCAGCAGCGACGAACTGCCCGTCGCCGCCGTTGAGCCAGCGGTCAGCAGTGACGAACTGCCCGCGTCATAGGCATATCAAAAGCATTGAGCCTTTGGGGAAGAAGGTGCTGAGCGCGCTGGCCAGCGGGGTGCAGCGTGTCAGTAGGGCCGGTTTATACCAGAACCCAGGTTCCTGATAACTTTATCCCAGGCATGCTGCCCGAAACTCCGCCGCCTGCGATCCGGAGATCCCTGACCGGCTCCAGACTTCGCACGCCGTGCGGGGCCAAAAAAGACTGCCAGGAGAGCACTGTATCTCTCCCCTGGCAGCCAGGATGGACACGCAGTAGGGCTACTGCGCGTTCGGGCAGTTGAAGGTATTGCAGACTTCCTGCGCGTTCTCCGGCGCGACGGTATCGAAGGG
>JAAYCM010000144.1 GCA_012729765.1 Chloroflexota bacterium | reverse complement strand
CCACCCGCGCGAAGCGTTCCGGCATTTCGCACGCCAGCCGGTAGGCCATCGTCCCGCCGTTGGCGATCCCGGTCAGGTAGACCTGCGCCGGGTCGATGGCATAGCTCTCGCCCAGGTGATCGATCAGGGCATTGATATAGCCCACGTCGTCCGAGGCGTCGAGCGCGCGCGGCCAGCCGATATTGGAGCGGCCATCGTCCCAGCCGAAGGTTACGGCGTCGGGATAGACCACCAGGAAGCCGTGCGCCTCGGCCAGCGCATCGAAGCCGGTGATCGTCTGCATGGCCCGGCCCGACGACGCGAACGGGTGCAGCACGACGATCAGCGGCGCGGGCGTGTCCTCGTCGTAGGACGCGGGCACGGTCAGGGTATAGGTGCGCTCGATCCCGTCGAAGGTCAGGCTGTTTTCAAATTCCTGCGCGCGGCTGCCGGTCGCGCCGCCAAAAAGCACGGCCAGCGCCAGCAGCAGCCCCACTATCCAGCGTCGTCCCATGCGGTCCCCTGCCTGTATCACTCATTGGGCGTTGACCTTTTATACGGAATGAGCGGCGGTTTCAACCACTGCCCGCCTGCACACCGCCTGGAGCGTGTTATGCATTTTTGCGGGGCGAAGCTTGCCTCGCCCGCCGGGTAGGGCAAGCCCTACCCCTACAAATCCGGTGTCTCGCCGGACAAATGCCGGAGAGCCCTTAGCCAGACTTGATCCGCCAGTCCAGCGCGCTCCAGCGGCGGGCGACCTTGTCATTCTTCACCGCGATCCCAATCGCGCGCTTGGTGCCGACCAGCACGGCCAGCTTTTTGGCGCGGGTGATCGCCGTATAGAGCAGGTTGCGCTGGAGCAGCATATAGTGCTGGGTGAGGATCGGCAGGACGATGCACGGATACTCGCTGCCCTGGGAGCGGTGCACGCTGATGCAGTAGGCGTGCGTCAACTCGTCGGCTTCGGACCAGTCGTACTGCACGAAGCGATCTTCGAAGGCGATGGTCATGTTCTGGTTGGTCAGGTCCAGCGCGTGCACGCGCCCGATATCCCCGTTGAACACGTCCTTATCGTAGTTGTTGCGAGTCTGGATCACCTTGTCGCCAACGCGATACAGCCGCCCCGCGAACCGCCGTTCGATGATGCGGCCCTTTGGATTCGGGTTGAGCGATTCCTGAAGCCGCTCGTTCAGGTTGCTGACTCCCACCGCGCCGCGATACATCGGGGAGAGCACCTGAATCTCGTGCAGGGGGTCGAGTCCAAACTGCTTGGGGATGCGCTCCTTGACGATGTCGATCAGCAGATCGGCGGCGGCTTCGGGGTCTTCGATGCCGAACAGGAAGAAGTCACCGCCCTGGTTGGATGTATCGGGCATCTCGCCGCGATTGATGCGGTGGGCGTTGCGGATGATCAGGCTGGTTTCGGCCTGGCGGAAGATCACATCCAGCCGCGTGACCGGGCCAACCCCGCTGCGGATCACGTCGTGCAGCACGTTGCCCGGCCCCACACTCGGAAGCTGGTCCACGTCGCCCACCAGCAGCAGGTGGGTGTCCGGCGTCAGCGCCCGGAGCAGGCTGTAGAACAGGATCAGGTCGATCATCGAGGCTTCGTCGATCACGACCATATCGGCTTCCAACGGGTTTTCCTCGTTATGCTCGAATCCCTGCTCGCTGGGTCGGAAGCCGAGCATGCGGTGAATGGTGCGGGCGGGGTGCCCGGTCGCCTCGCTCAGGCGCTTGGCGGCGCGCCCGGTCGGTGAGGCCAGCAGGAAGCGGTGCCCGGTCCGCTCCAGCACGCCGATCAGGGCGCGCAGGGTGGTTGTCTTGCCGGTGCCCGGCCCGCCGGTCAGGATGCTGAGCTTATTGGTCAGCGCCAGCCGCACGGCTTCCTGCTGCTGGTTGGTCAGCGCGACCGGCCCCCCGGCCACGACCTGAGTCAGCAGGTCAGTCCAATCGCGGCGCTGCAAATCGGCCAGGCGGCTCATGGGCATCCGGTCCATCTGCTTCAGGCGGTTGGCGGATCCGCGCTCGCTGTAGAACAGGGGCGGCAGGTAGATCGCCTCGACCACGCCCAGATCGGCGGGCACGGCCTCGGTGATCAGGTCCCTGCGCTCGATGGTGCGCCCGATCTGCCCCTCGATGCTGTCCGGCTCCAATTCCAGCAGGGCTGCCGTTTGCTCGACCAGCTCGTCGCGCGGCAGAAAAACGTGCCCGTCGTTGGTAGCCTCGTTGAGGGCGTGTGCCAGACCGGCACCGATCCGGGCCGGTGAATCGGCGGGCAGGCCGAGATTGCGCGCGATCTTGTCGGCGGTGCGGAAGCCAACCCCAAAGATGTCCGCCGCCAGCCGGTAGGGATCGCGGCTGACGATGGCGATAGCCTGATCGCCATACTGCTTGTAGATTTTCACCGCCAGCCACGTGCTGACGCCGTGCCCCTGCAAGAACAGCATCACCTCTTTGATGTGCTGCTGCTCGACCCACGCCCGCGCGATCAGACCGGCCCGGTGCTTGCCCACGCCCGGCACTTCCAACATGCGCTGCGGCATCCGGTCGAGGGTATCGAGCGTGTCCAGCCCGAAGTAATCCACGATGCGCTGCGCCGTTACCGGGCCAACGCCTTTTACCAGCCCGCTGCCCAGGTAGCGCTGGATCGCTTCGGCGGTGGCGGGCCGCACGGTTGTCACCAGCTCGGCGCGGAACTGCCGCCCATACTGCGGGTGCGAGGTCCACTCGCCTTCCAGCCGGACGCTCTCGCCGGGCTGGATTTCGGGCATGGTGCCCACAACCGTTACGAGCTGCCCGCCGCCCAGCCGGGGTTGATCCGGGCGCAGGCGCAGCACGCAGTAATTGGTTTCTTCGCTGTAAAATGTGATGCGTTCGACTGTGCCGTTGAGCACATCCGGTGCAGCCATAGCGTCGTCCTTGAACTGATTCGTCTGGCCGCCGCACGTTTGGCGGGGCCACTCGCTTTTGTTATTCTACCTTATACAGGTGATAGAGGAGACAGCATGTGGTAAACGATTCCGGTACGGT
>JAAYCM010000020.1 GCA_012729765.1 Chloroflexota bacterium | reverse complement strand
GGCGGGTGCTGTTTCCGCTGTCGCGGCCCGCGCTGCTGTCGCTGATCGTGCTGCTGTTCATGTGGACGTGGAACGAGTTCTTCCTGGTGCTGGTCATGGTCACCGGGGACCTGCGCACGCTGCCGGTCGGGCTGGCGCTGCTGCGCGGGCGCTACGCCGCCGACGTCCCGGTGATGGCCGCCGCGGCGACCATCGTCAGCCTGCCTGTGATCGTGCTCTACTTCATCTTCCAGCGGCATTTCATCCGCGGGATGGTATCCGGCGCGATCAAGGAATGAGGCGGCGCACCGCGCCGCGTCACAGTCGTCCTGCAGGATGGCTCCGGTGACGGGTCCGGCTCAGCGTAGGCGTTTCAGGCGCGGGTCGAGCGTGTCGCGCAGGCCATCGCCCAGCAGGTTGAAGCCCAGCACGCCGAGCATGATCGACAGGCCGGGATAGATCATCAGCCACGGCGCGATCTCGGAAATGCCCTGGCTGTCGCTGAGCATCACGCCCCACGACGGCTCCGGCGGCTGGGTGCCCAGCCCGAGGAAGCTCAGCCCGGCCTCGGTCAGCAGCGCCCACGAGAGGGCCAAACTCACCTGCACGATCAGCGGGGCGAGCGTGTTGGGCAGCACGTGCCGGAACACGATGCGGTCGTGCTTCATGCCGATGCTGCGCGCCGCCGTGACGAATTCCATCTCTTTGACGGACAGTACCGGCCCGCGCGCCACCCGCGCGAAGATGGGCGTGTAGACCACCGCGATGGCGATGATCGTCTTGTTGAGGCCGCGCCCGAGGATGGTCACCACCAGCAGCGCCAGCAGAATGGCCGGAAACGCGAAGAAGATGTCCATGATGCGCATCATGATCTCGTCGAAGCGCCCGCCGACGTAAGCCGAGACGGTGCCGATCAGGGTGCCCGCCGTGCCGGATATGGCGACGGCCAGCAGGGACACATACAACGAGTTGGTGGCGCCCTTGATCAGCCGGCTCAGCATATCGCGCCCGAAAAGGTCCGTGCCCAACCGGTACTGCTCGCTGGGGCCTTGCATCCGGTCGCGGGGGTGCTGCTCGATGGGCGAATAGGGCGTGACGCCCAGCGCGCCGAGAAGCGCCACGATGACGTAGATCACGACGATCACCAGACCCAGCGCCCCGCTCCGGCTCCGCAGCAGGCGACGCAGCAGGCTGGGCTCCTTGGTCGTCGTCTGTTCGAATTCGCTACTTATGGCTGCCATAGGAAATCCGTGGGTCTACCACCGCGTAAATCAAGTCCACCACCAGATTGATCACCACGAAATTGACCGCGATGAACAACGTCGCCCCCTGGATCAGCGCGTAGTCGCGCTGCGAGATCGCATTGAGAGCCAGCCGCCCCAACCCTGGCAGGGCGAAAATCTGCTCGATGATCACCGCGCCGCCCAGCAGGTAGCCCAGCTCGACGCCGGTCAGCGTCACGACCGGGATCAGCGCGTTGCGCAGCGCGTGCCGCGTGATGACCGTCCGGCTGCGCAGGCCCTTGGCGCGGGCCGTGCGGATGTAGTCCTCGCCCAGCACTTCGAGCATCGCCGAGCGGGTGGTGCGCATCACCGACGCCGAAAACGAAAACCCCAGCGTCATCGCTGGAAAGACGATCTGCTGGAGGTTTTTGGCCGGATCCTCGGTCAGTTCCACATAATCGCCCGTGTTCGGCAGGATGCCAAAATACACGGACAGCACGTAGATCAGCAGCGTGGCGATCAGGAAGTTGGGCGCGGCCAGCCCCACCAGCGCGAACAACCGCCCGAACAGATCGATGAACGAGTTGTGCAGGACGGCGGACATCGTCCCGAGCGAGATGCCGATCGTCAGCGCGATCACCAGCGACACCAGCGCCAGCTCCAGCGTCACGGGGAAGCGCTCCAGGATCAGGTCGAGCACGGGCTTGCCATGCCGGATCGAGAATCCCAGGTCGCCCTGCAGCACGTCGCCCATCCACGTCACATACTGGACGGTGGCCGGTTTGTCCAGGCCAAAATACGCCTCCAGCGCCGCGCGCTGTTTCTCGGTCAGCATGCCGGCCTCGGTGCCCAGCATGGTCACGATGGCATCGCCCGGCACCAGGCGGATGGCGACGAACACCAGCACCGACACGCCGATCAGCGTGGGAATGACAGCGACCAGGCGCCGCGCGATATAACGAAGCATGGAACCGCCCGCCCTTCGGGGTGTGCGGAGCGCATACCCGAAGATATGCGCTCCGCCTGGGACAACCTACAAACGAACGGCCGCCTTACCGGTTGAGCTTGGCTTCGC
>JAAYCM010000143.1 GCA_012729765.1 Chloroflexota bacterium | reverse complement strand
GCAGACCCCTCGACCGGCGTCGAGTGGTTGGCCGCCAAAGTCTATCGCCCGCGCAAGTTCCGCGCGCTGCGCAACGATGCGCTCTACCGCGAGGGGCGCGAAATCCTGACGCCCGAAGGTCGCCCGGTGAAGAAAAACGATCACCGGCTGATGCGCGCCATCGGCAAGAAATCGGCGTTCGGCGTGCAGGTGTCGCAGACCTCGTGGCTGATGTACGAGTATACGATGCTGCACGCCCTGCACGCGGTGGGCGGCGCGGTGCCCCGGCCCTTCGGCGCGAATGACAACGCGATCCTGATGGGCTACTGCGGCGACGCGCAGATCGCGGCCCCGCCGCTGAGCGAGGTCCGGCTGGAGCCGGACGAGGCCCCGGCGCTGTTTGGCGAAGTGATGCGCAACATCGAGCTGATGCTGGCGCGGGGCTTCGTGCACGGCGACCTCTCGGCCTACAACATCCTGTACTGGGACGGCACGATCACCCTGATCGACTTCCCGCAGGTGGTCGCGGTGCAGGGCAACCGCAACGCTTACTTCATCTTGCAGCGCGATATCCAGCGCGTGTGCGAATACTTCGCTCGCCAGGGTGTCCGGCGCGACGCGAATACCCTGCTCAACGAACTGTGGCTGCGCCAGATCGGGTGGCTGCCCGGTCAGCGAGCGGCGGAAGAAGCCGCCAGCCTGGGCATCGACCTGGACTGAGGCGCGGCGCAGACGCGATCCCCTCTCGCCGGAGAGGGGATTTTTTCCTGCCCCGATCGCGCCCCGGCGGCGGTATAATGGCGCGGCACGATGGCCTTGACGAGAGGAGCACAACGTGAGTCAGTATGAACTGGTGGAACGCCTGCCGATGCTTGAGGAATACCGGCGGTTGTGTGAAGCGGTCGGCTGGGGCGACGTGATGAACTTCGAGGCGGCGCGCACCGCGATTCCCAATTCGCTCTACGGCGTGATCGTGATGCACGATGGCGGAGCGGTCGGGATGGGGCGTATCGTGGGCGACGGCGCGATCTTCTTCTACATCCAGGATGTCGCCGTGCTGCCGGAGCACCAGGGCCAGGGTGTGGGCCGGCTGATCCTGGATGCACTGACTCGCTATCTGGAGCAGCACGCGCCGGATAAGGCGTTTGTGGGGCTGTTTGCCGACGACGACACGCCGCCGTTCTACGAGCGCTACGGTTTCGCCACGCACCCGATGATGACCGGCATGTTCCGCGTGATCCGGCGCGAGCAGGGCTAGCGGTGCATTGTGCATTTGGGGCCGGGATCGTTCATATTCTGGATGACGCGCGCTTCACCGCTGATACATTGACGCCAGGAGAGAAGCTGTGGCCGCCGAAGATAACAAAGCTATCGTACAGCGCTTCTATGATGAGGTGATCAACCAGCGCCGGTTTGATGTGCTGGACGATCTGCTGGCCCCCCACTTTCGAGGCTTCCAGCTTCCGCACCGCAACCAGTCGAGCAGCCGCCCGCGCTTCCGAGAAATCTTGCAGGAGATTCTAAGCGCCTTCCCCGACTATCATGAGACAATCGAGGACTGGATCGTCGCTGAGGATAAGATCGTCACGCGCTGGACCTTCCGGGGCACGCACACCGGCAGCCCCTATTTCGGCGTCCCCGCGACGGGCAGGCCGGTGATCGGCACCGGGATCGATATCTTCCGGCTGGAAAACGGCAAGCTGATCGAGCATTGGGCCGAGGTCGATCTGTTCGGCATCATGTCCCAACTCGGCAAAGACCCGTCCTAACCGGTCCGTCAGCCATTTTTACCCCCCATCCCCTGGCCCCTTCCCCCACGTTGTCGCTGAGGGAAGGGGAACACAACGGGGACCTGGAAGTCCTTTCCACCTTGTGGGGGAAGGATTCAGGATGGGGGCAGGCGTGGTTTCGCCTCATTCAGCGTTCCAGGTGCATAACAGTCTCTAGCCGGTCCGTCAGGACAGGTCCGGCCCCAGGATCGTGCCCGGCGCGATCACCTGCTGCGGGACAAGATCGGGCGTGGCGATCAGATCGTAGACCATCGCGCCCGTGATGCGCACCGGCACGATCTCGCCGGGCGGCAGCTCCCCTTCGATCAGGACATAACCGTCGATCTCCGGCGCGTCACGGTAGGAGCGCGCCAGGCTGATCGTCTCGCCGGTCGGGGTGCCGTCCTCGTCGGTGGCCTCGGCGTGCTCCTCGACCAAAACATCGAGCGTCTGGCCGACGAGTGCCTGATTGCGCGCCAGGCTGATCGGCTGCTGAGTCGTCATCAGCACGTCGCGGCGCTCGATCTTGATCGCTTCCGGCACCTGATCGCCCAGCTCGGCTGAGGGCGTGCCCGGCTCGAAGCTGTAGGTGAACGCGCCCACGCGGTCGAACTGCATCTCCTGCACGAAACTCACCAGCGTCTCGAACTCCTCATCCGTCTCGCCGGGATAGCCGACGATGAACGTCGTGCGGATGGCGAGATCGGGCATGGCGGCGCGCATCTTGCCGATGGTCTGATAGACCCACTCGACATTGGCCGGGCGGCGCATCCGCAGCAGGGTACGGCGGTCGGCGTGCTGGAGCGGGATATCCAGGTAGGGGACGATCTGCTTGTGGGTCGCCATCGTCTCGATCAGCCGGTCGGTCACATAGCCGGGATAGGCGTACATGATGCGCATCCAGGGCACGTCCGGCACGGCGGCGACAAGCTGATCGAGCAACTCGGCCAGGCCGTTCTTCAGGCCGAGATCGTGGCCGTAGTCGGTCGAGTCCTGCGCGATCAGGATCAATTCCTGGACGCCGCTGTCGCGCAGCAGGCGCGCTTCGCTCAGGATGCGATCGATCGGGCGGCTGACAGCCGTGCCCTTGATCGCCGGGATCGCGCAGAAGGCGCACGGACGGCGGCAGCCATCCGCGATCTTCAGGTAGGCGCTCGGCCCCTGCCGCGCCACACGGTTCACGCCGCGCTCGTCGGTGCCGACCGTGCTCGCCGCTTCGGGGATGTGGTAGATCGGCTCCGGGTGTTTGCGGGCGCGCAGGCGGCGCACCAGATCGACGATGTCCATCCAGCGGCGCGTGCCGATCACGCCGTCGAGTTCGGGAATCTGCGCGGGCAGGTCGTGGCCGTAGCGCTGCGAGAGGCAGCCCGCCGCGATCAGGTATTGGTCGGGGTGCTTGTGGGCGGCCAGCTCGCGCAGGGCATCGAGGCTTTCTTCGCGCGCCGGGCCGATAAAGCCGCAGGTGTTGACGATCAGCACTTCGGCGCGGCTGGCGCGATCGGTGGCGCGCAGCCCGGCATCCTGGAGCAGGGCGGCCATCGATTCGGAATCGACGGTGTTCTTCGAGCAGCCGAGGCTGAGCAGATAGTAAGAGTCTTTGCGTTTGCGCATGCGCCTTCTCACAGACTGGTTTCTATTATGGCGGTCTATTTTAACAGGTCCGGCAGGGTTTTAGAAGGCCGGGCGCGGGTGGGCTGGTCTTATGCAGTTCTGTCCCAAATCCTTCGGTCCTTGATGCGCGGAGTGAAGGGGTGAAAACAACGTCTTTCAAGTCCCGCCCTCCTTGTGGGGGAAGGATTTAGGGAGGGGGACAGACGCGGGCAGTGATCAGGTAGTGATCCGGCGCGTCGATCGCGGCCAGCACGATGAATCCGGCGGCGGTCACCAGCGGCGCAAGCTCGCAGGCCGGTGGCAGCACGTGCGCCTGGATGCGCGGATGCCCGGTCGCGTGGTGGACGTGCGCCACATGCTCGCGACTGATGTCGTGCAGAATTAGCAGCGCGCCGCCGGGTGCCAGCACGCGCCGGAATTCGGCCAACGCCTGGGCCGGGCGCTCGAAGTGGGCGAAGCTGTCGTGGCATGTCACCAGATCGGCCTGGCCGGATGCCAGCGGCAGGGCGTGGGCGTCGGCGCGCAGCCAGCAGCAGACCCCACAGGTGCGCCCGCTGGCCTGGGCGTGGGCCAGCATCACGCTGGAGAGATCGAGCGCAGTGACGCGGGCCTGCGGCGCGAGCCGGTCGAGGTGCGGCAGAAACGCGCCGGTCCCTGTGCCGACATCGACCACGTGGCGCACGCCGTCGAACAGCGCGTGATGGGGCGCCAGCAGCCGGGCGAGATGGTCGTCGCGTGCGGCGGTATGCTGGGCGTCCCAGCGGATGGCCAGCGCGTCGAAGAAGGTATAGAGGTCATGATCGTGGGGTTCAGCAGCAGACATAAATGGGCCGGTCGGTGTGCGAGCAGGCGAACGGTGGTGAGTGTAGCATCTCGCTCGCGGCGCGCCAAACGCCCGGCCCACGCCCGCCTGACGTGCCTTGCACAAGCAGATCGCGCGTGCTACACTACCCGGCACTTTGGGGGAAACACCAGCCGGACGAGGGGCATCAAAGCGATTTTTTGGAGATCAAGAAGAGATGGGCAGCGTTGTAAAAGCGACTCGTTTTTTGCTGGTGCTGGCCGTGCTGTTGGCCGGCCTGAATATCGTCCCCGCGCTGGCGCAAGGGCCGGATGCGACCGTCATCCCGGACACGCTGAATATGCGCGCCGGGCCGGGTGAGGAATTTTCGGTTGTCGCCAAGCTGGCGCGCAACGACGCGCTGACGCTGATCGGGCGCGACGACCTGCCCGGCAACGGGCTGTGGGTGTTGGCGCGCACGGCGCAGGGGGCCGAGGGCTGGGTGCTCTCGGATTATCTCACGGTGCGTGAGGGCCTGGTGCTGGAGACTCTGCCGGTGCGCGGCTCAGGCGGCGCGGCGGCTCAGCCCTCTGGATCGGGCGAGGCTCAGAGCGGCAGCCCGGCGGGCGGCTTCCCTGAGGGCAGCGGCATCCCGGCCCGGACGACCGATGATGTGAACTTCCGCAGCGGCCCCGGTACGGGCTACCGCGTATTCCGCACGCTGCGCGCGGGCACGTCGGCGCTGGCGAAGGGCCGCAGCGGCGACGGTCAGTGGATTTTCGCGGGCGTGGGCGGCCAGGACGGCTGGCTGCATGCCTCGTTTGTGAGCCTATCGACAGGCACGGCTGGATCGCTGCCGGTCACCAACCGGGTCGTCGAGCAGGTGGCCCCGGCGGCGGACGATGCGGCGGATACGGGCGGCGGTGCGTCGGCTCCCGCTCCGGTCGCGGGTGGACGCGGCCTGACCGGCTTCGGCTATGGCGGGCATGTCGAGCACTTCTCCTATCCCAATCTGATGCACCAGGCGGGTATGACCTGGGCCAAGCGGCAGATCCGCTTCTCGCCGGGGATGCCGGGCGCGGTCGCGCAAGGCTCGATCGATCAGGCGCACGCCAACGGCTTCAAGATTCTGCTGGGCATCGTGGGGCATCCCGGTGACGTGCTTGCACCGGGCTATTTCGATGATTATGCGCGCTTCGTGGGCGAGGTGGCCGCGCTGGGGCCGGACGCGATTGAGGTCTGGAACGAGATGAATCTCGACCGCGAGTGGCCCGCCGGGCATATCGATCCGGGCCTGTATACACAGCTTCTGGCGAAAGCCTACAACGCGATCAAATCGGCCAACTCCAGCGTGGCCGTGATCAGCGGCGCGCCCGCGCCCACCGGGGCAGAAGGCGCGTTTGGGACTGACCGCGTCTGGAACGACGATCGCTACGTGCGCGGCATGGCGGCGGCAGGTGCGGCCCAGTATATGGACTGCGTCGGCGCGCACTACAACGAGGGCATCGTCAGCCCGCGCCAGACCAGCGGCGATCCGCGCGGCAACTACTACACCCGCTACTTCTGGGGCATGGTCAATACCTACGCCAACGCCTTTGGCGGCGCGCGCCCGATCTGCTTCACCGAGCTGGGCTACGTGACGCCGGAAGGGCTGGGGCCGCTGCCGGGCGGGTTCGACTGGGGCTCCGGCACGAGCGTCGCGGAGCAGGCGCAGTGGCTGGCCGACGCCGTGCGGCTGTCGCGCAGCAGCGGCCGCGTGCGGCTGGTGATCATCTGGAACGTGGACTTTACCGCCTATGGCGGCGACCCGATGGCGGGCTATGCGATCGTGCGGCCCGACGGCTCGTGCCCGGCGTGTGCCGCGCTGGGTCGGATCGGGTAAGATAGGCACAGCAGGGAAGATACTACCCGGCTGATGCCTGAATTCATGCGTTGAGACGATGCCGGGGCAGCTTCGAGGCAGAGGTTGCCCCGGCTGCACGCAGCAAGACGGAGGCAGCGCGACCGATTATGAGCTTGAATCAACCGTCAGACTGGCCGGAGCCGCTGGACGACGATACCCCCCCTGGGCTTAAACCCTTCGACGGCGAGACGACCGCCTCGCTTGAAGATACGTCCGACATCCCGGCCCCCGACTCATTTCCGCGCTTTGGCCCGCCGCGCCCGGCGCGACCGATCCGTTCCCGATCCGGCTGCTGGCTGCCGGTGCTGGGCATGGGCTTGATCGTGCTGGCGCTGGTGGTGGTGGCGCTGCTGCTGCCCCCGTTCAACCTGTGGGATACCATCGAAGACGAAATCAACGGCGCGGAGCAGGACGATTCGGATGTGGAAACCATCGGCGGTCTGACGTTTCAGACGCTCAGCGCCGACGAGCCGCGTCTCGAAGCCGATGGGCTGGTGATCGAAGCCGCACCGGAGTCGTTGGGTGCGCCGTTCGGCGTGTCGGTCGTGGCGCTGGCCCCCGCCGACTATCTGGCCGGGCAGGTGCCTTCGGCGGGCTGGGCCTGCGAAACCGATCTGCCGCCGCGCCACGCGCTCGCCAGCCCGGTATACAGCCTGGCGCAGAACGGCACGCCGCCTGACCGCCTGACCCTGCATGTCTCCACGCTGCCCGAAGCGGCAGGCGAGGGTGTGTTGGCGCTCTATAACTGGAACGCGGCCCACGAGGCGTGGGAGTTCGTGCCGGCCCAGCCCACCGAGGACGCGGGCACGCTGTCTGCCGAAGTGAGCTATCTGCCGCGCTGCGTGGCGATCTTCCGCGGCGGCGAAGCGCGGGCGGCGGGCGTCACGCTGGGGCTGAGCGATACCTTCTCGCCGGATGTGCTGGCGGCCAATGTCCGCATCTATCCCGCCGGGATGCGCCCCACCACGACCGGCGCGCTGCAAGGTGTGCTGGCGGCGGGCTTCGAAACCGGCCAGAGCTACGCCGTCATCCCCCTGATTCAGAACTTCAGCGATCCGATGGTGGTGGACGTGGCGACCGTGCGGCGCATTCTCGAAAATCCGGGTTTGCGCCAGGAACACGCCCGGCAGCTTGCGGCGTTCGTCGCGCGTGATAACAGCGGCTTTGCGGGCGTGATGATCGATTACCGCGATATCCCCGCCGATCTGCGCGATTCCTACTCGGCCTTCGTGCGCCATCTGGCGGAGCTGCTGCATGGTCGCGACCGCACGCTGACGATCGTGCTGCCCGCGCCGCTCTACGATGCCAACACCCAGGACTGGGACCCAGGCGCGTATGACTGGCGCGCGCTGGGCCTGGCCGCCGACGAGATCGTGGTCCGGCTGCCGCTCGATCCGCGCGCCTACCAGCCGGACGGGATGGTTCAGCGGCTGGCCGACTGGGCCGCGACGCAGGTCAGCCCGGCCAAACTGCTGCTCGGCCTGAGCGCGCTCAGCGTCGAGGATCAGGGCGAAGGCATTGTGGCTCCGATCGCGCTCGACGCGGCGCTGACCTATCTGGGCGAGGTGGCGCTGGAGCCGGGCGACGCGATCCAGCCGGGCGAAACCGTCACGGCGCGGCTGGAGTCGCCGGGCGGGGTTGTGGCCGAAACCGGGCGCGATGAAACCTTCCAGACGTCCTATGTGCGCTACCTGGACGCGCAGGGGAACGTGCTGCGCACGATGTGGATCACCGACCCGGCGGCGCTCTATTACCGGCTCACACTGGCGACAACCAATAATCTGGGCGGTGTGGTCGTGCGCGATCTGCTGGCGCCGGGTGTCGTGCCGGGCCTGGACGAGGCGCTGCTGGCCTTCCGCCTGGGCGAGAGCGGCGAGATGGCGACATTCGAGCCGCAGGTCGCCTGGACGGTGCAGGCCGGAGAAGTGATCGTGCTGCAAGAGACGGGCGCGCCGGTGGGCAGCGCGAGTGTCGCGGTCGCCGCCGCACCCACGCCGACTCCGCCGCCCGCTGAGGCGACCGAAGCCGCCCCGGCTGATGCTGCTCCCGCCGGGACTGCCGAGCCGACCGACGCCGCCCCTGCCGCCAACGAGATGCCGGTTGCCGCTGCATCGACGGGCGAGGCCGGGCCGATCCCGACGGTCGATCCGACCATCCTGGCGACGGGCAACCCCGGCGACGCATTCGAGGTCGGCGGTACGATTGAAACCTTCAACGCCAACTCGGTCCTGCCTGCCGGGCGGACGCATCTCGACTGGGTGCAGATGCGCGTCGATTTTCGCCTGGGGGATGATCCCGAAGGGCAGCGGCGCAAGATCGAGAACGCGCAGGCCAACGGCTTCAAGATTCTGCTCACGGTGGTGGGCGATCCGGCAGAGCTGGCGAGCGCCGACCGCGAGGCGTATATAACGCAGTACGCCGATTTCGTGGGGCGGCTGGCGCTGATGAACGTGGACGGGATCGAGGTCTGGCGCGGGATGAATGTCGAGTCTGGCTGGCCGCTGGGGCAGATCGACCCACAGGCTTATGTGCGGCTGCTGGGCTTTGCCTACAACACGATCAAAACGGCGCGGCCTTCAGCGCTGGTGATCACCGGCGCGCCGGTCCCGGTGACGGACGCGGGCGAGGGCGGGCGGGGTGACGCCGCCTGGAACGATGATGCCTATTTGCAGGCGCTGGCCGAGGCGGGCGCGGCGCAGTACGCCGACTGCGTGGGCGTGCAGTATACGCTCGGCGCGACCGCTCCCGCCGCCACGAGCGGCGATCCGCGCGGCGACGCGGCGATTTACTACTTCGGCCCGGCTGTGGCGCGCGCGCATGATGCGTTGGGCGGCGCGCTGCCGGTCTGCCTGACCGCGCTCGGCTACTTTTCGCCGGAAGGGCTGGACACGTCCCCGGCGGGGTTCGAGTGGGCGAGCGGCATCACGGCGGCGCAGCAGGCCGAATGGCTGACAGCCGCGGTGCAGGCGGCCCAGGCCGACGAGCGCATCCGCCTGCTGATCATCTGGAATCTGGACGTGACCGGCGACGCGGCGGGCTACGCCGTGATCCGGCCCGGCGGAGCGTGCCCGGCCTGCGAGGCGCTGGCGCCGGTGCTGGAATAGAGCAGGACGATTCCCGGCCCGGCGGCGCTTGCGCTACAATCGGGCACAAGACATTGATCATCCGTGGCTCGACCGGCAGGGGCTAACCTGCTTCTGCCGCGTATAAAAACCAATCGTTCGATCAAGGAGGTTTACGCCATGCATTCATCGGCGACCCTGCGCCAGCGGCAGATACGAGGGTTTGTGATCGCCTGGTTAGGCATCACGCTGCTAATCGGCGCGCTGACTTTTGCAGGGATTTACTACGCAACTGGATTGATTAACAACGGCGGGAGTGACGATGGGCAGGTGAACGTCGCGGCGCTGCCCAACACCGGGCCGGATGAAGCCGAAGAGGTCGCGCCCGAAGACGAGCTTGATCTGAACGCGATCGATGCCACGCCGGTGCCGACCGCCGCCGGGCAGCCTGCCGCGGTCGCGATGGTCCCGGCTGAGAGCGATTCGGCCAGCGCCGCGAGTGAGGCGGGCGAGCCGGATGCCGCACCGCTGGCAGCCAGTGAGGCCGAGGCCCAGAGCGAGGCGTTCCTGCTGCAGCAAACCGCGACCGCAGTCCCGACCCCGACCCCGCTGCCGGTGAATGATGACGGTTTTCAGGTGGGTGTCCAGGTCCAGGGCAACGCCGATCCCGAAGTCTACAGCATCTGGATGTCGGAAGTTACCGACAAGCTGCGCCTGAACTGGATCAAGCAGCAGGTGCGCTGGGATCAGATCGAGCCGCAGCAGGGCCAGTATGACTGGGGTATGCTCGACGTGACGCTGGAGCTGGCCGCCGAGCGCGATCTGAAGGTGATGCTCAGCGTCCTGACCACGCCGGACTGGGCGCGTGAGCCGGGCAACCAGCGTCTCGCAGAAGTCGGCCCGCCCGCCGATCCGGCAGTTTTCGCCAGCTTCCTGACGACGCTGCTGCGCCGCTATCCCGGCCAGGTGCACGCGGTGGAAGTCTGGAACGAGATGAACATCGACCGCGAGTGGGCGTCGATCTATGGGCTGAGCGCCGAGCGCTATGTCGAGATGCTGCGCGCGGCCTACCAGGCGATCAAGGCCGTCGATCCGGGCATCATCGTGATCAGCGGCGCGCTCTCGCCGACCGGCCTGAACGACGGCGTGCGCGCCTATGACGACTTCGTGTATATGGACCTGCTGATCCAGGCTGGTGTGCTGGAGACGACGGATTGTGTCGGCGCGCACCACAACGGCTACAACATCGGCCCGAACGTGCCCTGGAACAGCGTTCCCAACGACCCCAACGCCCGCTTCCGGGGGCCGTTCGACAACCCGCACCACAGCTGGTCGTTCTACAGCACGCTGAACGGCTACGCGCAGCGCATCCAGCAGGCCGGCAGCGATATCCCGCTGTGCATCACCGAGTTCGGCTGGGCCTCGACCGAGGGCCTGGGCGGTACGCCGCAGAACTTCGAGTTTGCCGACGACAATACGCTCGAAGAGCAGGCGGCGTTCTTCCGCGAGGCAATCGAGCTGATGGACGAATGGGACTTCGTGTGGCTGGCGTTCATCTGGAACCTGAACTACGGCGCGCAGACGGGCTGGGACCCAACCAACGACAACGTGCCCTACTCGCTGCTGCGGCCCAACTGGGCGCCCGCGCCCGCCTATGAGGCCATCGCCTCGTTCGACTTCAGGGGCGGCGGCGAATAAGCTGGAACCAGACTGGCCGGGCCAGACGCTCGCGCCCGGTAAATTGAACAGAGTCAGAGGGCGGGCCGCGTGCCCGCCTGTCGTTGTCCGGACAGGAGCAAAAGCAGCGTGACAGATAACCGATGGTCGCCCGGCTGGCTGCGCTATGTGCGCGATCAGCGGCGGACAAAACTGGCGCTGGCGGCGGGCATCATCACGCTGGCGCTGGCCTTTACCGCCGTTTTCTGGTGGGCCGCGCAGCAAAACGCCGACAGTGAGCCAGCGCCCACCCCGCCGATCCCGCGCGATCTGGCTCCCGCGGCGGTGGTCGATCCCCCGTTCCCCGCGCTGAGCTACGGCGTGCACACCTTCCTGTGGTGGAACGAAGCCACGCGCGCGCTCGATCTCTACCTGGTGCGGCTGATGAACTTCAGCCACGTCAAGCAGCGTTTCTCGTGGCGCGATATCGAGCCGGTGCAGGGTGAGTGGCATTGGGACTATGCCGATGCGGTGGTGGACGACGTGACCTGCCAGGGGACCGGGCTGGTTGCGCGGTTGGACGGCCCGCCCGACTGGGCGATCCGTGCACCGGGCGACGACCCCGCCGCGCCACCGGTCGATCTGGATGCATGGGGTGAATTCTGTGGGGCGGTAGCCGGGCGCTACCGGGGGCAGATCGCGGGCTACCAGGTGTGGAACGAGCCGAATCTGCGTTTCGAGTGGCTGGACCGCGCGCCCAACGCCGAGGGCTATGTCGAGCTGCTGCGCGTCTGCGCCGAGGCGATCCACGCCGCCGATCCGGACGCGGTTGTGATCTCCGCCGGGCTGGCACCGACCGGCACCGGCCTGCCCGACGCGATCCCCGATATGGACTACCTGCGCCAGATGTACGACGCCGGGGCGGGCGCTTACTTCGACGTGCTGGGGCTGAACGCGCCCGGCTACAAAGCGCCGCCGGAGATGTCGCCCGACGAAGCCGAAGCCGAGTTCGGCCACCGCTGGATGGCCTTTCGCCATGTCGAGGATATGCGCGGGATCATGGTGGCGAACGGCGACGCGGCCAAGCAGATCGCGCTGCTGGAGATGGGCTGGACGACCGATCAGCGCCCGGACACGATCTATAGCTGGCACGCCGTCGATGAGCAGACCCAGGCCGATTACCTGGTGGACGCCTATCGCTACGCCGCCGAGCACTGGCGGCCCTGGGTCGGGCTGATGGTCACGATCTACCTGTCCGATCCCGCCTGGACGCCCGACGACGAGCAGTATTGGTGGGCGCTCGATACGCCGGGCTACCCGACCAAGCCCACGCGCCCGGCGTTCATCGCGCTGGCGAATATGGAGAAGGTGATGGGCGAGACGGTCATCCAGGCACGCGATCCCAGCTCGCCCGAAGCGATCGCGGTCGAGCCGCTCGCAGCCTGCGAAAACTGAGCGTTAAACGAATTTAAATTGGCGTGATACAATTGCCGGCGGTGAGCACGAAAAACTCCGGCCATCATCCATAACAAGACAAACCTGGTGCGGCCTTGCCCGGTGGGGCGGGCCTGGGGGGCCAGGCTGGGAGCCAAGTTGAACCGACGACGAGAACTGGGGCTGATCACGTTACTGCTGCTGCTGGCGGTGCTGCTGCGCGCCTGGGACCTGAGCCGCCTGCCTGCCGGTTTCAGCAGCGACGAGCTGGTGTATATCCGGCTGACCGAGGCCGTGCGCCAGGGCGATGTCGCGGTCTATTACCATGCTGGCGATGAGCAGGGGCGCGCCGGAATCTACGCCATTGGCAACGCGCTGGTTACGGCGCTGGTGGGCGACGGTCTGCTCGGCTACCGCGTGATGGTATTCTGGGGTGGGCTGCTGGCGCTGGCGCTGCTCTACCGGCTGGCGCGGCGGCTGTTTGGGCCGGGGGTGGCGCTGATCGCGCTGGGCGTGATGGCGGTCAATCTGCGCGCGGTGCTGCTGGCCCGCACGGCGACCGCTGAGTCGCTGGTGCCGCTCTATGTCCTGATCACGCTTTATGCGCTGGTGGCGGCCTTCAACCTCTACCGCGAGATACGCTTCCGCGCACCGGGCACGCTGCCGTTCGCCGCGCTGGCGCTGCTGCTCGGCGTGTCCGGCTACCTGCACTATACCACGCTGGTATTGGGGCCGCTGGCGGCGCTTTTCTTCCTGCATCTGGTGCTGACCAAACAGCCGCTCTCGCGCCGGGTGTGGAGTATGCTGATGTTCGTGCTGGTGCTGGCGACGGTGGTCGCGGTGCCTTATATCGTCTCCACGCTGCGCGAGGCCAGCGCCAGCGAGCCGTATGTCGTCTGGGCGGAGCGCCCGCGCGGCGTAATCGACCTGATCGACGGGCTGCTGCAAGCCGTCGGCGGCGTGATCTGGCAGGGCGACGCACGCGTAACGCACAATGTGTCCGAAACGCCGCTGCTTGGCCCGCTGATGGCGGTGCTGCTGCTGCTGGGCGTGATCCGGGCGGTGCGGCACTGGCGCGACCCGCGTTATGCGCTGCTGCTGATGGTGCTGGCGGCGGGCCTGCTGACCGATAGCTGGGTGCAGCGTGCGCCGACCTTCTCGGCCAACCTGGTCGCGCTGCCGGCGATCTATATCCTGGTGGGGGTCGGTGCGGTGACGCTCTGGCGGGCGCTGCGTGCCCAGGGCCGCCAGCAGTGGCTCAGGCCCCTGGCAGTGGGACTGGTCGCGGTCCTGCTGGTGAACGTGATCCTGGTGCGGGCGCGGCTGTTTCAGGACTGGGCGCAGGATGCGCGCGTGGCCGAGGTGTATCAGGCCAGCCTGGGGCGGCTGGCCGCCTACCTGGATCGCACGCCCGACGATCTGCCGGTGTCGATCTGCGCGGCGCGGCTGAACGTGCCGCAGGTCGCCGGACTCTCTACGCGCCAGATTTTGCCGCTGATGATGCACCGCGAAGGCATGAATCTGCGCCACTCCGACTGCCGGGGCGGGCTGGTCTTGATCGACGCGGGCGCGCCGATGCGCTTTGCTTTTGCCGATCTCGATCACCGCAGCGAGATGCCGCCGGAGCTGGCCGACTGGCTAAAAGACGGCGAGCCGATCCCGGTCGAGGGGCTGCCCGCCGGCTCGGTGCTCTATCTGGATGTCGAGCAGCGGATTCGGGATTCGGGCGGCTATTGGGGCACGCTCTCGCAGACCTACTTCGTGCCGGAAGACAACGGCCAGAACGCCCCGGCGCAGCTCCCCGTGACGCTGGAGCAGAATCTAACCTTCGCCGGTTATGATCCGGCGGCGCTCAACGCGCGCGAGCCGGGCGGCACGCCGGTGGTGCTGGTGACGTATTGGCGCGTGGACGGGCCGCTGCCGCACAACCTGGGCATCTTCGCGCATGTGCTGGCCTATTGGGAAAACCCCGATTCGGGCGAGCGCAGCCTGGTACTCGAACCCTGGGCCGAAGCCAACGCGCTCGACGTGGTGCCTGCGGAGCTGGAGAGCCGCGATATCTTCGCGCAGGTGTCGTTTATCTGGCTGAGCGATAGCCTGCGGCCCGGCGAATACGCGCTGATGGTGGGGGCCTATACCGGCAGCGTCTACAACCGGCTGGGCGTGCTCGACCGCGCCACCGGCGAGCGGCGCGGGCAGCAGTTGTTCCTGGGCGATATCGATCTGGTGCTGTCCGGCGAGCTGAATCTGGCCGCTGGCGGCGGATCGTGATTACATTCTGCGCACCTATTCCGCGCCGGGAAGACCGGCGCGCACCTTCCGTTCGGCAGTGTGGAGACGGGGGCGAGGCACAGTGATCACCCTGGATGGCAGTCGGGGCGAAGGCGGCGGTCAGATCGTCCGAACGGCGGTCACGCTGAGCTGTATCATCGGAACGCCAGTACGCATCGAGAATATTCGCGCCGGGCGCAGTCCTGCCGGGCTGCGCGCCCAACATGTTGCGGCGGTGCAGGCTGCCGCGTCGATCTGCAATGCCGAGATGGACGGCGTCGAGGTCCGCTCGGAGACGATCACTTTCACGCCGGGTGGGGCGGTTCGCGCCGGGGAATATGAGTGGAGCATCGGCACGGCGGGATCGGCCCCGCTGGTGGTGCAGACCGTGCTGCTGCCGCTGGCGCTGGCCAAAGGCGAATCCACGATTCGCGTTTATGGCGGCACGCACGTCCCCTTCAGCCCGTCCGGCCACTACCTGCGCGATGTCTACGTGCCGATGCTGCTCAGCCTGGGGGCCGATGTCGAGACGTATATGGACTCCTTCGGGTGGGTGCCGGAAGGCGGTGGGGCGATTGTGGCGCGCACGGGCGGTGGTGCGCAGCTCAAGGGGGTGATGCTGCTCAATCGGGGGCTGATCGAGCGCATCATCGGGACGGCGGTCGTCAACAACCTGCCGTCACATATCCCGCAGCGCATGGCCAACCGCGCGACGAACCTGCTGGAGACAATTGGCGCGCCGCTCGACATCCGGCCCCTGCGCGCGCGGGGAGCCAGCACCGGGGCGGGCATTTTCCTAACGGTCGAGTACAATAACGGGCGCGGCGGCTTCGACGCGCTGGGCCGTAAGGGGCTGCCCTCTGAGGCCGTGGCTGACCAGGCCGTGACGCCGCTGCTGGCTTTTCACGACAGCGGCGCGGCGGTCGATGCCCACCTGGCCGATCAACTGGTGCTGCCGTTGGCCCTGGCCGAGGGCGAGAGCGCCTTTTCGACCACGACCTGCACCGAACACCTGCGAACCAATATCGAGGTGGTGCGCGCCTTTCTCGGTCGCCCGATCGAGATCGATGAAGCCCAGTGCATTGTGACGTTTGGCAGCTAACGACAAAAGGGGAACGGAAAGGCGGCCTGTTTCCACAGGGCGGGGGCCGTCTGGCAGCTTATGTTTGAGATCGTCTTTCTAGGCACATCGGCCAGCGCGCCTTCGATTCATCGCGGCCTGGCAGCGCAGGTCGTAATGGTCAAGGACCAGCGCTTTTTGATCGATTGCGGCGAGGGCACGCAGCGCCAGATTTTGAAGAGCGGGATCGGCTTCAAGCGGCTCAACCGCGTGCTGCTGACGCACGGCCACCTGGATCATGTTCTGGGGCTGGCGGGACTGGTATCAACCTTCCTGCGCTGGGAGAGCCTCAACGCGCTGGAGATCTGGGGTGGAACCTGGGCGCTCGACCGCGTGCAAGACCTGATCTACGGCGTGGTGCTGCGCGGGGCCAAGCCGCCGATGCCGCTCCACCTGATCGACCTCAAGCCGGGCGTGATGCTCGAAGACCCGGACTATACCGTTTCGGCCTTCCCGGTGGTGCATCGTGGGCGCGATAACTACGGCTTCGTGTTCCAGGAAAAGCCCCGGCGGCCCTTCCTGGTCGAGAAGGCGGAGGCGCTGGGCGTCCCGGCGGGGCCGGAGCGGGCGCGGCTGGTGCGCGGCGAGGCGATCCGGCTGGCGGACGGGCGCGTGATCGAGCCGGATGACGTGCTGGGCGAGGATATGCCCGGCGCGCGGCTGGTGGTGGTGGGCGATATCGGCGACCTGACCGGGCTGGATGCCGTCGCGCAGGACGCCCACGCACTGGTGATCGAATCGACCTATCTGGACGCAGATGGCGATATGGCGTCGGCCTTCGGGCACATGACGGCGGGCCGCGTGGCGCGGTTCGCGCGCGATCATGGCGTGGGCACGCTGCTGCTGACGCACCTCTCGCGTCGCTACCGTGAGCGCGACGTGATCAGCGAGGCGCGGCAGTATTTCCCCAATACCTACGTCGTGCGCGACTTCGACCGCTACCTGGTCGCCAAAGGCCGCCCGGTGCAAAAACTGACTCCCGCCAACGAGGTCGTCGAGGAAGACATCGATCTGGACGAGGTCGGGGAGCTGGAATAGCCGCCCGGAGAAGTTGTTTCGCGTCGCATTGTAGGGGTAGGGCAAGCCCTACCCGGCGGGCGAGGCAAACCCTCGCCCCTACGAAAATTATCCTGCGCCATTAGCTCTGGCTAACCCTCAAACCTGCATAGCAAGTTTTGGGAGCAAAACCACCATGCGCAAGCTCATCGTCAGTAACCTGGTTTCACTCGATGGCTACTACGAGGGGAAGGATCACAGCCTCGACGCGCTGTTTACCTACTTCCATCCCGACTATCACGGCGACGACAGTTTCGATCACTACAACACCGAGCGGCTGCGCGCCGCCGATACGCTGCTGCTGAGCGGGCGCGCGTCATTTCTCGGCAACCGGGCCTACTGGTCGGGCGTGCCGGATGATCCCAACGCGAGCGCGATCCGGCATGAGTTCGCGGCGCTGATCCGGACCGTCGAGAAGGTCGTCGTGTCCGATCACCTGACCGCCGGCGAGCTGGCGCCCTGGGAAAATACGCGCATTGTCCGCCGGGCGGACGCACCCCAGGCGATCGCCGCGCTCAAGCAGCAGCCGGGCCGCGACATCTTCATGTTTGCCGGGCGCACCCTCTGGAACGCGCTGCTGCCGCACGATCTGGTGGACGAGCTGCATCTCACGATCTTTCCGGTGATCGCGGGGGAAGGCACACCGCTGTTCATGGATCGCCCGCCGGTGTCGCTCAGGCTGCTCGAAACCCGCACATGGCAGGGTTCCGGCAACATCCTCGCCCGCTATGCCGTGAGCCGCCCACAGCCATAACCTCATTCGGCGGTGGCGACCGTCTCCGGCGGGGTGCGGCTGAGCCGCCCGTCGAAGAAGAAAAGCTGCTCGCGGTCGGACCACCGCGCGCGCAGCGTGTCCAGATAGCGCTGGTCGGGATCGCGTGCCAGCACGATCTCGCTGTCCAGATACGGATCGGTCACGGCCATCAGCGCGCCGATGTCGCGCCAGTGATGCTCGCCCCAGACGATCACGACGACGGGCCGGTCGGGGTCCTGCCGCAGGCGGTTGACCTGCTCGATCTGCCCCTGGCTGATGCGCCCATAGCCGGTCAGGGGGCGCAGCCGGGCGGGCGCGTAGATCGCCAGGGTATAGACTGCCAGCACGGCCAGCGCCCCATACACGATCCGGCGGCCAGCCCGCGCACCGGGCGCGTTGATCCGGCGCAGGCCCGCTTCGAGCCAGTGCGCCAGTCCGGCGATCCCGGCGGCGGCGAGCAGCGTGGCGGCGGTCAGCGCTTCGGAATAGTAGCGCGCGCTGTACAGGTTGCCGCCGATCCAGTAGGCGAGGTAGAACGCGATCAGGCTCACGATCAGCGCCAGGAACAGCCACGTCCAGCGCTTGCGCAGCGTCAGCAGCAGCCCGGCGACGATCACCACCCAGCTATAGCCGCGCCCGTTCTCGGCGCAGGGATTCTTGACGATATCGACCTGATCGGGGGCTGCGCGCGCCCAGCCAAGCAGATCGCGTGAGGCGCAGTTGAGGTCCTTTTTGGCGTGCCGCCAGCCGATCTCCAGCGTGTGCCCGCCCTTGACGCGCCCGTGCCCTTCGCCGAATCCGATCTTGTCGTAATCCCAGATGTAGAGATACAGGTTGGTGTCCTCGTCGCCGCGCGCGAACCGCACCAGGTAGTGCGGAAACGACTCGCCGGGCCGGGCGGTGACGGTGTAATTGAAGACCGGCCAGTAGAGGCTGATCGCGCTGGCGATCACGCCCAGCACCAGCAGTGGGCGCAGCGTCCGCCAGCCCTCACGCGGCGAGCGCCGGACAAAACGCCAGCCGACGCGCCCCACGCTGTAGATCACGAATGGGACCGCGATGGCGATTGCCGTCATCGGGCGGGCGAGCACATTCAGGCCGAGTGCCGCACCACCGATCGCGCCCCACAGCAGCACGCGCCGCCCGCGCTCGATCCGCCACAGGGCGTAGAGAAACAGCGTGGTCAGGAACAGGGCCAGCGTGTGCGCCATCAGCGAGCCGCTGAGCAGCATCGCCGCCGGGCTGATGGCCGTCAGCAGGGCCGCGACCGCGCCGGTTTGCGGGTTGTAAACTTCGCGCCCCAGCCGGTAGACGACCGCGACGGTGAGCATCGAGAGCCAGGCGTTGATCACCCACAGCTCGCCCATCTCCACGCCCGCCGCCAGGATCAGCGGCCAGCCGGGGGTATATTTGCCGAAACGCTTGCCTTCCAGGTTGATCAGGAACGGCTGCCAGTAGGCGCGCACCGGGGCCGGTGTCTCGATATAGGCGTCGCCGCGCGCGAAGAGGCGCGCCTGGTAGAGATAGGCGAACTCGTCTTCGAGATGGGGCAGGCGCTCGAAGATCGCGCGGCTGACGATGTCGCTGGCAGTAAACGCCAGGAATACACAGAGCAGGGCAATCAGGGCGGATCGTTTCATGGGCTTATCGGTCGTTTTCGCCGGGTGGCTGGCCGCGCCAGCCGATAGATTGACTCACTGAACATAACATACCGGCTCGTGGCTGCAACTGCCAGCCCTGGCAGCATACCCGGATTCGCACCCTGGCGTTTGGACTGGCTTTGCGGTATGATAGCGCCCTGCAAACTCGAACGTCAAGGAAGGCCTGGCATGAAGGTTATTCTCAAGCAGAACGTCTATAAGCACGGGGTAGCCGGTGACGTGGTGAACGTGGCCGATGGCTTTGCCCGCAATTTTCTGATCCCGCGCGGGCTGGCCGTGAAGGCGACCGCCGGCGCACTGCGTGATAACGAGCACCTGACCAAGTTCGCGGCGCAGCGTCGCGTCGAGCTGAACAACCAGCTCACCGAAGTGGCGGCCCAGATCGACGGCGTGGAGCTGGTGTTCGGCGTCAAGGCCGGCAAGAACGGCAAGCTCTACGGCTCGATCACGACGATGGATATCGCCCGCGCGCTCGAAGAAAAGACCGGCATCGACATCAACCGCCGCCGGATCAGCGAGCGCCCGCTGCGCGAGCTGGGCGAGTTCGATGTCCCGGTCCGCATGAGCGGCGACCTGTCGCCCTCGCTTAAGGTCGTGATTGTGCGCGAAGAAGAGCTGGCTACCTACCTGGCCGGTGGTCGCGTCGAGTCGCTGGCTGACGAGCAGGAAGAAATCGAAGACGCCGGTGAAGCTGCCGGCGAGCCGGTGATGGACCTGGCGGCGGGCGCTGCCGAAGAGCCGATGCCGGAAAGTGTTGAGGAAGAAGCCGCCGAGTAGGGTGATCCTGCCCGGCATGTGTGGATGACAACTGAAGAAGCTGGCTCGGACCTCGTCGTCGCCTACGTGGTCCGGCACATCGGCTGCGAAGCCTGCGGCGGCACCTACCGGCCCGAAGATGTGCAGGTGGTGCTGCATCACGACACGCAGTGGGCACTTAAAGCAACCTGTCCCGTTTGCTATGTCGAGCGCGCTATCACGGCTTATGACCAGCCACCCTACCAGCAGCTCCGGCGCGATCCCGGCTTGTTTGTGCCGGCCCCGATTACATCGGACGACAGCAGCATGTGGGCGGATTTTCTGGCGACATTTACCGGCGATGTCTATGATTTGCTGGCGACCTGAGCGCCGGCCATAGCCGCCGGATTGTGGGGAACGGGAGCGGGTGAACAGCGATCACGGCCTGGGGCGGTGGCGAGGTACACCCGCCGTTGTTTATCTGGTAGGGCCTGATCAGACACCCTGAGAGTAGGACGTCTTGAACGAAGCACAGGCGATCGGACAACGCTTACGCGAAGCCCGCGAAGCCAGAGAGCTGAGCCTGGACGATGTCGAGCGCGCCATTCGCATCCGCGCCCGCTTTGTCGAGGCGCTGGAGCAGGGTGACTACTCCCCGATGACGCCGGTGCAGGCGCAGGGGTTTCTGCGCAACTATGCGCGCTTCCTGGGGCTGGACCTGGACCTGCTGCTGGACGAGATCGGCCCCGTACAGGAACGGGGCCGCCGCTGGCGTCTGAGCCGCACCGAGACTCCGCTCCCGCCTGCCGCCGACGAGACTCCGACGCCGCTGCCCCCGCCGCGCGCCGCGCGCCCGATCGTGCCGCCCACCCAGCCCGAAAGCCAGCCCGCGCCCAAACGCGCCCCGCGCCGCCGGACTCAACGCGGTGTGCTCGGCAATCTGGCGATCGTGCTGCTTGCCGGGGCGATCGTGATCGGGCTGGTGCTGGGCCTGACGCAACTGCTCGATACACTGGTCAGCACGCCGGAGCCGGAAGCGCCGGTCCAGGGCGAGGTCGAAACGCCGCCCGTGCCGACGATTGCCGAAGAAGCCGCGGGAACGGCTGAGGGCGGGGGCGAGCCGCTGCCCGCCGACGGGACGACACCCGAAGCGCCCGCCGCCTTCACGCCGCCGGTCCTGACCGGGCCGGGCGTGACCATCTCGATCCAGCTTACGCAGCGCTCGTGGCTGAGCGTGACCGTCGATGGCGAGATCGCGCGTGAGGGGCTGGGCCGTCCAGGCGAGGTGTGGCAGTTCAGCGGCACGGAGAGCGTCGGAATCCGGGCCAGCAACGCCGCCGCGCTCAACCTGACGGTGAACAATCAGCCGCAGGGGACGCTCGGCGCGCGCGGGCAGATGTTCGAATACGTGTTCGCGCTGGAAGGCGTCGTCGTGCCAACCGAGGCCGGGCCTGAAACGCCGACTCCGGAAGGTGTGGCATCTGGCCTGAGCGAGCCGGACCTTACCTCACCGCTGCCCCCGGATGCGACGGTCAGCACCGAAAGTCTCCCAGCGTCGCCCGAACAGGCGACGTTAATCATTACCGACACGGTGCCGCCGGTCACACCGACCGCGCTGCCGACCCTCTCGGATGGCGTGCCGGAGAGCCTGAGCGCCCCGACCGCCACGCCGGAGCCGCCGATCACCACTCAGGAAGCGGAGCCAACCGCCACGCCTGAGGACCTGGAACTCCCCCCGGCGCTGCCAACTTCGACGCCCGCGCCGACCAATACGCCGCCGCCTGCCGCAACCGAGCCGCCCACTGCTACGCCGGAGCCGCCGACCGCGACGAACACACCGAGCCCGGAACCATCCGCCACCCGCACGCCCGCGCCATCGGCCACGCACACGCCGACGCGCACCTCCACGCCGACGCCTAGCACGACACCCACGCGCACGCCCACCCCGACGCTGACGCCGTTCCCGACGTTCACCCCGTCGTCCACGCCGTTCCTGCCGCCGCGCATCACGCGCACGCCGTCGCCCCCGCCCAAGCCGCAATAAGGGTCAGGCTGAGGGCGCGTCCGTCTTCGTGACCACAATCCCCGGCTCACCGGGCTGCACCGTGCCGACGTGCGCCGCCTCGATCTCGCGCCGGGACAGCTCGGCCAGCAGATCGCCCAGGCGATCAGGTGCTGCCGCGATCAGCAGCCCGCCCGACGTTTGCGGATCGAACAGCAGGTCGCGTGTCAGCTCGTCCACCGTGTCATCGAACTGCACCCACCGGCGGTAGTAGGCCTCGTTGCGGCCCTGCCCGCCGGGGAAGGTGCCGATCTCGGCATAGTGATGCGCGCCGGGCATCCACCGAAACGCATCCGCGAAGAAATGGAAGATCGTGCCGCTCAGCCGGGCCATCTCGTAGCTGTGTCCGATCAGGCCGTAGCCGGTGATGTCGGTCAGGCCGTGCGCCTCGACGGTCTGCGCCGCCTGCGCCGCCGCGCGATTCAACGTCGCCATGATCTGCATCGCCGCCTCGACGTGCTCCGCTGCGGCACGACCGCTCTTCAGCGCGGTTGTGATCACGCCGGAGCCGAGCGGCTTGGTCAGCACCAATGCATCGCCGGGCTGCGCGCCGCCCTTGCGCATCAGCCGGTCGGGATGCACGACGCCGGTCACGGCCAGCCCATACTTCGGCTCGTCGTCGGTGACGGTATGCCCCCCGGCCAGCACCGCGCCCGCTTCGCGCACCTTCTCGGCCCCGCCGCGCAGAATCTCGGTCAGGATGCGCATATCGAGCGAGGCCGGGAACGCGACCAGGTTGAGCGCCATCAACACCTCACCGCCCATCGCGTAGACGTCGCTCATCGCGTTGGCGGCGGCAATCGCGCCGAACCAATAGGGATGATCGACGACCGGCGTGAAAAAGTCGGTCGTGCTGATGATGGCCTGCTCGCCGCTGATCTGGAACACGGCGGCATCGTCCGGCTCCGCCAGCCCGACCAGCAGATCGGGATGATCGGCGGCGGCGAACAATTGGCCCAGCGGGAGTGCAATCTCCGAAAGGTCGCCCGGACCTAACTTAGACGCTCAACCCGCTGCCCCGGCCAGGGCCGTGAGCTTGATCGCGTTGAAATCGAGTGAATCGGACATAAGCTTTTCCTGAATGAACGATGCGCTACAGTATAACGCAGACGCGGCTATTCCGGTCTATTCTTGCGCTTCATTTCCAGGCCATCGAGCAGCACTTCCATCCCGAAGCTAAACCGTTCATCGGCGTTATCCGCCAACAGATGCCCGGCCAGACTCCGCAGAGTCGGGAATTCTTCGGGAGACAGGGATGCAAACCAGTCGGTATAGATCTGCTCAATCTTTGCTGCCTGATCCTCTGCCGAAAAGCGCGTTTCTTCCACGACAAACATGGTTACGTAATCATTCAACAGAAATCCGGCATAAGCGGCATCTCTGGGGCTGAATCCGGCCTTCAGCAGCACCGTCAGGGCGACTTCCATCAGCCGCAGCCGGTTAGGCCCCAGTGGCAAGGTCTGGGCCAGCACCCGCGCCGCATCCCGATGTGAGCGCAGCGCCCGCCGGTTTTCATGACCGAGCGCTTCTATCTGTTCGCGCCAGGGCAGGGTCGAATCTGGCACGAGCATCGCCGCGCAGATTTCATCCGCGAGCAGGCTCAGCAGGTGCTCCTTGTCGCGCACATGCCAGTACAGCGAGGCCGCTTTGATATTCAGCTTTTCGGCCAGGCGGCGCATACTGAGCGCGTCCAGGCCCACTTCGTCGAGCAGATCAAGCGCTGCCCGGACAATCAGCTTTTGATCGAGGGCTGGTTCAAGTGCAGAATTTCGAGACACGGTTTCCAAAATCCCCTTTTGAACTCACGATGGTTGCGCCCGCCCTGCTGCTTGACAATATGATACCAGATATGCTAATCTAACACTGTTAGTTTGTAATCTAACGGTGTTAGTTAGCAGCAGGAGAGATGCACATGGCAGCCGCTTCGAAGGGATACAAAGGCATCGGCATGAACGGGCTGATCGCCGTCTGGTATGCGCAGATCACGCAGAAGAACATGGACGACTTCCGACGCGAGGCGCGGCAGATCGCCGGGTGGGTTCCCGCCCGCGCAGATATTCTCGAAATCGCGCCCGGTCCGGGCTACCTGAGCATCGAGCTGGCCAGGCTGGGCGGGTATCACATTACCGGGCTGGACATCAGCCCCAAGTTTGTCGAAATCGCGCAGGCGAAAGCGAAAGAAGCCGGGGTCAACGTGGATTTTCGCCAGGGGAATGCCTCGCGGATGCCCTTTGCGGATAACACGTTCGATTTCATCGTCTGCCGCGCTGCCTTCAAGAATTTCGCGCAGCCCGTCGAGGCGCTCAACGAAATGCACCGGGTGTTAAGGCCGGGCGGCAAGGCGCTGATCGACGATCTGCGGGGCGACGTTTCTGCCGAGGCAATCGACCGCCATGTCGATCAGATGGGCCTGAACCGGATCAACACCTTCATGACGAAAGCCGCGTTCAGGTCGATGTTGATCAAGCGGGCGTATACCACGCGCGATTTCGAGGAGATGGCATCCCGGAGCGCGTTTGGCAGGTGCCGGATCGATCCGAATGCCATCGGGCTGCATGTGTGGCTGGAAAAGTGATGACCTGCGCTTGAAAGTTTCTCCAGGAGCGATCTGCCGGGTAGGGCGGCAGGTCCCCTACCTCTCCCCGGTGACGGCGTGTTCGATTGCCATGCGCCACCTGAAAATGCGTAACAGCCGCTAGTACTTGATGCCGAGATAGTCCATCAGCTTGTCAGGCAGCGTGGTGATCACGTCGCGCTGGAGCCGGTAGGTGATCGTGCGGTTGTCCTGCGACTCTTCCGCGATCAGCCCGGCTTCCTTGAGCTGCCCAAGCTGGCGCGACACCGCCGAGGCCGAGAGCTTGAGCTTGGCCGCGATCTGCTTGCCGTGCATCTCGCCGCCGTGATGGTAGATCAGGCGCAGAATATCCAGCCGGGTGTTGTCGCTCAGGGCCTTGAGGACGGCGATCACTTCCTGCCGGGTGCGCTCGATCTCGGTGCGGCGGTTTTCGGTGCGCTGGCTGTCGAACAGCACCGTGACGTTGCCATAGCCGTAGAACATGTAGACCGGGTAGGGGATGGTGTAGACCGGGGTGAACACAACTTCGGTTACCGGCTGGTCGGGCGGGAGCGGATCGGGCAACTCCTGCCGCCCGGTGACGTGCTCCAGCAGCGCCTGGCCGCCGTCACGATAGAGAATTCCCGCCTTTTCGTTGAGGGCGCGCTCCCAGTGGGGCTGCCATTCCTCGATTAGCGAGGCGAAAAATGCCTCGCTGTAGGTCTGCCACAGGTCCGCCAGCCGGTTCTGGAAGGCCGGGACATCGGTCAGAATCTCGTCGAGCGGGGAGTCCAGGCAGTGGCAACTAAAGCGGCTGTTCAACTCGGTCAGCCGGTCGATCACTGCTTCCGTCTCCAACTCAGTTGCCGCCAGCTCCTCGCGGGTCAGGATGCGCCCGACGATGTAGAACATGAACGAGATCGGGTCCAGGCCGCGCACGTAGTCGGCAAAGCCCACCAGATCGTCGTGATCGGGATAATCGATCGCCAGCTCGAAGAAGACCGAGCCGTTGCCGAACGGCTCATAAAGATCGGCCAGCTCACCCCAAAAGCCGCTGGGCAGAATCTCACGCGCGGCGCGCGTCCAGTCTTCCTGGCGGCTGAGCCTGAGCAGTTTTTGCAGGCTGATGATCATCTCGTAGACAGGCGAGGTTTGCAGGCGCACCAGGTCGGTGAGCGGGTCGGCGGTTTCGATCACTTGGAGTGGCATGGATTAACCCTATCTCGGCGTAAACAATACAGATAATGTACTCAATCAAGATAATAGTACAAAATCGTCGCCGGGGCAGGTGGGGGACTAACCGTGAACACAGGTAATCGGGGGAAGCAGGGGCGAAGCCGACCCCTCGGACCGCCCCTGCCGCGCCCACGCGGGTGTGTTCGCAGATCAGGTTACAATATTTTACGACTCCACCTGCGAAAATTGTGACTCCGGCGGGATGCCCGTTTACACGGCTGGCGCGACGGCCAGGTAGTGCAGGGCGAGATGCGCCACCAGATCGCGCAGATCGGCGGCACGGGCGGGCAGTTCGATGACCTCGTGCGCCTGATAGCGGCGGGCACGCTCAACGGTTGGCTCTGGCAGGTCGCGCCCAACGACCAGCACCGGCAGTTCCGGGGCCTGGACGCGCAGATGGGGCAGGATTGCCAGTTGGGTAGGCCGCTGCGCCTCGACTCCGACGACGACCAGATCGAACGCGCAGCACTCCAGCGCGCGCAGCGCATCGGCATGATCGCTGACGGATGTCACCGAGACACCTGGCCCCAGCAGCAGGCTAACGGTATCCACCAGCACGTTTGCCGGCCCGTTCACGCGGTCCACGACCAGGACCTGCGCCGGGCAGCGTACATCATCGTAGCTGACGGCGTATGGGGTCGAAGCTGGACGAGTGGAATGCATCACCTTGCCTCACTTGTTAACTTGCTTAATTGCGCTATTGTGCAACTATAGTAACATTTTAGCACGAATTTCACTCCGCTGTCAAGCGGTCAGGCGTGCAGCGACTACGTAATTCTACGAAGCAGGCGGATTGAGGTTGCAGCCCGGCAAGGGCTATGATGCTGTTAGCTGGAGCGTGTTATGCGCTGTGGAACGCTGAACGGGGCCAACAAGACTCCCCCCATCCTAAATCCTTCCCCCGAAATGAAGGAAGGACTTGAAAAACGCTGCCACGCTCCCCTTCCCTCCGCGCCAGCGTGGGGGAAGGGGTTGGGGGATGGGGGGCAAAATATATGACGCCTCTAAGTGGGAACACGCGTGTTATTGTCCGGAGTCTGCGCCGTTTTCAAGTGCACAGCGGAAGCCGAACAGGTGATAGGTGTCGGCGGGGTGAGGGCCGTCGCGCTGCGTGATCATGAGCGTGACCGGGCTGTCGTTGACCCAGCAGCCGCCGCGCACGATCCGGCGCTCGGCCCCGTCCAGGTGGGTGCCGCCGCTCTCCCACGAGGTGCGGCAGATCTCCCACACGTTGCCGCACAGGTCCATCACGCCGTAGGGGCTGGCGCCCAGCGGGTACTGCGTGACCGGCGTCGTCCCATCGACATTGCGCGCCCAGTTGCAGCGTGTCTCGTCGGGATTGTCGCTGCCCCAGGGGAACTCGCGCCCGTCGTCGCCCTGTCCCGCGCGCTGCCACTGCTGCTCGGTCGGCAGCGTGACCGACTCACCCGTCGCGGCGCTCAGCCAGCGGCAGAACGCGCCCGCCTCATGCCACGTCACGCCCATCACCGGGCTGTCTTCGCCGTCGAAATCGCGCTGGCCCCAATAGCGCGGCCCGGTCCAGCCCTGCCGCTCGCGGACCCGCCAGCCGTATTCGCTCCACCACGTCGGGTTCGCATAGCCACCGTCCGCGATAAAAAGCGCATACTGCCGGTTGGTGATCGGATAACGGGCGATGGTGAACGGCACGACCTCGAAGGTGGTGGGCTGCTCCAGATAGCCGCCCGCCTTCAGAGTCACCGCGCCGCCGGGAATCGTGACCCACTCGAAGGGGCCGGGCAAATCGGTGGTGCGCATGTGTATCTGCTCCTGATGTGCGCAAAACTCATCTGCTACTATACAACGAATGTCAAGCTGTGTCCAGTATCGTTTAGGGGTCAGTAAGGTTCAATATTTCGATCCGCCGCCCTGAACCGGCGCGGGACGATTTTTTGCCCCGGCTGTGATTTGGGCTACACTGCGTGCGGTTTTTCCTGACGCGGCGGGGTAAGTGCGCCGCCCAACCTGAGATGATGCGAATGACAACGCCAAACGATGAATTCTACGAGCGTATCGCACGCTTTTATGACGCCGAGAACGCCGATCTGGTCGAGGACCTGCTGCTCTATACCGAGCTGGCCGAGGAATGCGGCGATCCGGTGCTGGATGTGGGCTGCGGCAGCGGGCGCGTGCTGCTGCATCTGGCCCAGGAAGGCTACCGCGTGACCGGGATCGACATTTCGCGGGCGATGCTGGCGCGTGGGGAGCGGCGGCTGCAAACCAGGCCCGATCTCAAGCCGCGTGCCCGCTTCCTGCACGCCGACGCGCTCACGCTCGATCTGCCGGAGCGCTTCAAGCTGGTCATCGTGTCCTACAACAGCCTGATGCACTTCAACCAGCAGGCGGATCAACTGGCCGTGCTGCAGCGCTGCCACGCCCTGCTGGATGACGATGGGCTGCTGGTGCTCGATCTGCCCAACGCGGGCGAAGCCTATGGCACGCAGGACGAGGATGTGCTGGTATTGGAGCGCTCGTTCATCGAGCCGGAGAGCGGCCACGTGGTGATGCAGCAGTCCGTCAGCTCGCTCGACCGGATCGCCCAGCAGCTTCACATTACCTGGATTTACGACGAAATCACCCGCGATGGCACGCTGCGCCGCACGCTTGCCCCACTGCTGCTGCGCTATATCCTGCCGGGCGAGATGGACCTGATGCTCGCGGCGGCGGGACTGGTAGCGGTCGAAATCTACGGTGACTACGAGCGCGGGCCGTTCGAAAACGGCTGCGAGCGGATGATCGTGCTGGCGCAGAAGATCGAGGAGGCGGACGCATGAGAGGCCGGGCGTGGTGGGGGCTGGCGGTCGTCGTGATACTGCTGGCGGCGTGCGGCGAGCCGACTCCGGTGGGTAATCCGACCCCCGACTGGCCGACCGCTCCCCCGCTGCCTGCCAGCCCGACCGTCGATCCGCTGCTGCCCACCGGCGACGGTTACGGCGGCGCAGCGGTCGGGGCGAGCAATCCTACCCAGGCCGCGCTGGCTGCCGAGGGCGAGCCGGATGCCCAGGGGCCGACGATCACGCCCCAGCCGACCGCCGCCCAGCTCCCGATGATGATCACGGCGGGGGATGGGCTGGTCTTGCAGGCGACCTTCTACGGTCCAGCCGCGCGCCCGGCCCCGGCGGTGCTGCTGCTGCCGATGCAGGACCGTGATCGCGGCAGTTGGACGCTGCTGGCCGAGCGCTTGCAGGCGGCGGGCTATGCCGTCTTGACGGTCGATCTGCGCGGCTATGGCGAGACGGGCGGCCAGCCGGATTGGCGGCAGGCTCAGGACGACGTGCGCGCCGCCCTGGCGATGCTGAGCGAGCTAAGTGGGGTGAATCGCTCCCAGTTGATCGTGATCGGCGCGGGGATCGGCGCGAATCTCGGCCTCAATCTGTGCGCGGAGACTTCCGGCTGCGCGGCGACTGTGCTGCTCAGCCCCGGCCTGGACGTGCAGGGCATCACCACCGCCGAGGCGATGGGCCGCCTGGGGGCGCGCCCGGTGTTGATCATCTCCGGGGAGAACGACAACAACAACCCGGCGGACAGCGTGACGCTGGGCAGCCTGGCGCGCGGCGATCACCAGCTTGTGATCGTGCCCATCTCCGCGCACGGCACCGATCTGTTCGACGCGCAGCCCGGCCTGCTGGACCAGATCGCGCAGTGGCTCGCGGCGCGTGTCCCACCCGGCGCGGCGCTCCCAACACCAACCGCCGGCTGACCGGCCCAACTCACCTATTCAGGCGGCTCCCATACGGGGCCGCTTTATTTATAACAATAAACATTGATATAATGCTCATATCCCGTCCGGATGGTCCAGCCGGAAGGACCGCCGATGTTCCGCGTATTCGTCAGCTCGACATCGCAGGACCTGCAGGCGCATCGTGAGGCCGTGCGCGATGCCGTCCTGGCGCTCGGCATGCACCCGGTAATGATGGAGCACTTCCCGGCGATGGACGCCGACGCAGTTGCGGCCTGCCACCAGAAAGTGCAGGACTGCGACTTGTTCGTGGGCATCTATGCCCACCGCTACGGCTACATTCCCCACCAGCACACGCGCTCGATCACCGAACTGGAATACGATTGGGCCGGAGAAGCGGGCATCCCGCGCCGCGTGTTCGTGATCGATCCCGACCATCCCTGGCCGGACTCCCTACGCGACCCGGCGCACGCGGCAGCACTCGACGCCTTCAAGCAGCGCGTGGGGCGGGAAAAGGTGTGGGCCACCTTCACCACGCCGGAGTCGCTCGCCGCCAGAGTGTCGCAGAGTCTCGCCCACGATGCCGGGCGGGTCCAGCGCGAGCGGCAGCAGCAGCGCCGGCTGCTGATCGGCAGCGTGTCCCTGATTGCTGTACTGCTGGCGCTGATCAGCGCGGCGGTGGTGCTTTCGCGTCCGGATGATGACGATTCAGTGGGGCGGCTGGCGACGGCACAGGCGGTCGCCGCGCTGAACCAGACCGCGACCGCCGCCGCCTGGACTCCCACACCCACCGCCACGCCGACTCTGCTGCCGACCGCGACCCCGCTCGAAGGCGATCCCGCCCGTACCGGGGAGATCGTGGTCGTCGTCGCGCCGTTCGAGCGCACCAGCGGCAGCGCCTTCACGCCGGAGATCGATATGCTCGAAGTGCTGCGACAGGCCGCCGCCGAAGCGGGCGACGTGCGCGTGATCGGGATCGGGCATCCGCTGGCCGATCGCGCCCAGGCGCAGCAGGTGAGCGATCTCTACGGCGCGACGATGGTCGTCTATGGGCGCACCGCACCGGGCGGCGTCACCGCGCACTATGAGATCACGCCGCGTGATGGTTTCGTAGACTTCGAGGCGGAAGGCGAATACCGCGTCTCGACGGCCCAGCTCGACAATTTCGAGGCGTTCCTGTACGAGGGGATGGACGTCAATTACATCCTGGGGCTGACCGCCGGGCAGCTTCATTACTTCGAGGACGATCTCGATGGGGCGGTGCGCTCCTTTTCGCTGGCAACGGATGCGCTCGATCCGCGCCGGGCCGACGATCTGCACGCCTACGTGCTCTACTTCTTCCGGGGCAACTGCTACGCCTTCCAGGAAGCCTATGATCAGGCGGTGGCCGACTATGACGAAGCCCTGCGCCTCAATCCCGATCTGGCCGAGGGCTACGTCAATCGCGGGCTGACCCATGTCCGCCTGGGCCGGTACGAGCAGGCGATCGCGGACTACGATCGCGCCCTGGCCATCGATCCGGCCTACATCAACGCCTATCACAGCCGCGCCGAGGCCGCCTACGATCTGGGCCGGTTGGGGGCGGCGATCGACGATTACACGCGTATCCTGGAGCTTGATCCCGGCGATGTGGCGGCCTACCAGAATCGCGGGCTGGCCTACCACGATCAGGGCTTGCTGGCGCAGGCGCTCGATGATTACAACCACGCGCTGGCACTCGCGCCGGACGACGCCGACCTGTATGCCAACCGGGCGCTGGTCTATGCCGACCGGGGGGATTTCGAGAACGCGCTGGCCGATGTAAACCGCGCGATTGATCTGGACCCGCAGTTTGCGCTGGCCTATGGCATTCGCGGCGCGCTCTACTACTTCCAGGGCGACCGCGAGCGCGCGCTGGCCGATCTGCGGGAGTATGCGCGCTTGGCCGGGGATGAGGCTAGCCCAGATATTCTGGCGATCCTGGCAGAACTGGAAGGGACGGAGTAGGGGCGTATCGCCATACGCCCCGGCGAGACAGATCAAGGCATAGATATGCTGCTAGAGGTACTCGATGTGGTTCCTCATGTCGTCAGCAGTGTAGACAGCGTGCAGCAGTTCCAACCCTTTGACCCACTCACCGATACCATGTTGGTCTTGCTGTCCAAACACGATTCCCGCGTGCTCAACGCCTGATGCTGCCAACTGTACATAGTCCGCATCATGCGTACACAACACGTGGCCCATTTCGGTGGCACGTCGTAGATGATTGGTGTCTGTGTCGCCCAGAGCGTGGAGATCGCGAGCGGTCACTGCTTCAATGCCGCGCCGCTGCAACTGTTCAGCAATGGCAATAGGGACGTTTTCATCAAGATAGAAGCGAATCGCCGCTGCCAACGCGCTTTTCCTTGAGTTCGCGAGCGGTCGCTATCTGCCGCCGGATGTCCTCGTCAAGCTCCGCTTTGTGCTCGTAGTAGTAGGCCAGTGCGGCATGGACCTGAGCCAGCGAGATGCCGTAGGTCGCGGCGATCTCGCCCGGCGCTTGATCGTGGAAGAGCATACTGAGCGCGACATCGGAGACACGCACGCCCGTCCCGGCTACGCAGGGGCGTCCGCCGCGCACGTTAGGGTCGGATGTAATCAGATTGATGCTCAATACGGTTTGCATATACTTCTCGCCTTACGCTGGGCCGTCGCCCTGATTATACACTGACCGGGAAGGATGTGATCGGATGGGGACGGAGTAGGGGCGTATCGTCGCTCTACGCCCCTACAGGATTGCATACTATGCCCGCAGCGTGGCCCCGAGGCGCTTCTGGGCCGCCCTGGCGATCTTCTCGTGCGTCTTGGCGACTTCCTTATCGGTCAGGGTGCGGTCCGGCGCGCGATAGATCAGTGCGTAGGCGAGACTCTTCTTGCCCGCCGGGATCGGATCGCCCTGGTAGACATCGAACAGCGTGGCCGACTCAAGCTGATCGCCGCCCGCCTCCAGGATCACGCGGTGGACCTCGGCGGCGGGCACATCGGCATCGACCACCAGCGCGATATCCTGATAGATGCCGGGCTGGGCCGGCACCGCCGCGATGTCACGCAAAGTCTGGATATCGGCGGTCAGCGCGGCCAGATCAAGCTCCGCCGCCAGGATCGGGCGTGCCAGGTCCAGGCCGAAGCCGTATGCCTGGCGCACCAGCGGGTGAACCTCGCCCAGCACGCCGACCGTGCGCCGGCCAATCTTCAACTGGGCGACGCGCCCCGGATGGAAGCTGCTGTGCTCGGTTGGCTCGAAGCGGACTTTACCTTCGATGCGCAGATCGCCCAGCAGCGCCTCGATCACGCCCTTCAGATCGAAGAAGTCCATCACGCCGGTATCGGGCTGACCCTGCCAGCCCGGCACGTCACGCGGGCCAGTGAGCAGGATGCCGAGATGGACCGGCTCGTCGGGTAGGGGCTGGCCGTTCTGCGGCAGATAGATATTGCCGATCTCGAACAGGCGCTGGCGCGTGGTGTGGCGCGCGTTGGCCGCCGCGACTTCGAGCAGTCCGGCCAGCAGCGTATGGCGCATCACGGATTTGTCCGCCGAGATCGGGTTCGCCAGCGTGACATACGGCGCATCCGGCCAGTCAGATTTCTGCCCCGCCGGGGTGAGCAGCGCCTCGCGCTCCGGCGTGGTCAGGCGATAGGTCACGATCTCGCGCAGTCCGGCCTTGACCAGCGCATCGCGTGCGCGCTCTTCGCGCTCCAGGCTGGTGTTGTTGCGCTGGGGCGGCAGCATATCCGCGATCACAGTGTTCGGGATGCGGTCGTAACCGTAGATGCGCGCGATCTCCTCGACCAGATCGGCCTGTCCGGTCAGGCCGGTGCCGATGTCCACGCGGGTATCGGGCGCGGTGACGTGCAGCACGTCGCCCACTTCTTCGACCTCGAACTCCAGCGCGCGCAGAATCCGCACGATCTCGGCGCGTGGAATGGTGAAGCCGAGCAGGCGGTCGATCTCATGGTAGGGCAGCTCGACGCGCACCGTTTCGGCTGGCAGCGGGTAGACATCGAGCACGCCCTGCGCCACGCGTCCCCCGCTGATCTGGCGCATCACCTCGGCACAGCGCAGCAGCCCGGTCAGCGCCAGCGACGGATGCACGCCCCGGCTGAAGCGAATCCCGGCCTCGCTGTTCATCTTCTGGCTCTGCATCGTGCGCCGGACGTTGATGAACTCCCAGTTGGCCGCTTCGAGCAGTACATTTTCGGTCGAGGGGCGGCGCACCGACGCTTTGCCGTGCGGCAGTGTTTCGGGGTCGTCATTGTCGGCCAGGGGAATGCCCATCGCCTCAAGCGGCTCGGCGAAGGCATCCTGCACCTCGCTCTCCAGGCCGCCCATCACACCCGCGATACTCAGCCCGCCGGCGGTATCGGCCACCAGCAGGTTGAACGCTTCCAGGTCGTGCTCCACACCGTCGAGTGTCGTCAGCTTCTCGCCGGGCTGGGGCAGGCGCGTGATGATCGTGGGCGGATTGCCCCCGGCGCGCTCGACCAGAATATCGTAGTCGAAGGCGTGCAGGGGCTGGCCCAGTTCCAGCATCACGTAGTTGGTCGCGTCCACCACGTTGTTGATCGGGCGCATCCCGGCCAGGCGCAGGCGGTGCTGCATCCACTGCGGCGACGGGCGAATCTCGATGTCCTGGATCAGCGCGGCGCAGAAACGCGGGTTTAGCTCCGGCTCGCGGATCTCGATCGCGGCGCGTCCCTCGATCGGATCACCGTCCATCTGGACCTCGAACGACGGCAGGCGCAGCTTTTCGCCGGTGAGGGCGGCCACCTCGCGTGCCACGCCGACGATGCTGTAGGCGCGCGCGACGTTGGGCAGGATGTCGATATCGAGCACGGCGTCACCCAGCACATCTTGCAGCGGCGTGCCCGGCGCGAACGGGTGGAACGTGTCCCAGTCCAGCAGCAGGATGCCCTCGTGATCGTCTGAGATGCCGAGTTCCTTCTCGGAGCAAACCATGCTGCGGTTGGGGATGCCGCGCAGCTTGCGCTCTTCCAGGATCATGCGCGCGCCGCCCTCGGCGTGCCCGTCGATCACCTCGGCCCCTTCGTGGGCGAAGGGCGCGAGCAGCGGCGGGTCGAGCGGCCCCTGATCCTTATACTCGAACAGGTTGGGCGCGCCGGTGACGCATTGCTCCAGCTCGCTGCCGCCATAATCGACCAGCGCCAGGACCAGCCGGTCGGCGTTGGGGTGCGCCCGGACCTCGCGGATCGCGCCCAGGACCAGCTTCTCACGGTCCCAGACGAGATGGTCCGAGGGCGGGATGACCATGCCTTCGGGCGGCTCGCCCTGCGGAATGCCGATATAGCGAATGCTCCCCACCTCGAGTCCGGCCAGCGTCAGGCGCTCGGCCAGCTCCTCGACGCTGAGGTGAATGTCTACATAGTCCCTGAGCCAAGAGATCGGAACTTTCATGTTTGCGCGAATTTCTCCTGTGTTGGTGTTACTTCAGCAGATCGACCTCGCCGGTTTCCGCACGGTCACGGCGCGGTGACGATGATCGGGCAGCTGCCGTTGATCACAATCGTGTGCTCATACTGCGCGACCGGCATCTTATCGGCGGTTTTCAGCGTCCAGTTGTCGCGTGCCGTAAGAATCTGGCCCCGGCCCGTCGTCAAAAACGGCTCGATGGTGATGACCAGCCCCTCGGTCAGCTTCTCGCGCCGGCTGCGGTCGTAATGGTTCGGGACGTTTGGCTTCTCGTGGATGTGCCGCCCGACGCCGTGCCCGCCCAGGTCGCGGATGATCTGATAGCCGGTGCGTTTGGCGACCGCTTCGACCGCCCGGCCAATGGCGTTGAGCGGGCGGCCCGCGTACGCCGCGTTGATTCCGGCGCTGCGCGCTTCACGCGCGGCCTGGCACAGCGCCTCATACTCCGGGCGCGAGGGCGGGACGATGGCGCTCGCGCCGGTGTCGGCCCAATAGCCTTCCAGCTCGGCGGAAACGTCCACGTTGATCAGGTCGCCAGGCTGGATGCGCCGCGATCCGGGGATGCCGTGCGCCGCCTCGTGGTTGAGGCTGATGCAGATGTGGCCGGGAAAGCGATAGGCCAGAATGGGCGCGGAGCGTGCCCCGTGCTGCTTGAGGAACGCCGCGCCGATTGCGTCGAGTTGGGCGGTGGTCATGCCCGGCTCGATCCGTTCCAGCATGTGCTGGAGCGCCAGCGCGCAAATCTTCCCGATGCGCAGCAGTTTAGCCAGGTCGTTCTCGTTTTCTACCGTCATCCGTGTTCCCTGCCTTTGCCGTGTGTCGTGCCTGCCCCCATCCCCCGACCCCTTCCCCCACGCTTCGTGGAGGGACGGGGCGAGCAGCGGCGCTCTTCAGGTCCCGCCCTCCTGGTGGGGGAGGGATTTAGGGAGGGGGGAGAAATGCGTCACTCTGGCGTTATTCCATCAACCGGGCGAGCACACGCCGCGCGAGCACACGCGCCATCTCGATCCGGTATTCGCGGCTGCCCCAGTGATCGCCCACCGGATCGACTTCCAGCCGCTCCAGCGCCACATCCAGATCGCCGGTTTCGTCCAGTACGCGCGCGAGTTCCGGCTGCGGGACGGGCGCCGGGGCCACGCCGCACAGCGCCAGCGTCGTATAAGGGACGCCCTCGTTGGACCGCTCGCGGCAGCCGACCGCGCCCACAATCGGTGCATCGGCGGGCGTGCGCGCGACCTTCTCGAACGCGATCACCGCTTCTTCGGGGCCGTTTGGAATCTGGATGCCGGCGATCAGGTAGCGCGCCACGTCACTGTCAGTCGTCAGCCAGGCCGCCATCGTGAAATGCATATCGACATCGACCCGCTTGATCACCGCGCCCAGGACGAGCAGCAGGGTCAGCGTGAGCGACTGCGGATCGCGCTCCACCAGCAGATCGCCGAGCGTCATGGTGTTGCGCAGCGTCAGGGGCAGATCGGCGGCCAGTGTATCGGCGACGGCTCCCAACTGGGGATGCGTGTCGCGGCGCTCCAGGCACGCCTGCCGCGCGGCTTCGAGCGAGAGCATACTCCCCAGGCGGAGCGAGTTCTCGCTGTCGCGCACAAAGTCCAGACCGAGCTGGCCGAGATCGAGCGCCGCTTCAACGTCGGTGCGGTTGGCGCGGTGCAGCGCCGCCCCGCCGTAGAGCGGATAGACGCCAGGGTCGGCCAGCAGCCCGGCTGCCTCTTCGACCGTTGCCGGCTTGTGGATCGTTTTCAGGTTGAGCAGCATACTTGCCTCTCTCCTCACGTGTGCCGGGCAGCCTAGAACTGCTCCAGGAAGCGCAGATCGTTAGCCCAGAAATAGCGAATATCCGGGATGCCGTGCAGCAGAATCGTCATGCGCTCCGGCCCCATCCCGAAGGCGAACCCGCTCCACTCGCGCGGATCGTAGCCGCCGTTTTCGAGCACAACCGGATGCACCATCCCGCAGCCGGCGATCTCCAGCCAGCCGGTGTACTTGCACATCGGGCAGCCGTGCCCGCCGCACAGCACGCACTCGACATCGACTTCCATGCTCGGCTCGGTGAAGGGGAAGTACGAGCCGCGAAACCGCACGCGCTTATCCGGCCCGAACATCCGCCGCGCGAAGGCGCTGATCGTGCCCTTGAGGTCGGTCAGGCGGATGTTGCGCCCAACGGCCAGCCCCTCGACCTGGTTGAACTGAATCTCGCTGCGCGCCGAAATCTGCTCGTAGCGGTAGCACATACCCGGCAGGATCACGCGGATCGGCTGCGTGCCGTTCTCGCCATACTCGTGCATGGCGCGAACCTGGCCGGGGCTGGTGTGCGTGCGCAGGATCACGCCCGGCGTGGTGGTGTGGAAGGTGTCCCACATATCGCGCGCGGGGTGGTGCGGCGGGATGTTCAGCAGCGTGAAGTTCGTCTCGTCGTCCTCGACGTCGCGGCTGCGATAGACCTGGAAGCCCATCTCGGCCCAGATGTTGTAGATTTTGCGCAGCGTTTGCGTGGTCGGATGCAGCCCGCCGGTGGGAATCGTGCGGCCCGGCAGCGTCACGTCGATCTCGCCCTCTTCGAGCGTCTGGGCCAGCTCGTGCTGGCGGATCGCTTCTTCCCGCTCGCTGTAGGCCGCCCCCAGCGCGTTTTTGATCTCGTTGGCGCGCTTGCCGAACGCGGCGCGCTCTTCGGGCGCGATCTGCCCGACACTGCGCAGCGCGAGCGTGATCTCGCCCTTCTTGCCCAGGTAGCGGCGCTCCCACGCCTCAAGCGCGTCACCCGACGTGATCTTGCTTAGCTCGGCGGCAGCCTGGGTATAGGTGGATTCGAGTTGTTCTAGCGATGGCATTCTTTCACCTCGGTGGGTCGCAGTCCGGCCTGCACCCGGCAGGCGCGGCACGAACGGCTATTGTTTCACACCCGGCACAAAAACAAAAAAACTCGTCGCCGATCCCGTTCGGATCAGGGACGAGTGTGATCACCCGCGGTACCACCCTGGTTAGCCGGTCCGCTGCATGCCGGGCCGACTCGCTTCATTCTCCCACCGCCGCCGCCAGCACACAGACCAGCGCGGGAGTGGGTGCCCGGTTAACGCAGGGCGGGCGGAGCAGACTACAGGCCCGGCCAGGGCCGGACGTTCACCTGTCGGCTCCGGAGCGAACTTCGGCGAGGGCTTGCCCGCACGGGCTTCCAGTCTGTGGCCCGCACTCCCTGTGAGCGGCGTTCCCGCCTACTTTTCTCCATCACAGCCTTTGATGGATATATTATTGTGCAATAGTATGCCAGAGAGCAGTCCGGCTGTCAATCATGATCCCGCTACGGCAGCCGGAAAAAGATACGCTGGTCCTCGCCATATTCGGCCAGCGCAGTATTGACCGGCACGCCAACCGGCACGCGGAAGGCCATCCAGCCCGCTTTGGCCGCGCCGCCCAGAATCTCGCCCTCAAGCGGATCGTCACGTGCAGGCAGTTCGACGGTTGGGTCCGATTCGTAGATAATGCCCTCTTCATCGACCAGCCTGAACTGCTCGCGCAGCACGGCGAGATCGCACACTTCGTCGCTGTCCCTGGCGCACTTGATCTCGAACTGGACCTTCATATACTCTTTTTCGACATCATTTTCGGGCGCGAGGTCGGGCACGGGGCGCACCACGCTCTGCGCCCGGACCTCGTAGGAAGTCGTCTTGGCATAGCTCCGGGCGGCGATCGGGTTGTCGCGCGTGCCCCGGCCCTGGTTCAGGCCCGCCGGACTCTGGGCACAGGCCAGCGCGGTCGCCAGCACCGATATAAAGACGAGCATCATTGAGAGCCTACCCCGCCAGATCATAATATGCCCAAGCTCCTGCGTGCTGTAGAGGCCAACCATCAGGCAGCCGGAAAGGCCGCCCACCATTCTCATTATCCCGCCGGATCGATGGCGCGGGATCGGCCACGTGACCTAAAGTATGGGAGCCTAGAGTACCTATTTTGCCGGGGTGTGCGAGCGTTCGGTGCGCGCCGGGAGTGTGGTGGCGGCGTGCAGCATTCCGCCGGGGCGACCATTGCGCACGGCGATGATCTCCGCGAGGATGCTCAGCGCGATCTCTTCGGGCGACTTGCCGCCCAGGTCCAGCCCGATCGGGGTGTGAATCTCCGGGAGCTGGCTCAGATCGAAGCCGGACTGCGCGGCGCGCTCGATCCGCTCCAGGTGGCGGGCGCGCTTGCCGATCGCGCCGAAGTAGGCGATCGGCTGTCCGGCCAGCGCGCGCAGCAGCGCATCTTCAAAGCGCGGCTCGTGGTTGAGCGACACGACATACGTCCGGTCGTCTACGCCGACCTGATCGATCACGGCCTGCGGCCACGCGGCCAGCACGCGGTCGGCGTCGGGATGCTTCTCACGCGTGGCGAAGGCGGGGCGCGCGTCGGTGACGATGGTCTGGAAGCCGAGCACCTGCGCCAGGCGCACCAGCGGCACGGCGATCGCTTCCGCGCCGAAGATCAGCAGGGTGGGCGGGGGCAGGACCGGCTCGAACAGCGCGACGCTGCCATCAGCATAGCTGACCGCGTGCGGCTGATCGTGCTGCAAGGCGGCCAGGGCGTCGCGGTGGACGTCGGGCGGCAGATCGGAGTCGCCTGGGCCATCCGGCGCGATCCGGGCGTGGCGAATCTGCGGCGCGGCGGGGCGGTCGGGTGTGAACAGCGTCACGTTGACGTGGCGGCCACCGGCGCGCAGGGCATCCAGCAGGGCGCGATCCAGCGGCTCGACCACCACGTCGATCTGGCCCTCGCAGTTGAGGCCGATCTCGATCAGCGGGTTCTCGACCTGCCTGTAATGCAGCATCAGCGGGCGGCCCTCGCGCAGGACGACCTGCCCGGTTTCATACACATCCGTCTCCACACAGCCGCCGCTGACCGCCCCGACAAAGCGGTTGCCGGTGGTCATGATCATGCGCGCGCCGAGCGGCTGGCTCGACGAGCCGAAGATGCGGCCAACGGTTGCCATCGCCACCGGCTGGCCCTCGTCCAGCCACGCGGCGGCCTGTGCGAGAAGGTCTTCGATCATCACGTGGTTCCTACTTCCTGCGACGCTTCCCCTTTTTCCCCTTGCCACTATAGCGCGAACCGCCGCCGGCGTCCATTTTCACCAGGCGCGGCTGGAATTCGGCCAGCGCCACCACCAGATCGGCCTGGTCGGCCATCACCTGGCGGATGTCCTTATACGCGCCGGGGGCTTCATCCAGCCCGGCGGAGAGCAACTCGACGCCCTCGCGCTTGAGCTTGTGCTGCACCTTCTCCCAATCGAAGGACTGGAGCGCCTGTTTGCGGCTCATGCGGCGGCCCGCGCCGTGCGCCGCGCTGGCGATTGCCTCGCTGCTGCCCAGGCCGCGCACCACGAAGCCGGGCGCGCTCATGCTGCCGGGGATCACGCCCAGCACGCCCTCGCCTGCCGGAGTCGCGCCCTTGCGGTGTACGATTGCTTCCTGCCCATCGACCGTTTCCTTCCAGGCGAAATTGTGGTGGTTCTCGATGCCGCCCAGCACCGGCAGGCGCAGCGCGTCGATGATCTGGCGGTGGATCACGGCGTGATTGGCGCTGGCATACTTCCCGGCCAGCATCATCGCTTCCCAATACTCCGCGCCCGCTTCTTCGTCCAGCGCGAGCCACGCCAGATGCAGGAAGTCTTTGGGCAGGCCCACGCGCTGCTGCATGGCGACCCTGGTGTAATACTCGGCCATCTCCAGCCCGAAACGGCGGCTGCCGCTGTGGCTGAGCGCGGCGAGATAGGTGCCGGGCGGGACCGTGCCAAGCGGCGAGTCGATCTCGGTGTGGACCTTGAGCGCGCCGAACTCGACAAAATGGTTGCCCGATCCGCTCGTGCCAAGCTGCCGCCACGCGATATCGCGGTAGCGTCGCGCCGCCGGGTGCTCGTCCCAGGCGGGATCGTCCATCACCTCGTGCTCGCGCGGCGTGGACCAGGCCGCGCCCGCGCCGAAGCAGGTCTGTTCCTCAAGCACCTTGCGGAAGCGCTCGCGGCGCTCGTCCAGCACGTGGGGCGAGGCATTGAAGACGGTCATCCGCATCCGGCAGGCGATATCCACGCCGACCGCATACGGGATCACGCTGTTCTCGGTTGCCAGCACACCGCCGATCGGCAGACCGTAGCCCTGGTGGGCGTCGGGCATCAGCGCGCCGCGCAGCGCGACCGGCAGCCGCACCGCGCGTTTCATCTGGTCGAGCGCGCCCGGCTCGATCCCGGCGGCCCCCCACACGCGATAGGGTGCGGACGTGCCGAGATCGTAGCTGGTGGTTGCATCCACGCGCCCGGCGATCAGCGCGCCGGCGAGCGGGCCATACAGCGGGTGCTCCGGGTAACTTTCCGGCGCGTTCAGCACGGCGGCCAGATCGCGCAGCGCGTCGTCGCGCGGCGTGCCCTGCGCTTCGGCGGCGGCGGCAGCTTCCAGCGCCAGCCCGATCGCCTTGCCGGGCCGGAATCCGAGCTTGAGAATGTCGTTGCCGTCGATCATGACTGATCACCCTTCCTTGGTGTGCGGCGCATCCCGGCGGTGGCAGGAATCGCGCGGGCGCGCTTAATATTGATTATAACCGCTTACAATATGATGGCCCGGACGCCCGAACCCAATGCCGCCCCAACTGCTGGCCCTGATCCGCATGAGCCGCGCCTACTTCCTGCCGATGGCGGCGCTGCCTTATTTCGTAGGGGTAGCCGTTGCCGGGCGCGAGTTGGACCAGATCGACTCGCGGCTGATGCTGGCCGGGCTGGGCATCGAGCTGCTGGTGCAGCTCAGCGTGTCGTACTTCAACGACTACTGGGATATGCCGACCGACGCGATCAACACCCGGCGTACCCTGCTCAGCGGGGGCAGCGGCGAACTGACGACCGGCGTGCTGCCGCCCCTTATCGCGCCGATTATGGGCGCGCTGTGCCAGGGTGGGGCGCTGGGGCTGGCGCTGTGGGCGGGACTCCCGCCGGTGGGCTGGCCGCTGCTGGTCCTGGCGATGGCCGCCGCCGTGTTCTATACCGCCCCGCCGCTGGCCCTGGCGTGGCGCGGCCTGGGTGAGATCACGACCGCGACGGTCGCCGGGCTGATGGTGCCGATGTGGGGCTACAGCCTGCAAACCGGGCATCTGAGCGCCGAGGTGCTGGTGTTGGGCCTGCCGCTGGTGCCGATCATCATGAGCATGTTCGTCGCCATCGCCACGCCCGACTATGAAGCCGATCATCGGGTGGGCAAGCGCACGCTGCCGGTGCTGGTCGGTGAGGGGCGGGTTGCCAGTGTCTATGCCGTGCTGGCCGGGCTGGGCTATCTGGCCGCTGTCAGCCTGTGGTGGGGGCGGGTGCCGCCCGGCGTGCTGATCGCGGCGGCGCTGTGCATCCCGCTGGCGGTCTGGGCGTGGTGGGGCCTGCGCACGCCGATCAGTACGGCTCCGCGCGCGCTGCTGTTCATGATCATGCGCGCGGCGCTGATTCCCGCCGTCGTGCTGGTGGCGCTCAATATCGGGCTGCGCACCGGCTGACAGGCGCACCCATTCACCGGACCGGCTCGCGCCGTCCAATCGATCCGGCTCTACGCCCCGGCAGGCGTCCAGGGGCGATTGTCATCCTGCGATTGACCCGCCGCGTGCGATGCACGCTCAAAACGGTAGGTGAAACGTCCAGTCTGCCAGTACGATCAGGAAACTGGTCTTGGTCACGCCCGACAGATGCGGAAGGCTCAGGCGTGGGGGGCGAATCCTGGGCTTGCGATCGGCAATATGAATGAGGATCAGCGGCATAAAGCCGAGCAGTCCGATCAACAGAAACTCCAGGGCCTCGACCAGCGGCACTCCGGCCACCAGTCCTTCGATCCAGGTGGTGAGGTTTAGCAGCAACTCCCCATGATGACATTTCTCCTTCTAGAGGACGCGCCCGCGCCCTTGGCGTATGAGTGAATGAAGCTTGCAGCGTGCCTGTTATCAACTTCAGGTCGGGAAAACAGTCTGTGTGAGAAGGAGCCAACACCCATTTTGCCGCACCAGACTTCCCACACAGACCTGTCGGAAATAGTCAATCGCATGACACCGAAACCGCATGAGATCGGACACCTGACCTGAGAACGTATCTGCTGGTAAAGAGCCTGCCCTGTGTCTCCCGGCGCCGACATTTTCCGCTACATCGCTTACCCTGTCGTGTCGCCGTGCGTTCCAATACTCGTGGGCAGTGTCGATCCGCTGTGTTTATCCGTTTAGCTCGTCAAATTCAATTCGGTCGAATGGCATCCGCCACCCGACCGAACAGCTACAGGTCGGGTAGGGCGAATGCGGGGCGAAGAATGGCGCCGGTTCTGTTGCGTTTCGGACCGGCATGATCCTTAGGCGCTGACATCGTTGGCCTCGCTTCCCAGCCGGAGTAATCCGGTGTCTATCGATGCGTCCAGGCTGTTGGCCTGAATTTCGGAGATGGTCTCCTGGGCGGTGTAGATGATGTCTTGCAGCCAGCCCACCATATCCTCAGGCTCCAGCGGCGAGGCGCACGTCAGGCGGCCATGACTGGCTGCGTCGTGCAGCCGGTCCACCGCTTCGAACAACGCCTCAAACCACTGTGCGTCGTACCCGGCCTGGATCTGCTGGTAGGGCTGGAACAACTCCATCATCACTACTGCCCTTCTTTCAAGACGTTCGTACATCGTAAAAAGTTCGGTGCGCTGCTGGCGGACCCGCTCCGGCGGGTCTGCTGCCCCGGTGCGCCGCCCGAACTAAAACGCAACCGGGGTGTGAAACTATGTGTCTCACACCCCGGAGAAAAAACAAACGCGTGCGCGGACGGATCGCCCTATGGCGTTCCCTCCGCATGAGTCGGCGTGTGAGACCGTCTGCTGTTTTTAACGAGCGACAACCCTTCGTGTGCCGTCAGCCGCGACGACCCAAGCAACAGGCCACCGGAATATTCAATTGGCAGAGCCGATATCGTTCGACTCCAGCAGCGTTCGGCAGGCTGGAAATCGTCAGAATTATCGGGTTCGTTGGCCGCACACGGCGAACCGGGTTGCATTACGCTTGCCTTTCAACTACGGTCTGGTTGAGCATTTCGAGAATGCTCGATCCCTGGATGAAGATCCGCCTTACTCCGAGGGGGCGGCTCACCCGCAGGTACCCTTCGTCGATCAGTTTCTTCAAAGTGCTCAGGCTGACGCCGAGTATCTCGGCTGCTTCTTGCCGGGAATATACGGCGTTTTCACTGATGATCGGTTTGCTGCCGTCTAACATCCCAACATCTCCTGACTGTATCCGGAGTTTAACACACCTGCCCGCTGCCTGTCAAGCGCTGAGATGTGCTAAAAAGCAATAAAAGCGCGCTTAGAGCTGTGTTGAGGGGTCAGAAGGGTTCAAATCCGTCAGAATCTCGCCCGGCTGGCCGATTTTTCACGGCAGATGCGCGACCAGCCAGGCAGTTATATCGTCCAGCACCGTCTCCCACTCCGCTTCCTGGTGAATCTCGTGGAACAGGCCGGCGTAGGACTTAATCGTCGTATCCGGTGAGCCGCTGAGCGCGCGGACGGACTCGACCCCTGCCGGCAGCGAGATCGGATCGTCGCCGCCATGCAGGACCAGGAACGGCAGCCGCAGCGTGCCCAACTGTGCCTCGATCTGCTGCCCGGCGCGGATGATCCCGGCGATCATGCCCAGCCGGATCGGTTTGTGATCGACCAGCGGGTCGGTTGTGTACGCCTGCACGACCGCCGGATCGCGGCTGATGCCGTTGGGATCGATCCGGATCGCGTGCAGGTGCGGGAGCACGCGCGCCACCCCGCCAACCAACACACGGGTCACGGCGTTCGTCGCGGGCAGGCGCAGCGGCACGCCGGAGATGATCAGCCCGGCCAGCTCGGTCTGGTGGCGCAGCGCGTAGAGCAGCGCGATCAGCGATCCCATGCTGTGCCCGTAGAGGAAGATCGGCAGGTCCGGCTCGCTGCGTCGGATCAGCTCGTAGTAGGTGCGCAGATCGGCGACATAGTCCTCGAACGCGGCGACGTCGGTGCGCGGGCCTTGTGAGTGCCCGTGCCCGCGATGGTCGAGCGCGTAACAGGCATAGCCGCGTGCGTTGAGCCGCTGCGCCACACGCTCATAGCGCCCGCTGTGCTCCGCGATCCCGTGCACGATGATCACCCCGGCGTGGGGCGGCGTATCGGGGAGCCACTGTTGGGTAAAGATCAGGGTGTCGTACAGGCCGTTGAACGATCCGGTGCTGTGCGGCATATGCGTCTCCTCACAGGTTCTGCCGCCAATCGATTCACACCCCAATTATCGACCAAATCGGCGAGGTGGGGTAGCCGGATAAATGTATGCTATGATGTTCAAATACTGCTGATATGGATGAGCTTTATTCGGAGCGACCGATGAAACAACGCGCACACTTCCTGGCCTGTCTGGCGCTGATCTGCGGCGTGCTGAGCCTGCTGGCGATCGGCCTTCCGGCGGCGGCCCAGGGGCCAGACGTGGAAACGATCGAGGCGCTGGCGCTGCGGGCGCACCTGCAAAATCTGCGGACCGAAAGCTATACCTTCTGGATCGGCGGCAACCTGGGCGACCGCCGCAACGCGCCGCGCAACGCGCCGATCGGTGAGGTGCTGGACCGCTGGAAGCTGGCCGGCATGGCCGGGGACGCCGACGCCGCGCTCGAAACGCTGGCCCGCCCGACGCTGCTCAACTTCTGGGCGTCGTGGTGCGGCCCGTGCCGGATCGAGTTCCCGCACCTGGCCGAGCTGGCGACGGCTCCCGACGCGCACGAATTCGACGTGCTGTTCGTCAATATGGCGGACAGCGAGCGGGACGCGCTGGCCTTCCTGGAAAACTATCCGGCAGAGCTGCATACCGTGCTGGACGAGATGGACCGGCTCGCGCGGCGCGGCAGCGTCAACAGCATTCCGACGACGATGCTGCTCGACACCGATGGCACCGTGCTGCTGGTGCATGTCGGCGTGCTGACACCGACCATCTCCGCGTTTTTCGACGGTGTGGCCGCCGCGCCGGGAGTCGGGCAGTTCATCGCCGCCGAGCACGCGCAGGCCGCGCCCGGCGCGGAGCTGCTGCCGGTGGATGCGGCGCAGGCCGAAGCGATCGCGTATGGCGCGCGGGCGCTGGGCACGATCACACCCGGCGATTTCCAGGATGTGTACCGCTTCGAGGGCCGGGCGGGCGATCAGATTTCGGCGCGGCTGGCGGCTGATTCGTCGCCGCTGGATGCCTATCTCGTGCTGATGACCGCCGACGGCGAGCGGCTGGCGGAGAACGACGACTACAACGCCGGGACCGACTCGCAAGTCGAGGTCACGCTGCCCGCCGATGGGACCTATCTGCTGGTGGCGACGCGCTTTCTGGAAGCCGAGGGGTTTTCGGCGGGCGACTACAGCCTGACCCTCACGCTCGAAGGGCCGGACGCCGCCGCGCAGCCGCAGGCCAGCGAGGGCTTCCTGGCATATGGGATGACCATCGAGGGGCGGGTGAGCGGCAACAATCCGCGCGAGCTGTACTCGTTCGTGGGGCAGGCGGGCGACGTGGTGACGCTGCGTGTAACGCACGCGCCGGGCGAGGTCGCGCTGCGAATCGAAGTCAAGGATCCGGCCAAGGACCGGCTGGTGGTGAGCGAGGAGTCGGTCGCGGGTGAGACGGCGCTGGTCGATCTGGAGCTGCCGCAGGACGGGAACTACCTGGTGATCGTGATGCGTCCCCGCTCGCGCGACACGGTCAATCTGGACTATACCCTGAGCCTGACCGCGCGCGACTGAGGCGGCTGGCTGTTACCGCGACCGGGTCGGGGTCTGAGCGTCGCTGGCCCCGGCCCGACTTCTGCTTGCTTCTACTGGCCCACCCGATATTCTGGTCTAGTCAGATCGAACTACACAACTGGTAGTGCGACTGCGTGAAAAATTGTATAATGGGTCTATCCGAAGCCTGGCCTCTGGCGTCTGCGCCGGAGATGTCTAGGAACACACTATGATAGAAGGGCATGTTCTACTCTTAAACGGTGGCACGTGGGAACCGCTCACCGTCATCAGTATCCCTCGAGCAGTCAACCTTTTGCTGTCCGGCAAGGCAATTGTGGTCGAGGAAACTGACCGTTTTCTACGTACCGTCCGTGATAAATTTCCGATCCCCTCGGTGATTGCGCTCCGCCGCTTCATCAATGTTCCGCGCCGCCACGCGCACTGGAGCCGGCAGGGCGTCCTCGCACGGGACAACTACACCTGCATCTACTGTGGTGCCAAGGTTGGGGATGTGGTGCGTGGCAAAACGCTGACGCGCCGCGATCTGACCGTCGATCACATCCTGCCGCTTTCACGCGGGGGGAAGAATACGTGGTCGAATACGGCCTGCGCCTGTTTCGCCTGCAACCATCGCAAAGGCAGCCGGCTGCCGGGCGAGGCGGGGATGCGCCTGATGTGGGAGCCGAAGACACCGCGCACCAGCTATCTCGTGCTGGAAATGGGCAGCGGCCCCGACGCCTGGAAGCGCTATATTGAGATCGGGCAGGACGGCACGTAGCTGCCGGGCACGACATCCCCGCCAGCCACATGATCACCGGCCTGCTCTGGCCGCCCCTTAGTGGTGGTGAATCCGGCGCGGATCGTGCTGCAAGGTTCCGGCGAGATAGGCTTGCAGCGCCTCGTCGATTGTCGCCTGGCTGACGAGATAAACGCGCAGGCCCATGCCCTCGGCGTGTGCCAGGGCCGGGCTGCCCATCCCGCGCCCGATCAAGACCTGGCAGTCGGCCATCGCCGCGAATTTGCCGGTGTGATCGTGCTGGTGGTGGGTGTGGTCGTGAGCGTGATCGTGCCCATGCTCATGCTGGCCGTGCGCCTCTTTGTCGCGCAGCTCACGCCCGATCTCACGCCCGTCTTCCACGCTGATCACGACAACCTTCGGCGCGCGTCCGAAGTGCGCGCTGATATTCTGCCCCTCGTCCGATACAAACGCGATCTTTTCTACGGTCATTGTCACTATCCTTGTCTTAGTCTCGCTTGACAGCGCGCGTCTTTTCCCGCATTCTCAAATCAGGGACGGTAAGCGCTGTTACTGATTAGATGTCCGGCAGCCAATCCGGTTGCACGCCGGGTGAGGCCGGACATGCCGCTTGGGGCGAGCCACACTATAATTATAGTGAGCTGTTCCCAACAGGAGGTTAAGCAACGAATGAAGCGGATGATTCCGGTCCTGGCCCTGGTGGCCGGTTTGGTACTGGTGTTGGTGGCTGCCTGGCTGGCACAGCCGGTTTTGGCGCAGGACGGTGAAGAAGATGAAGCGGGCGGCAGTCTGGCCGCGTGGCGTGGGGCGGCGCTTTATGCTGAGTTCTGCCAGGCGTGTCATGGTCCGCGCGGCGAGGCGTTGGGCGAGCACCCGGCTTTTGCCGCCGTCGAATATGATCCCGAAACAGCGCAGGACGTGATCGCGCATGGCCTGGACACCGATCCCAATGACGGCGTGGCGATGCCGCCCTATGCCGGGGAATCCGGCGGGCTGCTGGATGGCGCGCAGATCGACGATCTGATCGCCTTCATGGAGACGTGGGAGACGGACGACGCGCCACCGCTGCCCGAACCGAATCTGACGACCGAGATCGAGCGCGTCTCCGGCTACGAAGGCGATCCGCAGGCCGGGGCGACGGTATATGCCAAGTTCTGCTACGGCTGTCATGGCGAGCAGGGTGAAGGGCGCGGCCAGCCGATCTTCTCGCCTATCCGGCGCACCAGCGAGATCCGCCAGATCGTCGGCCTGGGCTATAACAGCGAGTATATGCCAGCTTTTGGCGCAGAAGCCGGTGGTCCGCTCAGCGACGAGGACATGGACAACCTGATCGCGTATGTGGCGTCGTGGCCGCTGGAGCGCGCCGCCGCTGGTGAGTCCGACACGCCGATCGGCCTCAACCTGCTGATCGTCTTTATGGGCGCGGCGGCGATCATCGGCGTCGCCGGAGTCTATCTGACCAACGTGGTACGCACGGAATCGTAGGCTGCGATGACGGGACCGGTCGTAGAAATTGTCCCGCTGACCGAGCAGCATTTCCCCTGGGCGCGCCAGCTCTGGGAAGAAGCCTGGGGGTCGGATCGCGTCGTGTCGCGCGGCAAGGTCTATCACCTGGCGGACCTGCCGGGGCTGGTCGCGCTGGTCGCGGGCGAACCATCTGGCCTGCTTGTTTATTGCGTCGAGGGCGACGCGTGTGAGATCACGTCTCTGAACAGCACACGTGAAGGGCTGGGGCTTGGCTCACGACTGCTCGAAGCGGCGGCGGAGCGGGCGCGCCAGGCCGGATGCCGCCGCCTGTGGCTGGTCACGACGAACGACAATATGCACGCGCTGCGCTTCTACCAGCGGCGCGGTTTTCGATTGTCCGCGCTCTATCCCGGCGCGGTGGATCGCGCGCGCCAGATCAAGCCGGAGATTCCGCTCACCGGCCTGGATGGCATCCCGATCCACGACGAGATCGAGCTGGCACTAGATTTGTAGGGCCTATCGTCCGCGATGTAGTGCTCAAACTGAGATTTAGGGGGTAAGCCATGCGAGGCTTCATTCGGGAATTTAAAGAGTTTGCAATGAAGGGCAGCGTGATCGATCTCGCTGTCGGTATCATTATCGGCGCGGCCTTCAGTGGCATCGTGCAGTCGTTGGTCAACGACATCATCATGCCGCCGATTGGCTACCTGCTCGGTAACGTCGATTTCTCCGATCTGTTCATCGTCCTTTCCGGCGAGGACTACGACTCGCTGGCAGCGGCGCAGGAAGCCGGGGCCGCCACCATCAACTATGGTTTGTTCATCAACTCCGTGATCAACTTCCTGATCGTGGCCCTGGCGATCTTCATCGTGATCAAGCAGATCAACCGCCTGCGCCGCACCGAGAAAGAAGTGCCCGAAGAAGGGCCGGTCGTCAAGCAGTGCCCGTTCTGCTTCGTCGATATCCCGATCCAGGCGGTACGCTGCCCGGAGTGCACATCGTACCTGGAAGAAGGCGCGCGGGCGGCGGCTGAGGCGGCAGCCCCAACGAATCCGCTCTAGGTCAGTTCGACGCATTTTTGCCCCCGTCCCTCGGCTCCTTTTCCCTCCGGGAGACGGGGAGCCAGTTCTGAAAGTCCCTCGCTCTGAGGGAGAGGGATTTAGGGTGAGGGCTACCTGCGGCTGTAATGCCAGGTCAGTTCGACGCATTTTTGCCCCCCATCCCCCGGCCCCTTCCCCCACGCTGTCGCGGAGGGAAGGGGAGAACGGCCAGGCTTTTCCACCTTGTGGGGGAAGGATTTGGGATGGGGGGCGCGTCTTCGCCTTTTCAGTGTTCCAAAGTGCATATCACGCTCCAGGGCCGGATTGTAAAATTGCTCTGGAGAGTCGCCGCGAAAATTGCTACAATCGAGATTGAAACGTTATCATGCGTCACGTAACGGTCGAGGCATTGGACGGAAGGGATTAAGGACATGGCGGAGATTCAATGGGAAAAAGACAGTGCCCTGCCGCAGCAGCGTCTCGCAGCGCGGCGCACCGGGCGCTGGAAGTTCTTGCTCGCGGGGGTGGTGATCCTGGGGGCGGTGGCCTATCTGCTGTTCTCCAGCACCCTGCTCGGCGCGCGCTACTATGTGACGGTCGAAGAGCTAATCAATGACGAAACTATGCTGAACAAGACCGCCCGCGTGGCTGGCGCCGTAGATGGTGATCCGGTTTTCAACCCCGACACCCACGAGCTAACCTTCGTCGTCGCCAATATCCCCAACGACAATGACACGATCCGGGAGCAGGGCGGGCTGGCCGTCGTGCTGCATAACGCGGTCGAAAACCCGGACGCGGTGCGGATGCGCGTCGTGGCCCGCGAGAAGGAAATCCCCGATCTGCTTCAGCACGAAGCCCAGGCGATCATGTCGGGACGGCTGGCGTTCGAGAACGGCGAATATGTCTTCTACGCCGACGAGATCACGCTCAAGTGCCCGACCCGCTATGAAGAGGATGTGCCCGATCAGGCCGCTGGCTGATCGCGTGACGCCGAGTTCTAAAACGATGACAAGCGCCGGTTTGCTGCCGGCGTTTGTTTTTGATGACCTTCAAGCGGAAATTCGTCCGACATTCTCAGGCCATTCTCATTATTAATCTATATAATCGATCAACAGTGGCAGGCGATGGTATGCTGAGGCCCTGGTTGGGGAACATCGGGCCGGACGGGCGCTCGCCGCACAGGTGCTTATCGTCGTCATTTTTGCTCAAGATTGTCATGTACAAGCCCCGACGGGCAGTTTAGAATATAAAGCATGATAATAACTCTCTATCTTGACCTTTTAGAAGCTCCCCGTTTGCTTAGGCAGCGACAGGCAGTCCGTCTTGTGACGCGCACCATCTGGCAGCAGGCGCGCAGTCTTTCCGGCGGATCGCCTGCCTATTTGCAGGAGACAGAGCCTTGGTAGCAGAACTCGGCATCGTAACAACCGGCCTGGCGTTCCTGGCGGCAGCTTATGCGCTGATCGCGGCATTGATCGGCGTGTATACGCGCCGCGATCGTCTGATCGGCAGCGCGCGCAATGCGGCGCTTTTGACCTTCCCGCTGCTGACGGCAGCCTGCCTCGTGCTGGTCTATGGCCTGCTCAACCACGAGTACAGTATCGCCTATGTGTGGCAGACGACCGACAACGCCACGCCTACCTTCTATCTCTATACCGCGCTGTGGGGCAGCCAGTCGGGATCGCTGTTGTTCTGGTCGTGGCTGATGAGCGCCTTTACCTTCGCGGCGCTGCTGATCAACTGGCACTCCGAGCGCCGGCTGATGCCCTATGTCATCGTTGCGACGATGGCGACCCTGGGCTTCTTCCTGATCCTGAATGTATTTATCGAGAATCCTTTTGCCCGTTATTGGAGCGTGCCGGGATCGACCGCGCCGCAGGTGGCGGTGTTCAAACCGGCGGCGGACGCGACGCTGTTCCACCCGGCGGATGGCACCGGCCTCAACCCGCTGCTGCGCCATCTCGGGATGGTGATCCATCCCCCGATGCTCTACCTGGGCTTCGTCGGGTTCGTGATCCCGTTTGCATTCGCCTTCGCGGCGCTGGCGACCGGGCAGCTTGGCTCAAGCTGGATTCGCGCCACGCGCAACTGGGCGCTGGTGGCCTGGCTGTTCCTGAGCCTGGGGCTGCTGCTCGGCGGGCGCTGGGCGTATGATGTGCTGGGCTGGGGCGGCTATTGGGGCTGGGACCCGGTCGAGAACGCGGCGCTGCTGCCCTGGCTGACCGGTACGGCCTTCCTGCACAGCGCGGTTGTGCAGGAGAAGCGCGGTATGCTCAAGTTCTGGAACATGCTGCTGATCATCTCGACCTTCTTCCTGGTGATCCTGGGCACGTTTGCCACACGCAGCGGCGTCGTGAGCAGCGTGCACGCCTTCGCCGAGTCCGAGATCGGCGCGCCGATGTTCGCCTTCCTGGGCCTGTCGACGCTGTTCAGTGTGGCGCTGCTGGCCTGGCGGCAGGAGCGCGGCGATCTGCGCGGGACCGACGAGCTGGACTCGCTGTTCAGCCGCGAGAGCTTCTTCCTGCTCAATAACTGGCTGTTCCTGGGCCTGACGATCGTGATCCTGTGGGGCACCTGGGCCGAAGCGATCACCACCATCGCCGCCGATCTCGGCCTGCGCGATACGGTGATCAACCTGGGGCCGGATTACTTCCCGCCGGTTGTGCGCCCGTTCCTGATCGGCCTGTTCATCCTGATGGGCATCGCGCCGCTGGCGGCGTGGCGGCGCTCGACGGCAGAGCGGCTGGGCCGCGCGGTGGTGGTCCCGCTGCTGCTGTCGCTGGCAGTGATGCTGCTGCTGGTGGCGACCGGCACGACCGGCATCTGGGCGCTGCTCGGCTTTGGACTGGTGGCCTTCGCCGGGTTCGCAACCCTGACCGAAATCTGGAAGGGTGTCGCGGCGCGGCACCGCCGGGGCGAGAACTACTGGCAGGCCTTCAGCACGCTCGTCGCGCGTGATCGGCGGCGCTATGGCGGCTATTTCATCCACCTGGGGGTTGTGGTGCTTGGCCTGGGCGTGATCGGCAGCACGTCGTTCCAGCAGATCACGCAGCAGACGCTGAATGTCGGCGACCGCCTTGATCTCGGCCCGTATACGATGGTCTATCGCGGCCTGTCGGATGCGCAGGCTGAGGACGGGCGGCGCATGACGATTGCGCGGGCGGATGTCTATAAGGGCGATCAGTTGGTAGACGAGATCCGGCCCCGGCGCGATACGTTTTTCACCTTCGACCAGCGTACCGGCCAACTGACGCCCAGCACGAATATGAGTATTCCCGGCGCGTACAGCACCCTGACCGATGACTTCTACGCGATCATCACCTTCTGGGAAGGCAACCGCGTGACGTTCCGCGTCTATCTGAATCCGCTGATCAACTTCGTGTGGTACGGCGGGATCATCCTGATCCTGGGGACGCTGGTCGCGCTGTGGCCGTCGCGCCGGTCGGAGGTGGCGGCCCAGGTGGCGGCGGTCACGTCGTCGGGTGTGAGCAGCGAGCGCGCCGGAGCAGGGAGATAACGGGATGAGCGGGCAAACAGGGATGAAAACGTTTCTACTGGGCCTGGCGCTGCTGGCCGCGATTGGGCTGGCGTTTGTGCCGCGTGCAACGGTCGCGGCCCAGGGCGGTGAACAGCTTCCGCCGGGCGTGACCTGGGACGAGGTGAACGCCGTCGCGCGGCAGATGTACTGCGACGTGTGCGAGGGCATTCCGCTGAACGAGTGCGAGAGTGTGGCGTGCCGCAACTGGCGCCAGGAGATCGCGCGGCTGATCAGCGAGGGTTACACCGAAGACGAGATCATCGACCATTTTGTCGAGCGTTACGGTGAAGATGTCGCCTCACTCCCGCGCAGCTCTGGCGACCGCTTCCTGGCGTTTGCGGTCCCGGCGCTGCTGGTGGTGCTGATCGGGGTGCTGGGCGCATTCCAGATGCGGCGCTTGCGTCAGCGGGGGCAGCAGGCGGGGCAGGTCGTGCGGCGGTCGGGGCAGCAGGCCCAGGCGCGCCCCGTGCCGGATGATGTGGATGCAGCGTATCTCGAACAGTTGGAACGTGAACTGGAAGGATTGGAATCATGAGTTTGGACCAACGCGTAGACTCCCCGGCTGGCGGCGAGGCGGAGCTGCCGGAGTGGCTGGAAGAGGTATCGGCGGGCGCGCGCGGCGAAGAGGCCGGGCAAGTCAAGCAGCGCTTCTCGACCTTTGGCGTGACCGCGATCCTGCTGATTGTGGGCTTGCTGGCCGTCATTGGCTATGCGCTCTACCAGCGCAGCCTCTCGACGCCGACCGAAGGCCCCGCGCCAACCTTTTCTGTGACGACCTTCGACGGCGAGACCCTGCAACTGGCCGATCTGAGGGGCCAGGCGGTCGTGATCAACTTCTGGGCGAGCTACTGCCTGCCGTGCCGCGAAGAAGCGCCGATGCTGGAGCGCGTCTGGCAGGACTACCGCGATCAGGGTGTCGTCTTTCTTGGCATCAACACCGACGACATCGAGCGCGACGCGCGCGAGTATATGGCGCAGTATGGCGTCACCTATCCCAACGCCCCGGATAAAGGGGGCCGCATCGAAGACGACTACCGGATCACCGGCATCCCTGAAACCTTTGTGGTGAACACCGAGGGCGAGATCGTCCAGCATTTTCTGGCGCAGCCGCGCGAAGCGGACCTGCGCGCCAAGATCGACGAGGCCCTGCGGGGGTAACATGGGTATCCGCTGCATCCAGGTAGAAAGAACGGTATGACTTCTGGAATCATCATCTGGGCGGTTGTGCTGGGGGGCGCGGCGTTGTTTTTCGTAATGCGTCCCCTGTTCGAGCGCCAGCCCGAAGACCATCCCCGGCCCTATGCGTCGGGGGGCACGGCCCGGCAGAATCAGGCGCTCGAAACGCTCTGGAACGAGAAGCTGCGTGTGCTGCGCGCGATCCGCGATCTGGACTTTGACTATGACCTGGGCAAGCTGCCGGACAGCACCTATGCCGCCCAGCGTATTCACCTGATCCGGCTGGCCGCTGCCATCACGCGGCGCATTGACTCGCTGGAAAGCGAGATCGCGGCGCAGGACGCGGAAATCGAAGCGGCAGTCGCCGCCCTGCGCGAGCGCCCGGCGCGCTAGGCCGAGCTGGTTTTGAAGCTGAAGCGTCGGACCGTATGGTCGCTGTCCCCTCTTCGCACTGCGAGACGGAGAGGGGCTTCTTTGCCGGGCTGTGTGGCTCGTGGTGTGGCACGCCCGTCACCAATCCGTACATTCTGTAAAACCAGACCAGGTTAAACCTATGTCGAAGCGTGTGTCTTATCGTATGCTGATTGTCCTGCTGCCGCTGGCGCTGGTGTTGGGCGCGTGCGGCGAGTTGAATACGTCCGGTGAGCCGAAGATCGTCGCCGAGCGCGAAGTTCCCAGCCCACGCCCCACGACCCCGACGGCCCCGGCGGCACCTGCCGGGACAGCAGAGGCCGGGGATGCCAGCGCGGATGCAACGGCTGAGGCGGCTGCCCCTGAGGCGGGCGACGCCCCGGCAGCCGACGCGGGCGCTCAGGCCCCGGACCGGACCCTGGGCCGCCAGTTGTTCGTGACCGTGTGCGCGGGCTGCCACAGCGGCCAGGACGGCGCGCAGGGTCCGGCGCTGTTTGGGATGGCCGACGATGCCGCGCAGCGTGTCGAGGGGCTGTCGGCGGAGGAGTACATCTACCAGTCGATTGTCGATCCGAGCGCCTACCTGGTCGAGGGCTATCCCGACATCATGCCCAAGACCTATGACGAGGACTTCAGCGAGCACGAGCTGGACAGCATGGTCGCGTTCATCATGGGGGCCGAAGCGCCGCCGCCGCTGAACGAGGCCGAGGCGCAGGCCGCCGCCGAAGGTGAAGGCGGCACGGGCGGCGAAGGCGGGGCCGATGTCGCCGCGCCGGAACAGGAAACGCTGACGGTGCGCGGCCAGTTCGTTCAGGGCACGGCGGACGGTGAGCCGCTCGCGGGCGATCTGCCGGTCGAGATGTACGCGCTCGATGTGCACGGCCAGCCAATCGGGCTTTACAACACCGTTTCGCAGGACGACGGCAGCTTCGTGTTTGAGGACGTGCCGCGCGCCATCGGCAATATGTATTTCGTGCGCACCGACTATGCCGGGCTGCCCCAGGGCGCGCAGATTCCATCGATCCGGGGCGACGAAGAGGAGCTTGAGGTCGAGGTGACGCTCTATGAGCGGACGACCGACTCCGGTTCCGTGGCGATCACGCGCGCGCAAATGCTGGTCAACTACGCCCCGATCAACGAGTTCGGGATCGAGGTGCGCGTCGATCTGGACCTGGTCAATACCGGCGACCGCATCGTGACGACCGAAGAGGTCAGCGAGAACGGCTGGCCGGTTTCGACCGTGATCGAGCTACCGGTCGAGGCGTTCGGCATCCAGCCGATGCAGACCGAGGGCAGCCAGCGCTATCAGGTCCAGCTTGTCGAGGCGGTGCCGGTCGTCAAGGATACCTGGCCGATCCGCCCGGAGACGGTCCAGAAGATCACGTTGCTCTACTATCTGCCCTACACCGACGGCGCGGTGTTCGATCAGGCGTTCAACTACCCGGTGATGGACGCGACGATCCTGCTGCCCAACGACCATGTGACGTTCGAGAGCGAGCAGTTCGAGGCCGAGGGCGAGTGGCGCTACCGGGTGCTGACCGGCGGGCTGCGCGTGCGCGAGCTGGAGCCGGACGAGGAGATCGATCCCGAAACCGACTACACGCTGATTCGGGCGCACGATCTACTCGCGCCGCTGGACGAGGGCGAGCGGATGATCTTCACGCTCACCGGCGAGCCGTCGCGCACGGTGAACGTCATGCCGCCTACGCCGCAGGCTGCCGGTAGTGAGAGCGAGTCGAACCTGCTGCCGCTGGTGCTCGGCGGGCTGGGCGTGGCCGTTCTGATGCTGGCCGGGGTGCTGTGGTGGCGGCAGCGCGATCAGATGGTCCGGGCGGCACAGCCCGCCGCTGCTGCCGAGCCGCGCCCCGCGATCCGGTGGCAGGCGCCGGGCCGTAATGCGGGCAAAGAGGATCTGCTGCGCGCCCTGGCCGAGCTGACCGATGCATATGAGGCCGGGCTGGTCGATGAAGCGTTCTATGTCGAGCAGCGCGACGAGCTGAAGGCGCGGCTGATCCCCCTGATGCGGGACGACGGGTAGGCCGGTGAGCAGCGATATGACACACGCGATCATCGAAGTCGGCAAGCTGGTCAAGACGTTCGGCGTCAATCCGGTGCTGCGCGGGCTGGACCTGGACGTCCCGCGCGGGCAGTTCCTCACGCTGCTGGGGCCGAACGGCTCCGGCAAGACAACGTTGCTGCGCATCCTGGCGGCGCTGGCCCGCCCGACGAGCGGCACGGTGCGGATCGGCGGCTGGGACCTGCCCGCCGAGGCCAGCCAGGTCCGCGCCCAGTTGGGGGTGGTCAGCCACCTGCCGCTGCTCTACGACACGCTGACCGCCACCGAGAACCTGATGTTCTTCGCCCGACTCTACGATCTGCCTGCTGGCGAGCGCGGCGACCGGATCGAAGCGGTGCTGCGGCGCGTGGGGCTGTGGCGGCGTGCCAATGACGTCGTGCAGACCTACAGCCGGGGGATGCAGCAGCGGCTCGCCATCGCGCGCGCGATTTTGCACGATCCCGCCGTGCTGCTGCTCGACGAGCCGTATACCGGGCTGGATCAGGACGCGGCGGCGCTGCTCGACGAACTGCTGCGCGAGGTCGCCATCGCCGGGCGGACGGTGCTCATGACCACGCACGATCTGCGCCGGGGGCACGCCCTGGCCGACCGGATCGCGATCCTCAGCCGGGGCAAGATCGCGTTCGACCGGCTGACGGATGAGGTTGAGGCCGACACGCTGCCCGCGCTGTATACCGACGTAACCGGGACGGTGACAACCCGATGAGCGCCAGCGCCGAGCACACCCAGTCTGAAGCCCAGGTGCAGGCCGCCGCCAGCCCGCGCCGCCGCGCCATGACCCCCTATCTGAGGACGGTCGGCGCGATCGTGTGGAAGGACCTGCGCGCCGAGATACGCAGCCGTGAGCTGATCAACTCGATGATCCTGTTCACGCTGATGACCGTGCTCGTGTTCAGCCTGGCGCTGGAGCTGGACGCCGACGCGCGGCAGAACATCGTTGCGGGCGTGCTGTGGGTGACCATCGTGTTCGCGGGCATCCTGGGGCTGGGCCGCAGCCTCGCTTCGGAGAAGGATCGCGGCAGTCTGGACGCGCTGCTGCTGGCCCCAATTGCGCGCAGCGCGCTGTTCTTCGGCAAGATGATCGGCAACCTGCTGTTCGTGCTGGTGATCGCGTTCGTCCTGCTGCTGCTGCTGACCGTGCTGTTCAACGTTACGCTGTTCAAGCCCTACCTGGTGCTGATGGTGCTGCTGGGCAGCATCGGCTTTACGACGGTCGGGACGCTGCTCTCCAGCATGACGGTGCACGCCCGCGCACGGGAGACGCTGCTGCCGATCCTGCTGCTGCCGGTCGTGCTGCCGATCCTGATCAGCGCCGTGCGCGCCAGCACCGGCATTTTGGACGAGATGCCATCCGAGGACTGGATGCCCTGGGTCCAACTGCTGGCGATTGCAGATGTGATCTTCCTGGTGGCATCCTACGCGCTGTTCGATTTCGTGGTCGAGGAATGACGGCGCGCATCCAAACCGCCCGCATTCCGCGTATGTGTAGATAAGCGTTATAATAATATCCGTTATGGCCTGAGAAGCGGCCAGGAGACAAGTCCTATGAGCTATTCGGTCCAACGCACAAACGTTTTGCGCGCGATCACTTATGGCGCGCTGGCCCTGTTCGTGGCAGCCATGATCATGAACCTTTTCTACGTGGGGCCAGAGCGCACCCAGGGCGAAGTGCAGCGCGTCTTTTACATCCACCTGGGATCGTTCCTGGGCGCGTTCCTCGCCTTTGGCGCGACGGTCGTCGCCGGGATCGCCTATCTGCGCACGCGCAATACGAAATGGGATACGCTGGGCGTGGCCGGGGTCGAGATCGGCCTGGGCTTTTCGACCATTACCATCCTGACCGGCATGGCGTGGGCGCGCCCGATCTGGAATACGTGGTGGACGTGGGACCCGCGCCTGACCAGCATCGCGATCATGTGGCTGGCCTATGCCGCCTATATGATGCTGCGCGCCGGCATCGAAGACCCGGAGCGGCGGCGGCGTTTCGCGGCGGTCTATGGCATCATCGCCTTCGCCAGCCTGCTCTACACCGTGATCATCATCCGCCTGCGCCCCGATACGATTCACCCGGTGGTAGCCGGTCCCACTCAGGCCGATCCTGAGGGCAGCTTCGAGGTGTCGGGCCGCATCCGCGATACGCTGTTTTTCAACCTGTTTACCTTTGCCGTGATTACCGTCGTGCTGGTCTGGCACCGGGTGCGCCTGCAAAACCTGCTGGATCGCACCGAGCGGCGCAAGATGGAAGTGCTCGCGGAGCTTTAGGGCTGGAGACGATAACCTGATGGGTAAAAATGCCGATTATATGTTCCTGGGCTACGCCGTCGCGCTGATCGTGCTGATCGTGATGGTTGGCTGGATGTACTGGCGCTATCGGATGGCGCTACGCGAGCAGCAGCAGCTTGCTGCGCTCGAAGCGGAAACGCACGCAGACCGCGTCTCGGCCACGATTGGGGCGTATGAAGAAGACGCACAGCCGCAGGAGGCGACCCCCGGTGTGTCGGGCATGGCGAATCCGTCCACCGACCGGGCGCGCGAGCTGCCGCATACCTAGCGCAGTTCTGCCCCTGCATGCTTCGGGGGGCGACGCAGTAAAAGCAACAGCACCGGCGGGTATGCACGGTGCTGTTTTTGTTGCTTCCTTGGAGGTGAGGGGAATTGAACCCCTGTCCACGAGACTCGAGCGTAAGCGTCTACAAGCGTAGTCAGCTCTTTGATTTCGCGGGGTGGTAACCTGAGCCGACCTGGGTAGGCCACCCGCTAGCCGATAAGGTCTTTGCTGCCGGCGTATCGGCGTCGCGGCAGCGCACCCTGTTATTTGTGACGCCTGCTTGCCGCCCGAACAGGTACGGTCGGGGCAGACGGATTACCCTCGGGTAATCTTTCGCCTGTTTAGCTGACTAAGCAGCTAAAGCGAGGCTTGGTGTGCTCTGGTTGGCACTTATTAGTGTGCTCTGGATTTACGAGGGTAGAGCGCCTCGGCTTGCAGCCTACGACCAACCTCCCGCGTCGAAGCCTGTCACCCCCTGACATGCCCTTATTATACCAGAAATCCGGCGGCGGGGCAGGGCGGCTTCTTAGAGTGATATTAGAATCGCCGCTGCCGGGCCGATTGGCGCAGACTCGCCCCTGCGCTATACTTCGCGCATGACCCGTTTACGCCTTTTCTACGTCTCGCCGCGCCGGCTGGCCCTGCTGCTGGCGGGCCTGTTGATCGCGCTGACCGGCTGCGGCCCGGTGGGTGATATGATCGGGGACCGCGAGCCGCCCACGCCGACCGCGCAGGCCCAGATGACGGCCACCCCCGGTGGGCGGCTGTCCGTCTGGCTGGTGACGCCGACCGGGCAGGCCGGCCCCCCTGGCGGGATAGGCACGCCGGAACCGGCCAGCATCCCCGGCGGGAATCCGGTGGGGCCAGCCGCGACCGCGACCGCCGTCCAGGCGACGATTGCCGCCGCGACTGCCACCGCCGCTGCCCCTGTATCCGCGCCCTACTACCAGCCAAGCAACTGCCCGCAGCCCGGCTCCCCGGCCCCGCCCACGCGCCCGCAGAACTTCGCCGATTACAGCATGGTGGTCGGGCGCTACCTGTCGAACGGCGGATCGCCGACTGTGCTCGAAGCCACGCTGCGCAACTGGGGCGCGATCACCGACACGGGCGGGCTGGTCCAGGCCGACACCGACCTGACCGGCGATGGCGTGCTGGAAGTGATCGTCACGCTCTACAATCCCACTGTTTATAACCCGGAAGCGCTGCTGAACGCCGGGCAGCTTCTGGTCTACGGCTGCGACGCCGGCGGCTACCGGCTGCTCTATAACACGACCTACAATCCCGGCCTGGCGCTGCCAGAGCTGAGCCGCGTCGGGGATATGAATACCGATGTGCGCAACGAACTGGTGTTTTTCACCGAAACGTGCAACGGCTCAAGCTGTTATAAAGAGGCGCGGATTCTGTCATGGAACGCGGTGCTGGGCGTCTTCCAGGAACTCAACAACGGCCAGATCATCGCGATCAATGGGCGGCTGGGGATCGCGGACCTCGACGGCGACGGGATTCTCGAAATCTCGGCGCAGATCAACCCGCCTGGCACCACCGCCGCCGGGCCACCGCGCAGTGTGCTTGATGTCTGGGACTGGACCGGCGCGGAGTATGTGCTGGCGCGGCGCGACCAGGAAGACTCGCGCTATCGCATCCACGCCGTCTACGACGCCGACGACCGGCTGCGGGCGGGCGAGTTGCGGCTCGCCATCGACGGCTATGCCCGGCTGCGCGATAACAATAATTTGCAGGCGTGGACGATCGCCGGGGAAACCGAGATGCTGCGCGCCTATGCCGCCTTCCGCATCCTGATCGCCTATGCGCGGCTGGGGAACGCACGCGCTGAGGACTGGCTCAACATCCTGCAAGGCGAGAATCCGCCCGGCACACCAGGGCACGGCTTCGCGCAGATCGGGGCGGCGTTTATGGACAACTATCGGGCCACTAACGATGCGCGCGCGGCGTGCGCCCAGGCGATCTCGACGGCGGCGGGCCTGCCGAATGTGCTCGGCCCGCTCAACAGCTACGGCTACGCCAACCGCACCTATTCGCTGGCCGACCTGTGCCCGTTCGCGTAGTTGGCGCTGTTATGCATTTTTCCCCCTATCCCCCGGCCCCTTCCCCCACGTTTTACAGAGGGAAGAGGGGAACGGCGATGGCTTTGAAGTCCTTCCCTCATTTTGGGGGAAGGATTTAGGATGGGGGCAGGCACGGCTTCGCCTCTTTCAGCGTTCTGAAACGCATAGCCGCCTCCTGAACAACCATCACAGAAATCTGAGATATCATGAAACTGCTGAAATTTTTCCGCGAGCACAACGACGAAATTATCACGCTGCTGGAAGAACTGGTGCGGCGCGAATCGCCCACCGGCGACAAGCGGGCCGTAGACGTGCTGGGCGTGTTCGTGGCCGAACAGCTCAGGGCGATTGGGGCCGAGGTGATCACCTACCCACGCGCCGAGGTAGGCGACCTGGTCTACGCGGCGTGGAACGGCACTGCGCCGGGCAAGCCGATTTTGATCCTGTGCCACATGGATACCGTCTGGCCGGTCGGCACGCTGGCGCAGATGCCGGTCTGGCGGCAGGGCGTGCGGCTCTATGGCCCCGGCATCCTGGATATGAAGGCCGGGATCGCGCTGGCGATCAAGGTGATCGGGCTGCTGCGCGAGCACAACGAGCTGCCCCGCCGCCCGATCTGGGCGCTGTTCAACACCGACGAAGAGCGCGGCAGCGTCCACTCGCGCGAGCTGATCGAGAAGATCGCGGCGCACGCCGGACTGGTGCTGGTGCTCGAACCGGCGACCGAGGGCGAGACGGTCAAAACGTCACGGCGCGGCACGGCCCGCTACACCGTCTATATCGAGGGGCGGCCCGCGCATTCCGGCGACGACCCGGAGAAGGGCCTGAACGCGATCCACGAGGCGGCCCACCAGATTTTGCGCGTCGCGGGCTGGGATGCGCCGGAGCGCGGCACGTCGGTCGCGGTCAACCTGGTTAAGGGCGGGACGGCGGCCAACATCATCGCGCCGCACGCCGAGTTCCTGGTCGATCTGCGCTTCACCACCCAGGCCGAAGCCGACCGCCTGATCGCGCAGATTCACGCGCTGGAGCCGGTGCAGGACGGCATCCGGCTGGCGGTCAAGGGCGGCATCTGGCGGCCCCCGATGGAGCGCAACGCGCAGATGATCCACACCTACAGCCAGTATGCGAAGCTGGCGGGGCAGCTTGGCCTGCCGGTCGCCGAGGCGCTGACCGGCTCCGGCAGCGACGCCAACTTCACGGCGGCGATGGGCATCCCCACACTGGACGGGTTGGGTGCGCGCGGCGACGGGATGCACGCCGAGAACGAGCATGTGATCGTCACCAGCCTGCCGCGCCGGGCCGCGCTGCTGGCGAGTATCCTGCGTGACTGGCAGATGGACGGCGAGCCGGGCGCGGAATCGGTCGAGGCGCCTCCGCTGGAAGAGGGATCATGACGGAGGAGACGCCCCACCAGGTATATGATCGGCTGTGGGCACAGGCGCTCGACGCCTTCAGCACCGGCGGCGTGCGCGTCGATCCGCACCTGCACGATCCGGCCCACGATATGCGGTGCGGGATGACGCTGGTCGCGCGGCCCGACGCGGCGGCGCAGGCGCGGCTGATGGCGCTGATCGAGCAGATTCAGGCGGTCGCGCCCGGCCAGTACTTTTACCGCGCCGACGAGCTGCATATCACGGTGCTGTCGCTGATCAGCGCGACGCCCGATTTCGACCGGGCCGCACTGCCGCTGGACGATTATCACACGCTGCTGGACTCCTTCTTCCGGCACGAGCGCCCGTTTCGGGTGTGCTACCAGGGCGTGACGGCGAGTCCCGATGCCGTGCTGGTCTACGGTGACTCTGAGGGGGACGCGCTCAACGGCCTGCGCGACCGGCTGCGGGCGGCGCTCGCGGCGGCAGGGCTGACCGGGACGATGGACAAGCGCTACCGGCTGACGACAACGCACTCGTCCATCGTGCGTTTCAAGGCCATGCCCGCCGATCCGCCCGCGCTGGTGCGGCTGCTGGCGGCAGTGCGGGCGCACGATTTCGGTGCGTTCGAGGTCGATCAGGTCGAGCTGACGCTGAACGACTGGTATATGTCTCACGGGCGGACGGAAGTATTGGCGCGCTACGCGCTGGGAGAGTGACTCATGCGTGCTGCGATTCTGGGCGACATTCACGGCAACCCACTCGCGCTGGACGCCGTGATCAATGACATCGGGGAGCAGGGCGGGGCCGATGCCTACTGGCTGATGGGCGACTTTGCCGCGCTTGGCTACGATCCGGTGGGAGTGTTGGAGCGGGTCGCGGCGCTGCCCGGCGCGATCTTCCTGCGCGGCAACACCGATCGCGACACAGCGGCGTTTGAGCTGTCTGGCCCGTTCTTGGAAGCGGCACAGGCTGATCCGGCGCTGATCCCGAAGCTGGTCGAGGTCTCGCAGAGCTTCGCCTGGACGAGCGGTTATGTGACCGGGCATGGCTGGCTCGGCTGGCTCGCGGACCTGCCGCTCGACCACCGCCTGACACTGCCTGACGGGACACGTGTGCTGCTGGTGCACGCCGCGCCGGGCCGTGACAGCGGGCCGGGCGTCCGGCCTAATATGCCGCCCGACGAACTGCGGGCAGCGGTCGCGGGCTGCGAGGCCGATCTGGTAGTGGTCGGGCACACGCACTGGCCGCAGGATCACACGGTGGACGGTGTACGCGTGATCAACCCCGGCAGCGTGAGCAACTCCCCGGCTGCCGACATTCGCCCCAGCTACGCGCTGCTCGAAGCCGACGAGCACGGCTGGCGGCTCGACTTCCGGCGTGTGGCATACGATGTCGCGGCGGCAATCGACGCGCTGAAGCAGGCCCGTCATCCGGCTGAGGCCTATCTGCTGGCGTTTCTGGAAGGCCGTTTCCTGCCGCCCTGGTGGTCCGATGACATTCGCCAGCCGGGGGCGTAACACAAGAATCAGTGTCTTTTCGCGTTACAAGGTGAGAGATCGATGACCAACCTGCTAGACTTCTTCACCGCGCGCACCGATGAGATGGTGCGCGATCTCCAAGCGCTGGTATTGATGGAATCCCCGACCGGTGACAAGGCGCACGTGGACCGGCTGAGCACCTATCTGGGCAGTGTGTGCGAGCAGTTGGGGGCCGAGGTGCGCGTCTACCCGCGTGAGGCGGTCGGCGATCTGCGCCTGGCGGTGTGGAACGGCAGCGCGCCGGGCCAGCCGATCCTGCTGCTGTGCCATATCGACACGGTGTGGCCGGTCGGCACGCTGGAGCAGATGCCGCTGCGCCAGGAAAACGGGCTGCTCTTTGGGCCGGGCGTGCTGGATATGAAGGGCGGCGTAGTCGTGGCGCTGGAAGCGATCCGGGGCCTGCGCGAGCGCGACGAACTGCCGCCGCGCCCGATCTGGCTCTTCCTCAACAGCGACGAGGAAACCGGCAGCCTGCACTCGCGCGATCTGATCCACGAGCTGGCGGGGCAGTGCGGGCTGGTGCTGGTCATGGAGCCGGCGGCTGAGGGCGAGGCGCTGAAGACGTGGCGCAAAGGCATTGCGCGTTATACGGTGCGGACGGTCGGGCGTGCTGCACATTCTGGCAACGCGCCCGAAGCCGGGATCAATGCCGTGATCGAGGCTGCCCACCAGGCGCTCTATTTGCACAGCCTCAACGATCTGCCGAACGGGACGTCGGTGTCGGTCACGGTGATACACGGCGGTATCGCGACGAATGTCATTCCCGCCGAGGCCGCGCTGGAAGTCGATGTGCGCTTCCTCAAGGCGGCGGAAGCCGAGCGCGTTGATCGGGCGATCCAGGGGTTGCAGCCGGTACTGCCGGGCGCACAGGTGATCGTCAGCGGCGGGATCGATCGCGGGCCGATGGAGCGCGACGCGCAGATGATCCGCGCGGCGCGGCAGGCGCAGACGATCGCGCGCGGGCTGGGGCTGGATCTGGCCGAGGATGGCAGCGGCGGCGCGAGCGATGGTAACTTCACGGCGGCGATGGGCATCCCAACGCTGGACGGCATCGGGGCGGGCGGCCTGGGTCTGCACGCCGCGCACGAGCAGGTACAGATTCGCACGCTGCCGCGCCGCGCCGCGTTTGTGGCAAAGCTGCTGCGCGAGTGGGATATGGGGGCGGTGTAGAATCCCCACCGGGTTCCCTTTTCCGGTACAATCAGTGCAGGAGTGTGACGTATGACCACTGTACTGAACATCGATCTGATCGTGTCAAATCCCGCCGTGCGCGGCGGGCAGCCCAGCATCGCCGGGACGGGTATCCGCGTCGTGGATGTGGCCGTGCTGCATACCTTCGGCGGACTGACGGCAGAGGATATTGCCGTGCAGTTGCGCCTGAATCTCGGCCAGGTGCACGCCGCGCTGGCCTACTACTACACGCACCAAACGGAGTTGGACGCGCAATTACGATCCAATGCCGAACAGGCCGAACACTGGCGACAGGTGCTTCAGGAACAGGGGCGGCTGTTTTAACAACGGTTGCCCTCGAAAACCTGCATAATAAATCGACGCCCGGTTGAAATCTCAGCCGGGCGTTTGTGTTTTCGCGGTACAAATTGGCCGCCGCACTGGAAGGTAGTATAGCGCGGGGGCGGCGAACGCCTCAAATTTTCGGTCATTCTTGGCGCACGCGCCCGGCAGAATCAGCGTCGTTAGCGGGCACAGCATATCCAGCGAGGAGCGAGCGATGATTACCTTTGAGCGCACGACGCCAGCCGATGCCGCCGCCCTGACCGGGGTCCAGACGCGCACCTTTGACGACGACGCGCGGCGCTTCGGCGGGCAGGATCGCGGCGGTCCGCCCGGCTATGATGACGTGGGCTGGCAGCTTCAGATCATGCAGCGCGGCCACTACTACAAAATCCTGTGCGACGGGCAGATCGTCGGCGGGATCATCGTGTTCAACCTGGGCCGGGGGCATTATGAGCTGGGCCGTATCTATCTTGATCCCGACTATCAGGACCGGGGCATCGGGACGCAGGCGATGCAGTTCATCGAGGCGGCCTATCCCCAGGCGGCGCGCTGGATACTCGATACGCCCGGCTGGGCCACACGCAACCAGCATTTCTATGAGAAGCTGGGATACGTCCGGGTGCGTGAGGAACGGTCTGGCGGCGAGGTGTCGATCTGCTACGAGAAACGCATTAGCCGCCAGCCGGGGAGGTGAGGCAGGGACAGATCGGCGCGCCGCCCCTGCCTGTTCGATGGATCAGGCCGGGCCGTAGACGACCGGCAGCGTGGCCGAAGCAACGACGCTGCCGTCCTGCGGCGAGGTGAAGTAGGCGTAGATCGTCCCGGCGGACCCGGCGACGACCTGCGGCGCAAGCTGGACTTCCCACGCGGCCCGCGCGCCGATCTCGCCGCTGGTGGCGGTCGTAACCTGTTCCTGGAGCACATTGCCCTGGACATCCAGCGCCTGGACGATCAGGTTGTTCTCGAAGCTGCCCTGCAGCTCGCCCGCGACGGTGAATCCGGCGGGATCGACGATCACCGGCGTGCCGTCGGCGTTAGGGGCGGGCGTGGTGATCGTCACGAACGGGACGGCGTCGCTGGCGGGGGGCGCTTCACCTTCGACCGGCGGGGACTCGACCTCATTCCCGGCGTCGGGCGCGGGCGTTGTGTCCCCAACCTCGATGGTCAGGATCGGGTTGGTCAGTTCGTCGTCGTCGCCGGTGCTCAGATTGCATCCGGCCAGCACGAGCGCCAGCAGGGCCAGCGCGATCAGGCTCACAGTACGCATCATTGGGTTCACCTTTCTACTGCTCTGAGTCGGGATAAGGTGCGGCGGCGCGGGCAGACTCCAGCGCGGCCAGAAGCTCGTCGCGCGCAGTGATGCCCCGCACCGTCTCCAGGAAGCTCGCCAGGTCCGGGCTGAGCAGCAGCAGCTCCTCGACTGCCGGCCCGATTGGGTCCGCGCCGCCCGCGCCGGGTGCGCCCTGGTAGCCGCCGTAAAAAGCGAAGTAGGCCTGGTTGAGCTTGCGGATCGGGTAGCCGTGCTGCACGAACAACCGGCGCTGGGCTTCCATATAGGCTTCCGCCGGTTTGATCCATCCGTGCCGCAGCAGCCAGTCTACCGTGACGCGCGTCGTGTGCAGCGCCCGGCCAAAGTCGATTGGCTCCGGCGCGGCAGGATCGAGCGGCAGCGCCGGCGGGGGCGGCTGGTGGAATGAGGGATAGACCGGCAGCGGCTGGTCGGGGAAGTAGCGCGCGATCACCTGCCGGGCGACGGCCTGCCCGAAGAAGGTGGCGACCGTCTCATTGATGATGCGCGATTCGGGCCACAGCGTATATTCCAGCCCCAGCGGGAAGAACGTCAGGTAGTGGTGCGCCCACTCGTGGGCCGTGACCTCGTAGGCGCGGGCGAGATCGGCAGTCTCGATCACCATGCTCGGATACAGGCTGATACCGCCCAGGGGCACGATCAGCGCCGCGACATCCAGCTCGGCGGCGACCCGGCGCTCGATGGCGTCGCGCTGTTCGAGTGGGATCGGCTCCAGGCTGAGATCAACCGCGAACTCGATCCGGTCGCGGGGGGAGATCACCAGCAGGGTGGGGAGCGGCGTAAAGTGCATCGAGACGGGCGGGAGCACCTGGCCCAGCGTGCCGAAGCCTTGATCGACCAGCACGGCTGAAACCTGCCCCTCGATGATGCTTTCGACCAGGGGCTGATCGCCGGCCAGCTCGGCGCGCAGTGCGTCTCGCCGGGCGCGCAGATCGGCGGATGCTGCGGCAGGATCGGTGATCGCGGGGTCGGCATAGAGATACTCGATTTGCGCCTCGAGCGCCTGCGCCTCGGCCAGGCGTGTCAGGTAGTCATACACCAGCGTTTCGCGCCTGGCTTCATCCAGATAGGGATGCACGCCGAACAATTCCTGGCGCAGCTTGCCCCACAGCGCGTCCGCTTCCCAGCCGACGTAGTCATAGAGGTGATCGCGCACCAGGGCGACGGCGCGCCCGCGCAGCGTCCGGTCTACGCTGATGCCGTCGCTCAGCAGCAGCAGGAGCACGATCAACAGCAGCGCCAGGCGCAGCAGCCGCCAGCCGCGCCCGATCCAGCGCCGGATGCGCCGCCTGATCCGTTGTTCTTGCTTGCTGATGCCCGTTTTTTGCATGCGAGTTTCCATTCCGCGCTCGACCATTTTCGCGCCGGTCGAGTATCATCTGGCAGATAGATCGTGTGCACGCGGCGGCAAATTGCCAAACCGGCCAGTGTGCGCAGCCTCAGCTTGCCGAGAGCCAAACCGGGAGCGATAATAACCGCTATGGCGATTCAAACAATTCAGCATGGTCGCATCAGGTGGACCAATATCGAGCGTATCACGCCCCAGGACGTGCAAGACCTGCGCGAAACCTATCCGCATTTCCACCCGCTGGACCTCGAAGACCTGCTCAGCCGAATCGAGCGCCCAAAGCTCGACGAATACGAAGATTACCTGTTCGTCGTGATGCAGCTCCCGCTGTGGGACCCCGTCCAGCGCATCAGCCGCGCATCCGAAGTCGATATCTTCGTCGGCAGCGGCTACGTCGTGACGGTCAGTGATGGCTCGCTCAAGCCGCTGCGCCACCTCTTCGAGCAGTGCCAGACGAACCCGGAAGTGCGCGAGCAGATCATGGGACGCGGCGCGAGCAAGATTCTGCATGGTGTGATCGACCGGCTGGTCGATTACATCTTTCCGATTCTCTACAAGGTCGATGCCAATATCCGCGAGCTGGAAGAGGAAATCTTCACCGAGGACTCGCGGCAGGTGATTCAGGACCTGTCGTTTGTCCGGCGCGATATCATCGCGCTGCGGCGGATTATCCGGCCCCAACTGGTGATTGTCGAGAACCTGGAGAAGGTCGATCGCCCCTTCATCCGCGAGGACCTGGACGTCTACTTTGGCGACATTCTGGACCACCTGATCAAAGCAACCGACATTATAGAGGAACATCTGGAAGTGATTCGCGGTCTTTCGGACACGGCTAACACGCTCGTCAGCTACCGGCTGAACGAGGTCATGCGGATTCTGACGGTCATCTCGGTAATCATGCTGCCGCTGACGCTGTTAAGCGGCATCTACGGCATGAACGTTGCGCTGCCGATGCAGGGGACGCAGTTGGCCTTCGAAATGGTGATCGGGCTGATGTTTCTGATCGCCGCGTCGATGCTGATCTACTTTCGCTACAGGGGGTGGCTGTGACGCCTGCGGCCCCCGATCTGAAGCCTGCCATTTACATCCGCCACAACGCCGATCTTCAGCGGCTGGTCGGGCGGCTGCGCGGCGAGCCGCTGCTGGCCGTCGATACGGAATCGAACAACCTGTTCGCCTACTACGAGCGCGTGTGCCTGGTGCAGCTTTCGACGCGCCAGCACGATTACATCATCGACCCGCTGGCGGTGAGCAATATGGCCCCCCTTGGTGAGTTGTTTGCCGATCCCCGGATCGAGATCGTGTTTCACGCCGCCGAATACGACATCATGACGCTCAAGCGCGATTTTCACTACGAGTTCAACAACCTGTTCGACACGATGCTGGCGGCGCGCATCTGCGGCTGGAACGCGGTTGGCCTGGGCAACATTCTGGCCGAGCAGTTTGGCGTCCGCGCCGAAAAGAAATATCAGCGCGCCGACTGGACCGCCCGCCCGCTGCCGCCGGAGCAGCTTCTCTACGCGCAGATGGACACCCACTATCTGCCGGAGCTGCGCGACCGGCTGCTGGCCGAGCTGCAAGAGACGGGGCACCTGGAAGAGGCGCGCGAGATCTTCGCCGGCCTGCCCGCGCTGCCGCCCGCCGAATACGTGTTTGATCCCGAAGCCTACTGGCGCATCCACGAGGCGCGGTCCCTGCGCCGGAGCCAGATGGGCCTGCTGCGCGCGCTCTATCTGCTGCGTGATGACGAGGCACGGCGGCGCGATGTCCCGCCGTTCAAGGTGTTCAATGACAGCGTCCTGGTCGAGATCGCGCGGCTGTCCCCGCGCCGGGTCGAGGATTTGCACGGGATCAGGGGTTTCAGCCAGGACCAGGTGCGGCGCTACGGCCCGAAGATCGTGCAGGCGCTGGCCGAGGCGCGCCGCGAGCCGCCGCCCCAGCCCCCACGCCGCACCATGAGCGCCAATTTCGATGTGCAGGCCCGCTACGAGGCGCTGCGCGAGTGGCGCAAACAGCGGGCGCTGGCACGCGGCGTCGAGTCCGATGTGATCCTCTCGCGCGATACGATGTGGACTCTGGCGCGCAAAAGCCCGACCACACTTGAAGACCTGGAGCAGATTCCCGGCCTGGGCCCCTGGCGGCGCGCCGAATATGGCAGCGAGCTGCTCGAGGTGTTGAAGCAGGCGTCGCGCAACCACGATCGTTAGCAGCGGTGCCCGCGAGCGGCGGAGTCTGCGCAGGATCCCGCGCCAATTTTGCCCTTTGCGGCTGGGATGGCAGGACGCAAAAAATGAGCCTGGACGCATCATCACGCCAGGCTCATCTGCATGAGAGTTGGTCGCAGCCGGAGAGTCGCCCTATCCGTTATGCGGGGCGGCTCCTACGCGGGGAGCGTTGCCGCGCTGAATTGATCGGGGAACTGGGCCATGATCCCGCTGCTCAGCATGTCAGCCATGTGCAGGATGTGTTCGTGCACCTCGTCGTAACCCGCGATGCTGGCGGCTGAGTTCCCTCCGAGGTGGTCGACCGCTTCCTGGAGCGTGAGATCAAGATGCATCTTCATCTCGGCTTTCATGTGGGGTTCCGTCCAGTTGTCGGGGTTGGCCGTGCTGAGGAACACGGCGATCTCGTCCCCGTTGACGTACCAGGCTTCGGTGGCACTTTCCACCTGGGCCTGATCGCCCGCCTTGGCGGCGTCGAGCACTGCGACCGCGCCGGTGATGTGCTCCTGCAAGAGCGCAGTGAGCTGATCGGCGGCCTCGTCACCATAGAAGGGCCGGATCGCGTTGCCAATATCGACCTGATTTTGCAGCAGCCGCCCGGCAACCGCGTCCGTGTCCGGCAGGTCGGCTGCGGTGCTGACGATATAGAGACGCGTCCAGGTGATATGATCTTCCCACAGTTTGCGCATGGCATTGTGGAATTCCAGCGCCGATATCTGTGTGTCCTGAGCACGAGTCTCGGTGGCGAGGGCGAAATTGCCCACGAGCAGCGCCACCATTACGAGCACGAATACGACAAACCATCGCTTGAAGGTGAACATACGATACTCCTATCCTACCCTTCCAGATTAGCAGCCCGGCGGTCGCCAGCTTGGGCGGGCCGGGCCGGCGAGGACAGTATCATCCAATGCGACTCCGCCTGTGTCTATAGTTACGCCCGTTTCGACACAATTGGATTTCTTGTGGGGTCTGGGCGGGCTTTTTAACCGCGTGGGCAGAAGGTGTACAATAGGCGGGTGTCAGGCGGCTGACAAGCTGAGGTGCGTTCTCATCCCACCAGCGAGGATACGACGGTGATCAAGATTACATTTCATGGCGCAGCGCGGACCGTAACCGGCTCGCAGCATTTGATCGAGGTGAACGACCAGCGTGTCCTGCTCGACTGCGGGCTGTATCAAGGCTCGCGCAGCGAGGCGCTTGAGCGCAACCGCAATCTGCCCTTCGACGCGTCCAAGATTCACGCGATGGTGCTCAGCCACGCGCACATCGATCACAGCGGCAATATCCCCAACCTGGTCAAGAACGGGTTTCGCGGCGATATTGTCTGCACGTTTGCCACGCGCGATCTGTGCTCCACCATGCTGATGGACAGCGGTTATATCCAGGAGCGCGACGCCGAGTTTGTCAACAAGAAAAACGCGCGCCGGGGCGAGCCGCCGGTCGAGCCGACCTATACCATCGATGACGTGGTGCGCAGCCTGGACTACTTCAGCGCGATCGGCTACCACCGCCAGCGCGAGATTCTGCCGGGGATTTCGGTCACGCTGTACGATGCCGGGCACATGCTTGGCAGCTCGATCGTCGTGCTCGACATCGAAGATCGGGACGCCGGGCGCGATGTGCGGCTGGTTTTCAGCGGCGACCTGGGCCGCGCCGGGATTCCGATCATCCGCGATCCCGAAACCGTCGATCATGCCGATGTGCTGATCCTGGAGAGCACGTATGGCAACCGGCTGCACGAAACCTACGAAGACTCCGAAAAGCGCCTGGAGCAGGTGGTCAACCAGACGTACAAGCGGGGCGGGGCGCTGATTATCCCCTCGTTTGCCGTTGGGCGCACGCAGCAGTTGGTCTATACCCTCAACCGGCTGATGCTCCAGCGCGATATCCCGCCGATCCCGGTTTTCGTAGACAGCCCGCTGGCGATCAACGCGACCGCCGTCTTTCGGCTGCATCCCGAAACCTACGACGCCGAAATCCGCCAGTTCATGTTGGAAGAAGGCGATCCATTCGGCTTCGATCAACTGCGTTACACGCGTTCGGTCGAGCAGAGCAAAGAGCTGAATTTCATGCGCGAGCCGTTTATCGTGATCAGCGCCAGCGGCATGGCCGAGAGCGGCAGGATTCTGCACCACCTGAAGAACCGGATCGAGGACCCGAATAATACGGTACTGATCGTCGGCTGGCAGGCCGAGCACACATTGGGGCGGCGGCTGGTCGAGCGCGAGTCGGTCGTGCGCATCTTCGGTGAGGAATATAACCTGCGGGCAAATGTTGAGGTCATCAACGGGTTTTCGGGCCATGCCGACGCCAACGAGCTGACCGCGTGGGCCAGCGCGATCACCAAGCAGCCACGCCGGACCTTCCTGGTGCACGGCGAAGAAGAGTCGGCGCTGGCGCTGGCCGATAAGCTGCGCCAGGAAGCGGGCTATGAGCAGGTGGACGTGCCGACCCTGCACCAGAGCTTTACGCTGTAGAGGCTGTTACGCACTCTTACCCCCCATCCCCCGGCCCCTTCCCCCACGCTGTCGCGGAGGGAACGGGAGATCGTGGCGTTTTTCAAGTCCTTCCCACCTTGTGGGAGAAGGATTTAGGATGGGGGGTAGTGTTGTTCGTTTCGTTCAGCGTTCCAAAGTACATAACATGCTCTAGCGACTCTTGAGGATTGCGGGAATGTGGGGCCAGTTCTCATATCCCCGCTTTACACTCTTCGTCTCCCCAATGCCCCCCAAGCTAATAACTTTACAATCCTGAAAAAAGCATCAATTTCTACCACACCTTATCGATTCTAAGTTAATATTAGGATATGCTCATATCCTCGAAACGAAACCTCTCCGGATGTGCGGCAGGTTCTTTCTCAGGAGAAAACAGTGGGATACCGGGCACAGCAGGGCCGCGCGTTCAATCTGTCTCCATCTGGCTTGTGGCGATCGCTCACTGAGGCGTGGCCGGAAGTCGTCGGCGAACAACCGCGCCAGCAGGCGAAGCTGCTCGCCTCGCTGCTGCTGGTGGGATCGACTCTGTTGCTGCTGCTGCTGGTGCGGCTGTATGTGCACCAGGGCGGCCTTGCCACCCTGCACGACAAGCACTTCTATATGGGTCTGGGCGTCCTGCTGCTGCTGGCCATCCTCTACCCCTTCAGCCGGACCCGTCATTACCGCGCGGCAGCGGTGCTGGCGGTTTTTTCGATTTCGACGGCGCTGCTGATCGCGGCGGCACCCTATCCCACCGCCGGTGATACCGGGCTGCTGGGATACCTGCTGGTGCCCATGCTGGTCGCCAGTCTCCTGCTCCCGGTCAAATTCCTGGCGGCCCTGATCGCCCTGGCCCTGATCGGCACGGTGATCGTGCTCGCGCCCAGCCAGCAGAGCGAAGATACACTGAACTGGGTGCTGTTCATGGTGCTCGGCGCAGGGCTGATCGGGTGGGACAGGCGCGAGCGAAGCCGGAGCGCGGGCGGGCAGGCCCCGGACCGCCGTAAAGACGACAGGCTGCCGCCCGGCCAGGATCGTATCCTGGAACTGCTCGCCTATGCCAATGAACAGCTTGTGCGCGCGCCGGAGCCGATGGCAGTCCTGCCGAACATCTGCCGGCAGTTGGGTCGCGCGGCGAACGTCAGCCGGGTGTACATCGTCGAGCTGCGGCAGCATGCCGGCGGCACACCAGACCTGAACCTGTACTACCAATGGCTCGCCGCGGGATCTGCCGGGCGCTATGACAGCACGGCTTTGGCTGCGCTGACCGCCGAACATCCGGCCCTGGAGCGCTGGCTGGCGCGCTTGACGGGCGGTGAGCCGGTGTATGGGCAGGTGAGCACGTTTCCCGATGACGAGCGGGCGCTGCTGGAAGCCCGCCAGACCCGCTCGATGGCTCTGATGCCGGTCATCGATGGCCGCAGCCTGTGGGGCTTTGTCGGACTGGATGACTGCGAGCAGGCGCGCGAGTGGTCGTTTGCCGAGATCGAGGCGTTGCGCAATGTCGCGGGCACCCTGGGCGCGGCGGTGGTCCGGCAGCGCAGCCTGATGGCCGAGCGCGAGCAGCGGGCGCTCTCCGACGCGCTGCGCGAAATGGCTGCCCTGCTCAGCAGCACGCTTCAGCTTGACGATCTGTTGGAACGAATTCTGCTCACGCTGCCCAGCGTCGTGCCGCACGATGCCGCCAGTATCATGCTGCTCGACGACGACAACCTGGTCCGTATCGCGGGATCGCGCGGCTATTATGAGCGCGCACCCGAAAGCAGCCTTGGCCACGTGGGCACACGCACCGATTTGACACCCAGTCTGCGCACGATTATCGACACGGGCAAAGCGTTCATCCTCAACGAAACGCGCAGCAGTTCCGACTGGTATGCCGGGCCGGTCACACAGTGGGTGCGCGCGCACATCGGCGCACCGATCGCCATCGACGGGCAGGTGATCGGCTTCCTGAATGTGGACAGCGCCACGCCGGGCTGCTACAGCACCGGGCACGCCGATCTGCTCTGCCTGTTTGCCAATCAGGCTGCCGTCGCGATTCGCAACGCCCAGTTGTTCCAGGCCGAGCGCGAGCAGCGGGCGCTCTCCGACGCCCTGCGCGATGTGGCGGCGGCGGTCAACAGCACGCTCAATACCGACGAAGTGCTGGAGCGGATTCTGGCGAATGTCGGGCGCGTCGTGCCGCACGAAGTAGCGTGCATCATGCGCATCGAGGAAGGGTTCGCCACCATTATCCGCATCAGCGATCAGTCCGGGCAGCGGCTGGGGGAAGGGCTGGTCAAGCTCCGGCTGGTGGTGCAGGAGACAGACAACCTGTACCAGGCCTATAACACGCGGCAGCCGGTCATTACGCCCGATACACACGCCGTGCCAGACTGGATTTTCGTCCCCGAATCGCGCTGGATCCGCTCGCATATCGTGGTGCCGATCATTCAGGATGACGCGGTATCCGGCTTTCTGGAACTGCAAAGCTCCAGGGCGCATTTCTTCCAGCAGGCCGATGCCGAGCGCCTGCGCGCCTTCGCCGACCAGGCCGCGATCGCGCTCAGGAACGCCGAGTTGTATCACGATCTCAGCCGTTACACGAATGAGCTGGCGCTGCTCTATCGCTGCACATCCGATCTGTTTACGTCGCTGCCGTTCTCGACCGATCTGAACGAGTTTGGGGCTTATATCGCGCGGATGATGGCGGACCAGATGCCCGGTGTCGGCTGTGGGCTGTTCTGGTCGGACGCCGCGCAGCAGCGCCTGCTGCCGCTGGGGCAGGCCGGGCGCTACACACCCCCGGATGAATCCGGGCTGGCGCGCGACGGTGCGGGGCTGGTCGCGGTCGCGGCGCGGTCAGGGCAGATCATGTCGCTGTCCGAGACGCTCACCGGGCCATCGGCCAACGGGCAGCGCGCGGGACAGTCCGAAGTCGCGCTGCCGCTGATTACACCGAACGGCGTACTGGGTGTGCTGCATGTCCAGCACGCCGGACCGGAAGCCTTCGATCAGGAGCAGGTGCGCATCCTCAAAGCATTTGCCGAGCGGGCGGCGGCGGCGCTCGAAAACCGGATGCTGTATGCCGAGGTGCGCCGCTATACCGGCCAGCTTGAACAGCGGGTGCACGAGCGCACGACCGATCTGAGCGTGCGTAACGCGGTTGCCGAAACCCTGAGCAGCTCGCTCGACATGATCGAGATGCTGGATGGCGTGCTGCAAACGACAGTCCAGCAGCTTGGCGTGCTGGGCGGCGCGATCTATCTGCTGAACGCGGACGGGGCATCGCTGGAACTGGCGGCGCGCTGCGGCGTTTCGGAGACGGTGCTGGAACTGGTCACGGGGATTCAGCCGGGTGGCGAGACGGCCCGCCCGGAAGTGCTGCCGGACCTGATCGGGCGCACCGGCATTTCGGCAGTGCTGAGCGTTCCGATCTGGCGGCAGGAGCAGGTTCAGGGTGTGATCTCGCTAGTGCACGACCAGCCGCGCCCCTGGAGCGCGGAAGAATCGCGGATGCTCGACGCGATCGGGCGGCAGATCGGCGTGGCGCTGGCGAATGCGCGGCTCTATGCCGAAGCGGTGCGCGGCGAAGCGCATATCCGCGCCATCCTGAGCAACGTGGCCGATGGACTGCTCGTCTTCGACCACGACGACTGCCCGGTTCTGATCAACCCGGCAGCCGAGCGCCTGCTCGAATTCTTCCCGGCGCAGTCAGGCGGGCCGCTAGTCGCGGCGGCGCGGCTGTGGTCCTGGCTGCGGGTGCGCACCCGGAAGGCGGATGCCGCCGAGCATCTGGAGTTTAACCTGCCGGCCACGGCGCTCGTGGCATACACCGAGTTGCTGGACGAGCAGTGCGCAAGCCAGGGCTGCCCGGCGGCGCTGCCGTGTGACCAGGGCTGGCCGTGCTGGCTGCGCGAGTCGGAGCTGCGCCACGAAGAAATGGCGCTGTGCGCGATGGTGCAGCGCGTCCCCAAGCGCGCGGTGCAGGCATCCAGCACCCCGATCTATGCTGCCGAAGGCACGCTGCTGGGCACGGTTATCGCTCTGCACGACGTAACCTACTATCGCCAGCTTGACGAGCTGAAGGACCGCTTTGTGTCCACCGTCTCGCACGAGCTGCGCACGCCGCTTTCGACGGTCCTGCTCCAGATCAGCACACTGAACAAGTATTACAACCGGCTGGGTGAGGACGAGCGGCGCGAGATGATGGTCGATATCGAGCAGCAGGCCCACGTGCTGCGTGAGTTGATCGAGGATATCCTGGAGTTGTCGCGCTTCGATGCGCGGCGCGATATGCCGCAGATGCAGTGGTTCGACCTGGCGGAGCTGTGCCGCGCGGGCGTTATCTCGCTGCGTGCCGTGATCCAGAACAAGGACCTGCAGGTCGATCTGGCGGGCTGCCCCCCCACCTGCTATCTGAACGGCGACCAGAACCAGCTTGCGCGCGCCTTCCATAACCTGCTCAGCAACGCGATCAAATATACCGCTGCCGGGGGCCAGATTGTCGTGGGGCTGGAGCAGACCGGGCCGGAAGTGCGCCTCTCGGTCGAGGACACCGGCATCGGGATCGCGCCCGAAGACCAGCGCTACATCTTCGATCGCTTCTTCCGCGCCGAAGGCGCCTCGCTCCATGCATCCGGCACCGGCCTGGGCCTGGCCATCACCAAAGAGATCATCGATCTGCACCGGGGCCGGATCGAACTGAAGAGCTGGCCGGGGCAGGGCAGCACCTTCACGCTGATCTTACCCACCGGCGCGCCCGATCAGCCCGAAAGCTGAGCGCCTTCCCTCGCCTGTTGTCGCCTCAAAACGGTTGACTAAACGCCGGCGCTATGCTACACTGCATAGCCAAAACGCCCAACGGCGTTGGACTGAACGACGAGAAAGGACAAGGGCCATCAGCACGGGAGATTACCGGATCAACGAGCGGATACGCGCGCGCGAAGTTCGACTGATCACTGACACGAACGAAAATGTGGGCGTCGTATCGCTGCACCAAGCCTTACAGCTTGCCGCTGATCGCGGTCTCGACCTGGTCGAGGTCGCCCCAACTGCAGACCCGCCAGTCTGCCGTATTATGGATTTTGGCAAGTTCCAGTATGAGCGTGCCAAGAAAGAGCGCGAGGCACGCAAGCAACAGAAACAGGTTGAAGTCAAAGAGATCCGGTTGCGTCCCAAGACCGATGACCACCACCGGTCGTTCAAGGTGCGCGATGCGCGCCGCTGGCTCGAAGAGGGCATGAAAGTCAAAGTGCGCATCCGCTTTCGGGGGCGCGAAATTACCTATCCGGAGATCGCGCGCGATATGCTGCAAGAAGTGGCGGCGGACCTTGACGATATCGCGGTGGTCGAGCAGGCTCCGAATATGGAAGGGCGCACAATGCTGATGGTGCTCGCCCCCTCGCCGGAGAAGAAGAAGTAGACTTTTCTGTCTGACAGCAGCCAGGCCAGTCTATCTACGCCGCACGCTGTGCGGTGTTCATCTGTTTATAGGGAGTGCGGTTCGTGGCAAAAAAGCAGAAGAAATACAAGATCAAAACCTACAAGGCCGCTGCCAAGCGTTTCAAGGTTACGGGGTCGGGCAAGGTGATGCGCACCAAGGGCGGCAAGAGCCACCTGCGCCGCCGCAAGTCCGCGCGTGTCAAGCGTCAGCTCAGCGAGATGCAGCCCGTGACCTCGGCTGAGGCGAAGCGCGTCAAGCGTCTGGCGCCCTATCTGGCCAAGTACAAGCAGAATCCCCCGGCCTAGGCGCTCGCGTCCGGCCACTAGCAGCAAGTCGAGGAGCTTGAAGTATGAGTCGTGTAAAGGGTGGGGTCGTTACCCGCCGTCGGCATAAGAAAATTCTCAAGATGACCAAGGGCCAGTGGGGTACCAAGCACCGGCTCTTCCGCCGCGCCAACGAAGCGATGATGAAGAGCCAGTGGTACGCCTACCGCGACCGCCGCGTGCGCCGCCGCGAGCTGCGCCGCCTGTGGATCGCGCGGATCAACGCTGCCGCACGCATCAACGGCATGAGCTACAGCCGCCTGATGCATGCGCTCAAGCAGGCGAATATCGAGCTGGACCGCAAGGTATTGGCCGATATCGCCGTGCGCGACGGGGCAACCTTTGCGTCATTGGTGGTGCTGGCTCAGCAGGCATAACCGGCTGAGCGTGGCTTAACATCGAAGCAAAACCGGCGGCATCGACCGAGCCATACGCCGGTTTTTCGTTTATATCCGGGGAGTGTGAGAACAGCACGATGCCGCGCGCGCGCACGACGTTTCGTGAGACACCCCAGGGCGCTGTCTATATCTACCGGCTGCCGGGCCGCTGGTGGTCGCTGGCCGCGTGGGTGTGGTCATTGGCGGGCGGGCTGGCGCTCGGAACCGCTGCGGCGGTCGCGCTGGCGGCGTGGGGCTTCACGGCGGAAACCGGCGGCAGCGGCCCCGGTTTTGCTATCGTGCTCGCGGCGGGCGCCCTGATCGGGCTGGGGCTGATCTATGCCCTGGCGTATGGCCCGGCAGCGTGCGGACGCCGCTTGTCGATCGCGTTCGATCTGGCGGCGGGCGCGATCACCGTGAATCTGCCCGACGCCCCCCAGCGCACGCTGCATTACGCCGCCAGCGAGGCGGTCGCCTTCCGGCTGGTGGATGCCCTGCCGGGCCGCCGCGTGCGCTGTTCGCTCGTGCTGGAGACGGTGACCGGCGTGGATCTGCTGCTCGCCCTGCGCGAGCCGTGCGCGGCGCTGCCCCCCGATCTGCCCCGGCTGGCCGAACGTCTGAACGCCGAGCTGCGCACCGCCCAGGCCGCCAGCGAAGATATCCCGCCGCTGGTCATCGGCTCCGATGGCTCCGGCGGTTCGTCCGCGATCTACGAGCCTCCGCCGCCCTATGCCCCAGATTAGCAGCCCGCACAACGAACGCGTGAAGCTGGTCCGGCTGTTGCAGCGCCAGGCCAAAACGCGCCGCCAGCAGCGGCGCCTGGTGCTGGAAGGGCTGCGGCTGGTGCGCGATGTCGTCCAGGCCGGTGTGCCGCCCGATTTCGCCTGCTACACGCCGGACGCGCTCCAGGATCAGGCGGTCGAGGCGCTGGTCCGAGGGTTGGAAGCGCAGGGCGTGCCATGTTTCGAAGTCCCCGATATACTCATGCGCGAGATGTCCGACACCGAGACGCCGCAGGGCGTGCTGGGGGTGTTCCGCTGGCCGGCGCTGCCCGTGCCCGAAGCGCCCGATCTGGTTGTGGTGGCCGACGGCTGGCGCGATCCCGGCAACCTGGGCACACTCCTGCGCACGGCGGCGGCGGCAGGTGTGAGCGTGGTCGCGCTGACGCCGGGCACGGTCGATCCGTTCAATCCCAAGACGCTGCGCGCCGGGATGAGTGCCCAATATCGCGTGCCGCTGCTCAGCCTGGACTGGCCCGCCCTGGCGAAGCGATTTGGGGCGCTGCCATTCTATCTGGCCGACGCGGGCGGGGAACTGCGCTATGACGCGGTGGATTGGACGCGGCGCGCGGTGCTGGTGATCGGCGGTGAGGCGCACGGCTTCGCGCAGGCCGCCGGAGGCGTGCCGCACACCCTGATCCGCATCCCGATGGCATCCGGGATCGAGTCGCTGAACGCCGCCGTCGCCGCCAGTATCCTGATCTACGCGGCACGGCGACATGCATTCGAGGCGTAAGCGGGGCGGGTTGCGGCCCGTCCTGGTCGATTAAACGCTTATTTCACAAATATTTCGTGAAGATTTCACACGCGTGCAACCCAACCCCAAGTATACTGTTTTTAGGTTGCACGTTTGTGCAGCCGTTCGTACGGGGGGATGGCGGTATGGCGGTTGGGGCGCATCGGGGGGTGCGCCCCAGAATGCGCCGGGCACTGGCCCAGTCACCAGCCGGCGGAATTCCCACCAGCCCAGACCGCCGCAGCCTCGTCAGGAATTAGGGCAGATCGCGATGGCACAGTCACCTTCACCCGAACTCATTCGCGCCTTTGAATTGATCAAAGCCGGGCAGCGCATGGAAGCTGCCCATCTGCTGAAAGCCTATCTAGCGGGCTGTCCGCAGGATGTCGATGGCTGGTGGCTGATGGCGCATGCCGTCACCAAGCCGGAGAACGTTCGCCGCTGCCTGGAGCAGGTGCTCAAGATCGATCCGCAGCACCCCAAAGCGCGGGAAAAGCTGGCCCGGCTTGGCCCATCCGCCCCGGCACAGATCCAGCCGGTGCAGGCTCCGGCACGGGCTGAACCAGCTGCCCCGCCGCCCGCCCGGGAGCCGGTCCGATTCGCGTCGCTGGCCCATCAGACACCGCCCCCCACCGTCGAGACGGTGCAGGTGGCCGAGCCGTATGGCACGCCGCTGCTGACCGAAGCCCAAATGATGCACGCGGAACACCAGCCGGGCTTCGACCCGGCGGCCAACTATGGCGACGGCAGCGCCGATCCCTTTGGCGAGCATGATCCGTATCCGGCTGCGTCCGGCCCAACTGACGGCCCCTCGAAGCGCAACAGCCTCGAAACGGTCATCGGCTTCACCATGATCGTCGTCGCGCTGGTGGTGCTGGTGTTGGTGCTGGCCTATGCCGCCCGCGAGCGGGGCTGGATCGGCGGGGGCAAGTCGGCATCGCTGCCCGATATGACGACGCTTGAGGCGGCCTCGTTTAGTGTGGAGTATCCCGAAGCATGGGATGCGCGCTGCCTGCGTGAGGCGGGGGGCTATCAGGTATGCGGGGTGGCGAATCACGCGTTTTACAACCAGGTCGAGATGTATGCCGGGCAGCCGATTAACTTCGAGCAGATGTTTGCCGATCTCGGCGCGGAGCTGCTCGGTATGGGCCTCGATCTGCCCGACGAGCAGGTCTCGGTCGTGATTATGGATGTGCCGCAAAGCTCGCCCGCCTATGATGGCGCAAGCTGGGCCAAGACCAAAGCCGAGTGGGCGCAGGAAGGCTGGTTCCTCAGCGACGAGGCCACGATCGATTACGACCGGCAGGAGATCACGGTCGATGGGCGCACGGCCTATTACTACCACTACCGCAGCGAGGACCCTGCCGCCCAGCGCCAGGGTTACTGGGGACAGGAAGTGGTCTACGATGTGTACGTGCCGCACGATGGCCTGATCCTGTGGATGACGGTGTCGATCAGCACCAATCTCAAAGATGAGGCGCCCGATCAGGTCATCGAGCGGATGATCGAGTCGATCTCGATCCACAGCGGGAGCGAATAACCGGCAGGCGCGACCGCGCTGGCTGGTATTTGAACAGGGGGGAGCAGCCGCCAGTCGTCAGGATTGGCGGCTGCTTGATTCGGTCAGCTCGCGCCGGAATGTCGAATCGGGCTGGCAGGCGGGGCAGCGCGTCGCATCCACAATCTGAATATCCATCAGCAAGTCGTGCAAACCTTCAACGCTCTCCAACGCCCTGACGGCCAGCGCCCGCTGTTCGGCGTCGTGCGCGTAGCCGGTGATAATCGCGAAGCCGTGCGGCTGGACGATGATCCGCAGGTGATCGTCAGGAAATCCCACCCGGCGCAGGGCGCTGTGAATTGTCTCTTCCAGAACGTCGAGCGACTTCTCGTCCTGGTCCGGGCCAGAATTATACCCGTCCTGGCTGCCGGCTCCCGCCGATGCGCCGGTTTCGCCAAACCAGGGATGAGTCGCGCTTCCGCTCCGGGCCGGGCGCTGCACCGCTGGACCCTGTGTTCCCGGTGCCCGTGTTTGATTGTGCGCCGCCGGTGCGATATCGGGGTAGTAGGGGCGGTTGGCGCGCCAGGCGTGATAGCGCCGCAGCAGGTCCTTCAGGAAAGCGCGTTTGCCCTCGGCTTCCCAGTAATCCGGCGAAATGGGACGGCCCCGGCCCCAGTTGCGCCCCAGGCGTGACGACTGCTGCTCGAAGTGGCGGGCGCTGTACAGCAGGACGGTGCTGAGCGAGAGGGCTTGGTCTGAGGACTGGAACGTGATGAGTTCGGTGAGTAGGTGGCGTTCGGCCTGGGCCGCCGTGAGCATCTTCGCCAGCCCTTCCGCTTCCAGGCAGCGCTGGCAGGTATCGACCGCGTGTTGCAGTCGCGCTACTTTATGCTCGGCTTCGCTGAGCTGCTCGCGCAGAAACGCCAGCCCGCGCTCACCGTCAGCCGTATTCTGGTTCATGACGTTTTCTCTGAACAACTCAAAATGTGTGCAAGGCGCACAGATTCCTATTGTAGCGTATCCCCCCTGATCGGAGACAGGCGGGCTGCGGTTCTTATGTGTTTCTTGTGCAGCCCTCAAGTTTGGGGTTCGCCAGGGCAGACCGTTTCAGCGCATAATTACAGTATCATCCTCTGTGGCTGAGACGCCATTGGAGACTCCTCACTCCGGCGCGGTGCGCCACCCCTCCCACCCTGGGGCGAGGGGAAAACCGCGCATGACTCCCCATCTCCCCGAGGGAGAAGGGGCTGGGGGGTGAGGGGAACTTCTCATACGATCTGTGAGGCGCGGAGAGGTGAGAAAGAGTGCCATGCCAGGCTGCCCTGTGCGCCGGAAAGGATTTCTGACGATGTTTCCTGCTGCATCTATCACGATTCCGTTTGAGGGGCAGATCGCCTCGGCGGTCCGCGTCATGCCCGATACGCCCCCGCGCGAAGCGCTTGAGGCACTTCGCCTGCCACCCTACGCAGGTATGGTCGTGATGCATGGCGGCGCGAGCAAGATGACGCCGGAGCAGATCGACACGGTGCGCCCGCTGCTGACGTCGGTCCTGGCGCCGCTGGCCGAAGAACGCCGCTGGCTGGTGGTGGATGGCGGCACACACGCCGGCGCGATGGCCGCGATGGGCGAGGCGCGCCGCGCGATCGGCGGCACGTTCCCTCTGCTGGGCGCCTGTCCCGCCGGGCTAATCGCCTATCCGGGCGGGCCGGAGCCGGATGACGAGCACGTTCCGCTCGACCCCTGGCATTCACACTTTCTCTTCGTAGACGGCGACGAGTTCGGGATCGAGTCCGATCTGCTGGTCGGGCTGCTGCGCGCGGCAGAACAGCCCGGCGTGGCGCTGATCGTCAACGGCGGGGAGCTGGTCTATCATGAGGCGCTGCTGCACGCCCGGCTCGGCAACCCGCTTGTGATCGTGGCCGGTACGGGGCGCGTGGCCGATGAAATCGCCGCACCGAACAGCGAGCGCCGCAAGGCGATGCCCCCCGGCGCGCCGCTGCATATCGTCTCGCTGGAGCAGATGGACGAGTTCGCGCACCTGCTCGATCGGCTGCTGGCCGTTACAGGCTCATAAGCTGCTGCCGCAGCCGGTCCAGCCCGGCGACACCGTTGTTACACGCGCGCGGGCGGCCCGTGCGATCCAGAATGAAGGTTGTGGGTACGCTGAGCACACCCCAGCGCGCGGCAGCGTCGGGCTGTTCCTGCGCATCGACTTCGATCACCTGCACGCGGTCGCCCAGCTCGTGCAGCAGGGCCGCAATGGCCGGGCGCTGCTGAAACCGGCACGGCGCGCAGGACGGCGTGGTGAAGTAGAGCACCGCCGGTATGCCGGGCCGCAGCCGCACCAGCAGCGGATCGCCGGGGGCGGATCGGCAGGCGCGCCACACCTGCCAGCGCTGGAAGCCCGCATAGGCAATCAGCGCCAGCCCGGCCAGCATCAGGAACAGGGCCAGCCGCTCGATCATCGTGCCGTCTCGCCCGGTGAGTGCTTAAAGCCGGGCACGCCCAGCCGGTTGAGCCAGTAGTACAGCGTGCAGCCGGCGCACCAGCCCGCGAACAGGTTCAGGCTCGCCAGCCCGATCACGACCGCGATCAGTCCCCAGCCTGCGACCTCGAATCCGGCCAGCAGCGCGAGCGTGCCCAGCGTGACGACTGTCCCGCCGAGGACCTGCGCGAAGCGGTGCGGTTCCGGGTTGTCGCGGATCACGTTGGGACGCACCAGCCCCGCCGGGCGCAGCACGTGTCGGTAGATACGCGTGAACAGGCCCAGCGGCGGCACCAAGGCTGATACCAGCATGATCAGCCCGGTGGCTCCGGCCAGCCCCGGCAGATTCAGGACAAACGCCAGCGCCAACAGCCCAATTGTGAAGCTCTGATTGGTCCGGATGGCGCTGTGATCAACCTGACGTTCAGCAATCATGGGTGTATTTCTCCTCACAAGCTGTGAACAAAAAAGCCAGCGACCAAACAAAAAACGTGGTGCGGCCCCGTTATGCCGGCGGCGATCGGAAAATCTCGCCGCTGTGGGGCGCAGCCACGCTGTTCAGTCGTTGGCTTTAGCTTAGCGCTCTAGGTTATGGCCCGGTCTGAAGTCGTGTGGCTTAACGCCCCGGCTCCAGACACATACATCCTAACCTGTGCATAGTTTGATTCTCGATGATGTGCGGTTACGATGACGAGATTGTATGGATTCTGAAGATATGTGTCAAGCATATTGCTTGTACGAAGTTCACTAGATTCGCCACACCGCGCCGCCCGTGCCGGGGCTAGGGATGTTCAGGCCAGCCGCGTTATGATCGAAACCGGCGGCTGTGGTATCAAAGCGCGCGCTCGTAGAGCACTTGGTTATAACCGTCCGGCGCGGCGTCCACTTCCAGCAGCGGGATCACGTAATCCCATGCGAACGCGACCAGCGTCTCGTAGCCCTGGCGGGCGGCCCAGTCGCGCAGCGCCATCACCAGCAGGTGATTGATCGGGCGCTTGCTCCACAGATAGACGTGGACCCGCGACGGATCGTAGCGGTCGGCCTGCATCAGGGCATAGGCTTCCTGCCCGGTGATGGTCAGGCTCAGGCGAGCGGCTTCCGGCTCGACAATCTCCGGCACGCTGTTCCAGAAACCGGGCACGATGCGCTCCCACTCCTGGCGCGCGTTCTGATAGCGGCCCAGCGGCATATGCCAGCCCTTGATCAGCTCCGGCTGGAAGCTCGTAAGCTCGGTCGCCCGGTAGAACACGCGGCCTTCCTGCGCGCTGATCGCCAGCCGCTGGCCGCTGTGCGCCCGGTGGAAACGGTGATGCTCGTAGAGCGCGGCATCATCGCTCGCGTCCGCGACCGTCACCCGGCGGCAGCGGATCGCCGCGGCGATTTGCAGGATATAGGTCAGCAGGGCGCTGCCCAGGCCGATATCGGCCAGCTCCGGGTGGACCGCCAGCCGTGAGACGTTGATGTGATGGCCGAACGGCTCCGGCTCCTGCCCGATGAAGATCTCGGCCTCGGCCCCAACCTCGCCCTCGACCTCGGCCACCAGCGGGATACCGTCGGTGCCGCGCAGCAGGCTGGCGATATGGACCGCGCACATCTCGATGCTGGACCAGGGACCGCCTTGCAGCCAGCGCTCGAACAGGGTCAGGTCATCGTACCCGGTCGGAAGCTCCTCGTTGTCGATGCCATAGCGCACCCAGCGCGCGATCAGGCGATTGTTCAGGGCAGTGATACTGCTTGCGTCGGACAGGTTCGCCTGCCGGACGGTGATCTGAGACATAACCTCAAGCTCCTGGGCAGCCCGCAAGCCGCCGTAATCAGATTAGGTCCGCCAGCCCGATCTTCGGATCGCGCCGGGGGAAGAGCACACGCAGCAGGTCGTCATGGCGCGCCAGATAGCCAGCGTTCAGGTGGTCGATTCCATACCAGCCGGACAGCAGCCGGACAAAGGCGGTCGCGGGCACTTCCAGCTCGACCGGCTCCGGCGTGCCATGGCCCAGCTCGATCTCGGCCTGATCGTGCTCGGTCGTGATCACCAGCCGGAAGGCGCGCCCGGCATAGGGACTCGCCAGGCGGCGCGCTTCCAACTCTGGACCGAGCTGCTGCACGGCCAGCGGCAGGTTGTGTACGCGCATGAATCCCGCGCCGGTGAAGCTGCGAAAGCTCGCGCCGCGCGCCAGAGCATGCCGGGCAAACTGGCTGGCCGGGTGCACAAACAGGCCGATCCGTCTGGCGTTGAACGTCTGCGCGAGGCGTGCCGTTTCGGCCAGCAGCGCCTCGATCGCGTCGGGATCGCTGCCCGCCGCCTCGATCACGCTGAAGCGCGCGGCCTCGGCTTCGCGGAACCAGTTGAGCGGCGTGTCGGTCACCAGCCGGATATAGCCGGCGATCTGGTTCTCGATCTCGACCACCAGAAAATCATCCGGCTCGTTGCGCCCGATGCGCGTCATATAGTCGAGCTGCCAGAGCCACGTTTCCTCGTCGCGTGCCAGAATCGAATGCCCGGCGCGGCTCTCGGCCTGATACAGCGCCATCACGGCGGGCAGATCGCTGAGGTAAAAGCGGCGCACGGTCAGCGGGCGGCTGCGCACCCCCAGCCGGTCGGCGGTACGGCGCTCGTAGGCGTGCTGCAAGTCCCAGTGTCCGGCCTTGAGCGCCAGGTCGGTCGGGATATCGGACTCGTAGCTGGTCAGGTAGAGGCCGACCGCGTACTCGTACTGCCACGCCTCGTAAAAATTCGGCGTGCCCAACACCAGCCCCAACGCGTCGCCGCGCGCGACCATGCGGTCGTGGGCGATATCGAGCAGCGCCGGCTCGATCCCCTGGTCCTGATGGCTGTCCAGCACGCCGAAGAACGCGATCTCGCCCGCCGTAAAAAGGCTCTGGCCGATCTGCACCAGGCGCGGCACGACGCCCACGTGTGCGATAATCTCCGTGCCGTCGTCATTCTCGACGACGAAATAGTCAGCCGGATCGAAACGCGGGGTGGTGCCATACCACGCCGCCAGCAGATCGCAATCAGTCGGGCCGTGCACCTGAAGAATATGCCTGAGCAGCGCATCCTGGTCGTCAGGCCACTGAACGTTGCGGAGATACATGCCATGCTCCCAGCATTCCGGGCAAAGACTCGGAAACCCACGTTCTAGAATTATAACGTTCGGCGAAAACCGCGCTATTCCGCCGCCGGAAGGGTTGCAGGTTTGGTGGGCGGCGGTAAAGTAGAGGCGTGTTTTGTGCACAGCCAACACAAGGAGGACAAGGCTTGACAGCGGAAGGCCCCTACATTTTCTCTGGCACATCGAATGAGCCGCTGGCCCTCCGGGTTTGCGAGTATCTCGGCGTGCCGCTGCGCCCCACCCGGACCGAGCGCTTCAGCCACGGGACACTGCGAGTGCAGCTGGGCGAGAGTGTGCGCGGTAAGGATGTCTATATCATCCAGTCGCTCACCGAGCCGGTGCACCGCCACCTGATGCAGATGTTGATGATGCTGGATATCGCCCGGCACGGCGACGCCGACCGTGTCACCGCCGTGATCCCCTACTATGCCTATGGGCGGTCCGACAAGAAGGACGCGCCGCGCATCTCGATCACCGCCAAGCTGCTGGCCCAACTGATCGAAACCGCCGGGGCGGACCGCGTGCTGGCGATGACGCTGCACTCGGCGCAGATTCACGGCTTTTTCGATGTCCCGCTCGATCACCTGACCAGCCTGCGCGTGATGGTCGATCACTTCAGGAAGCAGGACCTCAGCGACGCGGTTGTCGTCTCGCCCGATGTCGGCTATGCCAAGCAGGCGACCAAGCTGGCCTACGCGCTGGGCCTGCCGCTGGCCGTCGGCAGCAAGATGCGCCTGGGCGATGCCGAAGTCGAGATCGCGACGGTGCTGGGCAGCGGCGGGCCGGTCAAGCGCCGCGCAATCGTGATCGATGACGAGATCGCGACCGGCAGCACGATGGTCAAGATCGTAGAAGTGATGAACAGGCTGGGCACCAAGGAGTTCTCGCTGGCCTGCACGCACGGCCTGTTTACCGGCAACGCGATCGAGAACGTGAGCGCGCTGGAGTGCGTCAGCGAGATCGTGTGCACCGACACGGTGTATGCACCCCACGCCCAGCAGCGGCTGCCCAAGCTCCGGGTCGAGTCGGTGGCCGCCGTGTTCGGAGATGCGATCCGCTGCAACCATGAAGGGAAATCGGTGGGCGATCTGTTCACCTTCTGGAGCGAGGATATGCCCTCGGATCGCTCGCTGGGCTAGCGGGCGACGTGGTAGAGCAGTTGTGGTCGCGCCGGGTGTGGATCGGCGCGGCGGTTGGGGCGGCACTGATCGCGGGGCTGCTGGCGCTGATCGGCGTGTGGCTCGTGCTGCGCGCGGATCGTCCGGTCACGATTGCGGCGCGAGTCTGCGCGACCTGCGGCGGGCTGCGCGTGCGCGCGGAGCCGTCCACCAGTGCGGCGGTCGTGACGACGCTGGACGCCGGGACGCCGCTCACGATCACGGCGCGCACCGCCGATAACGCCTGGGTGTCTGTTACACTGCCGGATGGCGAACAGGGTTGGGTGGCGGCGAGCTATCTCGCCTATGAGGCCGACCTGAGCGCCGTCGCGCTGTTCGGCGCGAACGGGGAAGACGCGCCGGACATGCAGCTTCTCCTCGAAACTGACCTTATTTCGGGCATTGGCGACCGCGCCCGCGCGATCTTCCGCGAGGGCCAGCGGCGTGGCAATCTGCCGCAGGTGTTCGTCCGTGTGGGCGACAGTATCAGCGCCGACGCCCGTTTTCTAACTCCTATCGCGCAGGGCCGCTACGACCTGGGCGAGCACGGTTCCCTGGCCGACACGATTGCCTATTTCTCCGCTCCCGATGGGCGTGAGCAGAATCCGTTTGGCGCGACCTCGGCGGCGGTGCGCATCGGCTGGACGAGCGGCGACGTGCTCGACCCGGCGCAGGCCGATCCGCGCGTGTGCCAGGCCGGGGAGTCTCCGCTGGCGTGCGAGTACCGGCTGGCGCGGCCTGCAATCGCGCTGATTCTGTTTGGCACGAACGATGTCGCTGCCGGGCGCACGCTCGACAGCTACCGCGATAACCTGCGCCAGATCGTCGAGTTCTCGCTGGAGCAGGGCGTGATCCCGGTGCTGAGCACGATCCCACCGCTGCCGGCGCGCCCCGATCTGGCCGGGCGCATACTGGCTTTCAACCGCGCCGTGATCGACCTGGCGCGTGAGTATGACGTGCCGTTGTGGAATTACTGGCGCGCGCTGCAAGCCGTGCCCGATCTCGGCATCAGCGCGGACGGCGTTCACCCCAGCGCGCCGCCCGACGGCCTGAGCGCCCACTTCGATCCCGACCACCTGCGCTATGGCTACACCGTCCGCAACCTGACCGCGCTGCAAGTGCTCGACCGGCTGCGGCGCGACGTGCTGCGCTGATGTACAATAGCGCTAACAGTGCGCGTCGCCGGTGTGGGCGACGTTTTTATCGTGACGAAAAATTTAGAGAGGCAAAATATGTCTTTGGATGCGGATGATCATGGCCCGCTGCGGCTGGGCCATGCCCCCCTGACCATCCCCGATGTGGTGCGCGTCGCGCGCGAACAGGCGCCGGTGCAGCCGCTGCCCGACGCCGCGCCCCCGGATTCCGATCTGGCGGCACGGCTGGAGCGGGTGGACGCCAGCGCGCGCTGGGTCGAGCAGACGATGGGCGAGATCGAAGCGGCGGACGCCGAAGGGCGCGATCCGCTGGTGATCTACGGTGTGAACACGGGTTTCGGCGACAACGCCGGGCGCGCGATCTTCCGCCACCGCTCCGAGGCCGCCCGCCTGAGCCGGAATCTGCTGCTGAGTCATGCGGTCGGGGTGGGCGAGCACCTGCCGCCGGATGCGACCCGCGCGTCGATGCTGATCCGGGCGCACACGCTGGCCCAGGGTTACAGCGGCGTGCGGCGCGACGTGATCAATACGCTGGTGGCGATGCTCAACCGGGGTGTGCTGCCCGCGATGCCCGCCCAGGGATCGCTCGGCGCGTGCGGTGATCTGGCCCCGCTGGCGCACCTGGCGCTGGTCCTCAGCGCGCCGGTGCCCGGTGAGGAGCCGCATCCCGGCGCGGACGGGCTGGCGTGCTGGCAGGGCGGCCTGATCAGCGGGGCCGAAGCAATGGCGGCGGCGGGCATCCCGCGATTGGTGCTCGGCGCGAAGGAAGGCGTCGCGCTGATCAACGGGACGGCGGTCAGCGCCGGGATCGGCGTGCTGGCCTGGCACGATGCGCGGCACCTGCTGGCCCAGGCCGGGATCGCGCTGGCGCTCTCGCTCGAAGCGCTGCGCGGCTTCCGTGATGCGTTTCTGCCGCATCTGCACGCGGTACGCGGCCACAGCGGGCAGGCGCGCGTCGCGGCGTTTGTCTACCGGCTGGTCGAAGGCAGCGAGCTGGTGCGCGGCGACGCCGATCACGATCTCGATCCGGCCCAGGGACCGCCCCAGGACCCTTACTGCCTGCGCGCCGCCCCGACCGTTTTGGGCGCGGGACTGGACAGCCTGGATCATATCGAGCGCGTGCTGACGACCGAGATCAACGCCGTGACCGACAACCCGCTGATCTTCCTGGCCGGAGACGGGCCGCTGCACCTGCCGCGCGCGATCAAGGCGGTTTCGGGCGGCAACTTTCACGGCGCGCCGGTGGGCTATGTGCTGGACTTCCTGAAGATCGCGGTTGCCGACCTGGCGAGCATTTCCGAGCGGCGCACCTTTATGCTGACCGATGGCCGGCTCAATCGCGGGCTGCCGCCGTTCCTGGTGGCCGAGCCGCCCGGCGGAGAAGGGCTGAACAACGGCCTGATGATGGTCCAGTATACGGCGGCGTCGCTGGTCAGCGAAAACAAGGTGCTGGCGCATCCCGCCAGCGTGGACAGCATCCCCAGCAGCGCCAACCGTGAGGACCACGTCAGCATGAGCACGATCGCAGCCCGGCAGGCGGCGCAGATCGTTGCCAATGCCCAGGCTGTGATCGCCATCGAGCTGCTGTGTGCTTATCAGGCATTGGAGCTGCGGTTGCAGCAGGAACCGGGCTTGCGCCTGGGGCGCGGGACCGCCGCCGCACTCGACTACCTGCGCACGGTCGAAATCGCGCCGGGCCGCCGGCTAGTCCCGATCACGCAGGATGTGGCGCTGCGCCCGTATGTTGATCGTTTCGTCGATCTGGTGCGCGGCGGCGCGCTGTTGGATGTGATCGACGCGGCACTGTAGCACGTTTTCCCCCCACACGACAGGAGCGCCGTATGAGCGGTATCGACAACCCGATTTTGTTTGACTTCCCCGATCAGATCGAGTCCGAGCGGCTGATCATTCGTGCCCCGCGCCCCGGTGATGGCGCTGCCGGGAACGCGGCGATCCGCGAGTCGCTTGAGGAGCTGCGGCCCTGGATGCCCTGGGTGCATCCGACTCCGACCGCCGCGCAGACGGAAGAAGTGTACCGGCGCGGCGCGGCCCACTGGCTGATGCGCGAGGAACTGCCGCTGGTGCTGCTTCGCAAGCCGGATGGCCTGTTCGTAGGCGGGAGCGGCCTGCACCGGATCGACTGGTCGGTCCCGAAATTCGAGATCGGCTACTGGCTGCGCACCAGCCTGACCGGGCAGGGCTATATGACCGAGGCCG